>CAVXVP010000001.1:0-676394 GCA_963765245.1 uncultured Chloroflexia bacterium
TCGAGGATCGCGCCGAGCTGGCTCAGGATGCGCGCGGTCGCGCCCCAGACCGAGAGGCCGTCGAGGTCGTAGGCGCCGTATCGCAACGGCCAGTCGCGGATCGTCCGCTCGACGATCTGGACCGGGGCGCCGGGCAGGAAGCGCTCGACGTGCGGCTCGACGATGCGGGCGACCTCGTCCGGTGAGGCGATCAGGACCGGCCGGCTGGGCGCGACCGCGACGACCGGGGTGACATCGAAGTCGCTGACCGGGATCCAGAACCGGTCGAGCAGCCCGACGACGCGCACCTCGGCGGCATCCACGTCGAGGGCCACCTCCTCGGCCGCCTCGCGCAGCGCGGTCGCGGTGATGTCGGCGTCGCCCGGTTCCGCAGACCCGCCCGGGAAGCTGACCTCGCCGCTGTGGTGGCCGTCACGGGTCGCGCGCTCGGTCAGCACGACGCGGGCGAGACCGTCTGCATCGGGGTAGAGGAGGACCAGGACGCCGGCTGGTCGGCCGGGCCGTCCCGCCGGCGCGTCCCGCGGCGGTCGCCCGCCCTCCATCCCGCCGACGATGACCGGCATCAGGACGTCGGCCGGCGGCGGCAGGACGTCGGGGAGTGTCGCGAGACGCTCGAGGACGAGGTCGAAACGCACTCTCCGACGACCGCGACCGTCGCCGGCCTAGTTCAGCCGGTCGGCGCCCGGGACCGGCGCGACGGGCTCGATCCGACGGGTCCGCGCGTCTCGCTTGGCGGGGCGCTCACTGACGACGGTGTTCGACGCCGTCGAGAAGACCAGCGTCCCCGAGACCGGGTCGGCGTCGGCCACGACATGGTCACCCGGCTTGAACTCGCCTGCGACGATCGCTCGCGCGAGCGGGTTCTCGACCAGGCGCACGATCGTGCGCTTGAGCGGACGCGCCCCGTAGGCCGGATCCGTCCCCTCGCGCACGAGCAGGGCCTGGGCCGCCTCGGTCAGCTCGAGCTCGATGTCCTGCGAGGCAAGCCGATGGGCCAGGTCGGCGACCAGAAGGCCGACGATCCGTTCGAGGTCGCTCTCCGTCAGGGCGTGGAAGACGATGACCTCGTCGACGCGGTTGAGGAACTCCGGCCGGAAGTGCGACCCGAGAGCCTCGGTCACCTCGGCCTTCATCGCCTCGTAGGCGGCGTCGCCGGTGCGGGCGCCGCTCGCCGCGATGGCCGCGCTGCCGATGTTGCTGGTCATGATCAGGACGCTGTTCTTGAAGTCGACCGTCCGGCCCTGGCTGTCGGTCAGTCGGCCGTCATCGAGGACCTGGAGGAGGACGTTGAAGACGTCCGGGTGCGCCTTCTCGATCTCGTCGAGCAGGACGACCTGGTACGGCCGGCGGCGGACGGCCTCGGTCAGCTGGCCGCCCTCGTCGTAGCCGACGTAGCCGGGCGGCGCACCGATCAGCCGCGAGACGGAGAACTTCTCCATGTACTCGCTCATGTCGATGCGGACCAGCGCGGTCTCGTCGTCGAACAGGAACTCGGCGAGCGCGCGGGCGGTCTCGGTCTTGCCGACGCCGGTCGGGCCGAGGAACAGGAACGAGCCGATCGGCCGGCGCGGGTCCTTGAGCCCGGCCCGGGCACGGCGGACCGCGTCGGAGACGGCCTGGACCGCCTCGTCCTGGCCGACCACCCGCTCGTGGAGACGCTCCTCCATGTGGATGAGCTTGTTGGTCTCGCCCTCGAGGAGGCGGTTGACGGGGATCCCCGTCCACGCCCCGACGATCTCGGCGATGTCGTCGGCGGTGACCTCCTCCTTGAGCAGCGAACCGGGTCCCTGCAGCGCGGTCAGGGCCGCCTCCTGCTCGGTCATCCGGTCGGTCAGCTCCTTGAGCGTCCCGTACTTGAGCTCGGCTGCGGTCGCGTAGTCGGCTTCGCGCTCGGCCTGCTCGATCCGCGTCGTGAGCGCCTCGAGCTCCGCCTTGGTCGCGCGGATGGCGGCGATGGCGGCCTTCTCGGACTCCCAGCGCTGCTTCATCGCGCCCGAGTTCTCCTCGATGTCGGCGAGCTCCTTCTCGAGCGCGTCGAGCCGTGCCTTCGAGGCGTCGTCGGTCTCCTTGCGCAACGCCTCACGCTCGATCTCGAGCTGGATCCGGCGGCGCTCGAGCTCGTCGAGCTCGATCGGCATCGAATCGATCTGCATCCGCAGTCGTGAGGCGGCCTCGTCGACGAGGTCGATCGCCTTGTCGGGCAGGAAGCGCTCCGAGATGTAGCGGTCGGACAGGGTCGCCGCGGCAACCAGCGCCGAATCGGTGATCCGGACGCCGTGGTGGACCTCGTACCGCTCGCGCAGCCCGCGCAGGATCGAGATCGTCTCCTCGACCGACGGCTGGTCGATCAGGATCGGCTGGAAGCGGCGCTCGAGCGCGGCGTCCTTCTCGATGTGCTTGCGGTACTCGTCGAGCGTCGTCGCGCCGATCGTGTGCAGTTCGCCGCGGGCGAGCATCGGCTTGAGCAGGTTGGAGGCGTCCATCGCGCCCTCGGCAGCACCGGCACCGACGACCGTGTGGAGCTCGTCGATGAACAGGATGACCTGGCCGTCGGCGTCCTTGATCTCCTTGAGGACGGCCTTCAGCCGCTCCTCGAACTCGCCACGGAACTTGGCGCCGGCGATGAGCGCGCCGAGGTCGAGCGAGACGACACGCTTGTCCTTGAGCCCCTCCGGGACGTCGCCGCGGACGATCCGCTGGGCGAGCCCCTCGGCGATGGCGGTCTTGCCGACGCCGGGCTCGCCGATGAGCACCGGGTTGTTCTTGGTTCGGCGCGACAGGACCTGGATGACGCGCCGGATCTCGTCGTCACGGCCGATGACCGGGTCGAGCCGGCCGGCGCGTGCCTCGGTCGTCAGGTCGCGGCCGTACTTCTCGAGCGCGGCGTAGGTGCTCTCCGGGTTGGGCGAGGTGACCCGCTGGCCGCCACGCACGCTGGCCAGCGCCTGGAGCAGCGCCTCGCGACCGGCGGCGTGGCTCTCGAGCAGGGTCTGGCCCTCGCCACCGAGCTCGGCGATCGCGAGCAGGAGGTGCTCCGTCGAGACGTACTCGTCGCCGAGGCGCTTGGCCTCGGCCTCTGCCAGCTCGATGGTCCGGCGGGCGCGTGGATCGAGCGACAGCGAGCCACCCTGGATCCTCGCCCGGCGGGCGAGGATGGCGGCCAGCTCGCCACGGAATGCGGGCAGGTCGACACCGAGCCGGCGAAGGGTCTCGGCGGGGATCCCGTCGTCCGGCTCGACGAGGGCGGACAGGATGTGTTCGGCGTCGAGGACGGGGCTGTCGAGCCGCTGGGCTGCCGCCTGGGCGGCGATGATGGCCTCCTGGGCCTTCTGGGTGAAGCGATCGAGTTGCATCTCAGGTTCTCTCTTGGATCGTGCGACGGTCAGTCGTCGCTGCGTGGATTGGGTTGGTCGGCGAGGAGGAGGAACGTCCGGGCGGCCTCCCTGGCCTCCTCGGACAGTGCCGGTCGGGAGGACGACGCGGGACTTGACGTAGAGGTCGCCGTAGCCCTCGCCCTTGAACCGCGGCATCCCTCGGCCGGAGAGGCGGAACGTCTTTCCGGGCTGCGTCCCCGGCGGGATCTTCAGCAGGACGCGACCCTTGAGGGTCTCGACCGGGACCTCATCGCCGAGGAGCGCTTCCTCGAGGGTCAGCGGCAGGTCGCGTTCGAGGTCCGCGCCGCGGCGGGTGAAACGGGCGTCGGGCAGCATGCGGACGACGACGATGAGGTCGCCGCCACCGGGTCCGCGCCCGGTCAGCTTGATGCGGGTCCCGTTCTCGGCACCCTTCGGGATCTTGATCTCGAGGCGCTTGCCCTCGACCTCGACCAGGCGGGTCGTCCCGTGGTAGGCCTCGTCGAGGGTGATCTCGGCGGTGGCCTCGTGGGCCGGCGGGCGTGGCGCGGGCCTCGAGCGGGTCGAGCCGGCCGCATGGGTGGCTCCGGCGGCGTGCCCGCTGGTCGCACCGTGCCCGCCGCTGGCCCCGTGGCCGCTGGCGGGCCGCGCACCTCCGAGGTCGATCCCCATCCCGGCCAGGATGTCGTCGAAGCCCATCGCGCCGCCCGGCGCGGGCGAGCCACGACCGGTCGTCGGGCGGGTGCCGTTGGCGCCCATGCCCTCGCCGAAGAAGACGCGGAAGAAGTCGGAGAACTCGCCCGCGTCGGCGGTCCGGAACTCGTAGCGGACGTTGCCGCCGCCGAACCCGTCGAACGGCGTGCCGTTCGCTCCGGCCGCGCGGGCCTGGCTGATCGCCTCCCAGTTCGCACCGAGCTGGTCGTACTGCTGGCGCTTGGCGGGATCGCTGAGGACCTCGTTGGCCTCGTTGATCTCCTTGAACCGGCGCTCGGCAGCCGTATCGCCCGGCTTGGCATCGGGGTGATGCTGCCGGGCGAGCTTGCGAAAGGCCTTCTTGACCTCAGCCTGTGACGCGGCCCTCGGAACGCCGAGGACCGCGTAGTAATCCTTGTATTCGAGACCCGGCGACCCGGGTCCGCCGTTTGCCACTAGGCGATGTCCCCCGAGCTACGAGCCTCGAACGACGACCGGCGGCTGGTCGGTCGGCGGGAAGTTGGTGCGACGAACGGTCGGCTGCTTTTCCGGCTCGGGATCGAGCGGATCGGTGCCCTTGACGATCTTCGGCGGCTCGGCGACGAGCGCCTTCGGCTTGCGCCGAAGGGCCGCCTCGAGCACCTGCTCCATGTTGTCCACGAGGACGAGCTTGATCGACTTCCGGATCTCCTCCGGGATGTCGCGCAGGTCCTTCTCGTTCTTGCGCGGAAGGATGACGATCTTGGCGCCCGCGAGGTGCGCGGCCAGGATCTTGCTCTTCAGCCCGCCGATCGGGAGGACCCGACCGCGGAGGGTGATCTCACCGGTCATCGCCACGTCCTTGCGGACGGGGATCCCGGTCAGGGCACTCACGATCGCGGTGGCCATCGTGATCCCGGCGGACGGACCGTCCTTCGGGATGCCGCCGGCCGGCACGTGGATGTGCAGGGTGTTCTGCTCGAACACCTCGCGGTGGATCCCCAGCTCGGCTGCGTGGGCTCGCGTCCACGACAGGCCGGCTCGCGCCGACTCGCGCATGACCTCGCCCAGCTGGCCGGTCAGGATGAAGTCCTCGCGGCCTTCCATCCGGGTGACCTCGATGGCGACGACATCGCCGCCGACCTCGGTCACGACCAGGCCGATCGCGGAACCGGTCTGGTCCTCGGCCTCGAGCTCGCCGTATTCGAAGCGCTGCGGGCCGAGCAGGTCGGCCAGCTTCTTCGGGTCGATGATCGTCTTGCGCTTGCGTCCCTCGGCGACCTGCCGGGCGACCTTGCGCATGACGTTCGCCAGCTCACGCTCGAGGTTCCGGACGCCGGCCTCGTGCGTATACGAGCGGACGAGCTCGGTCATCGCCTCGTCGGTGATCTCGATGTGCTTGGCCTTGAGGCCGTGGTTGTGCATCTGCTTCGGGACGAGGAAGCGCTTGCCGATCTCGATCTTCTCCTGCTCGGTGTAGCCGGGCAGGTGGACGATCTCCATCCGGTCGCGAAGGGCCGGCGGGATCGGGTCGAGGAGGTTCGCGGTCGCCACGAAGAGGACCTTGCTGAGGTCGAACGGCACCTCCAGGTAGTTGTCCTGGAACGTGTTGTTCTGCTCGGGATCGAGGACCTCGAGAAGGGCCGAGCTCGGGTCGCCCCGGAAGTCCATGCCGATCTTGTCGACCTCGTCGAGCATGAACACCGGGTTGTTCGAACCCGCCGTCTTGATGCTCTGGATGATCCGGCCGGGGAGCGCGCCGATGTAGGTCCGGCGGTGTCCGCGGATCTCGGCCTCGTCGTGGATGCCGCCGAGGCTCATCCGCACGAACTTGCGGTTCATCGCCTTGGCGATGCTCTTGCCGAGCGACGTCTTGCCGACGCCGGGGGGACCGACGAAGGCGAGGATCGGGCTGCGGATCTCGTCGGCGAGGGTGCGCACGGCGAGGTATTCGAGGATCCGCTCCTTGATCTTCTCGAGGCCGTAGTGGTCCTCGTCGAGGATGCGGGCGGCTTCCTTGATGTCGAGCTGGTCGTCGGTCGCGACGTTCCATGGCAGGCCGATCAGCCAGTCCACGTACGTCCGGATGACCCCGACCTCGGGCGATGCCGAGGGGATCCGGCTCATCCGGTCGACTTCCTTGATCGCGCGGGTCTTGATCTCCTCCGGCATGCCGGCGGCCTCGACCTTGTCGCGCAGCTCGTTGATCTCGGCCTGCTGCGGGTCGTCCTCACCCAGCTCGCGCTGGATGGCCTTGAGCTGCTCGCGCAGGATGTACTCGCGCTGGGTCTTGTCCATCTCGGACTTGACCTCGGACTGGATCCGACCCTTCAGCTCGAGGATCTCGATCTGGTTGGCGAGGAAGTTGGAGACGAGCTTGAGGCGCTCGGTGACGTCGATGGTCTCGAGCATCTCCTGGCGCTGCTCGGTCGACATGTCGGGGCTGTAGGCCACCATGTCGGCGAGGAGTCCGGGCTCACTGATGTTGCGTGCGGCAACGGCGGCTTCCGGTGGGACCGGCGCGCCATTGGCAACGTACTGCTCGATCTGGGCCTGGACCGTGCGCATCAGCGCCTGGACCTCGAGGCCGTCGGGGCTCTCGTCGGGGAGCTCCTCGACCGTCGCCCGCAGGTACGGCTCGGTGGCGCTGAAGCCGAGGACGCGCAGGCGTCCCTGGCCCTGGACGATCGCACGGACCGTCCCGTCCTGGAGCTGGACGACCTGGGCGATCTTCGCCAGGGTGCCGATGGTGTAGAGCTCGGAGGGGTCGTCGATGTCCTCCTGCTCGGCCTGACGCTGCGTGACGAGTGCGATCGGACCGCCGTCGGCGACCGCGGCGTTGAGCGCGTTGACGCTCTTCTCGCGGCCGACCTGGAGGGGAACGATCATCTCCGGGAAGATGACGGTCTCCCGGAGCGCGACGAGCGGAAGCTCGCGCGTTTCCACGGACGGTGTGGGCTGCTCGTCGACCGGGGTGGACGGTCGCTTGGCCATTGAGGTTCTCCTAGGTGTGCGCTGGCGCCGCGGCTCGGCGGTGTCGGCTTGTTCGGCCGTACCGTCGGTGCCTTCGGCATAAAGGACTTCGAGGATGCGAGCGCCGAGGCGCTCTTCGAGTTCGAACAGGATCTTGATCCCGGCGAGGTTCACGCCGCGATCTCGGGTCAGATGACGGATCCAGGTGAGCCGCCGGATGTCGTTCTCGCTATAGAGACGGATGTTGGATGGGGTCCGTGCAGGGCACAGGAGGCCTTCGTCTTCGTAGATGCGAAGGGTCCGCGGGTGTGCGCTGACCAGGGTGGCCGCGACGCTGATGACGTAGACGGGCCGCTCCGGGTCATGTTCTGGACGGATCTGGGCCATATCGCATCCTAGAACCCTGACAATGCCATTGTCAAGAGTGTTGCGAGTTCTTTGCTTTGAGGTTGGGCGGCGTGCCAGGCCGCTCGCCACATCTCCGCCATTCCGCAACCTCATGGAGCGTTAGGCGGTTAAGAGACCCTCTATCACGGTCAACGGATCCTCTCCGCGCTGTGGCCACGCGTGGTTACGCTCGCGGCGCGAGTCAGATTCGCGCGAATCGACCGACCACCGCGCCTAATGCTCCGGAGCGTTGCGTTTTGGCGGGAGTCGCGCGGTGGCAGGGCGACGGGCTGCTCCGGGTCAGCCCGCGTCGGCGCCGATCGCCTCCGGGTCGCCGATCAGCTGGTCGTGCAGCAGCGCCTGGCATTCCTGCTTGCCGATCGCGATCACCTTGTCGCCCTCGAGCATCATCGTGTCGGGACGGAGCGGCGTCGCGATGCCGTCGCGGATGACCGCGAACAGCGAGCAGCCCTCGGGGATCGACAGGTCCTTGGGCGCCCGGCCGATCGCCGGCGAGCCTGCCTGGAGGTGCGCCTCGATCAGCTCGAGCTCGCCTTCGCCGAGAGCCGCCAGGTGGAGCAGCTCGTGGACGGGGATGTCCTGCTCGATCGAGCCCAGGATCATCCGGGTCGGGCTGATCAGCTCGTCCACGCCGAGGTGCCGGAAGAGCGCCTCGTTCTTGGGGTTGTTGACGCGCGCGATCGTGCGCGGCACGTCGAAGTGGTGCTTGGCCATCTGGCAGATGACGAGGTTGTCCTCGTCGTCGCCGGTCACCGCGGCGACCACGTCGGCCCGATTGCAGCCGGCCTCGCCGAGGTACTTGCCCTCGCAGCCGTCATGCGGGATGACGATCGAGCCGATCTCGTCGGCGATCTGCGTTGCGCGCGTGCGGTCCTTCTCCATGAGGGCGACCTCATGGCCGGATTCGACGAGTTCCTTGGCGAGGTAGTAGCCGACCTTCCCCCCGCCGACGACGAGTACGAACACGGCCTAGGCCTCCTGGGACGATGTGGATCCCGCGTTCGGGACAGGGTTGTTGGTGGACGACGCAGCCCCGACCGCGCTCAGGGTCCCGGCGGCGTTGGTGGCGGGCCGCGGCCCGGTGTCGTGGTGCTCCCCGTGGTGTCCGGTCGGGGCGAGCATCCCGGGCAGGCCGCTGGTCGGGAACCCGAGGTAGTGATCGACGGCGTCGACCATGAGCCCCGTCCGGCACAGCGTGGCGATCCCGAGCTCGGCGTAGGCCTTGGCTCGCAGCGGGTCGTTGATCTTGGCGATGACCCGGTCGATGCCGAGCTCCTCGGCCGCGAGCTGGGCGGCCATGACGTTGCGGTTGTCGCCTTCGGTCAGGGCCAGGAAGACGTCGGCGCCCTCGGCGCCGGCCCGCTTGAGCACGTCCTCGTCGGTGCCGTCGCCACGGATCGCCGTGCCGCCGAACGAGGACGGCAGCCGATCGAAGGCGGCGGTGGAACTGTCGATGACGAGCACTTGATGACCCGATCGGTCGTAGGCCTCGGCGACGGATGCGCCGACTCGGCCGCATCCGACGATGACGATCTTCACGTTGACTCCTCGGTGATCGGGTCGCGGACGACCCACACGGTGCATGGTGCGTTCTGAAGGATGTAGGGAACGGTTTTGCCGATCGCGAACTCGCCCCCAAATCGCTTGCGATACGGGAGCCCGACGACCAGCAGGTCGGCGGCGCGCTCGGTGGTCTCGTCGACGATCGCGGCCGCCACGTCACGCGCCTGGAGGAGGACCGGCTCGAGCGTCACCTTGTAGTCCTCGGCGATCGACTCCGCGGTGTCGAGCACGCGCTGGACCTCCTCCGAGCGGCTCGCGATGTCGGCGTCGAGCGGCAGCGTCCAGTCGATCTCGACGACATGGACCGCGATGATCTCGGACTTTGCGTGGCGTGCCTCGTCCGCGACGAGCGCGATGATCCGGGCGTCGGTCGGGCCGCCGTTGAGGGCGACGACCGCGCGCTGGAAGACGGGCTTATGGGCATCTGACATGGCCAGTCACGATACCACCGGGACGTTACGCGGTCCGAACCCCGGAATGCGCCCGCGCCGCTTGTTCGCCGCGCGGCCGGCTGCGGTCAGTGGCCGCGCCGGTACGGGACGTCGGCGATGACCGTGTGCTCGCGCCCGACGAGCGCGGCCTTGAGTCGCTTGGCCGTTTGGTTGTAGAGCACCCGGTCCCACCAGTGCTTGGCGATGTACTCGGGCAGGACGACGATGGTGACCGGTGCTTCCTTGTCGGGTGGCCAAGCCTGATCGAGGATGTCGAGATAGGCGACGACCGGCGAGATGACGGCCCGGAACGGCGACTCGACGATGACCAGCGGCACGTCTGGCAGCTGGCGCTCCCAGCGTTCGCGCAGGGCGTCAGCCTTCTCGAGGTCGTCGGTGACGTAGACGGCGCGGACGTCGGGGGCGACGGAACGCCCGAAGTTGACCGCCTGGACGACCGCGCGGTTGATGCCGTTGACCGGGATGATCACGCGTTGTTCACGATGCGGCCCGGGCAGGATACCGTCCTCGCGCACGCGCAGTTCCTCTTCCTGGGCGTCGTACTGGCGGCCGATGAACGACATGATCCCGACGAGGATCGGGATCAGCACGAGGACGATCCACGCTCCGTCGAAGAACTTCACCGCGGTCACGATCACGGCCACGATCCCGGTCAGGGTGGCGCCGAACGCGTTGATCGCCAGACGGCGCCGATAGCCGGGCGACTTCTCGCGCAGCCAGTGGCGGATCATGCCGGTCTGGCTGATCGTGAAGTCGATGAAGACGCCGACTGCGTACAGGGGGATGAGCAGGTGCGTCGACCCCTTGAAGATGATGATCAGACCGGCCGCCAGGGAGGCGAGCACGATGATCCCGTACGAGAACGCCAGGCGATCGCCGCGCAACGCGAACTGGCGCGGCATATGCCCGTCGCCGGCCAGGATCGCGAGCAGCCGCGGGAATGCGTTGAAGCTGGTGTTGGCGGCGAGGAAGAGCAGCAGCGCGGTGAACGCCTGGAACAGGTAGAAGAGGATGCCGTCCCCGTAGACCGTCTGGGCGACCTGCGCGATGACCGTCTTCTTCTCCGGGAAGTCGATCGGCAGGATCGCGAAGTTCACCGCGAGGAACGTGATGCCGATGAACAGCGTCGCCAGCAGGGCGGCCATCACCGCCAGGGTGGTGGCGGCGTTCTTGGCCTCGGGCGGTTTGAATGCAGGCACGCCCGTCGCGATCGCCTCGGTGCCGGTCAGGGCGACGGCTCCGGCGGCGAAGGCCCGGAGGATCAGCAGGATACTGAGCGGTTCGGCCGTGGCCGACAGCTGGCTGGCGATCGTGGGGCCGTAGGTCGACCCCTCGCCGAGGACGACGATCCGGAAGACACCGACGACGATCATGATCAGCGCCGACCCGATGAACAGGTAGGTCGGCGCGGCGAAGATGTTGCCCGCCTCGCGCAGGCCACGCAGGTTCGCGATGGCGATAAGGCCGATCGCGGCGACGCCGATCAGGACCCGCTCGTCGAACAGGACCGGGAACGCCGACACGATCTGCTCGACGGCCGACGACGTCGATACGGCGACGGTCATCACGTAGTCGATCAGCAGCGCGGACGCGGCGACCAGGCTGACCGTCCGTCCGATGTTCTTGCGCGAGACGGTGTACGAGCCGCCGCCCGTCGGATAGGCGATGCAGATCTGGCGATAGGAGATCGCCACGGCCACGAGCAGGATCGAGATCGCGATGCTGATCTCGATCCCGAAGGCCAGGGCGGCGACGCCACCGAGGATCAGCACACGCAGGATCTCTTCGGTCGCGTAGGCCGAGGAGCTGATCGCGTCCGAGCTGAAGATCGCCAGCGCCTTGGTCTTCGAGAGGCGTTCGCCGAGCTCCTCGTCGCTCGCCAGCGGCTTGCCGACGAAGATGCCGCGAATGCTCGCCGCGATGCGACCGGTCGTGGTGGTCGGCGCGCTGGCGGCTTCCTTGGCCGTCAGGTGGCCGGGGCCCGTGTAGCGGAAGTACGGAGCATGTGGCCGTTCGACGCGGACGCGCCGGTCGCCGGGCTTGCGCCCCTGGAGCGGGCGACGGCCGCCGATCATGGCCGGCGGTCAGGCGCCGACACGCAACCGATCGGCAAGACGTACCGGCAGGCCGGCGGCACGCATCGACGCGCCCACGGCCTCGAAGTCGTAGGGGACCCGCTCCCAGGTCGCCGTCCCGGCGACGCTGTCGAGGACCATGCAGCTCGCGCGCGGGTCACCGTCGCGCGGCTGTCCGACCGAGCCCGGGTTGAGGAAGCAGCGGCCCTCACCGAGCGCGACCGTGTTGCCGGCCCGTGGCTGGAGCGTGCGCATCCGTCCGTCGACCATCGTGAACGCGATCGGGATGTGCGTGTGGCCGTGGAGGCCGTGCTCGGTCGAGATGGCGGACAGCCCAGCCCGGGCGAGGGCCGCCGACGTGACGTACTCCCAGATCGGGTCGCGCGGGCTGCCGTGGACGAGCGTGAAGTCCGTCTCGATGCGGCGCAGGGGCAGTGCCGCCAGCCACTCGCGGGTCGGTTCGGAGATCGCCGCGCGCGTCCACTCCATCGCCGCCTTGGCCTCGGGGTTGAACCAGTCGATCTCGCTCCCACCGGTGGCCGCGGCGTCGTGGTTGCCGCGGACGCCGATGGCGCCGAGGCCCGTCAGGCGATCGACGACACCGTCGGGCTCCGGTCCATAGCCGACGACGTCGCCGAGATGCCAGATCGCATCGACGGCACCGACCTTCGCGAGGACGGCATCGAGGGCGACCAGGTTGCTGTGGATGTCGGAGAGCACGACGATTCGCACGCCTTCCAATCTAGCAGCGTGTCGCTCACCATGGCCGCCGCTTGCGCGAGCCCGGGTCGCGTGGGTACCCGGCCGGGACCCGGCCGCGTGAGGTGACGACGACCAATCGGTGGCCGTGGAGGCCGTCGACCGTGACGGGACGGACATCGAGCGACCCGCCGCCGAGCGCATCGATCGCCCGTTCCGCGGCGACGAGCTCGGCGTCGATGTCGCCGCGCTTCCAGGCGATGAGCGCGCCGCCCGGTTCGAGCAGCGGGAACGCGAGCTCGACGAGCTCGGCGAGGCCGGCCACGGCCCGGACGGTCACCCCCGGCCAGCGACCGCGATGGCGACGATCGGCGGCCAACGCCTCGGCGCGGACGGGCGCCGCCTCGACGGTGTCCGCCGAGTCCCGTCGCGCTCGCCACGGCCGACAGGAAGCCCGCCTTCTTTGCCACCGGCTCGAGCAGGAGCGCACGGGCGGCCGGCAGGGCCGCGGCGATCGGGAGGCCCGGGTAGCCGCCGCCCGACCCCAGGTCGATGAACCGGTCGATGCCTCGCTCGCGCAGGACGCCGACGCCACTCAGGCTGTCGACGACGTGGGCCGTGGCGACCGCGGCCGGCTCGCGGATCCCGGTCAGGTTGATCGCCTCGGTCCAGGCCAGCAGCAGGCGCACGTGACCGTCGATGGCTGCCCGCGCCGTGGGCGAGAGCGTCAGCGCGAGGGCGTCGAGCCCCGCCTCGAGCGCAGCGTCGTACGCGGAAGGGAGCTCAGGAGTGTCCTCGACGCGCGTCGGGAGCGGCTCACGCAGTCGGTCCACGACACGCCTCCTGTGGTTCGCGTGCCATCCCACCGCGCGGCGCCGCTCCCGGCGTCGGCATCGTCTCGCACCGTCGGCTTTGCGTCGGTCTTCCGCCGTCCGTCCGGTTCACGGCCGGGTCTCCCCGAACCCCTCGCGGATAGCGTTACCCTTGCGTCTGCCCCAGTGCGGATGCCGGACGGTAGAGGTCCGGGCGTACCCGCGTCAACGGGTTTTTCCACGAAACTCCGGAGCGGTGGACGTTTCGTGGAAAACCACGGGCTGCGTCAACCGGACCGGGCGGCCCCGCGAACCGGCCGTCCGAGCGTGCGCCGGACGACGTCGATCACTTCGTCGACGTACTCGTCGGCCTTGCCCTGCTCGGCGGCCGTCCGCACGCAACCGCCGACGTGGTCCTCGAGGACCATGATCGACAGCGAATCGACGGCCGCCCGCAGCGCGGCTGTCTGCTGCAGGATGTCGACGCAGTACTCCTCGCGTTCGATCATCCGGGCGATCCCGCGGACCTGGCCTTCCATCCGCGACAGGCGCCGGATCAACTGGGACTTGTCCTTCGAGTAGCTATGGCGGAAATGGCTCGGGTCGGGTGGGGCGGCGGTGCGTCGGCCCTCGGTCGGACTCATCGGCGGTCAGGATCCTCGCTGCGTGCGCCGGGCTCGCGCCGGCTCGCCGACATCATACCCCCTGGGGGTATCCTTCCAGCCTTCGCGTCGCGTCCGGCCGCGCTCCGGTAGACTGGCCGCCGATGGGTCCTCGCGATCTTCCAGGTCCACTCCCCGACGGCGCCCTGTGCACCGCCTGCGGAGTCCCCGTCCCGACCGGACGGATCCGGATCCTCGCCCGGCGGGACGACCTGGCCTTCGTCCAGCTCGACTGCGTCGCTTGCGGGAGCGCCGCGCTCGGCCTGCTCATGGACTCCCCGGCAGCGGGCGGCGAACAGATCCTCGACGTTGCCGGCGATCCGGTGCCGGCCGGCGCCAGCGGCCGCGGCGGGACCGTCCGCGCGATCTCGCAGGCCGATGTCGATGCCATCCGGGACGACCTGGCCGCCTGGGATGGCGACCTCGTCGGTTGGCTCGACGCGCTCGAGGACAGCGGCCGGTCCGGCTCGGCTGTCGATCGATGAGCGAACCGGCGCGCGTCCCCAGCACCCCGTTCGCGCACGCCAGCGAGGCCGAGATGTCGCGCATCCTCGACTTCTACGCCGTTCGGTGGGAGTACGAGCCGGACACCTTCCCGATCCTCTGGAACCTCGACGGCGACGTGGTCGAGAGCTTCTCGCCCGACTTCTACCTGCCCGATCTCGACCTCTACCTCGAGATGACGACGCTCCGCCAGCGGCTCGTGCGCAAGAAGAACCGCAAGCTGCGCCGGTTGCGCGAGCTCTACCCGGACCTCAACGTGAAGCTGTTCTACGCGCGCGACTTCCGGGCGCTGATGCTCAAGTACGGCAAGCTCGCGCTGTTCGAGGGCCTGTCCGGCTCGTCCGGGCAGGTCGCCTCGCCGTATGGCGTGCCCGTGCCCGAGCTCGCGGCAGATGGGCCGCTCGATCTCGACCTTCCCGCGACGGCCGACCCGCCGGTCGCCGCCCCATCACGCCGCCGCCGTCGCGCCGCAAAGGCTGACCCGGCCACGAAAGGACCCGCGATCCTGTCATGAGAGAACTGGCGAACCTCCACGAGGACGTCGGCGAGATCCTCCTGACCGAGGAGGAGATCGCGGCCAAGGTGCGCGAGCTCGGGGCACGGATCAGCGCCGATTACGCCGGCCGGCGGATCACCCTTGTCTCCGTGCTCAAGGGCTCCCTCCCGTTCATGGCCGACCTGATGCGGGCCATCGACATCCCCGTCCGGATCGACCTGATGGAGGTCAGCTCGTACGGCGGTTCGGCGACCGAGTCGTCCGGCCTGGTGCGGATCCTCAAGGACCTCTCGGCGAGCATCGCCGACGAGGACGTCCTGATCGTCGAGGACATCATCGACACCGGGCTGACGCTCAACTACCTGATCCGCTATCTGCGCGGCAAGGCCCCCGCCTCGCTGCGGATCTGCACCCTGCTCGACAAGCCCGCACGCCGGCTCGTGGAGATCCCGGTCGATTACACCGGCTTCACGATCCCCGACCAGTTCGTCGTCGGCTACGGGCTCGACTACGGGGAGCTGTACCGCAACCTGCGCTACGTCGGGGTGCTCAAGCCCGAGGTCTACAGCGAGGTCCGCGCCGAGGTCGACGGCGAATGACGCTGCATCGTCGGCCGCTCGGTCGTGGACGCTGGATGGCGGCCCTTGGAGGCGTGCTGATGGTGGTCGGCAGCGTCCTGCCGTGGTGGCAGGTCGGCGGCACGCCGGGCATCACCGCCGAATCGGGGAATGGGCTGGCGGGTAGCGGCATCCTCGTCTTCCTGGTCGGGATCGCGACGCTGGCTCTCGTTGCCCTGCCGTATGCGGCAGGCGATCGCCCGCTCGGTCTCGATCGTTGGCTGACCTTCGCGATCCTCGCGGTGGCCGGCTGGATCGGCTTCGCCTGGCGGGTGGTCGAGCTGTTGCTGGCCGGGGCGTTCCAGTTCACCACCCCGGCCGAGGTACTGACCAACGGTCCCGGCCTGTGGCTCGCGGCGATCGGACTGGCCATGCTCTCGCGGGCGGCCTATGTGATGACCCGCGAGTCCGCGTACCGCTAGGGCAGCGCCCGGATCATCCCGCCATCGACCGGGACGATCGCGCCGGTGACGTAGGACGCGGCCGGCGACAGCAGGAATGCGCCCACCCGCCCCAGTTCGAGCGGGTCCCCGTAGCGTCCGAGCGGGATGCGCTCGACGGTGCGCTTCTGGATGTCCTCGACAGGGATGTTGCTGGACGCCGCCAGGGCGGCATCGATCTGGGCGATCCGGTCCGTCTGGAGCCGGCCCGGCGCGAGCCCGTTGATCCGCACCGGGACGATCTCCGCCACCAGCGACTTGATCAGGCCGGCCAGCCCGGGGCGGATGAGGTTCGAGGTGGTGAGGCCCGGGATCGGCTCGCGGGCGGAGCTCGAGAGGATCACCAGGATCGCCGGATCGCGGCCTTCACGCAGGTGCGGAAGCGCGGCACGCAGCAGGCGGATCGCGCTCCACAGCGTGCCGTCGATGGCGGCCTGCCATGCGGCCTCGTCGAGATCGTCGAAGCGGCCCGGTGGCGGTCCGCCGGAGTTGACGACGAGGAGGTCGAGCCCGCCGAATGCGGTGACCGCGGCCTCGACGGCCTCGCGCGGGCCGTCCGGCGTCGCGAGGTCCGCGGAGACGGCCGCGCCACCGAGTCGCTCGGCGGCCGCCTGGAGCTTCTCGCCGGGCCGCCCGATCAGCCCCGTCCGGGCGCCCTCGTCGCGCAGCGCCTGCGCGATCGCGCCGCCGAGTCCGCCGCTCCCGCCGCCGATGAGTGCCCGCGCGCCCGTCAATCCGAGGTCCATCGGTCGCCCTCAGTCGGAAAGCTTGCCGGGGGGCGACCTGATCTCGACACCGAACCAGCGTTCGTACGCGGCCGCCGGCGCCTCGACGGCAAATACGTAGCGACCCGGCTCCCAGCGTCGGTCGCCGGTCACCGGCTGATCCGCTCCGATGAAGATCGGGATCTGGATCGAGGCCGCCGCGCCCGCGCGCGCCGGCTGGAGCGGCAGGGACGTCGGGCTTCCCGCCTGATCGAGCGACCAGGCCACGAACCGAGCACCGGCCGGCGGTCCGTCCACATCGCCCTGCGGCGGGCAGAACCCGATGCCGGCGATCCGTTCCGAGACGATGGTGACGAAGGGCACGCGTATGTCCTCGGGGCCCGAACCCGCATCCAGGGGATCCACTTCGAGCCAGCGTCGCAACGGGTTCCCGATGTCTCCGAATTGGATCGGGGCATCGCTCGCGGGAACCTGGCCTGTCGAGCCGTCGCCGCCTAGAGCGTCGGGTTGGCCCAGCGCGAAGACGCGCCATCCGCCGGCGAAGGCGCACTCGGCCGGCGGCAGGGATGCGGAGGGCTCAGGGGTCGACGTCGGGGTGGTGGATGCGGCCGTCGTCGGGGCGCTGGCGACCGCGGCCTGCGGCGGTGGCAAAAGGAGATCCCACGGCTTGACGATCGCCGCGCCGAGGAAGACTCCGATCACGAAGGTCAGGATGGGCACGGTTCGTGAGACGCCCCTCGAACCGACCGGTTCGATGCGGATCTCGTCGTTGTGTTCGTTCACGTCAAGCGGTCCCGCGACGCACAGGAGCGCGTCGCCTCAGATCTCCCCGAGGTAGGCACGCCGCACATCCGGGTTGGATGCGAGGACCTTGGCATCGTCGGCGAGGATCACGCGCCCAGTCTGCAGCACATATCCGCGGTCGGCCACATCGAGCGCCTGGAGCGCATTCTGCTCGACGAGAAGGATGGTGGTGCCACGGGCGTTGATCTCGCGGATGATCGCGAAGATCTGCTGGATGAGGATCGGCGACAGGCCAAGTGATGGTTCGTCGAGGAGCAGCACCTTGGGGTTGGTCATGATCGCTCGCCCGATCGCCAGCATCTGCTGCTCGCCGCCGGACAGCGTCCCGCCCTTCTGGCCGGCTCGCTCGCGGAGACGCGGGAAGAGCGCGTAGACGCGCTCGATGCTGTCGGCGATCTCGCTGCCCTTCCGGGTGTAGCCACCCATCTGGAGGTTCTCGGTCACGGTCAGGCGCGAGAAGATCCGGCGTCCCTCGGGCGCATGAGCGATGCCATCGCGGACGAGGTCGTGGGCCGCGGTCCGGCTGACATCCTGCCCGGCGAACAGGACCGTGCCCTCGCGTGGGTGCAGCAGGCCGCTGATCGTCTTGAGCGTCGTGGTCTTGCCCGCCCCGTTGGACCCGATGAGCGTGACGATCTCTCCCTCGCGCACGTCGAGGTCGATGCCCTGGAGAGCGTGGATCTTGCCGTAATAGGTGTGGACCCCGCGAAGCTCGAGGATCACATCGCCGATCGCGGACCGAGCGGCCGTGGGAACGACAGGCTCCGTACTGGACACGGGGACGCTGGCGGGATCGGAGGCAGGAGGCATCGGCTGCTCGCTCATGACGCCGGGGTCCCGAGATACGCTTCGATCACCTTCGGATCGCGGCGGACCTCTTCCGGAGTCCCCTCGGAGATCCGTTCCCCATGGTCCATGACCAGGATGTGATCGCTGACGCCCATGACCACGCGCATGTCGTGCTCGATGAGCAGGATCGTCAGACCCAGATCTTTCCGCAGCCTGCCGATCAGCGCGGTCATCGCCGCGGTCTCGTTGGGGTTCATGCCCGCCGTCGGCTCGTCGAGCAGCAGCAGGACTGGCTCGTTGGCGAGCGCGCGGGCGAGCTCGAGCCTGCGCTGGTCGCCGTAGGGCAGGTTCTTCGCGAGGTATTGGTCACGCCCGCGCAAGCCGACGAGCCGCAGCAATTCGAGCGCACGCGTTGTGGCCGCGTCCTCCTCGCGACGCTGACGCCGCGTCGAGACCACGTGGTCGATGAGATTCGATCGCAGCTGCAGGTGCATGCCGACGAGCACATTCTCCAGCGCCGTCATGTTCTGGAACAGTCTGATGTTCTGGAAGGTGCGACCGATGCCGGCAGCGACGACGTCGTTCGGGCGGGCGCTGCGAAAGATCCCCATCCGGCTGAGCAGGCGTGAGTACCACGGCGGCCGGATGATCGCCAGCAGCAAGGTGGAGATGAGCAACCCGATGACCGCCAGGGTGGTAAGCGCGGCGGCTTCGTCCCCGCGGGACGGGGCGCCGAGGAGGACGGCGACGATCACCGCGGCGATCGCCGGGGCGACCCAAACGAACGGCTCGAGCCACGTCCGTCGGGGGCGTAGGACCAGGTACTTGCCCAGGAAACGGACGTCTCCACCCGTGGGATCGATCAGACCGGCGACGACATTGAAGAAGGTCGTCTTGCCGGCCCCGTTGGGTCCGATGATGCTCACGATCGAACCCTTCGGGATGTTCAGGTTGACGTCGCGCACCGCGACGAGGCCGCCGAACCTCTTGGTGATCGAGCGAGCCTGGAGGAGATAGTCGCCGCCCCCGTCGACCACGGGCGGGAGTGCGCTCTCGTCGATGAGCTCCACTGGATCGCGCTCGATGGTCATTCTGGCGATGCCCCGAGCTCGTCGCCGAGCTCGCCGAATGCCTGGTCTTCGTCGCTGTGCAGCTCGCGGCTCCTCCGTCTACTCGGGAAGAGGCCCTCCGGGCGCAGCAGCATCATCGCGACCAGCGCGATGCCGTATAGCAGGAACTGATAGTCGAGGAAGTTGATGTCGCTGATGATCGGGATCTGGACGTTGTCGAAGAACAGGTTCAGCTGCTTGAGGAAGACGCTCTGGATCATGAAGATCACGAAGGCGCCGACAGCCACGCCCCACACGTTCCCCATGCCCCCGAGGACGACCATGGCGAGGACCGTGAACGACACGTCGAAGCGGAAGAGGTTCGGCGTGACCGTCTGGAGCTTGGCGGCGATGAAGACGCCGGCGAGGCCTGCCGTGGACGCCCCGAGCGCGAAGGCGAGCAGCTTCGTCACGATGGTGTTGACGCCGTTGGCCGCCGCGGCAAGCTCGTCCTCGCGGATCGCGGCCCAGGCGCGTCCCAGGCGCGAATCCTGGAGTCGGTAGATCACGATCATCGAGACGATGATCAGGATGAGCATCGTGATGTAGAAGGGCCACGGGTTTCCCGTCGTCGGGAACGGGGTGCCCAGGATCGATGGCGGCGAGATGCCACCGATCCCATTCGGGCCTTCGGTGTACTTGCTCGAGTTCTCGATCGCGATCGGCACGATCTCGCCGAAGCCCAGGGTCACGATCGCCAGGTAGTCGCCGCGCAGGCGTAGCGTCGGCGCTCCGAGGAGGATGCCGAAGATGGCCGCGATGCCGGCTCCGATGAGGATCATCGGCCAGAAGGGCACGTCGATGTGGGTGAAGGACGACGCGGCGAATGCATACGTGTACGCGCCGATCGCAAAGAACGCGGCGTAGCCGAGGTCCAGCAAGCCGGACATGCCGACCACGATGTTCAGGCCCAGTGCCAGGAGCACGAAGATGCCGGCGATGGTGAAGCCATCCATCCACACGGCCTGGCCACTGAAGCTGTTGAACGGCGGCAGCAGCACGATCACCGGCAGGAGAGTGGCGACGATGACCATGCCGATGATCACGCTGAGCGACCGATGCCGACTCGAGAAGTCCGCCACGCGGCTGCGCAGTCCGACGTTCGGGGCCGGTGCGGGTGCGACGGCGCTCATGCTCGTTCCCCAAGCTGTTGTCCGAGCAGGCCAGCGGGCCTGAACAACAGGGTCAGGATGAGGACCACGAAGACCGCGGCCTGACCCCAGACGAAGACACCCAGGGCTCCTGCCGTCACCTCGACGAAGCCGATGATGAAGCCGCCCAATGCAGCACCGGTGATGTTACCGATGCCGCCCAGGACGGCCGCCGTGAACGCTTTCAGGCCCGCCTGGAACCCAAGCGTGAACTGGATGTTCCCGAAGTACAGCCCCTGGACCACGCCGGCGGCTCCGGCCAGGGCCGATCCGATGAAGAACGTGATCGCGATCGTCCGGTTGATGTCGACGCCCATGAGCTGCGCCGCGTCGCGGTCCATCGCCGTCGAGCGCATCGCCCGACCGATGCGTGTCCGACTCACGAACAGTTGGAGCGCGATCATCAACGAGACCGCGACGACGATCGTGAAGATGTTCACGACGCCGACCTCGAGACCGAAGACGTTGACGTGCGCCGTCGGCGAGATCAGCTGGGGCGTGTTGACCGGCGAGGGGCCGAACAGGATCTGGATGACGTTCTGCAGGATGAACGAGACACCGATGGCGGTGATCAGGGGAGCGAGCCGGGGCGCGTGTCTGAGCGGGCGATAGGCGAACCGCTCGATCGCCGTCCCGAGGATGCCCAGCAGCAGCATGGTCACTGCGAAGTCGACGAAGAGGACCACCGCGAGGACGGCCGGCTCATCGATGGGCCCGTCCTGACCGAGGACATTGGTGAGCACGTACATCGACGTGAACGCGCCGACCATGAAGACATCGCCGTGCGCGAAGTTGATGAGCTCGATGATGCCGTAGACCATCGTGTAGCCGATGGCGACGAGGGCGTAGATCGCGCCGATCGTCAGGCCGTTGACGAACTGGGCGGGACCGATGATGAAGTAATCGATGATCGCGACCGCGAGGACGAACAGATACGGCCCGAGCCGAAGTCGCTGGAACGTGTCGATGAACGAGGGCTGCGTTTCCGGAACCGTGGTGGTGGCCATACCGCCCCTTGTCCTTCCCGCGTGCGGCCTCGATATGACAAGGCCGGAGCGCCGTTAGCGCCCCGGCCTTGTCGAACGTTACCTACTTGGCAGCGAAGTTCTGCTGCTCCTTGAAGACCCAATCGCCAACGCCACCCTTGGCGGTGGGATCCGTCTTGTAGAACGAGATGAACGGCTGGGTGGTGTCGCCGTTCTTGTCGAACGACTCCGTCCCGAGGACCGTTTCGAACTTGTGGGCCGGATTGGAGGCATAGGCTCGGACACCCTCACGGATGGCCGCCTGGTCAGCGCTCGCGTTCGCGTCGAGAGTCGCCTTCAGGGAGTCGAGGATGACCGTCGCACAGGCGTACGCCGGACCGCTGTACGAGCCGGCCACCTTGAAGTCGGCGTCGGCCTTGAAGTGGTCCGCGAATGCGGCTTCGAAGTCGGCTCGGCCGGGGAAGTCGCCGATCGCGGCGAGCGTCCCGTACGAGTTGTCGGCTGCCGCAGCACCCGCGATCTGGATCAGGGAACCCTTCGCATCGCCGGCTCCGTTGACGATGCCGTCAGGACCGGTGAACGGGATGTTCAGGCCCTGCTGGCGCAGCTGCTTGAGCAGCAGGCCGGCACCGGAGGTCACGACGCCACCGTAGTAGACGCCATCCGGGTTGCTGGTCTTGGCGTTGGTGATGATCGAGTTGAAGTCGGTCGTGTCCTTGCCGGCTCCGACACGGGTCACCTTGCCGCCGAGCTCTTCGAACTTCTTCTGGAAGTTATCGGCGACGCCCTTGCCGAACGTGGTCACGTCGTCGACGACGAGCATGTTCTTGAGGCCGAGCGTGTTGTAGTCGTAGATCGCCATCGCCGGACCCTGGATGTCGTCCGTGGCCGCGACGCGGATGTAGTTGATCTTGTCCGGGTTGGCCTTGCGGAAGTCAAGGGCGCCGAACTCGGGCTTGGTCAGCGTCTCGTTGGTATTCGCCGGGCTGCACTGAAGCAGGCCTGCGGAGTTGCTGATCGGGATCTGCACCTTGGCCACGGCAGAGTTGTACGGCCCGACGACGCCGATCACGGCGGGGTCAGACACGAACGTCTGCATGTCCTGAGCGCCCTGCTGCTCGTTGTACTTGCCGTTGACGGCGTGATCGAGCGGGACGAGCTTGATGGTGTAGCCGTTGACGCCGCCCTTTTCGTTGATCTGGTCGACTGCCAGCTGCGCACCCTTGAGGGTGGGCTGGCCGTCGGCGGCCGCGCCGCCCGAAAGGGGCAACGTGACGCCGAGCTTGAGTTCGCCCTTCGCGGCGAAGCTGGCTCCCGCGCTGTCCACCGGCAGCGGGGCTAGCGGCGGCGCTAGCGGCGGCGCTAGCTCCTGAGCTCGGAGCGGTCGAGGCCGTCCCCGAGTTGCACGCCGCGAGTGCCAGAACGCTGACAGCCGCGAGCGCACTGATCTTGTGCAGTTTCATTCAGTCTCCTCCAAGTTTCCGGTCGATACCACCTGGCTCGATCCGGAACCGAACCCATCGCGATCACTCGGTGCCCTTCCGGGCCGAGCCCCTCACACCCTCCCGGTGGTGGTTCTCGGACGGCGGTGCATGGACGAATGGCGGCTGACGGGTCCCGCATCCGGGCGGCGCGCAGGTGGCCGCCGAAGCGATGCCGTATATTAGCGGACGGCGACCTGAATGCAATACCGGTCGGCCGCACCCTCGGCATGCGTCGTGAACGACCTCCGTTCCTCGACGACGAGCGGATCGCGGGCCCCGGTAGCGCCTCGGTCGAACCCGATCGTGGGCCATGGCCGCCGAACCCTGCGAGGTTGCACCCGTCGCGTGGAATACCTGGTCCGAGCAGCCCGTGTCACGGACATCGACCGTGTCGTCACCCTATGCGATGACGCCATGCAGATGAACCGTGCGGACAGCCCGCTCGGAGCGGCCGATCTCATGCGCCAGCTCGTGTATCTCCCGCAGGCCAGCATCGTCGTCGCGGAATCGCAACGCGTCGTGGTCGGGGGCGCGATCCTCGCGCTCCGGCCGTCCGTTCGAGCCGGCGGGTACGTCGGCACGATCGACCTCCTGGTCGTCGACCAGGAGCACGACGTCGACCGGATCACCGAGGCGCTGCTGGAGGAACTGATCAGGTCGGCCAGCAACAAGGGCTGCACCGTCGTCGAAGCCGAACGGCCGGACGACGCGGAGGCCTACGCCCGCTGGCAGCGGATGGGTTTCGACGAAACCGGTCCGCACATCCATCAAATCGTGACCGCGGCAGGATCCGCGCGTCGCACCCAATGAATATCGCCGCCGTGCTGCGAAGCTGCGCCGGCCGGGCGAACCAATCACTCAAGGAGTCATCGTGAGCAAGAACGTCGCCGTCTTCGTAGACGTCGCGAACATCTTTTATGCGGCCAAGGCCGCGGGCGTGGACATCGATTACGTCACGCTTCTCAAAGCGGCCTCGGCAGGCCGCGACCTCGTGCGCGCATACGCGTACACGGGCCTCGACCCGGACAACGAGAACCAGCGCAACTTCCACGACTTCCTGCGCCGGAGCAACTACAAGGTCGTCAGCAAGGACATCCGCAAGTACGGCGACGGCAAGGTCAAGGCGAACCTCGACATCGAGCTGGTCGTCGACATGATGAAGACGGCCCGCAACCTCGACATCGCCATCGTGGTCTCGGGCGACGGCGACTTCGCGCCGGCGATCCGGGCGGTCCAGGAGCAGGGCGTCCGCGTCGAGGTCATCAGCTTCCGCGGCAACACCAGCTCGGACCTCATCGAGGTCGCCGACCAGTTCACCGACATCGTCCAGCTGGCCCGCGTCGAGAAGGGCACGCGCTCCGGCCGACGGGTCGCGGACGACGATGCGGATCTGTCGATGACCGAGGTCCCCGACAAGCAGACCGAGGGGACGGGAGTCGGGCGCGGCCGTGGCCGTGGTCGTGGCCGTGGCCGCGAAGCCGAGCCGGTCGCGGCGAGCGGCCGGTCGACCGGTCGTGGTCGTGTGCGCAGTGATGCGCCGCCGGTCGATGCCGTTGCCGCACGCGCCGACGGAGCCGGCCTGGTGGCACTCCCCGGCGAACGGCTGGCACGGGCCGCTGGCCCGCTGACCGAGGCCGAGCTGGCCCAGGCCGAGGTGTTCACCCTCGACGAGCTCGATGACGTCGCGACCGATGCCGCCGCGGCAGCTGATGGCGACGGCCGCCCGACCGAGGATGGCGAGGAGCCGCGTCGACGCCGACGTCGCGGTGGTCGCGGCCGCGGTCGTGGTCGCGGTCAGGAAGGCCAGGTCGAGGAAGCCGAGGCGCCCGATGGCGCCACGTCGGGCCGGGCTCCGGCTCCGGCGCGATCCGCCGCGCCGGCGCCGCTCGCAGCCGATGACGAGGACGTCGACGAGGACCTCGAGGTCGCAGCTCCTCGCGGGCCGCGGACCAATCCGTTCGGCTCGGTCTGGGATTCCCAGATCGGGACACCCGCGTCGGCAGCCGGGGCGCCACGCGCCCCGCTCGTCGATGAGGAGGACTTCGAGGAGCCGGAGATCCCGGAATACCTCATCGCGGAACAGCGTCGCAGCGGCAACCGGGGCAGCGCCCCCGGTCGTGGCGGTGGCGCGCGTGGCGGTCGCTCCGCCTACCAGTCGGCGATGGACCGCGAGCGCTACGGTCGCGGGTCCGGTGGGGGCGGCGGGATCAACCGCTACCCCGACGTGAGTGGCCGGACCCGCCCGGCGGCTCCCGCGCGCGACGACCGCAACTACAGCCGCGGCAACGATCGGCCCGCTCCGGCACCCACCGGTCGCAGCTCGAACGAGCCGTGGAGCGACGTGCCGCCCGAGCTCGAGGCGTTGCTTCGAGCGCAGGTCGCCCAGAAGCCGCCGGTCAGCCGGCCGGCAGCCTGCCACTCAGACCGACGACCCGGGCGTGACGTCCGAGGCCGCCGCGATCGAGAGCGGTGAACCGGCTCCGGCCAAGGCGCGGGCGCCTCGCAAAACCTCGACGGCATCGGGGACCGCTGGTGCGGCCAAGGCTCCCGCCAAGCCGCGCGCTCCTCGGAAGACGGCGGCGTCCGCGTCGACCTCGTCGACCGATGGCGTCGCCGCGGAGCCCGTGGCGAAGGCTCCGGCCAAGCCGCGTGCGACCCGCAAGCCGGCGGCCGCGAAGGCGACGCCAGCCACGGAGACCGTGACCGGCGACGCGACCGAGGCCGCACCGAAGCGGCGCACGACGCGCAAGACCACGGCGCCAGCCGAACCGGTCTGACCGACAGGTTCATGGAAGGCGCCCGGACCCGGGGGCAGGCCGCCGCGCTCGCGGCGGCGGCCACGATGATCCGGGGTCCCGTGCCCCAGGCCGTCCTTGTGGTCGGCCCGGAAGGGGTCGGCAAGACGACCCTCGCGCTCGACATCGCTGCCGGGCTGTTGTGCACGGCCGCACTCGATGCACGGCCGTGCCGCACATGCCGAGCGTGCCGGCTGGTCGAGCACGGCAGCCACCCCGACCTCCACCGTCTCGGGCCCGCCGGACCGGGTCGCCAGGTCGTCATCGGTGGCCCGGACGCGAAGTACCGCGGGGTCAAGGACCTCGTCGGTGAGTTGCTGCTCATGCCGGTCGAGGGCGGCGCCCGTGTCGCGATCATCGAGAGCGCCGACCGGATGAACGAGGATGCCCAGTCGGCCCTGCTCAAGACCCTCGAAGAGCCACCGGACGGTGTGACGATCCTGCTCTGCGCGGATCAGGAGGCACGTCTCCTGCCGACCGTGCGATCGCGCTGCTTCCGGCTTCGCCTGGGGCTCGTCGGCGCTCGGGACATCGAGGCGATCCTCGCCGACCATGGCCTGGCCGATCCGCCGACCGCCGCGCGTCTGGGCCGGCTCGCGGGTGGCCGCCCGGGTCTTGCGCTGGCGTACGCCCGAGCACCCGCCGCCGTGCTCATCCGCGCCGAGCTCACGCGTGTCCTGCTCGACCTCACCGATGCCCGTCCGTCCGCCCGCCTGGCCGCAGCCCGGGCCGCGATCCCGCGCGCCATCGCCCTGGCCGGCGCTCTCGGTGCGGGTGATGCCGGGACCGCACCGGCGCGACCGACGCGCCGGCGCGGGTCGGCCACGACGGGGGCCACGACGGCTCCCTCTTCCGCCCCGGCTTCCGGCGCCAGCCCGCCCGAGGACGACCCCGATGCGTCTACCGACGAGGAGGCAGGTCCCGCCAGGATCCCGGCCGTCGAGCGCCGGCGTGGTGTGGAGATCCTGCTCGGCCTGTGGGCGGACGTGGCCCGCGACCTCGCGCTGGTCGGCACGGGCGGCGCCCGTTCGGTCCATGACACGGTGCTGCTCGACGAACTGAGCGCCATCTCGGCCGCCATCCCGCCCGGATCGGCGGGGGCGTTCCTGGCCCGCGCCGCCCGATCGGCGGAGCTGCTGGCCGGGAACGTCTCGCCCGAGCTCGTGCTCGATGCGCTCGTCCTCTCCTGGCCGTCGCGCAGCGCGGCTGCCTGACCGCCGATCGTTGCTCCCCGAAGCACCATCTGCGCGGCTCGATGCCACCGTCCGCGGACGGGTGCAGGGCGTCGGCTTCCGCTATTTCGTGCTTCGCGAGGCGATGGACCTGGGCCTCGATGGCTGGGTCGCGAACACCAGGGACGGTTCGGTCCGATGCGTCGCCGAGGGTCGCCGCGATCGCCTCGGGGTCCTGCTCGAGCTGCTCCGCACCGGGCCGCCCGCAGCGATCGTCGACCACGTCAGCGAGCTGTGGATGCCCGCGACCGGGACGCTCGGTCCGTTCGAGGTGCGCAGCGGGGAGCATCGTGGCGATTGAGCGTCGCGGACCATCGGCGGGCGCGGTTCGGGACCGCTGGGCTATTCCGCCGGCCGCGCCCCGAGCGTCATCGTTGCCGATGATGGAGCCCAAGTCTGCCTCCGAAGAGTTGCCCGAGCTCTATCGAGCCGTGCTCGACCGTGTCGCCCAGCTCGAGGCGTCCCGCGACCGGCCCCTGGCGAACAGGATCCGCGCGGAGGCGACCCACATCTATTCGAGAGCTTGGGACGAGCGCGCCCGGCGTGAGCTGCTGGCCCTTCTCCGTCGCAACGCCCCGACCGACGCAGGCCTTCCGGCGAACGAGCGCAGCCTCCGTCGCCGGACGACCAGCGCGGCCTGACGACCTCGCCACCGCTCATCGCGGTAGGCTTGCCCGGTGTCCGACGAGACGATCCGTGAGGCCCTCGACCGCGCCCTCGATGCCTACGAGGTGCTGTCCGAGCTCGGCGAAGGGATCGAGGATGAGTGGTCGTACGTCAACGACCTGACCGACACGTGGCGCACCCGCTTCGACGAGGTCGCCGCCCGGCACGGGGACGATGACGCCTCTGATGAAGCCAGCGCGGCGATCGATCGCGCCATCGACGAGATCCGGCGAATCGAGGATCCGCACCGCGCCATCGACTGGCTGTCGACCTTCCCCCAGGTGGTCCTCGTTGCGGTCGGGGCCAGACCATGAGGTTCCAGGACGCCGCGCGCGACGCACGGGCCGTGGTCTACGCCGGCATCCAGGCCGATCCCCAGGTCGCCCGCACGGCGACGCTGCTCGCGGACGCGACCCCCGTCCAGCGTCTGCTTGCGCGGGCAGTGATGAACGGCGAGACAGTCGATCCGGCCGGCTGGCGGACGATGTTCCCGACCTTGTTCGGACCGGCCGCGACCGGCGACGCCGCCGACCTGGCACGCTCCGAGGCGATCCTCGAGGCGTCGCTGGCGGTCGCCGACCGAGGTGAGCAGGTCCGCAGCCAGGTCCGCGGCGCACTCGATCGAAGAGGTCACCGCCCAGCTCCTCGCCCGCCGTGTCGGCCCAGCGGCGGTCCATCGCGAACGGCGGATCCTGTTCGATGGCGTTCCCGCCGAGATCCATCCGTACGACGTGACTGTCGAGCGCGACGGGACAGCTGAGGCCTACGACTGCAAGTGGGGCGCCCGCGGGATCAACGCGGACGTCCTGCACCAGCTGGACGACGCCCGGACGCACGCGTCCGAGGAGGACGAACGGCTGGCGGTCGCGCTCGTCGTCTTCGACGCCCGGCGATCGTGCGATGTCCGGCTCGGGCGGCAGACCGCGCCGCACGAGGGGACCGAGCTCGTCTCGCTCGAGACGCTCAATTCGCTCGCGGCGCCCCGCCCGTGAGCTCCCCAGCGCCAGATAGCTGTTCGGAGCCATACCGTGTCCGCTTCGACGAATGCGGCCCGGACGGGTTGATCCGGACGTCGGTCCTGTTGCGGTACACGCAGGACCTGGCCGGCGTTCACTCCGCCACCCGGGGCTTCGATCGGTCGTGGTATGCCGAGCGCGGCATCGTCTGGTTGGTCCGGGCCGCCGAGGTGGCGGTCGTCGCCCCGATCAGGGTCGGGGCCGAACTGATCGGCACGACCGTTGTCGTTGGCTTTCGCCGCGTCTGGGCACGCCGCCGGACGGAATTCCACGACACCGATGGCAGGCTCGTCGCATGGGTCCACATCGACTGGGTCCTGCTCGACGACCGTGGCGCCCCGACGCGGATCCCAAAGGAATTCGACGCGGTCTTCGCGGTACCGCCGGCGACCTTCGGCCTGGCCCGCGTCGATCTTGGCGAGGTGCCTTCCCAGCCCACAAGGTCCGTGGTGACGGTCCGCCCACAGGAGCTCGATCCGATGGACCACGTCAACAACGCGGTCTATGCCGACTGGCTCGACGAGGCGGTCCTCGCCGCTGGCGGGGCCGGCGCAACCCGGGCTGTTCCGCGCCTCGTTCAGCTCGATTACGCCCGCGCTGCTGAACCTGCCGCGAACCTGGTCGCCGATGTCTGGCGGGACGGTGAAGCGTGGGTATGTCGGGTTGCCGAGGCCGACGGTGCGGACCTGCTGCGAGCTCGCCTCGAGCCACGACTCGACCGATGACCGGTCGCGGACCGAAGGGGGAGGACGACATGAGCCAGCCAGCCGACCCGATCTCGAGCCCGGAGGCGTATCGGGCGTCGCTGCTCGCGGCACTTGGCGACGACGATCCGGCCGTCGCCCAGGCCGAGACCCCGGCCGCGATCCGTGCCCTCATCGTCGAGGCCGGCGAGCGGCTGCGCACTCGCCCCGCGCCCGGCGAGTGGTCCGTCCTGGAATGCATCGGCCATATCTTCGATGCGGAGCTGGTGGTGTCGGCCCGCGTGCGTTGGATCCTGGCCGAGGACGAACCCGACATCGTTGGCTACGACCAGGCGCTGTGGGTCGCCGAGCTCAGGCACAACGAGGACGACCCGGCCCTGCTGCTGGCGACCTTCGAGGCGATCCGCGCGGCCAATCTCGACCTGTGGGCGCGGCGCTCGGTCGCGGACCGCCAGCGTGTCGGTCGCCACCGGGAGCGTGGACCGGAGAGCTACGACATGACGTTCCGGCTCGCTGCCGGGCACGACCGGATCCATCTCGCCCAGGCCCGTCGGGCGCTCGACGAGGCCGGCGCCCGGTCATAGGTCCGGCGGCAGCGTCCCCTGGCCCGCGGCCGTCATCCGGCCCTCGAGGACCAACCGGCGGGCGATGGCGCGATTGCGCGGCGACCAGTTCGACCCTGGCCGTCGGGGAACGTAGCGGATCGCGTACCGCTCGTCGTCGATGCGTTTGGTCTGCGTGTCGACCCAACCGTGGCACATCGCGGTCTCGAGCAGCGCATGGAAGGAGACCGTCTGCTTGCCCGAGGACTTGCGGTAGACCGCGACGATGAGGTCGGGTCGGCCCTCGGCCTCGCGCAGCAGGCGCTCGAAGTCGCCCGCGGACGTTATCGGTCGAGCATCGGAGGTGTCGAGCGGAGCCATCGATGGCGGGAGCCTAGCCGGAAGGTCGTCCCGCTATGCACGCCTGCTAGAGTCGGCGCCATGACAACCACGCGATCCGCCACCAACGGTCGCCGCCGCGCGGCGAAGCCCGCGATCCCGACACCGGATGAGCTCGAGGCCGCCTGGACGCGCGACAAGCGTCCCTCGAAGAGCTGGAAGCCTCGCCCCTGGGTCAGCGTCGCGGATCGGATGGCCTTCGGACGCGCGGCACGCCAGGTCGCGCCACGCAGCGAGCAGGGTGCGCTCGAATTCGCGCCTGATCGCGATCCGGTCGCTATCATCCTCGCCCAGGAGGCGGACCGGCTCAAGGACCTGCTGCCGTTGCGCCACGGTCGGATGGCTGCCTCGGCGTTCGCGTTCTACCGCGGCGCGCCGGCGGTGATGGCGCTCGATCTGTCGACGACGCCGCGAAGCGACATCACGGTCCAGGCCAGCGGCGACGCCCACATCTCGAACTTCGGCCTGTTCGCATCCCCGGAGCGGACGCTCGTCTTCGACTCGAACGACTTCGACGAGACGCTGCCCGGTCCATGGGAATGGGACGTCAAGCGCCTCGCTGCGAGCGTCGTGATCGCGGCGCGCAGCAACGGCTTCACCGCGGCCGAGGGACGCACTGCCGTCCTCGCGTCCGTGCGCGCCTACCGCGAGCAGATGGCGGCGTATTCCGGGATGCGCCTGCTCGACATCTGGTACGACCAGACGACCGCCGACGATATCGGGGCCGCCCTCGCCAAGGAGGCCAAGACCCTCCGCGCAAAGGGCTCCTCCCTGAAGGCCGGTGAGGCTCGCCTCGAGAGTCTCTTCGCGAAGGCGCGCGGCAAGGACCGGATGAAGGCGAGTGGCTCGCTCACCGACGGTCGTCGACGGCCAGTGGCGGATCGTCGACGACCCGCCGGTGGTCACCCACGTCGAGACCCCAGGCGGGGCTGCCGCGCTCGACAAGACGTTCCGCGAGTACCGGGCGACCCTGGCCGAGAACCGGCGCGAGCTCGTGGAGCGCTATCAATTCGTCGACTTCGCGCTCAAGGTCGTCGGGGTCGGCAGCGTCGGCACCCGGTGCTTCGTCGTCCTCCTCGAGGGACGCGACGAGGGCGATCCGTTGCTCCTCCAGGCGAAGGAGGCGACCGCGTCCGTACTCGCTCCGTACCTCACCTACAGCTCACACGCGAACCACGGCGAGCGTGTCGTCGTCGGCCAGCGGCTGATGCAGGCGACGCCCGACATCTTCCTGGGCTGGACCCGCGGGCCCGCCGGCCGCGACTTCTACTTCCGCCAGCTGTGGGATATGAAGGGCTCGGTCGACATCACGACTCTCCGCCCGCCGGGCCTGGGTTTCTATGGCGGGTTGTGCGCGCGATCACTGGCTCGCGCCCACGCGCGGAGTGGAGACTCGATCGCGATCGCCGCGTACCTCGGCACGAGCGACACGTTCGATGGCGCGATCGCCGACTTCTCGGAGGCGTACGCCGACCAGAACGAACGCGACTACGCTCGCGTTCACCAAGGCGATCGCCGACGGCAAGGTCGAGTCTGTCCCCGGCTGAGTCGGACTACACCCGCACGGCGCGCGTGTAGCGCTCGCCCAACGCCAGCATGTGGGTCACGAGCTCCGGCGGTTCGGTGACGATGAAGTCGACGTTGAGCAGTCCCAGGTGGACGGCGAGGATGTCGAGATCGTCGGCACCCGTCTCGAGGACGCAGCTGAACGCATCGATCGGCTCCACGGTGCCGACCCATGGACCGACCCGCTCGGCGATCGCCTCGGCCGGCGCGAGGACGATGACGCGCGTCCGATAGCGGCGAGCTGCCGGCGGGACACCGCCCGAGATCAGGGCCGTGATCTCGTCGTCGGACAGCTCGCGCGGCGCCGTCCGATGTCCGACCACGACCTCGGAGCGGATGCGGTCGACCCGGAACGTCCGCCAGTCCTCCCGGTCGGTGTCCCAGGCGACCAGGTACCAGCGGCCCTCCGCGTGGACCACCCGATGGGGTTCGATCCGACGCTGGCTCGCCGACCCACGGCGGTCCTCGTAGTCGAAGCGCAGCCCGTGATGGTCGCGGCAGGCGCCGGCCAGCAGCGTCAGGACCTCCGGATCGACCGGCTGGTGCCAGCGACGGCGCACGAGCACGGTATGGGTCTGCAGTGCATGCACACGGCTGCGCAGTCGTGCCGGCAGGACCTGCTCGAGCTTGGCGAGTGCGCGCATCGAGGATGCCTCGATGCCGTCGGTGCCGCCACCGGCGCCGGTCCGTAGGGCCACCGCCAAGGCGACCGCTTCGTCGTCGTCGAGGAGCAGCGGCGGGACGGTCGTCCCGGAAGCCAGTCGATATCCGCCGATCGGACCGCGGGTGGCCTGGACCTGGTAGCCGAGGCTGCGCAGCCGCTCGATGTCGTTGCGGATCGTCCGAGGGCTCACCTCGAGCCGTTCGGCAAGCTCGGCGCCCGTCCAGTCGCGCGGCGTCTGGAGGAACGAGAGGAGCCGGAGCATCCGTGCCGAAGTTCCCACGATGTTTACGAAGATAGCACTTGATTAGGAACGAAAGACGGCCTAATCAGACGGTACGATCGACACCCAGAGAGAAGGAGGGCCCAGATGTCCCAGACGTCCAGCTTCGAAGAGACGGCGTTCGAGGATCGAGCGCCGATCGAGCTGCCGCATCCCGTCCGGATGCGCGTCCTCTACGCGGTGATGGTCGGCATCTTCCTGGCCGCGCTCGACCAGACCGTGGTCGGGACGGCGCTGCCCAGGATCATCACCGACCTCGGCGGCAACGACCTCTACACGTGGGCGTTCACCGCCTACCTGCTCACATCGACGATCAGCGGCCCGCTCTACGGGAAGCTGTCCGACCTGTTCGGTCGCCGGCCGATCTTCCTGTTCGGCATCGGCGTCTTCATGTTCGGTTCGTTACTGGCCGGCTTGTCACAGGAGATGTGGCAGCTGGTCGCCGCTCGCGGCGTCCAGGGCCTCGGCGCAGGCGCGCTCTTCCCGATCGCGCTGGCGGTCATCGGCGACCTGTTCGCCCCGTCCGAGCGCGGCAAGTACCAGGGCCTGTTCGGGGCGGTCTTCGGGCTGTCAGTCCTGGTGGGCCCGGCGATCGGCGGGATCATCACCGACACGATCGGCTGGCCGTTCGTGTTCTTCCTCAACCTTCCGATCGGTGCAGCCGTGTTCATCGCCGTCTGGAAGAACCTGCCCGCCTACCACCTCGGCGGCGACCGGCCCAAGATCGACTATCTCGGAGCGGTCCTGTTCGCGGGCGCCCTCGTCCCGATCCTGGTCGGTCTCACCAACAAGCGTGGGGCCGAGTGGACCGACCCCGCCGTGGGTGGTCTCATCGCCCTCGGCGCGGTGATCCTCGCCCTGTTCGTCTTCGTGGAGTCACGGTCGGATGAGCCGATCGTGCCGCTCGAGCTGTTCCGCATCCGCTCGTTCACGATCTCGGTCGCGGCCGTCTTCCTGGCGGCCTTCGGCTTCTTCGCGGCGGTCGTCTTCCTGCCGCGCTGGTTCCAGGTCGTGGCCGGTGCGTCGGCGACCGAATCGGGCTACCAGATCCTGCCCTTGCTCGGCGGCCTGATCGTCAGTGCCGTCGCTTCCGGCCAGATCGTCAGCCGGACGGGACGCTACCGGATGCTGATGTTCGGAGCCCTGACAGTCATGGCGATCGGGCTGTTCATGCTCAGCCACCTCGAGGCGACCACGCCGCTGCCGGTCCTGTGGGGCTGGATGTTCGTGACGGGGCTCGGTGTCGGACCGACGTTCGCCGTCTTCACCCTGATCGTCCAGAACGGCGTGCCGGTGGCGCGACTGGGGACGGCGACGAGCAACCTGACGTTCTTCCAGCAGGTCGGCGGCACGGTCGGCCTGGCTATCACCGGGACGATCTTCGGGTCGCGTCTGATCGAGGAGCTGCCGGGACAGCTGGCCGCAGCCGGCGTTCCGCCGCAGATCGGCGGGGCGATCGCGGGTGGTGGTTCCGGGAGCCTCGATGCCCTGACTGGTGTCGGCGACCTTGGCCAGGCGATCCTCGCCTCGGTCCCGGCCGACGTCAAGGCACAGGTGGAGCCGTTCATCCCCGGCATCGTCGACGCCATCTACAGCGCATTCTCGATCGCGACCGCGAGCACCTTCACGCCCGGCATCATCGCCGCAGCCGTGGCGGCCGGCTTGGTCCTGTTGCTCAAGGAAGCGCCCGCGCGCGCTCCGGCGACGGTCTCGAGCCCGAGGGCCGGCGCTCCGACCGCTGACCCGACGGGGTCCTGACCCGCAGCAGGAAGCGGTGGTCGGTCAGCGAAGGAGCAGGACGACCACCGCGACTGCGAGGAGCACGATCGCGACGACGAGGACCCAGACGACCGACTCGACGCGGCGAAGTCTTCCCTGGAGGACTTCGACCGTCGGGTCGATCGCCGCGTGAGCCTTCGCTGACGAGGCGGTCGTCGCCGGCGCATCGGTCAGGCCCATCCGCTCAAGCTGCTTGTCGAGCCGGGGGTCGGCCGGCTGGCGGACGGCCTCGCGGGCGATCCTGGATAGCTCGGCGTCGGTGGGCGTCGGCGTCGTCTCCGCCTTCGTCGGCTGCGACGGGCTCATCGGCGTCTCATCGGGCTCCACCGCTCTACCGTAACAAAGGAATGCCTGCGACGGCGCCCTGAATCAAGTTCGTATCGCGCCGTAGAGGCGGAGATCGCCGCCTCACGAGGCAGGTATGCTGTCGGCTCCGACAGGACTCGAGGCCGCGGACAGCATTCGCCGCTGGGGGAGATCGACATGTCAGAGAGCACACGGCGCGCGAAAGCCACGCTGCCCTCGCCGGGAGTCGGCGCGTGAGCCAGGCACCCGCGACGACTGCCCCCGCCGCGACCGGCGACAAGCGCCTTCCGATCCTCCTGGCGATGGCCATGTTCGTGCTGGTCGTCGACACATCGATCATGAACGTCTCGATCTCGGCAGTCGTCGCCGATCTCGGGACCACCGTCAGCTCCATCCAGTCCGCGATCGCGCTCGAGGCCCTAGTCTCGGCGGCGTTCATCCTGATCGGCAGCAAGATCGGCGACCTGTTCGGACGCAAGCGCGCCTACATCATGGGTCTGCTGGCCTACGCGGTCGGCGCGCTGGCGATGGCTCTCTCCCAGAGCATCGTGCCGATCTTCATCTTCTGGGCGATCATCGGTGGCCTCGGCGCATCGCTGCTGCTGCCCGCGATGCAGTCGCTCATCCACGGCAACTTCGAGGGAGCCGCCCAGAAGGCGACGTACGCCTTGGTCGGTGCCGCAGCGGCGATCGCCGCTGCCGTCGGCCCCTTGATCGGCGGCTTCATCACCACGTTCCTGTCGTACCGCGTCGCATTCGGGCTCGAAGTCGGTCGTCATCGCGATCGTGTTGCTGGGCAGCCGCCTGGTGAAGGACGTGCCCTACACCGGGCCACGCGAGATCGACCTCGTCGGTGCGCTCCTGTCTGTGCTCGGGATGGGCGGACTCGTCCTGAGCATCCTCGTCTGGCAGGAGGGTGGCGAAGCCGTCGCCCTGCTCCTGGCGATCGGCGTCGTGTCGCTCGCCGCCTTCGCCTGGTGGTTGGTCCGCCGGAAGCGCGAGGGAAAGCCGACCCTCATCGATCCCGATCTGTTCAAGTCGATGCTGTTCAGGTTCGGGATCTCGGGACAGCTGCTCCAGAACGTCGCGCTCGGCGGCGTGATGATCACGATCCCGATCTACCTCCAGATGGTCCTCGAGTACAACGCGCTCGAGGCCGGTCTCTCGCTCGCGCCGCTTGTCGCTCAGCATGTTCGCGACGGCGATCCTCGCCGGCCGCCGCAGCGGCAACCGCCGGCCGGCCAGCATCATCCGGGCGGGTTTCGCGCTGTTGCTGGTCGGCCTGCTCGCCCTGATCCCGGTCATCCCGCGGGCCGACGCCGGTTGGTACCTGGCGATCCCGTTGACGATCGCCGGCATCGGCCTGGGGCTGCTGGTCTCCCAGCTCAACAACTACACGCTGTCGCCGATCGTCGAGGAGCGGGTCAGCGAGGCCGCCGGTGTCAACTCGGCCGCCGGCTCGTTCGGACTGTCGTTCGGCCTGGCGTTCGCGGGCGCGATCATGTTGGCGACGCTCGCGTTCAGCTTCACGAACCTGGCGGAGTCGAGCGCCGTACTCACACCGGCGCAGGCGCAGGAGGTCGGCGTGGCGCTCGAGCAGGATGCCGAGGTCATGACGAACACCGTCGCTCGATGCCTTGATCGTCAATCAACCACCCGAGGTCGAGGCAGAGATCATCCGCATCAATACCGAGGCTCGGCCGTTCGCCCTACAGGTGGCGTTGCTCATCCCGATCCTGGCGAGCGTGCTGGGGCTGTTCACATCGTTCCGGATGATGCGTCAGCCCGATCCGGTCTCATCGGGTGTCGAGGGGCTCGTTCTCGGCTGATCGCACTGATTCGCTGACTCGTCGGCACTATGCTGCCCGGAGCGCACGACCCCGGAGGGCGGGGATGACCATGAGGGAGGCACTCACACGATGCATCGACCCATCGGCGTAACGATCCTGGCGCTAGCGGCAGGAGTCGCCGGCCTGTTCGAGGTCTGGCGGGCACTCGTCTTCGCGGGCGTCGCCAGCTTCACGTTCATCGGCAAGCCCGTCAGCTTCGATGAGGCACAGTGGGGTTCGGTCTTCTGGGCCGTCATCCTGGCGCTCATCTGGTTCTGGGTGGCCGCCGGCTTCTGGAACCTCCGCGCCTACGCGTGGTCGTTCGGTAACTTCATCAGCCTGTTCACGATCATCTTCGGCTTCTTCGCCCTCCTCGGAGGGTCGACGATGGAGGCTGAAATCGGTCGGCTGGCTTCTCGCGATCGGGATCTTCTTCTACCTGAACTACCCGGGCGTGCGCGACCAGTTCGTCCAGCACGAGTTGTCCTTGATGACGCCCGAGCAGCGGGCCGCGATGGAACAGATGCAGGCGGCCCAGATGGCCATGGTCCAGGCGACCGCCGCGAGTGCTGCGGCCCCGGCTGCCGCCCCCGCGGCGAGTCCGGTGCCGCCTGCTCCGCCGGCCGACTCCGACCGGCCGCCGACCTCCTAGGTACGGTCTGAAAGAAGCATCCGGGGGATGCTTCTTCCCCGAGGATCGCCAGGAGACGAGTCGATTAACTGTGCATTTCCGCTAGATATCGATGGCTCCAGCGTGGTACTACTGGCGTGTAACGACCAATAACACCCACAGGAGACATACATGAAGAACCCGCCCATCCTCGTCTCGGTCCTCGGATTCTTCGCGGCACTCGCAGGATTCGGCTTCCTGTTCTTCGGGTTGCGCGTGATCGGCTTCGACTGGTTCGGGGCGTTCGGCGACCTGCCCAAGTACGAGAGCGCCGGGATCTGGGGTTGGCTTGCGGTAGGGACCGGGATCGTCTGGCTGCTCGCAGCCCTCGGCCTCTGGGCGCTCCAGCCGTGGGCGCGGCTGTTCGCGCTGATCATCGCCGGCTTCGCCCTGTTCGAGGCGGTCCTGGCGTTCATCCAGTTCCCGGGGACCGGCGTCGGCTTCGGCATGGCGATCATGCCCGCGCTTATCATCTGGTATCTGAGCACCGACGAGGTCAAGTCGGCCTTCGGTGAGGTCCCGCCCACGGGCCTCTAAAACCCTGAGATCGCACGGCCCGCTGAGAGTGGGTCCGCGCCCAGACTTGGATCGAGGCGGATGCGAAAGCATCCGCCTCTGGATTCAAGGACCGCACCGGCAACCTTGGTTCGGATGACCACTCAACACGATGTTGGGCGATGCCACCTCCGCGAACAGACGGCGTACCGAGCGCTTAGCAAGCGCCGCGGAGGACACAGTGCGCACGTGGCATCCTTCAACCATGCGCAGCGTGTATGACGCAGCGGGCGGCGACGACGGTCTGCTGCGACTGGCCGAGGCATGGCACGCCCGAGTCCTGGCCGATGACGTCGTTGGCCACGCCTTCCGCCACGGAGTCCGTCCCGACCATACCCGTCGGCTGGCAGCGTACTGGGCCGAGGCACTCGGCGGACCAGCGTCCTACTCGGGGGATTTCGGCGACGAGACCTCGGTCGTGCGACTCCACAGTGGCAACGGGCAGCACGAGGATATGGATCAGCGGGCGATCGCATGCTTCGATCAGGCCCTGCACGACTCCGGTCTCGCGTCGGACGACCGCCTCCGGCAGACGCTGCATGACTACTTCGCCTCGTCGACGGCGACGATGGCGAGCTTTCCCGATTCGCCGAACGATGTTCCCGCTAGCCTGCGGATCCCGCGCTGGTCCTGGGACGGTCCCGAGGTTGACGAACCTCGTCAGGATCCGCGGCCGCGTGGCCGCTCTCAGCCACAATGAGCCAGCGCACCACGTAGTCGTCCCACTTCGCGAAAAGCCCGTGCTTCCGGTGTCGAGATAGTGGGGCTGGGTCCGTCCCGGGGACGCCCGCGGCCACGACGGGCCGCATGACGGATGAGGAGGACACCATGATCCAACGAATGGACAACGTCGGCATCGTCGTCGACGATCTCGCGGCGCGACCGCCTTCTTCGTCGAGCTGGGTCTGGAACTGGAGGGCGAGGCGACCGTCGAGGGACCATTGGTGGACCGCGTCGTCGGGCTCGACGGTGTCCGAAGCGATATCGCGATGTTGCGAACCCCGGATGGCCACGGCCGGGTCGAGCTGTCGAAGTTCCATACGCCGGCGGCGGTCAGCACTGAGCCGAACGCACCGGTCAACAGGCTGGGGATGGGTCGGATCATGTTCGCAGTCGACGATATCGACGCCGTCGTGGCCGGCCTGCACGCCCGCGGCTCGGAGCTCGTCGGCGAGGTGGTCCAGTACGACGACAGCTATCGACTCTGCTATGTCCGCGGCCCCGAGGGCATCCTCGTCGCCCTCGCCGAGCAGCTCAGCTGACAGTCCGAGGAGTTTTCGGCCCACATGCAGTACCAGCGGGACTTCGCCGCTCGGCTTGAGGGCACCGGCGAGTTCGTCGACGGTCAGGCGCTCTCCCCGGAGGGTACGTTCGTCCGCTTCGACGGCGAGGGCCGGCCGCCGGTCACCGACGGCCCGTTCGCGGAGACCAAGGACCTGATCGCCGGCTGGATGGTGATCGACGTCGACAATTACGAGCGGGCGCTCGACGGCGGCTCGAGCTGTATGAGCTGTACATGAACAACCACGATCACATCGACAACTGGAGTCTCGTCGATCGTGCTGCCCCGTACGTCGCGGGCGGGTACCTCTGGGATCGGTCACGACAGCCGTTGTACGAGCTTGCGTGGTCACCTCGACCGATGGAGCGACGGACGGCGATCGTGGCGACGTACTACTTCATCCGGCAGCACGACCTCGATGACACCTTCCGGATCGGGGAGATCCTGGCTCACGACCCGGACGAACTGGTCCAGAAAGCCGTCGGAGGCTGGATCCGCGAAGCCGGCAAGCAAGACCTGGACCGGCTGCGTCTGTACCTCGACGAGTTCGCGTCGACGATGCCCCGCGCGGCTTTGCTCTATGCCGTGGAGCACCTCGATGCGACGGAGCGCCAGCGGTACCTGGGTCTGAAGCTCCGCGCGGCGGAGGCGCGACAGCGCTGACGCCCGTGCTCAGGCTCCGTCGCGACCGAGCCTGGGCGCCGAGTCACCGCCAGTCGACAGTTCGGACCTCCACCGGCTCGCGGACTCCTTTGAGGGTCAGCATCCGCGGCTCGGACAGTGTGAACCGCGGCTCCGGGAGCGAGGTCAGGACCGTGGTGGTCGCGAGGATCTCGCCCGGTCCTGACGCCGCGCCGACCCGAGCGGCGACATGGACGCCCTGCCCCGAATAGTTACTCCCGCGACGGGTCGCATCGGCCAAGTGGAGCCCGATCCGGACCTGTGGAGCGAAACCATGCTCGCTGCGGTGGCGGACGAGCCGGCGCTCGATGTCGACCGCGCAGTCGATGGCGTCCGTGGCACGTTCGAATGCCACGAAGAACCCGTCGCCGGTGTGGTTGACCACCTCGCCGCGATGCTGCGCGACAGCCGAGCGCAGCTCGCGGTCGTGCCAGTCGAGGAGCGCATTCCACGCCTCGTCGCCGATGACGCCGATGAGGTCGGTCGACGTGACGATGTCGGTGAACATGAACGTCTTCGTTGCGCGCTGGCCCGTCGGAAGCGGCGTCGCGCGGCTGACCGCCGTCCGCGCCGAGCAGGGCATCGACCCGCTGCAGATCGAGCGTCGCGCCGAGCCGCTCGAACGCGCCTCGCGCGGCCAGCAGATCGCGCCTCGCCGTCGCCTCGTCGCCCTCGGCAGCCAGCGCCTCGGCATAGCGCAAACGCGCTCGGGCACTCTCGTACGGCAGGTCGGTCGTGCGCCACAGTCGCCAGGACTGACCCAGGATCGGCGATGCCTCCGTCGGCTTGTCCTCTCCGAGCAGGAGTTCGCCGCGGGCGGTCAACGCCCCGGCCTGAGAAGAGCGGCTGCTCGAAGTCGGCTGCGATCGATCTCGAGCTCCTCGACCGCCAGACCGGCGGCGGCAAGGTCGCCAGCCGCGAGCGCGATCTCGACCTGGGCCGGCAGGAGTCGGCCGCGGGTCGCCCTGTCGGAAAACGTGCCGGTCCCGGACGCGGCGGCCAGCGCCCTCTCGATCGCCCGCTGCGCATCGCCGATATCGCCGCGCGCGAGGTGCAGGAGCGCGAGACCGGGCATCGCGTCGTGGCCGAATTCATACGCCCGGTCGAACGCTTCCGTCGGCGGCGTCGAGGTCGCCCATCCGCAGCCTGACCTCGCCCACCTGGTACTGGGCGAACCCGACGCCGTCCATCAGGCCGTACCGCTCGAGCTCGATGCACGCCTGACGCGCCTCCTGCTCGGCCTCGGACCATTGGCCGCGAAGCATCTTGAGCTCCGCGCGATGGACCTGGCAGACGCCCGGGATAGCCACCGACCGACTGCCGGCCCATCCAGCGCTCGGCCTCGTCGGTCCACTGCGTGGCGCGCTCGAGGTCGCCGACGTTCCGGCATGCCGCGATCGTGTTGCAGTAGATGTCGCTCGCGATGCGAAGGTCGAGCCGGCCCGTGGACACGGCCGCGGCGGCCTCGTCGATCAGGGCGAGGCCGCTCCGCCATCGTCCGGATATGACCTCGGCATAGCCCTTCATGCTCATCGCCATATACAAGCGCTTCGACGTTGTCGAGCTGGCGCGCGATCGCCATCGTCTTGTCGGCAAGCTCGATGCCCGCCTCGATCCGTCCGTTCATCAGGGTGTGGAGCGTTTCATACACGCCGAGTTGTGCGCGAAGCGGCGAATCTGGTATGCCTTCGAGCATCCGCTGCGCCTGAGCGACCCAGCCTGCGCCGACGGCGCCCGCGAGACGCCGGAACGCCTGGTACGCGAGGTTGGCCGCGACCCGCCCCGCGTCCTCGGAGCGGCCGGCATCCTCGTAGCTTGCGAATGCGCGCTCGAGGGCCTCGACGGCTGTGTCGGGTTGTCCGGCCCACCATGCCGCGGTCCCCAGCAGTTCGAGATCGTCGGGAGCGAGGCTGCCGTCCTTGTCCGCGGCAGCGAGCGACTCCATCGCCTCGGCCCACGCGTGGCGGCCGACGGCGTCCCTGCCGCTTTGGATGGCCGTGATCATCTGGTGGTGCGCACCGGCTACCTCGGTCGCGGTCTTCGCGCGACGGATAGCGATTATCGGTGACCGTGCAAGCGCTCTGCGGCGTGTCCGCCGCGCCCTAGGCTTCCGGTGTCGAAAAGATGTGGCGCGGGTACTGCGACGATTCAGGCAGCGCCGAGGGCCTCCCGGATCTGCTTGATCATTTCGAGTTCGACCGGCACCTCGCCACCCTTCGCCGCGGCAACCGCCTCGGCGACGCCGAGGACGAGCTGGCGATACGGATCCACTTCGGCCGGGGCCTTGGCCAGGAGGGCCGCGACGGAAGACCGGAGGGCCTCCAACGTCTCGCTGCGCACGCGTTCGGGGGACGTGGTGAGGCCGAACCCCGTGCCGTGCGCCTTCGCGAGTTCGCGTATGAGCTCGCTCGAACCCGCGACCTGCTGCCCCGCCAGGTATTTGGCCATCGCGCCGACTTCCCCGAACGTGTCACTCAGGTCGCGATCACTCAGCGAGACGAGCAAGCCGCTGCCAGTGATGCCCTTCTGCAGGGCTCCCCATTCCGATTCTGTGAAGTCCGTCTTTGCTGTCATCTCGTGTCCCCCGTTCATACGGGCCGCCAGGAGGCCGCCCGCCAAAGTGGTCCTCATCCGTGTCGTCACACTGGACCTTATCAGATGGTCGATCCGGGTCGAGGATGCCTCCAAAGCGGCGGCAGCGACCAGCAGGGTAACCGGCGAAAGGAGGTCATCATCAGTCACATGACCAGCACGGCGGCGGTCGGTCCACGATGACCGCCCCCGCCTCGATCACCATCACGCCAGTCCTCGTTGCCGACTTGCTCGCCGACGGCGAGCGGATGCCGGTCAACGTGCACGTCATCGACCATCCTGATGCGCGCGTCCTGGTCGACACCGGCATGACGGAGCTGCATCCGGCGGTGGCCGACATGGATCCGCGCCTCCAGCCGCTGAGCGAGCAGGACTTCGATCTCGCCGGCATCGACATCGTCGTCAACACGCACCTGCATTTCGACCACTGCGGCGGCAACCACCTCTTCGCCGGCAAGCCGATCTACGTCCAGCGCCAAGAGCTCGACGACGCGCGCAGCCAGGACGACTACACCATTCGCGAGTGGGTCGATGCGCCCGGCGTGGGGTACGTACCAGTTGACGGCGAGCTCGAGCTGTTTCCCGGACTCCGGCTCGTCCCCGCCCCGGGCCACACCCGCGGCATCCAGGTGGTCGTCGTCGAGACTGGCGGGCGACCCGTCGTCATCTGCGGCGACGTGGCGGTCTGGTCCGGCGAGTTCGACGACCCTCAGACCGAAGGCCAGCGGTTGGTGCGCGCGCTCGACCCCGAGATGGTCTGGCTCGCACATGTGCAGGAGCCGTGGCGACCCCCGGCCGTCTAGTGCATCACGCCTGAGCTCTCTGATGAGACCCCGATCCGGTGACGCAGCCAGATCGCGGCGTCGACCGGACGGACCGTGGCGTTTGCGTAGGCGATCGTCTCGCGCTCGAATTCGAGCCAGATCGACCTCGTTGCGCAGAGCGGCGGCGAAGGCGTCCATCGTTCGCTGCGCGTCGTACCCCGCCCGATCGAACCGGCGGTCGGCAGCCCGCTGGACTTGGGAGCGCAGCGGCTGGAAAAGCGGCACCCAGTGAGAGACAGGCGCACATCGCGATCCGCTCGTGAGCCAAGCGCCATCTGGGCGGCGTACCCCGAAGCCGCCGCCCGCCGGCGGATGAGCGCGCGGCGCCCCGAGCTCGGAAGCCTCTCTCCGTGGGTATCCAAGTGGGTAGCATCACGGATGGCATCCCGGGACGGTCGCGACATCCTGCCTCCCATCCGACGAACACTGCCGGAGCGTTGCTGCGAAAGAGGACAGAGATGCGCTTCCTGTTCACGACCATCCCGGGCTCCGGACACTTCCACCCCTTGGTGCCCACCGCGCGGGCCTTGCAGCGTCGCGGTCACGATGTCGCCTTCGCGGCGTCTCCGACCTTCGCCCCGGCTATCGAGGCTGCCGGCTTCGAGGCCCATCCCGTCCGGACCGGCCTGGTTGGAGCGGCTCAGCGACCCGGTCATGCAGAAGATCATGGCCGGCGAGTTCTTCGTCGACCTGATTCGGATGGGGATGGTCGAAGGGATCATCCGAGCCGCGAAGGCGAGCGGGGCCGATGCCATCGTCCGCGGCAGCGGCGAACTTGGAGGTCTGCTAGCTGGTGCCATCCTCGACCTGCCCGTGGCCTCCGCGGCCCCCGCGGCCGCCAAGTTCTACGAGCCGATGATCCGCCCGGGCGTCGCTCGGGCAGCCGCCGAGCATGGTTTGGACGGCGAGCGCGTGACCGCCGTCGACTTCGAGATGCTCAGGATCGACCGCACCCCGCCGAGCCTTGAAACGCCGGGTCATGTGCCGCCATTGAACTCGATCAACGTTCGACCCGAACCGTACGACGATGGTGGCGAGCTGCCCGCATGGTTCGACGATCTGGGCGAGCGTCCCCTGGTTTACGTGACCCTGGGGACTGTCATGAACGGCAACGTCCCGCTCTTCAGGCTCATCGCGGATGCCCTCGCCGGTCAGCCATACCAGGTCGTCATCGCACTCGGGGATGGGATCCCGCGTGGAGCCCTCGGCGAGGTGGCGGGCAACATCCACGTCGGCGGCTATCTGCCTCAGGCCCGGATCCTGGAACGCTCCAGCGCGGTGGTGAATCACGGTGGTTACGGCACGGTATCGGCTGCGCTCGGGGCCGGACTGCCGCTATTCCTTCTCCCCATGGGCGCCGACCAGCCCTACAACGCCGAGCGCTGCATCACGGCGGGCGCCGCACTCGGCGTGATCCAGCCGACAGCCGCCCGGGCCACCGTCGGCCGCGCCGCCGCCGTTCGCCCCTCCGGACCCGGCGGTGATCCGAGATGGGACACGGCGACTCCTCGACGAGCCTGCGTTCCGCGAGGCAGCGCGCGGGATCGCGGCGGAGATCGCCGCCCTGCCGTCGGCAGCCTTCGCCGCCGAGCGCCTCGAGGAGGCCGTGCTTGAACGCCAGGCGGCGAAGCACCGAGGGTCTGGCGCCCCGGTCAGCGTGTAGGCCCATCCCCCGTCGATCGGCTTCGCGTGAACCAGGCGGCCACCTGGGCCCGGTTGTCCAGTCCCAGCTTGTTCATCACGTTGAGTACATGGTTCTCGGCGGTCCGTACCGACAGGCGAAGGCGGGTCGCGACCTCCTTGTTGGTCAGGCCCTCGGCTACGAGAGCTGCTACTTCCAGTTCGCGATCGGTCAGCGGGCTTCGTCCGGCTTTGAGCGTGGCCCGGCTGGCTGAGGCACGCCGTCTGAGCGGCTCCATCCCGAGCTCGCTTGCGCCTCGTTCGGCGGCGTCGAGCATGGCGCCCGCACGCTCCCGGTCCCGCGCCAGGCCACGACGCAGCAAACCGGTCGCCCAGTCGAACCTGGTTTCAGCCACCTCCCCACGGGCGCCCGTCTCGAGATTGCGCCGCAGGGCTCGAGCGAAATCGGTCTCGACTCGATCCCAGTCACCCATAAGAACAGCCATCTGACCGAGATATCGACTTACGCTGCCGCCCGACCCGGCCTGCCCCGACGACGACACGGCCAACTCGTCGGCGAAGGGCTCGAGAGCTGAGTAGATCGCGGGCGCGCTTTCGGCGCGATCCAACAACCAGGCGACGATGGCGAAGGCCATATGGGTCTGGACCTGGAGATCGCTCCCGTCCATTTGATTCATCACGGGCAAAGCCAACCCAAAGAGGGCAGATGCCGTCTCGAGGTCCCCAGAATCGGCAGCGAGCATCGCCGGAAAGACATGGAACACGTCAGGGCCGTTCTGGACGAAAGCGAACCCGGCTTCCACCGGCCTTCCGCTGGTCTTGCGGCGGCATTCGGTCATGAGGATCCGATAGACGAAATCGGCATACTGGTGGCCTCCCCGCGCGGCCAGCTCGAGAGCCTCGGTGGCGAACCGGACAGCATCGTCGAACCGACCCTCGTGCTGGGCCAGGGCTGCTCGAGCCATCTTCCCGCGCCAGGTCGCCAACGCGTCGTTCCGCCGGTCGGCGTACTCCTCGAGTCGGGCGATGGCGTTGTCGAGTGCCGGTCGCTGCCCGATCTGGAAGTAATGATCGATACGCCAGCCAAGCGGCCAAGCGAGGTCATCCTCGAGGTCCGCGTCGCGGCAGAGGAGTTCGAAGCGGTCGGCGACCTCCAGACGATGTGCGGCGTTCAGCGGGCCGGCCGCAACCATGTGCGTCGCATGCAGCGCTTCGACCAGAGCGCGTACGTCACCCGACACCTCGGCTGCGCGTAGGTTTTGCTGGGCTTGGACGCCATCAGTGGGCACCCGGGAGAGATCCGACGAAAGCATGATCACCTGGCTCTGCAGGCGTGAGCGAAGCACCGCGTCGTCGCCAACGCTTCGAAGGGCCTCCCGGCAGAGGTCGAGCAGGATCTCGCAGGTGTCGCGATCCGCGATCCCTCGTACTGCGAGCGCCGCATCGGCGAGGAGCCGCCCATCGCCCGCCGCGCGGGCTTCGCTCGCGACCTGACGGCAGACCGTCACGGCCTCAGAGAACAGCCCGGCGCGGAAGAGGCATCGTGCCCGCCGAATCGCCAACGGGCCGGCACGGCTGTCGTGCTGCCGAGCAGCGACCTCGGCTGCACGCTTCCAGCGCTGAGCCGCACCCTCCCAGTCGAAGGCACGCTCTGCGGCGTTGGCGGCATCGTCGAGCGCGCCGAGCGCGGGCTCGAGGCCAAGGACCGCCACGGCGCCGGCCCGTTGCTCGGCGATCCCCGAAAGGTCCCGAGGTCGCACCCGCTCGAGCACGTCAGCCGCATGTGCGTGAGCCGTCGCTTGACCGTGCGAACCAAGGTCGTGGTAGGCCTGTTCGCGCTGCCCGGGAGTGAACCGGACCAGACCGCCCTCGACGACGACAAGGCCCTCGCGCTGCGCTCCGTCCAAGGCCCGCAGGAGATCTGCCGGCGCCACGCCGCTGACCTCGGCCGCGAGCTGAACGTCGAACTCGTCGCCCAGGACCGACAGGGCGCCGATGAACTCTGGTGCGCCGCCGACGTTCCCATCCATCCAACGGACAGTAGCCCCTGAGTAGCCGTCTGGGTAGTCCTCCCGATGGCGTCCGTCCGGTCCCGGACGACGCTCCGATCATTCACCCGAAGTGGAGGAATTGCATGGCAATCGATCGAACGCTCCCCGGGACGCCATCGGAGGGCGCCGGCGCGACGGCCGCTGTCGCCGTCAAACCCGGTGCGAGGAGCACCGCGATGTGGCTCATGCCGATCGCGGCCCTCGTCGAGGCCCTGATCACGATCAACGTCATGCTCAGCATCGGGTTCATCCCGCCGCTCGTCGTGTTCCTGGTCGTCCTCCTGGCAATGGCCGTCCTGGGGTTCGCGCGCCCGGGACCCAGGGTGTTCCTGATCGGCGGCATCGTGTTGCTGCTATTCGTTGGGCTGAACCTCCCGTTCGCCGTCGAAGGTCTGATCGACCCCATCGGGACAAGCCACGCGTGGACCGACATCATCTCCATCGCCACGGGGGTCACCGGCGCGATCGCTGGATTCGCGGCGTTCGCCGAGCTGCGTCGTGACCAACCATCGGCGCGGGCTCGGCGCAGCCGGATCGGCGACACCCTGGCCATCCTCGTCGTCGGCGTGCTCATCGGCACGAGCTACGTCTCGGTCAGAGGATTCAGTGCGTTGGAAGGAACGCCCGGTCTCGGGGTGGCCAACGGCGTGGTAGCAGCCCCTGCCCAGGCTCCCGTCGAGCTCGATGCGATTGGATCGACGTTCACCCAAAAGACCCTCACGCTGCGCTCCGGGCCGGGCACGGTCTACGTGGTCAACGCCGACCCCAACCCACACACGTTCGACATCGAGCTCGATGGCCGGGTCCGTTCCTACCCGGTGCCGGCCCGATCTACGACTGCCGTCGTGCTGAACCTGCCGGCGGCCGGCACTTACACGTACTGGTGCGCCATTCCCGGTCATCGCTCGACCATGGAAGGGACGCTGGCGGTGAGCGGGTCATGACGACATCGACCGAGACGACATGGGAGGCGCAGTTGAACAGGTTCAGGCTTGCAGGGGTCCTGTGGCTGGTTGCGGCGGGGTCTGCGATCGCGGTGACGCTTACCTTCAGGGACGACCCGGTGCAATGGGTCGTCACCATAGCGGTCGCCGCGGTCGCCGCCGTCCTGGGTCTTTGGCTGATGGCGCGCCCGAGTGCCCCGGTCGTGTCCGCGTCGAACGCCGTTAGCGTGGTGTGGATCGTCGTCTATGGCGTGCTCACGGCGCTGCAATCTGACGAACTTGCGGCATGGACGACGGACGTCGCTTTGATGGCGATCGGCGGGGTGGCGGGACTCGCGGCATATCGCGCGGCAGCGAAAGCAAGGCTTGGATGAACGTGCTGCGACTGGGCGGTCGGGCGGCGTAAAGGGTCGCTGCCATAAGTCGACCGTCAGGGAGGAACACCATGGAACGGGCCGGGATCGCGACGGTTGTCGCGTCGGAGCATCAGCACGCGACCGGTGCGCGTCGCACAGGGTCAGCCGCACGCCTGGCTGGCACCGTGGGAGTGATCGCGAACGTGATCCTCCTTGGCTACTTCGCGACGTATGCCTCTGGCGGTACGGCCGCGGGGGCTCGGAGTCTGCTTGGGCCGGCGAGCGATCTCACCGGGTCGCTGTTCGGAGCGCTGCTGATCCCGGTGGCCGTGGCCGTTGGTCGTGAGCTCCCTCAAACGATCGCTGTCCGAGCCCGCGAGATACTCGGGATCGTCGCGATGGCGGCTCTCGCCGCGGGCGGCGTCCTGCTCCGGGTGGGGCTTGCGTCCTTCGAGGTCGCCACTGCGCTGTCCATCATCGGCACGCTCGGCGTCGCAGCATGGGTGGCCCTGACCGCACGCGGGCTCGGCTCGACCGAGACGGTCTCCATGCGAACTTCGAGGCTCGGCCAGGTCCTCGGCGGGGGTGAGCTCGCAGGCGTCGCGGTGGCCGCGGCCGGGCTCGCACTCCCCTCGGGGTCCGCCGCACAGATCGCTGTCCTCGCTTTCGGGTTGGTGCCGGCCTTCATCTGCTGGTTCGCGGTCCCGGTGTGGTTCCTGCTGCTCGCCGAGGATGTGCTCCACGCGAACCGAAGCGGGGGCCGCAAGGGCACCGAGGCTCGGTGATGACGGTGACCTGACGGAGGTCCGTCAGGGCACCGCCCGATCGATTTGGCGCTGCACGTGGTGACCGAGACGGACTCCTGACCAGGGCTCGGCAGGCGCTTGGTTCCTAGCGCCGGAGGCTGATCCGCTCCAGGACTCCCAGACCGACCTAGTGGAAGAGCAATCCGACGTGGTTCACGCTGTCTACGAACGCATCGTGATCGAGGGACCGCGGTTCGTCGGTGTGCGCCTTACACCGGCTGCCTACGAGCATGGACTCTCGCTTGCGCTGCCAGATGCTGTTATGGCGCGCCCGACAGTGTCCGGGTGCAGGACATAGGCGTCAGGTGATGCGAGTCAGATGAGTCGCGACAGGGGTGACAGTCGTGCGCATGTCGAAACATCGCGTCGCTGTCCTCAAGGTCATCTCCAAGCAGTCGTCCGTCACCGCCGCCGCGGCCGAGTCCGGGATCAGCCGGCAACAGCTCACGCGTCTGGTCCGCCGCTATCGCGACGGTGGACTGGACGCCGTCGAGCCGCGTTCCCGCCGACCGTTGACCAACCCGGGCCGGACGCCGGACGTCGTCCGCGACCGGATCGTCGCCCTCCGCCGGGAGCTCACCGCGAAGGGGCTCGACGCGGGCCCCGTGACGATCGCCTGGCACCTGGACCGGGAGGGCCGCCCGGTCCCCTCGACCGCGACCATCCGGCGCATCCTCCACGCCGCCGGACTGGTCATGCCCGAGCCGCGCAAGCGCCCGCGCAGCTCGTGGCACCGGTTCGAGGCCGCGGCGCCCAACGAGCTGTGGCAGTCGGACTTCACCCACTGGCGCCTCGCGGATGGGAGCGAGGTCGAGATCCTGAACTGGCTCGACGACCACTCTCGCTATCTGCTCTCGTGCACGGCCTTCGGCCGGGTGTCGGGCGACGACGTCGTGGCCACGTTCAGCGCGGCGGGCGACGAACACGGCTGGCCGGCGGCCACGCTGACCGACAACGGAGCGGTCTACACGTCGCGCTTCACCGGTGGCCGGAACGGGTTCGAGTACCTGCTCGCCTACCTCGGCATCCGGCAGAAGAACGGGGCACCGAACCACCCCCAGACCCAGGGCAAGATCGAGCGCTTCCACCAGACCTTGAAGCGCTGGCTCGCGGCCCAGCCGACGGCGACGACGCTGGCCGGGCTGCAGGTCCAGCTCGACATCTTCCGCGCCCACTACAACGGGCAACGGCCGCACCGGGCGACCGGCCGCATCACGCCCGGTGAGGCGTACCGGGCGACGCCCAAGGCGCACGCCGCCGGATCCCGTGCGGGCGGCCACTTCCGGCTCCGCTACGACGTCACCGACAGCCGGGGCGCGATGACCCTGCGCCGGGCCGGCCGGCTGCACCACCTCAAGGTCGGCGCCGCCCATGCCCGCCGGCGCGTCCTGGCGATCGTCGACGAGGTCGAGGTCACGGTCGTCGCTCTCGACACCGGCGAGATCCTCTCGAGCCACCTCATCGAGCCCGACACGGGCTACTGGCGCAACACGCGACGAGACCCCGGCCGTTGGCCGGGGTCTCAGGCGACCGGATGATCACATGTGACTCGGATGTCCCGACTCATGTGACTCACATGTCGCGACTCAAGACAATGGCGCGCCCGACAGGACTCGAACCTGCGACCTTTGGGTCCGGAACCCAACGCTCTATCCACTGAGCTACAGGCGCGCGAGTGGACAGGATACCCGGTGATCAGGTCGTGACGGTGATTCCCGTGTCCGGTGGGAGACATGCGCCTGCCGGCTGGCTTTGCGACGTGACGATCGCCTTGGCCGGCCCCGTCGGCGCGGAGAATGCTCCTGTGAAACCGGCGCCGTTCCACGCGTTGCGAGCCTTCGCGACGGTCAGGCCGATCATGTTCGGGACGGTCTGGCAGGCTGGGGTCGGCGTGGGCGTCGGTGCTGGCGTGGGCGTCGGGGCGGGGGTCGGCGTCGGTGCTGGTGTCGGATCCGGAGTCGGCGGCGGGGTCGATTGCGGCGGAGTCGGAGTCGGTGGTGGCGTCGCGGTCGGGGCCGGAGTCGCACCGAGCGGCACGGGCGTCGCGCCCGGGTGCAGCGTCGGCGTTGATACGGGCCGTGATGTGGCTCCGGGAGCGCCGGCCGGCTGACCGGTCGAGTCGGTCGCTGTCGGCTCGTCCGTCGCTGGGGCGACCGAGCCGCCCCCGGCATCCGGGGTTTCGTTCGCGGTCGGCTCCGAGGCGATCCTGGAGGCCGGTGCGGAGGGCGTGTCGGTGGCATCCAGGACGCCCTGCGCGCCCCCGGTCTGGAATGGGTTCCCGAGGATCAGTGCGAACACAGCGACAAAAAGGACCGCGACACCGATGCCGGCCGGCACGCGCTGGGTCCGCAGCAGGCGAACCGCCTGGAGAGTCGATGCCGCGGCGATCGGCTCGGCGGCATGCGTCTGAGTGGTGGCGGCCCTGGCCCCGACCATCTCGCCCGCGGGCATCGCGGCGGCGGCAACGGGAACGGCGGCGGCGGCCACCGGCACGGCGGCGGCAGGGGAGGCGACTACTGGCGGCGTGGCGGCGAGGACACCAGCCGCGGGGACGCCCTCGGCGACCGCGGCAACCGGGGCGACAGCTGCCGCCGCCACGACCAGCGGCGCGTACCTGGTCCCGCACTCGGGACAGGCCTCGGTCGCCTCCTCCCAGCACCAGCGACAGGCGAACACGTCGCAGGCGGGGCAGTGGCAGAGGCCGACCCACGGGCCGATCGCGGCGACCTCGACCGACGTTCCGCAACGTTCGCAGAAGGGCTCCGGCGCTCCACCTGGGAGTCGGGCGCCGTGTCTGGCAGGACTCAGGGCTGCCTCGTTTCGGGGGCTCCATCACATCCGACAAGGATCGATGGCCGGATGACCGCCGTTCCCTGCCGACCGACGGCCCGACTCTAGCACGGCCGAGCGCAGACAAAAGCCGAGGCCGGCTCCCGAAGGAACCGGCCTCGAAGCTGTCCCGGTGAAGGAGTCCGCCGAGGCGGACGCTTCTGCCACGCGTCAAGGGCATCTATCACGTCGGCTGCACCGACTACCCTGACCCTACCTACCCATGACCTTGCCGCTGGGGCAGCGCTGACTGAGCAGCACGCATATCCTACCCGGTCGGGGGCCATTTTCCAAGGGTTTTGACACGTCTCCGGATGTAAATTCCTTAACCTTCCTCGGGATGGACGGTCACGGAGGTCATCGCGACGGGCTTATCCGGCAGGTCCCGGCTATCGCGCGGCGCGCCCACGATCTGGTCGACGACGTCCATTCCCTTCGTGACCTGGCCGAACAACGTGTAGTTCTTGGGCAGCTTGCCGGTCAGGTCCTGATGGCAGATGAAGAACTGCGACCCGTTCGTGTTCGGGCCGGCATTGGCCATCGCCAGGGCGCCGCGGACGTAGTCGCCGGAGACCGGCTCGTCCTCGAACTTGTACCCGGGACCGCCGGTCCCGACTCGGCCGCGCTCGAGGGACGACTTCTTGCCGTACTGGCCGTCGCCGGCCTGGGCGACGAAACCCGGGATGACGCGGTGGAAGATGACGTCGTCGTAGAAGCCGTCGCCGGCGAGCTTGACGAAGTTGGCGGTCGCCTTCGGAGCGCTCTGGTCGTACAGCTCGACCTCGATGTCGCCGAGGTCGGTCGCGATGGTGGCTCGGGTCATGGGGACTCCTCTTGGATCCAGTAGTAGTGGGTCAGGGGTTGGTGACGGTCGCCGTCGTGATCGCGATCGGATTGGCCGGGTTCTCGAGGCCGCCGGCATCCGAGGCGATGGCATCGACTGCCTCCATCCCGGAGGTGACGCCCCGATGATCTGGTAGTTGTTGTACTTCGGATCGGCGAGAGCCGCGCGCGCGGCATCGTCAAGCACGATGAAGAACTGGGAGCCGACGGAATCCGGTCCGGCGGACCGCGCCATGGCCACGGTGGCGCGACTGTAGGTGGACGTTACAGGCTCGTCCTTGATGGTGTAGCCCGGTCCGCCAGTCCCGGTGCCAGTCGGGTCGCCGCCCTGGATGACGAACGTCGTGGACGACTCGATGGAATACGGTCCCGTCGTAGAAGCCGCAGGACGCCAACGCGACGAAATTGCCGGCCGCGATCGGTGACAGGTCCGCCTCGACCTTGATGACGATGGCGCCCTTCGGCGTGTCCAGCGTCACGGTCCGGGTTTCGCCAGCGGGGAGTGCCGGTGGCTGGCTGGTCGGACACGCGCCGCTCGCGGCGCCCGAGGCAACCGCGGCGCCCGAGGCCCCCGGACTCGCCGAGGCCGCCGCGCCGCCCGTCCCGGTACCTGGCTTGAAGACCACGAGGATGGCGATCAGGGCGACCACGGCGATCGCCCCGGCGACCAGCCACGGGACGACCGGCAGGCGGCTCGTGACCCCGGTCGGCTGGACCGGCTCGGTCGCGTTGGCCGGTGTCGGGGCCGGTTTTGCGGCCTTCTGCTGCGCGCCGCGCCGGCGTTTGCCCCGCGACCCGTTAGACACGGGACGGTCGCTGGCAACGGGTGATGGACGTTGAGTGGATCACGCGGCGGCCTCCAAGGCTGCTGTGTAGTCGATGGCTCCCGAGAGGAGCACCTCACCGAGGATGACACCGGCGACACCGGTGTCGCGGAGGCGGCGGAGCCCGTCCAGATCGCGGACCCCTCCGGCCACCAGGATCTCGGCATCGTACGACCGAACGAGTTCGCGGGTGCTGGCGAGGTCGGGATCGGCACCGCCGTGACCGAGGACGAAGCGCGTGACCCCGGTCCCGACGAGCTCGCCGACGAGCCCGTCGACGGTCGGCGGCACCGGCCGGTGCCAATGGAATGCGGCGAGCCGCTCCGGCCGCGGATCGAGTCCGACGGCGAGCCAGTCGCCGGCGACCGCGAGGCACGCACGGAGGTCGTCGGGCCGGTCGGCGATGGCCGTGGTGAGCACGACGCGCGTCGCCCCGGCCGCGAACGCGAGCTGGATCCCCTCCGCCGAATCGACGCCGCCCGCGACCTGGAGCGGGACGGCGACCCGGGCGGCGACCGCACCGACCGTGTCGAGATTGGCCGGCGCCCCGGCACGCGCGCCGTCGAAGTCGACGAGGTGGATCAGCCGTGCGCCGAGGGCCACGAACCGCTCGGCGATCCGATCCGGCCGGTCCGTCGGTGCCCCGATGCCCGCCCCGGCGCCCGGCCAGTAGACGATCCGCGATCGGCCCCGCTCGAGGTCGATGGCCGGGATGACCTGCACCTCCGCGTCAGGTCCCTTCGGCCAGCAGTCGGCGGTGGAAGCTGATCGGGAGCGACCCGTTGCGCAGCAGTGTGTCGTGGAATGCCTTGAGGGAGAACCGATCGCCCAGCCGCGCCTCTTCGTCCGAGCGCAACTCGAGCAGCAGGGTCCGGCCGAGCAGGTACGACAGGGGATAGGTCGGGCGGTACGTGTACCACTGCACCTCGGCGCGGGCGTTGGCGCGCTCGAAGTTGGTCTGCTCGACGAGGAAGTCGGTCGCCTCGTCGACTGTCAGCTCGCCCCGGTGCAAGCGGATGTCGAGGATGATCCGGCACGCTCGCCAGATCGCGTCGGTGTGCATGATCACCCGGAAGGCCGGGCCGTCGTCGAAGCCGTGCTCGCGCATCATCAGCTCCGAGTACATCCCCCAGCCCTCGACGAACTCCGGGGCGTCGGCCATCAGGCGGGTCAACGACCCATTCCGACGCGCAACGTCGAGCTGGAGGTGATGGCCTGGGTAGGCCTCGTGGATGCTCGTGTTGCTGATCGACGAGAAGTTGTGCTCGCGCATCGCGTTCGGGTCGTGCCCGACCGACGGGGTGACGATGTAGATGCCCTTGGGGTCCTTGTCGAACGCGGCGGGCTCGAAATAGGCGGCGAATGGGACGACGTTGCGCAGGTATTCGGGCGTCGGCACGATGTCGATCCGCTCGTCGTCGGGGACGGTCGCCAGGTCGCGCTCGATGAGGTGGCGGCGGGCTCTGTGCATCGCGTCTCGATAGGCGTCGAGGGCGGCATCGAAGTCCGCCGGCTGGGCGGACTTGACCCGGTCGATGACAGTCGCCTCGTCGACCGTCGCGTCGAGCTCCCGGGCGGCCGCGGCGCGTGCCTCCCGCTCCTCCTTCAGCCGCTCCCAGCCGAGCACGAGGATGTCATCCGCGTCGAGGCCGTCGAACGCGCGCAGGCCGACCATTGCGTCGTGCTTCTCGCGGCCGATCGCCCAGTCGTCCGTGCCGTCGGCGAGCGTCCCCTCGAGCCACGCGGCGTAGAGCTCGACGGCGATCTTGGCGGACTCGCTCGCGCGTTCCAGGCGGCGCTGCTCGGCCGCCGGCAGGACGTCGACGCCGGCCGCCACGAGCTCGTCGAAGAAGACCGGCAGCTCGCTCGCCGTCTCGATCTCGATCCTCTGCCAGAGCCGGACCTGCGGGACGGTCGCCCGGGTCTTCGATTCCTCGAGGTACGTGGCGATGGCCTCGAGCCGGCCGGCGATGGCGTCCAGTCGCTCGGGGAGTTGCGCGTGGTCCCGGGCGAACAGGAGGAAGAGGCTGTCGCCGACGTGGTCGAGGGCGAACGACCGGCGCTCCCAGAGACGCAGGACGTCGGCATCGAAGATCGCGCGGCGGACGTTGTGGAGCTCGAGCTCGCGCTCGAAGCGAGCCCCGTCCGAGAGTGCGGCGGGATCGATCGCCTCGACCGCGGCAAGGTGGTCGCGGTCGGCGGCCAGCTCGGCGAGGACGGCTTCGCGGCTGCCGTCACCCAGCAGGTCGTCGTCCCGGTGGAGCCCGAGCGAGGTGCCGAGGACCGGATTGTCGCGAACGAGCCGGACGAAGCGCGATTCGACGAGGTCATAGAAGTGCTCGTCGAGCCGTCCGGGCGTCGCCGCCGGGGCGGGGCGCGGGAGCGGCGCCACAGGTCGTTGGTCGGTCATCTGGGTGGGAACCTCCGACGCGCCGGGCGATCGGCGCGGGGTGTCAGCGTGGACGGACGGGTGATCGGCTCGCGGTGGACGGCTGGTGGGTCCTGCGTCAGGTCCCGGCTGGCACGACCATCGGGCTGGTCTTGCTGGTTTCGGTCAGGGCGTCCCGCGTGGCGGCGATGACGGTCTCGATGTCGGAGGCGGTCACCCCAAAGTGGGTCACGGCACGCACCTGCCCGTGGGGATATTCCACCATCTCGACGTCTCGCGCTCGGAGCGCGGCCAGGAATGCCGCCCGGTCACGCTCGACGCGGAAGACCACGAAGTTCGTGCGGACGCGCCCCGGATCGAGCGGGCCGGGCGCGGGCTGCGTCGTCCCACCGGCCGAGACGACGCCATCGAACCCGGACAGCGCCTCCGCGAGCCGGCGCGCGTTGGCGTGGTCCTCGGCCAGGCGTTCGATCATGCCGTCCGGGCCGTCGGAGAGGGCCACCAGACCGGCCGCGGCCAGGACTCCGGCCTGGCGCATCCCGCCACCGACCATCTTGCGCGCGCGTCGGGCGCGCCAGATGACCTCGCGCGACCCGACGACCACCGACCCGACCGGACAGGCGAGCGCCTTGGAGAGGCAGAACGTGACGGTGTCGGCCGGGTCGGCCAGGTCGGTCGGGCGAACGCCCAGGGCGACCACCGCGTTCCAGAACCTCGCGCCATCGATGTGGAGCGGGACGCCATGGGCACGGGCGATCGCGCCGACCTCGCGGGTGTACTCGGGGGTCAGTGGCTGGCCCATCGAATGGGCGTGGGTGTTCTCGAGCGTGATCAGGCCGGTGATCGGTTCGTGGGGGTCGGAGGGGTCACGGAAGGCGTCCTCGATCGCGGCGGGGTCGATGGTGCCGTCCGGCCGGTCCTCGAGCGCGCGCATGCTCGCCCCGACGATGACCGCGTGACCGGATGCCTCGTCGATGACCATGTGGTGCTCGCGGCCGGCGATCGTCTCCTGGCCCCGCGCGAGGTGCGCCATCTGGGCGACGAGGTTGCCCATCGTCCCGGAGGCGACGAACAGGCCGGCTTCCTTGCCGAGCAGCTCGGCGGCGCGCTCCTCGAGAGCGTTGACCGTGGGGTCGTCGCCGAAGACGTCGTCACCGAGCTCGGCGTCGGCCATCGCCCGGCGCATGGCCGGGGAGGGGTGGGTGACGGTGTCGCTGCGCAGGTCGATCCGTGGCATGGGGCGCGAGTATAGGACCGGTCGCGCCGCGTGGGCGGCCGATGACGACAACCCAGGGTCCCTCTGCTATGCTCCGCCCTCGCCGCAACTGGACCCGTGGTGTAGCGGCCCAACATGCCAGCCTGTCACGCTGGAGATCGCCGGTTCGAATCCGGTCGGGTCCGCCATCTTCGCATTTCCCTACGCCCCGTCCGCCCGCCCGGACGGGGCGTTCCTCTGTCCGGCGACGAGCTGGCCGCCAGGCTGACGGCCCATCCGCGGATCCTCTGTCACACTCCGGCCGGTGAAACGGAACCCGCTCCCGGTCGCGCTCGGCCTCGTCATCGCCGTGCTCGTGGCCGTGCTGGCCGCCGGCCAGGTCGGCCTCCTGGGCGCGGCGTCGAGCGCCAGCGCCGGCCCGTCGTCCGCGGTCGCGACCGCGACGCCCCGACCGACCGAGACCGCCGGCGCGGTCGTCGAAGACAGCCCTTCGCCGACCCCCAGCGAGGCATCCGCGACGCCGGCCCCGCCCGCCGAGCTCGCCGCCGTCCCGGTCGTGCCGGTCACCAACTTCCGGGCGACGCCGACCTCGACCGGCGCGAAGGAGCTGAAGGCCGTCCTGGCCGGGACCAGCGACCGCTACACCGCCCTCGAGCTCGTCGAGGGCGAGGCCGACGCGATCCTGAGCGCGCTCGGTGCCGATCGCCCGTCCGACCCCGCGCGCCTCATCCTTGCCCCGGACGCGAAGACCCTCGCCGCCGACCTCGCCAAGAACCGCAAGCGGCTCGCGTTCCTGCGCGCGGACGCGGTCGGGCCAGAGGTCCGGGCGCTGGCGTGGGGCGACGCAGCGCTGTTCGGCGTGGACCGGGTGAAGACGCTCGCGGACTGGCCACTGACGGCCAGCCTGCCCGCCCCGACCGCTGCCGACGCCTTCGATCCGGCGACGACCTGGACCCTGTTCGCCGGCGGCGACATCATGCTCGACCGTGGCGTCTACCTGACCCTCAAGGACAAGGGCGCCGACTTCGCCTTCGATGGCGGGACGGCGACCATCACCGGCCGCTGCAAGAACTGCTCGCCGCTCGGCTGGGACACGCCGTACACGAAGCGGACCGGCGACGCCGGCGTCGTCCGTGACCTCATCAAGGGCGCCGACATCGCCGCGGCCAACTTCGAGAACCCGGCGCCGAACAACCCGCGCTTCCACGCCTCGGGCACCAACTTCTCGGCGGACCCCCGGCTCATCGACGGCCTGAAGAACGCCGGCATCGACTACGTCTCGCTGGCCAACAACCACATCCGCGACGCCGGCGCGACCGGCCTGCTCCAGACCATCGCCAACGTCAAGAAGCGGGGGATCAGGTACTCGGGCGCGGGCAAGGACGCGAACGCCGCGCGGACGCCGGCCATCCTCGAGGCGGCGGGGACGAAGGTCGCGATCCTCGGCTACGACGCGATCGCCGGCGGCTATCACGCGACCGCCACCAAGGTCGGCAGCGCCGGGCCTGTCGGCCAAGGCCGTCAAGGCCGACGTGGCGAAGGCGCGCGCGGCCGGCGCCGACCTCGTCATCGTCTACCCGCACTGGGGCACCGAGTACGACCCGACGCCCTTCGCCAACCAGAAGAAGCTGGCCGAGATGATCATCGACAACGGCGCCGACATGGTCATCGGCAACCACGCCCACTGGGCCGCCGCGATGGAGGTCTACAAGGGCAAGCCGATCTGGTACGCGCTCGGCAATCTTCGTGTTCGACCAGACCTGGTCCGAGCCGACGATGGAGGGGATCACCCTCGAGCTGACGTTCCGCGGGAAGGACCTCGTCCAGGCCCACATCCGGCCGCACATCATCCTCGACAAGGCGCAGCCCAACTTCCTCGACCCGGCCGGTGCCGGCAAGGTCGTGATGGGCCAGGTCTTCAGCGCGTCGAAGGGCCTGCTGCCCTGGTAGAGCGGCTAGACGATCCCCGCGAACAGGTCCGTCTCGGGGATCGGCGCCTCGACCCGCGACTCGCGCAGGATGTAGGCCTCGTTGGCCCAGCCGTCCTGCCAGCCCTCGAAGCCGAGGAGCATGAACGGGCTGTCGTCGCTGATCTGGGTCACGTGCTCGTGGATCGCGTCCCACTTGGCCTTGAGCGGCGCGCCGGAGACGTCGACCCAGGTCGTGATCAGCTCGTCGGGGACGAGCATCTTCGCCGCGTATTCCTCGAACTCGGCGATCTGCTCGGGCGTCGCGTCGTCCGGCGGCGACCAGAACGATTTCATGCCCAGCTCCTTCATCCGCTCGCCCATCCGCTCGCGGACGGACTTGGGGATCGCCTGGATGTAGAGCTTCGACGGCGCCCACGGCTCGATCCCGGGCTCCTCGAACTGCTCCGGGTACCAGGCAGGATCGCCGGCCCGCTCGAACGCCCGGATCGCCGACGTCGTGGGTCCGGATGTGGTCGGGGTGGCCGTAGCCGCCGAACTCGTTGTAGGTCGTGATGACGTCCGGCTGGTAGCGCCGCACCAGCCAGGTGAGCCGGCCGGCCGCCTCGTCGATGTCCGCCTGCCAGAACGAGCGCGGATCGCGGTTGCCGTCCGTGCCCATCATCCCGGAGTCGCGGTAGCCGAGGTTCTCCCACTCGGTCACGCCGAGGAGGCCCATCGCCCGTTCCAGCTCACCGGCCCGGATCTCGCCCAGGCGGCGGTGGTTGTCGGGCGTGTCCATGTCGGGGACGACGATCTCGCCGAGCTCGCCGCGCGTCCCGGTCACGAGGACGACGCGGTGGCCGGCCTCGACCGCTTTGGCCATCGCCCCGCCGGTCCCGATCGTCTCGTCGTCGGGATGGGCGTGGACGGTCATCAGGGTCGGGCGATGGCCCGTCGTCTCGGTGGTCATGCTCGGGATGCTAGCGCACCCCGTACTTCCGGTCCGTGTCGGGGAATCGGGGCACCGACGACCATCCGGGCATGAAGGATCGGTTCCCACGTCGCCTGCGGGTGGCGTTCTCTCGGCCGCTGGCGGCCACCGCGGCCCAGGCCGAGACCGATGTCGCGGACGAGGTCGCGTTCGTCGCCTATGGCGAGGACTGCATCCTGTCCGGACGGACCGTCCTCGATGCCGACCGGCTGAGCGACATGCTCAACGCGAACGACGAGTACGCGCTGGTCGGGGTCACCGTCGAGCGGCTCGACGACGGGACGCCGCTCCAGGTCGACGAGGTCGTCGTGCCGCGCGATGAGCTCTGCCTGGTCCACGCGACCGGTCCGCGCGGCAACGCCGCTCGGCGACGCCACACGCTGCCGAAGTACGTGGCGATGAAGGTCGGGCCGTACGACGTCCAAGGGTTCCTCCACGGCCTGCCAGGCGCCGATCCGATCGTGTCGATCCGGCGACGCAAGTCGATGATCCCGCTGACCGACGTGCGGATCACATTCGTCGTCAATGGCGAGCACCGCGAGGATCATGTCGACAGCCGTCATCCTGAACCGGGAACGGATCGAATGGATCGCCGTCGTCGAGCCCGACCGCGCCGCTGTCCCGGTCCGGACCGATCCTCTCGAGATCCGGCAGACCCGAGGCGACCTGAAGGGCGACACCGCCCGAAGCGCCCGAGGCCCAAGCGCAGGTCAGGCCCGGCGCTACCATCGGCCTCGATGCCCGACCGATCCGACCAGCCTGCTGCCGGCCCGCTCGCCGGTCTCCGCGTCATCGACTGCTCGACCGTGCTCGCCGGGCCGTATTGCACGATGCTGCTCGGCGACCTCGGGGCCGAGGTCATCAAGGTCGAGCCACCCGAGGGTGACGCGACGCGTGGCTGGGGCCCGCCGTGGGTCGGCTCGGTCGAGGCCGGCACCCGGACCGCCGCCTACTTCCTCGCGGTCAACCGCAACAAGCGGGCGCTCCGGTTGGACCTCAAGACCGCGGAAGGCGCCGCGATCCTGCGCCGCCTCCTCGCCGACGCGGACGTCCTGGTCGAGAACTTCCGGGGCGACGGCTTCGCGCGGCTCGGGTTCGACGACGAGGCCCTGCGGACGCTCAACCCGCGGCTCGTCCACCTGGCGATCTCCGGATACGGGACCAGCGGCCCGGCGGCCGACCGACCCGGCTACGACTTCATCGTCCAGGCGGTGAGCGGCCTGATGTCGATCACCGGCGCCGCCGACGCCGACGGCGGCGAGCCCGACCAAGGTCGGGGTCGCGATCAGCGACATCCTGACCGGGATGCTCGGCGCGGTCGGGCTGCTCGGCGCGCTCGCCGGGCGCGAGCGGGAGGCCGGGCCCGCTTCCGGCCAGGGCCAGCGCGTCGACGTCTCGATCCTCGGTGCGACGCTGGCGAGTCTCGTCAACCAGGCACAGAACGCGTTCGTGTCAGGAGCCGCACCGGGCCGGCTCGGCAACGCCCATCCGAACATCGTCCCGTACGAGACCTTCGACACGGCCGACGGAGCGCTCGCAGTGGCGGTCGGGTCGGAGCGGCAGTGGCCGCGTCTCTGCGTGACGCTCGGCCGGCCGGAGCTCGCCGCGGATCCGCGATTTGCCACGAACGGCGACCGTGTCGAGAACCGCGCGGCGCTCCGCCCGGTGCTCGTTGCGATCTTCGCCGGGCGGACCACCGCGGACTGGATCACGGCCCTCGATGCGGCCGGGATCCCGTGCGGGCCGATCAACGACATCGTCGAGGCGTTCGCGTCGGAGGAGGCGGTCGCCCTGGGCATGTCCGTCGAGCAGGAGCACCCTGCCTACGGCCTGATCCGCCAGGTCGGGCTCCCGTTCCAGCTCGACACGACGCCGGCCTCGATCCGGACGCCGCCGCCGACTCTCGGCCAGGACTCCGACGCGATCCTCGGCGAGCTCGGCTACGGGCCGACCGAGATCGAGGGGTTCCGCGCCCGCGGGGTGGTCTGACGGATCGCTCAGAGTTCCTGGTGCCGGAACGACCACGCCGCAGCGCCGAGAGCGAGAGCGATCAGGACGAATCGTCGCGACGACAGGGGTGATGATCTCCGCAGATTCCACCGTTGCTCCGGTAGCCAGCGCGATAGCAGGCGCGGCGAGTCCGCTCGGCGTGAAGCGACCGACGCTCGGGATCGCCCCCACGATCGAAAGCAGGAGCAGTGCCAGAAAACCGAGGCCTGCCGCGGCCGCGGCCGAGCCGGTGACCGTGCTCCCGAGGAAGGTCAACGCCGCCCATGCTGCAAGACCCAGCCACGCGAGGGCAGCCATCGCGGCCCAGCCGACGACCGGCATCGGCTCGAACAGGATCGCGGTGTAGATCCAGGCGACGACCACGGCGAGGATGACGGCGAGGGCCAGGCCCAACCGATGGTGACGACCTTGGCCGTCAGGAACGCGCCGCGTGAGACGGCCTTCGAGAGGATGAACGCCGCTGTGCCGCGATCTCGTTCCGTGGCGACCGCCCCCATCGACAGGATGATGGCTGCGAACGCCCCGAACTGGGCGAGGTTCTTCCAGACCTGTTCGACCGCCGCCGCAGCGACCGGGGGCGGGATCGGAGATCGATGCGGGAGCTGGTCGCCGGCCGCCGCCTTGATCGATCTCCGGCAGAAACTTCGCCAGCAGCGGCGAGGTGAGGCCGACGAACAGGAACAGACCGGCCACGACCGGCAGCCGGTATGTGCGCCAGGACTCGAGGAACTCCTTGCCGATCAGGACGCGGGTGCCCGTCATGCCACCGTCTCGCTGACTGCTGTCCCGCCGACGAGACGGAGGAAGACATCCTCGAGCGTCGGTCGCACCCGTTCGAAGACCGCCAGGCGGACACCCACTGCGACGACGAAGGGCAAGAGGCCATCCGAGGCGGCTGCCTCGTCCGTGACCGACACCAGAAGGCGCCCGCCCGCCTGCTCGGTGATGCGGTCGACCCACGGCATCCCACGAAGCCCGGCGGCGAGCCTGGCCATACCCACCTCCTGGCCCGGGTCGGCTTCGATCCTGTAGAGGGGCAGCGCGTAGCGGGCGAGGAGATCGTCAAGCGGTCCCTCGATCACCAGGCGGCCGTGGTCCATGATCCCGACCCTGTCGCAGATCCGCTCCACGTCGGCCAGAACGTGGGTCGAGAAGATCACCGTGGCGGTGGCCCGGAGCTCCGCGATGAGTTCGAGAAGGTCGCGCCGTCCCGCCGGGTCGAGCGAGCTGACCGGCTCGTCCAGGATCAGGAGGCGCGGTGCCGCGACGAGCGCCTGCGCGATGCCGAGGCGTTGGCGCATCCCGCCCGAATAGGCGCCGACCCGTCGCCGGGCGGCATCGGTCAGCCCGACGCGCCCGAGCGTGTCGGTCGCACTCGATCGTGCCTCGGAGGGCGACAGGCCTTGGAGCTTCCCGGCGAGCTCCACGAGCTCGTGCCCTGTCATCCAGCCGTAATAGCGGGGGTCCTGATCGAGGACTCCGATACCGCGCCGTGCAGCGTCATCGGCTGTGACCGGCTTGTCGTCGATGGTGATGGTCCCGCCGGTCGGTCGGGCCAGACCTGCGAGTAGACGCAGAGTGGTCGTCTTGCCGGCGCCGTTCGGTCCGAGCAGGCCGAAGACGGATCCGGCCGGCACATCGAGGTCGAGGCCGTCCACTGCGAGCACACCGTCCGCGCCTCCGAAGCGCTTCGTCAGGACGCGGCAGGTGACGGCAACCGGCGATGCGAGCGCTGTGGAGGACACGCTGCGCCCGGTCAGGTCCGCCTGATTCATTCCGTCTCGCGACCGACCACGAAGTAGAGGATCGGCCCGATGATCTGGAAGAGGACGATGACGATGCCCCATAGCAGCTTGCTGTCACCGCGGACGCGTCGTTCCGGCCGGACCAGGTCGCGCAGCGCGAACACGATCAACGCGATCTCGAGGATCACGATCGGCAGGATCAGAAGCAGGATCGTCGTCTGGTTCACCACCCAAGTGTGTCACTCGCGTGGGTGTCCATGGCACGACAAGATGTCCAGGGATGCAGACCTGCACGGACCCGCGTCCGGCGGGCGGCGAGGCCGCTGGTAGACTCGGCCCGACCCGACCGACATGCCCGACTGACGCTGGAGGCACCCCGAATGACCGACGACCGCGAGCGCTGGGCGCTGATCCTCGGCGGCTCGTCCGGGATGGGCGAGGCGACTGCTCTCGCGCTCGCCAAGGCCGGCTACAACATCGCCGGGATCCACCTCGATTTCCGGGCGGCCCTCGCTCACGTCGAGGAGGTCAAGGCCGCGATCGAGGCCGAAGGCGTCCAGGCCCTCTACATCAACATGAACGCGGCCGACGACGAGAAGCGGGCCGCGGCGCTGGCCACGCTCCGCGAGCGGTTCGACGCCTCCGAGGCGGCCGGTCGCCATCCCTACGTGCGCGTCGTGATGCACTCGCTCGCGTTCGGGTCGCTCGTGCCGTACATCAGCGACGACCCCAAGGGCGCTGTCGACCGCAAGAAGATGGAGATGACCCAGGACGTGATGGCGAACAGCCTCGTCTATTGGGTCCAGGACCTCTACCGCGGCGGCTTCCTCGAGAACGGCTCGAAGATCTACGCGATGACCTCCGAGGGGTCGTCACGGGTCGTGCCCTCGTACGGCGTCGTGTCGTCGGCCAAGGCCGCGCTCGAATCGCACATCCGGCAGCTCGCGATGGAGCTCGCCCAGACGCGGCAAGGGGATCACCGCCAACACCATCCGGGCCGGCGTGACGATGACCCCGGCCCTGATGAAGATCCCCGAGCACGACATGATCATCGAGTCGGCGACGAAGCGGAACCCGACCGGCCGGATGACCACGCCACAGGACGTCGCCAAGGCGATCGTCGTGCTGTCCGGCGAGGGCACCGACTTCATCAACGGCGAGGTGATCGGCGTCGACGGCGGCGAGTTCATCACGGGGTCCTGAGGTGGCCGGACGGGTCATCGTCGTCGGCTCGGTCAACGCGGACCTGGTGGTCACGACGGAGCATCTCCCGGGGCCGGGCGAGACCGTCATCGGCGGCCGGTTCGCGCAGCACCACGGCGGCAAGGGCGGCAACCAGGCCGTGGCCGCCGCCCGGCTCGGTGCGGAGACGCTGTTCATCGGCGCTGTCGGCGACGACGCGTTCGGGACCGCGGCGCGCGGCGCGCTCGAGGCCGAGGGGATCGATGTCTCGGGGCTCATGACGCTCCCGGACGAGTCCACCGGTGTCGCCCTGATCGTGGTCGACGAGGCCGGCGAGAACGCGATCGCGGTCGCCGGCGGGGCGAACCAGGCCCTCGACTCCGTCCAGGTCCGGGCCGCCCTCAGGCGCCTCAGCCTCAAACGCGGCGACGTGGTCCTCGTCGGTCACGAGATCCGGACGGGGGCGACGCACGAGGCGCTCCGGCTCGGGCGCCTCGCCAAGGCCACCACGATCCTGAATCCGGCCCCGGCCCACGGCCTGGAACGCCCGACGCTGGAGCTTGCCGACATCCTGACCCCGAACGAAGGCGAGCTCGCCGAGCTCGCCGGCGGCCGCGGACGCCCGTCGGCGCAGGCGAAGCGCCTGCTCGGTGCCGAGCCGGGTGAGCGGGCGGTGCTGGTCAGCCTCGGGGCCAACGGGACGCTGCTGGTTGACGGGAAGAGGAGTCGGGCGATGGCCGCGCCCAAGGTCGATGTCGTCGATACCGTCGGGGCAGGCGACACGCTCAACGGGGCGCTCGCGGCCGGGTTGGCCGCAGGCCTGGACCTGGTCGAGGCGTCGCGCCGCGCCGGGATCGCAGCCTCGCTCGCGGTGACGAAGCCCGGTGCACGCGGGGGCATGCCGACCGCCGCCGAACTGGAGCAGGCTGCGACCTAGTCGGCCTCGCTGGCGACCCAGATCGTCAGCGCCCGGGCGGCGGGTGTCATCTCGAGCGCTCCCATCGTCGGTGATCCACCATGCCGCGATGCCGCGCGATCGAGCCTCGTCTGCGATCGCCGGACGGCCGGCGAGATAGAGGGCCTTGGACCAGACTTCGGCCCAGGCTGGGTCGGTCGCGGCGACGGTGACGGCGAGAAGGCCATCGTTCGCCGGTTCGCCGGTCCGTGGGTCGAGCAGGTGGTGGACGACCCGTCCGTCCATGACCCAGCGGTTGACCCGGATGGACGAGGTGGCGACGGCGAGATCCGAGACCGCGATGACGGCGAGGTCCTCACCTCCGGCCGGATCCTCGATGCCGACCTGCCACGGCTTGCCGTCGGGGTCGTTGCCACGCGCGACGAGGTCGCCGCCAGCTTCGACGAGGAAATCACGCGCTCCAGCTCGTTCGAGCCGAGCCGGCCGCCCAGCGGAGGGCCAGCCCCTTGCCGATCCCTCCCAGATCGATCGGATGAGCGACGCTCATGCCGCGTCTTCCGACCCGCTCGACGACGCGGTCCACCCGGCTGACGGTTCGGACCTCGGCATCCGGTCCGTCGAGCGCTCGCGCCGCGATAGCCCAATCGATCGAGATCGACGAGGACGCGCGGGTCGAACCGGCCGCCGGTGACGCGCCAGGCGCGATCGGCCGAAACGAGCGCCCGACGCAGACGTGGGGACGGTCAGATCGACGGCGAAGGTGCCTGCCCTCCGGTTCAAGGCGGTCAGTTCGCTGGTCTCGCGGAACCGGGACATCGCCGCCTCGCCTCGCTCGAACTCGTCGAGGACGGTCGACCAGAGGCTGGCCCCGGCGGCGGGCGGTGTCCCGGACCCAAGCGTGAGGCGAAGTGGCGATCCCATCGCCCGGCTTTCGAACCGGATCGGTGCTGTGACGACGCCAGTTCGACCGCTCGACCGTGGTCAACCGCCCGAGGCGCCCGTGGTCGCGCTGGTCTTGGGCCTTGCGCTGGTCGTCCTGACGACCCTCGTGATGGGCGGCAAGCTGATCCGCGCCGGGAGTGCGCGTGCAGCGCCGCTGATGGTCTCGACGCGCGATGCCAGATCCGAAAGCGATGCCTCCGTGTCCGTCAACGTCGGCGTCAGCGCCTCGTACCGCGAGGCTGCACGGGCGTAGGCATCGGCCGCCTTGCCGATCGCCGCATCGAGCCGGTCGTGGCCGTCCTGGAGGCGCGAAACCGCGTCCTGTCGCCGGGGCCTGTCGCTGCGTCAGGGCTCGATCGGCATCCGACTGGAGGAGCGCGACCCCGGCCATGCTGCCGGCATAGAGCGCCGCCGACGCGCCGAGCATGACCGCCAGGTGAAGCGGTCGACGGGGGTCAGTCATCTGCCGCCTTCCCCGTCGTCGTCGTGATGCGAAGTCGTGCCGCCCGCATTGGTAGCCGTCGAGACCGTGCTGACCGTCCGTGTCCGCACGGCAGCAGACGCCTTCTTGATCGTGGCCTCGAGCTGTCTTGAGCTTCGTCGTTCGCGGTTGCGAGGTCGCTGGTGAGTTGCTCCGCGTGCGCAGCGTCGGCGGCGATGCGGTCCTGGGCGGCCTGCAGCGCGGCGGCCATGTCGTCGGTCTGGGTCATGATCGTGGTGAGGCGGTCCTGGAGATCGGCGGAGCGCGCCTGCTCGTCGGCAAGCTTCGATTCGATCGAAGCGGCGGATGCTGGACTGGCGACGAGCGGAGCCGCGTCGGCGGTCCAGGCGGATGCCACCTGGATGGCGGTGAATCCGAGCACGATCGCCGTAACGGCGACGACGACCGTGAAGGTGCGGCGGATCGGCAAGGATGGCGTGTGCATCAGCTGGTGACCTCCGGGAGCGATGTGGTGAACGTGGGGCGTCGCTGGCGCGATGCCCAATAGCGATAGGAACCGGAGACGACGACGGCCAGCCCGGTCGCGACATAGAGCGCGCCGAGGGCGTCCGAATCGGTGCCGGCGAGAACGCCGTGGAGCCAGGCCAGGACCCAGACGAGGAGAGCGAGGCGGTGGATCTTCAGCCACGATGCCAGCCGGCAGGAGCTTCGTGTAGCGTGCGCGTGAGGGCCGTGACGAGGAACGCGTAGAGCGCCATCGTCCCGATCGCGACCGGCACGCTGCGGTACTCGGACAATGCCCGGGATCAGCGCGCCAAGGGGCGTGACCTTGGCGTAGGGATCGAGCACGATGCTGACGACGTGGACGAGCAGGAACGCAAGCACGAAGACCCAGATGTGGTCGTGCCAGGGAAAGATCCGCTTTGACAGCTTCCAGGTCGACTTGTTGGTCGGGTGGCTGAGGACGAGGCCGAGGGAGACCTGGAACGTCGAGCAGCACGAACGTGACGATCCCGGCCGGCGCGTGCGACAAGCCAGATCCGGAGCTGGGCCTGCCGGTCGGATGTCGCCGGTGCGATCTGGTCGCTGGCGTAGACGGCGACGATCGCGAGGATCGTGAGCAGGATGATCGTCCCGCGGCCGGACAGTCGGATATGGCGGACTGGCCCGACGAGGCGCGGGCGCGCTAGCGATTTCGGTCAGTCATCCCGGCGTCCCCCTGATGTCAGGCGGTGTTGACGCTACTTCATCGAGACACCGTGCGCCAAAAAGGTTTCACTCTCGAGCGCGGTCGCGTATGGTCAGCCGATCGCGCCGGCCCACAGCGAGAAGAAGTAGATCGCGACGACACCGCCGACGCGTCGCGAGCACGACCCAGCGCGACCGGTCCGAGCGGTGCGCCTCGGGCAGCAGCTCGGCGGCGCCGACGTACAGGAAGAACCCGGCGAAGACCGCGAGCATCAACCCGAGGATCTGATCCGGGACCGTCACCACCAGGCCGAGCAGGACGCCGAGGACGGGCGCGATCGCGACGATCGCGACCCATCGGTATGCCTCGCGGACCGAGGTATGGCTGGCCAGCAACAGGCTGACGACGGAGATCCCGTCGCTGAATCGATGGATGACGACGACCACCGCGATGACGACGCCGAGCCCGCCACCGACCGCGAGACCGGCCGCCAGGGCGAGACCGTCGAGGAAGCTGTGGATGCTCATGCCGCTCGCCCCGATGACCCCGACGTGTCGATGCGCGGCATCACCGTGATCGAGCTCGGCGGCCGCCTCGTGCCCGACGTGCACCGCCGTGCAGCTTCTCGATCACGTAGAAGGCGAGGAAGCCGAACGCTGTCGCGACCATGACCTGGTCGAGCGAGCCGACCAGGTCGACGGCCTCGGGGATCAGGTCGAAGAAGGCCGCACCGATCCGGATGCCGGCACCGATGGCGATGATGATGCCGACGCGGCTGACGGCGCGAAGCGCGACCACCCCGCCGAGAAAGGCGGACAGGAACGCAGCCGCGGAGACCAGGAAGGCGGCTACGCGGCACCGGGCGCGACCCTCGGCTGCCTGGCAGTCGCGGACAGACCCCGAACAGCTCGAGTCGGTGATCGTCGACCCGGAACCCGGTCTCGCGGGCGACGTCGCGGACGACCGAGCGCAGGCCCGCGTCGTCGATCTCGCTGGTCCGCCCACAGCGCGAGCAGACCACGTGATGGTGATGCGCGGGCTCGCAGCCGACGTAGGCGTGCTCGCCGTTCGGCAGGTCGAGCCGTTCGACTGCGCCGAGCCCTTCCAGGAGGTCGAGGGTCCGGAAGACGGTGGCCCGCCCGACGGCGGGCCGGGTTGCCTGCGCGGCCGTCACCAGCTCGGCGGCCGTGAAATGGCCGTCCTGCTCGGCGATCAGCGCGGCCAGTGCGCGTCTCGGCTCCGTCATGCGGTAACCGGCGCGGTCGAGGGCAGTCACGATCGGGGTGGGGTCGCTCACGGCGGGAGACTAGCACAGTTGAGACACAGTCTCATCAACACGCAAGGCCGCCCGGCGATGGGCCACCGGCCTGCGAGGTCGTGACGGACGGCCCATGTGGTGCGTACAGGTCGGCCGGAGATGCTGCTGGCACGTCGCGACGCGACGGTACCCATCTACGCATCGAAGACGCGGGAGCCGACAGTGAGCAAGGCAACGAGCACTCCGCAGACCCGTCGCGCCCGGCGAGCCGCCGAGCGCGAGGCTGCCAACTCCACTCGACGACGCCCCGCGTCGCAGGCTGGACGGTCTCCAGTCCTCCTGATCACCGCGATCGTCGGCGGGGTCGGCGTCGTCGTCCTCGCCGGACTGATCCTCCTCCAGGGCGGAGCGGGCGCCACGGATCCGACGAGCGAGCTCATCAGCCCGCTGGCTCCGACGCCGGTCACGCTGGCAGATGGACGGTCCGTCGGCAAGGCCGACGCGCCGGTCACGCTCGAGGTCTGGACCGACTTCCAGTGCCCGATCTGCGGCCAGTTCGCCAAGACGGTCGAGCCGGCGCTGATGGCCAAGTACGTGACCCCCGGCGTCCTTCGGATCGTCCATCACGACGCCGCGTTCCAAGGTGCCAAGAGCACGTCGTCGTACGACGAATCGGTGGAAGCCGGGGCCGGTGCGCGTTGCGCTGCTGACCAGGGTCGTTACTGGCCGTACCAGGACTGGACCTTCGCCAATCAGTCCGGGGAGAACGAGGGCGCCTACGCCGCGACCCGGTTGACGGCGATCGCCACGGCTGCCGGTCTGGACATCGGCGCGTGGCAGGCCTGCGTGGCGACCGGCGCAGCCCAGGCGGCCGTGCGTACCGAGACCAGCCAGGCGGTCGCCGCGGGCGTCAGCGCGACCCCGACGATGCGCCTCAACGGCCAGGAGATCGTCGGGCTGCGCAGCGTTCCCGATCTCAGTGCGCTGATCGAGGCGGCCGCCGCCGCGCCGGGCTGATGATCGCACGACCTCGCCCGCACTGAGCCGGTCATCGCGACACGGGCCGTTGGGCGATTCGGAGCGGCAATGACCTTCGTCGCGGTAGTCGGTCTCGGGATCGCGGCCTATCTCCTCGCGGCGCGGGTCCTCGGCGAGGCGCCCGCGTGTGGTCCGGTCAAGGGCTGTGAAACGGTCGCCGCCAGCGAGTACGCGACGATGTTCGGCGTTCCTGTCGCGCTCTTCGGTGTCGTGTTCTCGGTCGATCCTCGTGACCGCCTGCGTCATGTGGTGGCGGCGCGCCGACCGACGGGCGCTGTACGTGGCGTACGGCCTCGGGCTCGCCGGGATCATCGCGGTCGCCTACCTGACCTATCTCGAGGTGTTCGTCATCGGGGCGATCTGCGTCTGGTGCGCCGGCTATGCGGTGACGATCGTGGCGGGTTGGGCGTTGACCGCCGCGGCGGCTTGGCGCACGTCGGACTGACGTCGCGCCCGGACGCGACTAGCCGCGTCTCTCAGCTTCCCGGCCGGCACGGCCGCGGCGTACCCGGTCAGCTCCACGTACCCCTGGCCGCCGAGCGGCTTCCCGGCCCGAGTCGCCCGGACCACCTGCGAGCCCTCCCAGTAGATGACCCCGGTCGTGGCGCGGGTGTCCAGTTCCTGCGCCGCGACCGTCGGCTTGAGGGTGATCTCGAGGTCCTCGCGAGGGATCTGGATCGTCCAGCCCGCTGGATAGTCGGCGCCGGTGGTCGGGCTGACCCAGCGGTCGGTGACCTCGACCTGGAAGGCGTCCCGATCGAGGTGCCGGACCGTCCCGTCGCGCTCGACGACCGTGCCGTAGATGAGCGGGTAGGAGCCGTCGGCGTCGCGGACGAGCGAGAGCGTCAGGTCGGTGCCGTCGTCGAGGTTGACGGCGAACCAGTCCCAGCCGCCGCCGCCGACCGAGATGAAGTCGCCCCACTGGTGGTCGAACCAGGCCGAGCCCTCGACCGCGAGCGAGCGACCGTCGAGAGTCGAGACGGCCGGTCGCGGTCATCGCCGTCCGCGAGTAGTAGTACGAGCCGCCGGCCGGGCCGAAATCGATCCAGCCGTCGTGATCGTGGAGGGCCGCCGGCTTCGTCGCCGCCAGAGCCAGGTCGAGCCCGAGCCCGCCGGGTGAACCAGCCAGCGACGCTTCGTCGGGCGCGAGCTGCGCGTGCAGCGTGTCGTTGCCGCTCGCCCCGGACATCGCCCAGGGCGGCCGCCCGGCCGTCTCCGGGCGCGACGGATCGGCGCCCGCGATCGACAGGTCGAAGCCGAGCGGGACGCCGGCGGCGTCGCGCGGGGAGTGGTCCACGGTCGGGCCCACCTCCAGCCGCTGGCTGTAGAGGAAGCGGTCGCCGGTCTCGTCGGTGACCGCCAGGTGCGAGACCCACGACGTCGGGAAGAGGCCGCGCTCGGCGCGGAAGATCACGAACTCGAAGCCGTAGCGGCTGCCGTCGTCGGCTCGCAGGTGGCCGGTGTAGTACCACCACTCGGTGAGCCGGTCGTGCGGGCCGTCGTCGCGTGGCAGGACAACGGGGAGTGGATCGGCGACGGCGACCGGCGGCGCGGTCCGCGGCGGCACCGAGGGCGCGGCCGGGACCGGGTTGGCGAGGATCGGCGCACCGCCCGTCGTGCCGGTGCAGGCGGCCAGGCCCAACAGGAGCGCCGTGAGGGCGACGGCGAGAAGCGGTCGGTGCCGGCTCATCGGATCGCTGCCTCCACCTCGGCCTCCGACGCGGGCAGGCGGCCGGCGACGAACCGTTCCAGGGCGGCGGGCATCCACCAGTTCCAGCGACCGAGCAGGCGCATCGTGGCCGGCACCAGCAGCGCGCGGATGACCGTGGCATCGAGCGCGACCGCGATCGCCATCCCGATGCCGAGCGCCTTGATCAGCACGATGTCGGCGAACGCGAACGAACCGGCGACGACCACCACGATCAGCGCCGCCGAGGTGACGATCCGGCCGCTCCGCTCCATCCCGCCGGCGACCGCCTCGATGTTGTCGCCGGTCCGGTCCCAGACCTCCTTCATCCGCGACAGCAGGAAGACCTCGTAGTCCATCGACAGGCCGAACAGGACGCAGAACAGGATCACCGGCTGGGTCGTCTCGACGAACCCGAGCGGCTGGAAGCCGAGCACCGACGACAGGTTGCCGTCCTGGAAGATCCAGACGAGCGCCCCGAAGCTGGCGACGATCGAGAGCGTGTTCATGACCAGCGCCTTGGCCGGCAGGACCACCGACCGGAGCAGGACGAAGAGCACGAGATAGGTCGACACGATGATGAACAGCGCCGTCCGCGGGAAGTCCGCCCGGACCCGATCGACCACGTCGGCGACGTCGGCGGCGCCACCGCCGACCAGGACCGTCATCCCGGCCGGAGGGGCGAGCTGGCCGCCGGGCGTGCGCAGGGCCGTGCACGAGCGCCCTTGCCCTCGTCGCGGTTGGGGCCGTACGGCGTGTAGAGCGTGAACGCCGTCAGGTCGCCGCGGGTCGTCGCCGCGAGGGCGGTCTGGACGTAGCGGTCGCGCGGCCCGTTCGGGTCGCCGTAGAGCAACGTGTACTGCGCGAGCGTCAGGCGCGGGTCGACGTCGACGAGGCTGTCGACGCGCGACACGCGCGGGTCGGCCGCCAGCCGGCGCGAGTAGTCGTACAGGGCGGCCAGGTTGGCCGGGGTGGTCGCGGCGCCGTCGGTCCGGACGGCGAGGACGATCGGTGCGAACTCGCCCTCGCCGAACTCGGCCTTGAGCCGGTCGAAGGCGGCCCGCGACGGCACCTCGGGCGGCAGGATCGAGGCGTCGGGGGCGTTGAACCGCACGTGCAGGAACGGCGACCCGAGCAAGAGCAGCAACCCGAGGGTCGGGATCAGGACCGCGACCGGGTGGCGCATCACGCGACGGGCCAGGCGCGACCACGCCCCGTCCGCGCCCGGCGTCCGCGCCACCTTGCGGACGGCGAAGCGGTCGACGCGCGCGCCGATGATCGTCAGCAGGGCCGGCAGCAGCGTCAGCGCGGACGCGACCGCGAGCCCGACGACGATCGCCCCGGCGATCCCGACCGAGCGCAGGATCATGAATTCGAAGAGGACGAGCCCGAGCAGACCGAGCAGGACGGTCAGCCCGCTGAAGAAGACCGCCCGGCCGGCGGTCGCCACCGTCACCCGGACGGCGTCGGGGACCCGGTCCGGCCCATCCGGCCGCAGCGCCAGCTCCTCGCGGAACCGGCTCGTCATCAACAGCGAGTAGTCGACCCCCAACCCGAGACCCAGCAGCGTCGCCAGGTTGAGCACGAAGATGCTCATCGGCATGATCGAGGCGACGACGAAGATGCCGCCCAGCGCCACGATGACCGCCGCTCCACCGACGATCAGCGGGACGCCCGCGGCCACCAGCGAACCGAAGACGAAGATCAGGGCGAGTGCCGCCAGGGGGAGCGAGATGATCTCGCTCCGGCGCAGGTCCGCCTCGGAGACGGTCTGGACGTCGCCGTAGAAGGCGGGCCCGCCGGCCAGCTCGACGTCGAGCCCGGGCGCCGGCCGCAGGCGCTCGCGCAGGATCGGCAGCGCGTCGGGCGAATCGTCCGGCGGCAGGTCGAGGAAGACGATGTCGTAGGCGGTGTGGCCGTCCTCGGAGATCTGGCGCGGTGACAGGAGGTGCGAGACGACGCGGGCGACGTGCGGTGCCGTGCCGACGTCGCGGATCGCGTCGGCCGCGGCGACCTCGAACGCCGGCGTTCCCGCCTCGAGCGTCGGGCTCGAGAAGACCACGACCAGCGCGGACGGGGGCGCACCCAGCTCGGTCTCGAGGAGCGCCTTGGCCCGCGCCGATTCGAGGTCGTCGAGGATGAACCCGCCGGCGCTGAGCTGGCCGGGGACCTGCGGCGCGAACGGGAGCGCGATCAGCAGCAGGGCGGCCCACGCGCCGACGACCCACCACGCTCGATGCACGACGAAGCGGCCGAGCCGCTCGAAGGGGGTCACGTCTGGGTTTCGCCTCGGACTCGACGACGGATGAGGAGCGCACTCATCGTACCCGCGACGGCTCGAGACCACTTTCGCCGGGTCGGCCTTCTGCTAGCATCGGCCCGTGCAGCTCTTCCTGGTCGCCTTCCAGCAGCCGATCCCGTTCGGGATCTCGGCCGATCATCGTCATCCTGATGATCTACATCATCCTGCGGTCGGCGATGACCGCCGAGGGCGGCTCGAGCTGGGTCCGCAAGATCACGAACCCGAACGCGAAGTTCCTGTTCACGTTCCTGTTCATCGCGTGGGCGGTCGTCTTCGGGATCGGCCTCCAGCTCGTGCCGCACACGGGCGCGAACTCGCCCTACGGCGGGATCGGCCTGATCGCCCTGTTCAGCGGCTTCTTCATCATGATGGGCTTCCTCTGGGCGGTGATCGGGGAGTAGCTCCTCACCCGTCGCCGCTCCTCCGACCCCGGTCCCTGCCGGGGTCGTCCGATTCTCCGGACCATCGGGCCAGTAGACCGCCGCGAGACCATCGCGCTATCATCCCGGCCACATGCAGACTGCATAGACTTTATGCGTCGGAGCCGGCCGTTGGTCCGGTCCCCACGCTCGAAACCGGAGGCTCGCCCGCGTGGACGCACAGGAGATCAAGACCGCCGTCGCCCACCAGGAGGCCGCCCGGACCGCGGCCGAGGCTCCGTTCGTCAACCTCGCCGACCCGGCCCGCGCGCTGGGCGCGAATGGCGCCCCGGCCGTCAGCCGCCGGGCCCAGATCTGGGAGGACGTCCCGGACGAGAAGTGGAACGACTGGCGCTGGCAGCTCAGCAACCGGGTCAACGACCTCGAGGAGATCGAGAAGATCCTCGAGCTGACCGACGAGGAGCGCGAGGGCCTCTCGGTGCCGGACAAGTTCCGGGTCGACATCACGCCCTACTTCATGAGCCTGATCGACCCCAAGGACCCGAACGACCCGATCCGGCTGCAGGTCATCCCGACCGCCCGCGAGCACGGCGCCTTCACCGGGATGATGGAGGACTCGCTCGCCGAGGACCGCCACTCCCCGGTCCCGGGCCTCGTCCATCGCTACCCGGACCGCGTCCTCATGCTGGTCACGACCCAGTGCGCGAGCTACTGCCGCTATTGCACGCGATCGCGGATCGTCGGCGACCCGACCCAGAACTTCAATCGCAAGGACCACGAGGCGCAGCTCGAGTACCTGCGTCGGACGCCGCAGGTCCGGGACGTCCTGATCTCCGGCGGCGACGGCCTGACCCTCGCACCGAAGCTCTTCGAATCGATCCTCAAGGGCCTGCGCGAGATCCCGCACATCGAGATCATCCGCATCGGGAGCCGCGTGCCGGTCTTCCTGCCGCAGCGGATCGACGACGAGCTGTGCGAGATGCTCGAGAAGTACCACCCGCTCTGGATCAACCTCCACTTCAACCACCCGAACGAGATCACCCCGGAGGTCAGCCGCGCGGTCGACAAGCTGACCAAGGCCGGTCTCCCGGTCGGCAACCAGAGCGTGCTGCTGGCCGGCGTCAACGACTGCGTCCACATCCAGCGAGCCCTCGTCCACAAGCTCGTCGCCAACCGGATCCGACCCTACTACCTCTACCAGTGCGACCTGGTCGAGGGATCCGGCCACTTCCGGACGCCGGTCGGCAAGGGCCTCGAGATCATGGAGGGCCTGCGCGGCCACACCTCGGGCTACGCGGTCCCGACGTTCGTGATCGACGCGCCCGGTGGTGGCGGCAAGATCCCGGTCATGCCCAACTACCTGATCTCGTACAGCGATCACAAGGTCGTGCTGCGCAACTACGAGGGCTACATCACCACCTACGAGGAACCCGAGACCTACCAGAAGCACGACCAGGCGTCCTGCCAGTACTGCCAGCACGAGCGGCCGGAGGCGGGCCAGTCCGGGATCCTCGGGCTGCTCGAGGGTGAGCGGATGTGGATCGAGCCCAAGGGCTTCTCCGAAACCCACACCCGGGGCAACACCGAGGCGCACAGGCTCCAGGACCCGTCGAAGTGGGTGCCGTTCGGTGTCGGGGCCATCGAGGGGACGTCGTCGGCATCACTCCGCGTGCTCGAAGCGGGCGACACCTCGTCCAACGGCGCGAATCCCGTCTACGGTCCCGGCGAGGAGCCGCGGCCGCGCGAGGGAGAGCCGACAGGGGCCTCGCACGGCGAATTGCTCTGAGCGGGTCGTCCTCTTCCACCTCCGTCACGCGAACGGACGGGTTGCGTGCGCCTGACGAGGTCGACCTGACAGCCATGTAACGTCTTGCTGGCACGGTCGTCATCTCGGTACGTACGGAGTCCCGATACACATGAGTGACGCAACCGAACACATCGCGGCTTGGGAGGCGGCCGGCCTCATCGATCGCGAAACCGCCGATCGGCTCCGCGCCGCGGGCGACCCGACGGCGGTCCCCCACACGTCGACGGCCGCCATCGCCGCTCACTCTCGATCGGCGGCCTCGGCGCTGTTCGGCCCGAGCGTGACGATCTCGGAGGTCTTCGCGTATCTCGGCGGCGCGTTCCTGTTGGCCGCCTGGAGCTCGTTCATGACTCGCAGCGATGGGTCGAACGGCGAACCTGGCGTCGTGCTCGGCGCCATGGCCTTGCTCGCCGCCGGCGTGGTCGGGGTCATCGGCCTTCGCTTGATGGGTGGCGGCGAGCGCGCATCGCGAGCGTCGGGCGTCTGCCTTCCTGCTCGTCTCGACCTATGTGGCGACCGCGGCGGCGGCCTTCGGGAACGCGGCCGGACTCGACTGGCCGGCCGTCGGCGTGCTCGGGTCGGCGGCCGGTCTGGCCACTGCGATCGCCCTGCGCGTCCTCCATCCAGCGGTGCTGACGCAGGTCGGCGTCCTTGCGTTCTTGACGTCGCTCGGGGTGTCGGCGTTGACCTTGCTCCAGGTCACGCTTTACCCGGAGAGCTTCTCGCCGGACACGGGCCTCCCGACCTCCACCGGTCCGGATCCGCTGCTGCTCGTCGCGGCGACCGCAGCGTGGTGGTTGGCGACCGCGGTGGGCATCGCCCTGATCGGCCTGCGCGAGGCGCGCATCGCCGATCGCGACGCCGACCCGCGCGCGGGACGTCGTGCCGCGATCAGCAGGTTTTGGGCAGGCCTCGTTGCGGTGCTCGGGTTGGCACAGGCGATCACGCGATCCGGCCCCCTCGGCGATGGCGAGTACGGGCGGGTCGTGGAGCCGTGGATCGGCGATCTTGCCTTGGTGGTGCTGTCGGCGATCCTCGTCGAGCGGGCGTTCCGCCGCGATGCCACGTCGTTCATCTACGCGGCGGCGCTCGGCCTGATGATCGCCCTGACCGACTTCAACCTCACCTACCTGTCGGGTTCGACCGAGGTCGCGTTGCTCATCGAGGGCCTGATCCTGCTCGCGGTCGGGGTCGTCGCAGATCGGCTGCGACGACGGATCGGGCGCGGGGACGCATCGAAACTCGGTGTGCCGGAGGCTGAACCACCGACGCGCGACACGGAACCGCAGCCGGTACTGAACGGCGACCCTCTCTAGCCGAGGATGGGTCGTTGGGCCGTCTAGACTGCCTCGTGAGCGAGCAGCGGAAGAAGAAGGGCGAATCGGTCGGGCAGACCATCGGCGGGATGCTGGTCGGGCTCGACCAACAGATCTTCCGTTCGACCCCTCCCGTGAACGAGATGGTCGCCAAGGGCGACCGGTTGGCTCCCGTTGCGGCCTCGGGCGGTGGGACGATCCACGTCGGGCTCCCCGGCGACCCGGCGGCACCAGACGCGGCCCCAGGCGCGATCGATCCGGAGGTCGAGGTGCTGCGCCTGTCGGCGCCGGGCGTCGAGGCCATCGTGGACCTGGTCGCGGGCGGGCGAGTCGCCTCGTTGATGGTCGATGGTCGCGAGCTGCTCAGGACGTCCCGTGACGGGCCGCGCGATTGGGGGTCTTACCCCATGGCTCCCTACGCGGGCCGGGTCCGTGATGCGGAGTTCACGTTCGGCGGCGAGATCCGGCGCCTCCCGGCGACGATGCCGCCGCACGCGATCCATGGCACGGTCCTCGACCGCCGCTGGCACGCCATCGACGACTCCACGATCGCGATCGATCTCGGGCCAGACTGGCCGTTCAGCGGCGGCGTCGTCCAGAGCTTCGAGCTGACGACGTACAGCCTGACCTGTCGGATGGAGCTCCACGCCGACGAGCCGATGCCGGCGTCGATCGGCTGGCATCCATGGTTCCTGCGGCGGATCCCGGGTACGCCCGGCGAACTGGAACTCGACGTTGAGCCGGGAGCGATGTACGCACGAGACGCGGCCGGGATCGCGACCGGCGAGCTGGTGCCGCCCGCGCCCGAGCCGTGGGATGACTGCTTCACCGATCTCCGCCGCCCGCCCGTCCTGCGCTGGCCGGGGTTCCTCGAGATGACCGTCGAATCCGATTGTCAGGACTGGGTGATCTACACGTCCCCGCCCGATGCCCTGTGCGTCGAGCCGCAGACGGCGCCGCCGAACGCACTCAATGAAGGCCCGACGGTCGTCCAGCCCGGGAAGCCGTTGACCGCCGTGATGACCTGGCGCTGGCGGTCGCTCGCGCCTTAGGGTTTCACGCCGCCGACAATGGGTTTGGCGAGGTCCGCGACGAGGGTCAGGGCGCGGGCCAGCTGCGGGTCTTTGATCGAGTCGACCTGGGCCGCGGTCAGCTTGCCGACATCGGTCGGGTCGAGCGGCACCACATCAGTGGCACGCTCTACGACGACATCGGGTGCGATCCCTTCATGCCAGATCCGGCGACCATCGGGAGTCAGCCACTCGACGGTCCCGACGCGGAGCGCCGACCCGTCGGTGAGTGGGAACTCCCCGAGGACCGTGCCCGTGCCGTACGTCTTGATGCCGACGATCTGCGCCCGCTTGGCGTCCTGGATGGCGCCAGACACGATCTCGGCCGAGCTGGCCGTACCGCTATCGACGAGCACCACGAGCGGCAGGTCGGTGGCGACGCCACCGGACGCGACCGGATGGGTCGTCTCCTTTCCGTCGGCTGATCGCTCGATGAAGACGTCGCCGCTCTTGAGGAACTGGCTGGCGACCGCGTCGGCCTCGTTGACATAGCCACCGGGGTTGCCGCGCAGGTCGAGGACCAACCGGTCAGCGCCCGCTTCGCGTGCAGCCGCGACCGCCTTCTTGAGGTCGTCAGCGGCGCCGGTGGAGAACTGGTCGAGGCGGATCAAGGCCGTCTTCGTGCCCGGCACGAGTGTCCAGCTGACCGGGTCGACCGCGACGGCGGCGCGGATCATCGAGACCTCGCGCTCCTTGCCATTCGCGCCGGTTCGGGCCGTGACCTTGACCGGCGAGCCGGCCTCGCCACGTACCCAGCTGACGATGTCGTCGACCGTATGGCCCTTGGTCTGCTTGCCGTCGACCGCGACGATCTCGTCACCGACCACAAGGCCAGCGGTGTCCGCGGGGCTCTTGGGAAAGACGCCGACGATGAGCGGCAGGCCGTCCTCGGCGGTGTCGATCCGAACGCCGATCCCGACGTACTGGCCGGACAGGTCGTTCGATCGTTGAGCGCGTTCCTCGGGGGTCAGGAATGAGGTGTGGCCGGTGTCCCCGACGGCCTGTGCCATGCCGTTGATCGCAGCGTAGATGAGGTCCTTGTCGTTGAGCTGGTCGGCGCCGACGTACTTGGTGTGGAGCACGTCCCACGCCTCGCGGATGAGGCCGAAGTCCGGCACCGTACTGCCGGTTGGAGCCGGGGTCGTCGTCCCGACAGTGCCCAAGGCGGGCATCGCCAGGAGTCCGACCCCGATCCCGACGCTGAACGTCACCACGAGGGCGAGCACGATCGCCGCCCGACGGATCTTCGACCCGCGTCGCCGATCGGCCGCCGGAGACGTCGAGTCCAGGGAGGGGCCGGTCACGACAGACGTGGCCGGTGGCTCGAAGTCGGTGGTCGGTTCGCTCGGGATCGTGTCGGAGTCCATCGTCGCCATTCTTGCTCGTCACGGATGACATTCGGACGGGCTGCACAGCGCAGTCCGACCGCCAGGCGCTTTGCCCGGCGTCGCCAAGCATGACGCACCTGCGTGGGAATGCGATATCGGGAAGGTGAAGGTTCGTTCGCCAGCCGAAGGTACGGGAAGGGCTGGACCGCGGGCGCGGGGCTGCGCTAGACTCGGCAATCCCTAGTGAACTAGTCGGAGATCCGTCCCGTGAGTGAGACAGCCAGCGCGACGATCGGCCTGGGCCCACTGCGCCCGCCGCCTGACGGCCTGCCTGACCCGGATATCGCGCCGCCCGTCATCGCCGAGACGGGCGACCCGTTCACTGCGATCCGGGTGATCGACCTGCTCGTCCGCCTAGAGCGTGGGACGCCGATCCGTCTGGCCGACATCGTCGACCGGTTGAACGCGACATACCTGGATTGGCTGTTCACGGCCCCTGTCGTCGCCGACGTCGCCCTCCAGCTCCAGGCGAACTGGATGGCCGACTACCGCAACAGCTCGGGGATCGTGGTCGAAGAGGGACCGCTCGGCGCGACGATCGCGATCGAGGACTCGAGCCGGGTCGATCCATGGATCGTGCGCCAGGCCGTGCGCGAGGCGGCGTCGTGTACCGAGCGGCTGGCTGAGTTCAGCCGCCGCGAGCCCTGACACGCCCCACCAGCCACCATCAGTCAGATCAATCGCAGGAGGACCCATCGATGAGCAACGACGGATACGCGACCGAGAACGCCCTGGTCGACAGCGAATGGGCGCTCGCCCATCTCAACGACCCGAACGTCCGCTTCGTCGAGGTCGACGTCGATACCACGGCCTACGAGCAGAGCCACCTGCCGGGCGCGGTCGGCTGGAACTGGACGAGCCAGCTGGCCGACGGCATCCGGCGCGACATCGCCGGTCGCGAGGACTTCAGCAAGCTCCTCTCCGAGTCGGGGATCGGCCCCGACACGACAGTCGTCCTCTACGGGGACAACAACAATTGGTTCGCCGCATGGGCCTACTGGCAGCTCAAGCTGTACGGCCACAAGGACGTCCGCATCCTCAATGGCGGGCGCAAGTTCTGGCTCGACAACGGGCTGGCCCTGAGCGTTGAGGATCCGTCCGTCACGGCGACGGGCTACCAGCTCCCCGAAGCCGACTTCAGCCTGCGCGCCTTCCGCGACGACATCCTGCCGCGGCTCGGCGACCCGGAGTTGGCGCTCGTCGACGTCCGCTCACCGGCCGAGTTCAACGGCGAGATCATCGCGCCCCCGGGCATGAGTGAGACCGCCCAGCGCGCCGGGCACATCCCCGGTGCGGCGTCGATCCCGTGGGCCCAGACCGTCAAGGAGGACGGGACATTCAAGAGCGCCGAGGACCTGGCCACGCTGTACGAGGCCAAGGGGATCACGCCCGACAAGGACGTCATCGCCTACTGCCGGATCGGCGAGCGGTCGAGCCATTCGTGGTTCGTGCTGCACGAGCTGCTCGGGTACAACCGGGTCCGCAACTACGACGGTTCGTGGACCGAATACGGCAGCCTGATCGGCGTCCCGATCGAGAAGCCCGCACCGGTCACCGCCGGGTAAGACGTCAGGCAGCTTGGGGCCCTCGCCCGTAGCGGGTCATGACCTCGAGCAGCCGATCGTGTGGGAGGGCGTAGGCGGTCACACCGTCTCGCCCGACCATCGTCTCGGCGGCGACGAGGGCGTTGATGATCGCCTCCTCGGTCGCCTCGATGGTCGCGTCGAACAGCGCGTCGATGACGATGTCGCCGACCGTCCGCACCTCGTAGGCGAGGAGCTCCGGGTGATCCTCGTCCTCCGCGGGTAGTCGATTCCCGGTCGCGAATGCGATGAACAGATCTCCGCTGGTGTGGCCGCCCGTCCCACCCGCGCGAGCCAGGCCCAGCCCTGCACGCTGCGCGACGCGTTCGAGCTGGTAGGGAAGCAGTGGGGCGTCGGTCGCGATGACGATGATGATCGAGCCGGAACCGGGCGGCGGGTCCGAGCCGCCAGCTCGCGCGCCTCCAGCCACGGGCTGGGGGTCTCATCGACTCCGATCTCGGCACCGACCGGCACGCCGTCGACGCGCAGCCAGTCTCGCTTCCCGTAATTGGCCTGGACCAGGACGCCGACCGTGTGCCCACCACGTTCCGCAGGGAGGACACGGGACGCTGTCCCGATGCCACCCTTGAACTCGTGGCAGACCATCCCGGTCCCGCCACCGACGCCGCCTTCCGCCACGGGGCCGCCGCTGGCGGTGTCGAGGGCGCTCCGAAGGTGCTCGGCGCGAACGTGGAAACCGTCGATGTCGTTGAGCAGCGCCGTCGTAGGTCTCGCCGACGACGGGTAGTGACCACGGCGACCCGCGGTCCCGAGTGCTCGACCGAGACCGCGACCAGGGCATCGCGGATGACACCCACGCTGTGCGTATTGGTGATCGCGACCGGCCCGGTCAGCTTCCCGAATTCGCGGACCCACTCGAGGCCGGTCAGCTCGCCGTTGCCGTTGAGCCGGTGGCAGCCCGCGAAGACCGGCGCGTGCGGGTCCGGGCGGCACGACCACCGTGACACCGGTTCGGATCGGTCCCTTGCCGACGACCAGCGGTCCGTCGCCTTCGATGATCGTTGCGTGTCCCACGCGGACGCCCGCGACATCCGTGATGGCGTTGAGCGGCCCCGGGCTCCCCAACCCGATGGCGATGCCGAGGTCTCGTGTCCGCATCGGTGGATGCTAGCGGTCGCGCGTGCGTCCGCGACTCTGGTCTCGCACGGCGCACAGGTCACGAGCAGGAGCGCGCACCCGGAAATGGTTCGGCTCCGTAGTACGTCGCCGAACTATCTCGGGCTGCGGCCCGTCGCCCCAGCGGGCGGGATGGCGCAGCCTGCCAGTCCTACGATTTCGTACTACGAATTCGTACGATCTCGCGGCCGGACGGCCTGGGGCCGACCCAGAGCGCCGCCGGACCAGCCACGCCACCCGCCGTATCATCGGCCGCAGATGATCCCGACCGATCGATCCAGCGCGCCACTCCGGCTCCGTCGACTGCCCGACCGCGTGGCGGGCGCGCGCGCGATCGATGCGGCCGAGGCGTTCCGTGACCTGCCGGGCCTCGTCCTGCTCGAGAGCGCGAGGCCGGGACGCAACGCTCGCTGGACCTACCTCACAGCAGATCCCGTCGCCGTCCTCGAGACGGCCGCGGCCGGCCCCGACCCGTTCGCAGTGGCGCGCCGACTGGTCGCCCGCCTCGACCGGACGGTGGTCGTGCCGGCCGACGCGCCGCCGTTCCTCGGCGGGCTGGTCGGCTTCCTTGGCTACGACGTCGGGGCCATCCTCGAGCGCCTGCCGGCGATCGCCCCGTCCGACCAGGACCTGCCTCCACTGAGACTCGCCCTGCACGATTGGGTCGTCGCCTGGGATCGGCGCACGGGCCACGCCTGGCTCGGCGGTCGCGCGCTCGACGGCGACGGTCGTCGTCTCGCGCGACGGCTCGATGAGGTTCACGCACGGCTCACGACACCCGCGACGCCAGCGACACACGCGACCTCCCCCGCGACGGGCTCCGTGGGCGCTGTGCCAGCTCAGACCGGCCCATTCGAATTCAGGTCGGGTCTCGATCGACGCCATTACGAGGCGGGCGTGCGTCGGATCCGCGAGCACATCGCCGCCGGCGATCTCTACCAGGCGAACCTGACCCGCCGGCTCGAGACGGGGTTCGATGGCGACCCGTGGGACCTCTACCGCCATCTGCGGACGGGCGACCCGTCGCTCTTCTCGGCCTACCTCGACCTCGGTCCGAGCCAGTTGACCGGTCGGCCTCGGGCCCTCCTCTCCGCCTCGCCTGAGCCTTTCCTCTCGGTCGACGCTGACGGCGTCGTCAAGACCGATCCGATCAAGGGCACCCGCCCGCGCGGGCGCGACGCCGCGACCGACCGGGCGCTCGCGCGCGAGCTGCTGTCCAGCGCCAAGGACCGCGCGGAGAACGTGATGATCGTCGACGTCCTGCGCAACGACCTCGGGCGCGTCTGCCGGCCGGGCTCCGTGCGCGTCCCGCGACTGTGCCGCCTCGAGCGCACGGCCGCTGTCCAGCACCTCGTCTCGACCGTGACCGGAGTCCTCGAGGACGGCCGTGACGCCTTCGACCTCCTTGCAGCCTCGTTCCCCGGTGGCTCGATCACCGGTGCTCCCAAGATCCGCGCGATGGAGATCCTCGAGGGTCTCGAGCCCGTGCGGCGCGGGCCGTACACGGGCGCGATCGGCTGGATCGGGCCGGACGGCGCGATGCAGACCAGCATCGTGATCCGGACGTTCGTGGCGGACGGCCGTCGGCTGACGATCCATGTCGGCGGCGGCATCACTTGGAAGAGCGACCCGGCAGCCGAATGGGAGGAGACAGTGGCCAAGGCGAGCGGGCCACTCGGCGCCATCGGTGGCGTGGAGGTCGGGTGAGCGGATCGACGTCGGAGCCTGACGACCCGCCGGCCACGCCCGGCCACGTCTGGGTCGATGGCCGCATCCTCCCGGCCGACGGCCAGCACCTGTCGGTCTTCGATCGCGGCTTCCAGCTGGGTGACGGGATCTTCGAGACGCTCCGTGTCCGGGGCGCGCACGCGACGGAGCTTGCCGAGCACATCGCTCGTCTTCGCTCCTCCGCCGCCGGGCTCGACATCGACCTCCCCGAAGACCTCGATGAGGTCCTGGGGGTCGGGATCGCCGACCTGCTCGTCGCGAACGGGCTCGACGGGCCGGCCGGCGATGCGTCGGTCCGGATCACCGTCTCGCGCGGCGCCTACCGCGGTCGGGGGCTGCTGCCGCCCGACGAGACCGTCGCGGCCACGATCGCGATCCAGGCTTGGCCCGTCCTGGCGCCCCCCGCCGGCCACCTCGAGCGCGGCCTTCGACTTGTCGCCTCGACCGTTCGTCGCGATCCGGCGAACCCACTCGCGACGCTCAAGACCACCTCGCGTGCCGACTACGTGTATGCCCGCCTCGAGGCGCGCCGGGCCGGCGCGGACGACGCCCTCTTCCTGACGACCGACGGCCACCTGTCCGAGGGCACGACGGCCAACATCTTCCTGGTCAGGCGAGCGGCCGACGACGTCGAGGAGTTGGCGACCCCCTCGCTCGACTGCGCGATCCTGCCCGGGACGACGCGCTCGTGGCTGCTCGTCTGGGCGGCTCGCGCGGGACTTCGACCGGTCGAGGGTCAGCTCAGCCGGGCCGACCTGGCCTCGGCCGACGAGGCGTTCCTGTCGTCGAGCGTCGCCGGGGTCCTGCCGGTGACGTCGTTCGAGGACGGCCCGATCGGCGATGGGCGGCCCGGGCCGTGGACGCTGCGTGCCCGAGCCGACCGCGAGGCGATGATCGCGGGCGAGGACGCGACATGACCCGCGACGAGCTGATCGCCGGGACGCGACAGCTCGTTGACGAGGGCGACCGGCTGCGCGCCAACCCGTCGCTGCCCTCGCTCCAGATGTGGCTGCAACGCTCGGACGATCTGCTTGCGACGGCGTGGGGGAGCATGGACCGCTACCACCTCGCCTGGCTGATGGTCGGCAAGCCGAAAGGCATCGTCCGCGGGCGACCGATGACGCCCGACGAGGAGGCCGCCTACGTCCGCGAGGTCGCCGAGCAGAAGACCGCGGCCCTGCGAATGAGCCTCGATGCCGTCGAGCGACAGGGGATGCCGTTCGTCGGCGAGTCGGGCGGGGTCGGGCCGGGCGATCGGCACGAAACGGGACCGGCTCCTGATCGGGCGCCGGATCGCGCGGGCCTTCCGGCCGATCCGGCACTGACCGAGCGGCTGGCCGAGGCGCGACGCCAGGCCGAGGCGCACCTCGACCACGATGCGCCCCGTGCGCCGCGCCCCGAGAAGATGCAGCGGTGACCGACCTCGTCCCGGCGGTCGGCGGGACGCGCCTCGTCCCCGCCCCGGATCCCGTCGCGCGCGACTACATCACCCTGGCGCTCCGCCTCGATCAGCACATCCCGGGACTGGTCGATGCCTACTTCGGCCCCGCCGACCTCAAGGCGAAGGTCGACATGGAGCAGCTCCGCACGCCGGCGCGACTGCGCGACGACGCGATCGCCCTGCGCGATCGACTCGCGACCGAGGTCGCCGATCCCGACCGCCGGGCCTGGCTCGACGCCCAATTGGTCGCGCTCGAGACGCAGGCCGGCGGCCTTGCCGGCGAGACCCTGCCTTACCTCGACTACGTCGCGCGGGGCTTCGCGTACGCGCCACCGCGCTACCCTGACTCGATCTTCGAGGCGGCGGCGGCGCGCATCGCGGAGCTCCTGCCAGGCGACGCACCACTGGCGGACAGACTCGCGGACTGGGATGCACGGTTCGTCGTGCCGGTCGATCGCCTACAGGGCGTTGTCGACTGGCTGGTCGCCCGTTTCCGCGACCAGGCCGCCGCCGATTTCGGCCTTCCTGACGGCGAGGACCTGCGCGTCTCGCTGGTGACCGGTCAGCCGTGGTCCGCATACAACTGGTTCGATGGCGGCCGCCGCTCTCGCGTCGACGTGAATACCGATCTCCCGGTCCGGGCCTCCGACCTGATCGGCACGATCGCCCATGAGACCTACCCGGGCCACCACCTCGAGCATGCCTGGAAGGAAGCCGATCTGGTCGACGCCCAGGGCCGCCTCGAATGCTCGATCATCCTCCTCAACACACCCGAATGCCTGATCAGCGAGGGCCTCGCAGACCTTGGCGTCCGGTTCGCCTCCCCGCTCGAGGGACGGACGGACCTGCTCATCGAGGTCTTCGAGCGGGCGGGACTGTCCTTCGCGGCCGACTTTGCCGAGACGCGCGAGGTCGCGGAGATCTCCATCGCCATCAGCCTCGAGCGCGAGCGGCTGTCGGCCATCAGCGGGAACGCCGCGATCCGTCGCCACGTGGATGGTCGATCGCACGAAGAGGTCGCTGCCTACTTGCGAGATGTCGGTCGCTACCCGGCGGCTCGCGCGGAGAAGGCGCTCGAGATCATCGAGGACCCGCTGTTGCGGACGTACTACTTCGCCTACGCCGAGGGTGAGGCGCTCCTCCGGCGCTGGCTCGAGGTCGTGGCGGAACCCGAGCGTGCTGCTCGCTTCGGCCGCCTGCTCCACGAGCAGCTGACGCCGGCCGCGGTCACAGTTCCCGGCTGAAGACCACCCGGTCGCCACCCTCGGCGTCGTAGTCGGGATAGGCCGGCGTCCCGTACAGGTTCTGCGTTCCCGGCCCGGTGGCCGGCTCGAAACCCATCGCCTTGTGGAACCCCACCGAGATGCGGTTGCCAGGCCACGTGATGGCGCCGACGCGACGAGCGCCGCGAGCCCGTGCATCCTCGAAGAAATGCTCGTACAGGGCCCGGCCGAGTCCCGCCTTACGATGGTTCGGGCTCGTCCCGACCATGTGGATGTACGCCTCGTCGGGGCGATCCGGGCTGATGAACCCGACGAGAAAGCCGACGATCCGCCCCCCGTCGTCCTCGACGACCCACGACGTGCCGGTGAAATGCTGGAACCACAGCCGCGGCAGGATGTCGTGGAGCCGGCGGCCACCCCACCACTCGTCGACCTGCCGGACGATGACGGCGTGGTCCGCTTCGACCGGGCGTCGGAACCGCAGGTCGTCGCTCACCGTGCGGCGAGCCAGGCGAGGACGCCGGCCGCGGCGAACTCGACCAGGACGAGCGGTCCGTAGACCTGGCCGAGATAGTCGAGCGGCCCGAGGACGCCGCCCTCGGTTCGGCCGTACTGCCACAGGCCGAGCTGGCCGAGCGCGACCGCGCCGAGCGCCAGCACCAACGCGATGGCGACCCGGCGACGACCTCCGAGGTGGGTGCCGGCGCCCCAGCGCAGCGCGATCCCGACGCCGCCGCCGGTGAACCCGGCGACGAAAAGCAGGACTTCGGTGAAGGTCAGGACGCCACCGAGAAAGACGATGGCGGCGGCACCCGAGATCGCCACGGCCGCGGCGAGGGCCACTCCCCGGGCGACCGAGGCGGCCGGGTCGATGGTCGCTTCTGCTTCCGCAGCCGCCGTCGCCGCTTCTGCCTCGCGATATCGGTCTGACGGCGGTCGGGCCAGCCGGCGTTCACCCGGGCTCGAGATCGCGGGAGCCGCGTCCGGAGGTGTCGGCGTGGTGGCCTCGTCGCTGGCGGCGTCATCGATGTCAGTCACGCGGGCATCGTAGGCCCTCGTCGGCATGGCGGCCGCCAACCGGCCACGCTAGACTCCAGCCATCGTGAGTCACCCGAGCCTCGGCCTGCCGCCCTCCGACCCGGATCCCGCGTCCGCCGCCGTTGCGGCGCGCATCATCGCGAACCGGGAGCGGCTCGGGGCGCGTGCCCTGCGCCTTGCCATGGACGCCGACCCGACCATGGAGCAGCGTCACGACGAAGCCGGCCTGCGCAACCTGCTGCGCGATGCCGAGCTGCTTGCCGAACGTGTCGCGCTCTGCGTGGCGACCAACGACCCCGGCCGTGCCCGTGAATACGGGGAGTGGACCGCGGCTCTCTACCGCCGCCGCCGCGTGCCGATGGACGACTTGGTCGGCCTGTGCGAAGGCCTCCGGACCGCGCTGACCAGCCTCCTCGCCCCCGGCGAGGTCGCGCACGGCAGGAGCCGCCCTCGATGAGGCCATCACGGTCTACCGCTGGCATCGACGCCTCGCAGGCGACGCCCGCAAGCGCAACGCCCTGCTCCAGCTGATCTACAAGGGCGGCTGAGGTGACCATCAAGTGGGTCCAGCAGGATCCCCTGGTCATGAACGGCGAGCCGTTCTGCTACGGGTCGCGGCTGACCGTCCGCCAGCTGCTCGAGCTCCGGTCGAACGGCTACGACCTGACGATGATCCTCAAGGACCACCCTGAGCTGCGCGTCCTCGGCATCGCCGCCGCCTACGTCTACGCGGCCGACCACAAGGAGCGCTACGCCGAGTTCTTCGCGCGGAACGGGTCGCTCGTCGGTCCGGGCTACAGCGCGGAGGAAGCGGCAAGGCTGCCCGCCCAGTACCGGGTCCCGGGCATCGTCGTGAAGGCGGCGAAGCCGGCCGCGTGATCCGGCTCGCGCTCGCGCTCATACGGGCCTTGCAGCGCCTCGATGGTACGCTCAACGGACACACCGGAGAGCACCCATGACCGACAGCACGACCGAGACCCCCACAGACCTTCCCGAAACGGCCACGATGACCCCCGCCGCGGCCGTCCCCGACGCCGCCTTCGACCCCGCCCGCCGAGCGACCGAGCTCGCGATCCTCGATGCGCTGCGCGCCGTCGTCGACCCCGAGATCGGCATGAACGTCGTCGAGCTCGCGCTCATCAAGCAGATCCTGCTGGGGCCCGAATTCGACCGAGATCAAGATGATCCTGACAACCCCCTTCTGCCCGTACGCGGGCTCGATGATCGCGCAGGTCAAGGAACAGACCGAGACGGTCGTCGATCACGACGTGAAAGTGACCCTGCTGGCCGAGCGCTGGGACCCGCGCGATGCCGGCCTGATGTGGTGAGCCCCGACTTCGAGGAGGCCGAGGAAAGACGATGACGCAGAACCAGATCCCCAACCAGTACTCCAACAACCCGACCGCGCCGGTCACGACACCGAACGTGACCAGATCCGCCGGTCCGATCACGGGCGCCTCGCCGGCGACGCTCGGCGTCGTGCCGGACGCACGGCTTGCCCAGGCGTTCCTGACCCAGGCCTTCGTCTGGATGTTCGCCGGGCTTCTCGTGACGGCCGGCGTCGCCGCCGTCGTCCGGTCCAACGAGGCCCTGTTGAACTTCGCCGAGGGCAACTTCTTCCTGTTGTTCATCGCCCAGATCGGGATCGTCGTCGTGATCAGCGGCGCGATCAAGCGGATCAGCGCGACCGCGGCGCTGGGCCTCTTCTTCGTCTACGCCGCGTCCCTCGGGATCACGATCGGCCTGATCGTCGCGAGCTACACGACCGGTTCGGTCGTCACCGCGTTCCTGAGTGCGTCGGCGATGTTCGGTGCCGCCGCGATCTACGGGCACGTGACCAAGCGGTCGCTGGCGAAGCTCGGCTCGATCCTGTTCATGGGACTCATCGGCCTGCTGGTCGCGATGGTCCTGAACATCTTCCTCGCGAGCAGCGCGGTCACCTTCGCCATCTCGATCGTCGGCGTGGTGCTGTTCACCGCCCTGACCGCTTACGACGTCCAGCGCATCCAGTCGGGCGCCATCGCCGCCTACACGGGGTCGATGGAGAAGGCGGCCGTGATCGGGGCTCTCCAGCTGTACCTGGACTTCATCAACATCTTCCTGTTCCTGCTCCGCCTCCTCGGCGGCCGCAAGCTAGGAGGGTCAGGCGCCGCGTCGCGCGGCGCCGCGGACGGCACGGGTCCGAGCGCGCGCAGCGCGGGTGCGCGCGGCCCCGCGGATCGACTTCGAACTGGCGGCGGCCAGTGGGACAGCGCGGGTCGACGCTCCAGACCGACCGGGTGAGAGCAGTCGTGCCGCGTCAGGCTCGGGCAACGGTCGCGCGAACAGGTAGCCCTGGCCCGTGTCGCAGCCCATCGCCCGCAGGATCTCGAACTGGGCCTCGGTCTCGATGCCCTCGGCAACGACGCTGATGCGCAGGCCGTGGGCGAGCGCGATGACGGCCTCGACGATCGATCGGTCCGCCTCGCCGTCGAGACCGGCCACGAACGTCCGATCGATCTTGATCGTGTCGAGCGGCAGGTGCTTCAGGTAGGCGAGCGACGAGTACCCCGTCCCGAAGTCGTCGAGCACGAGCCTGACGCCCATGTCGCGCAACCGGTGGAGCGTGCGGATCCCGACCTCGGACTGGTCCATCACGACGCTCTCGGTGATCTCCAGCTCGAGGGTCGTCGGGTCGAGGCCGGTCTCGGCAAGGATCGCCACGACCTGGTCGACGAGGTCGGGCTGGCCGAACTGGCGAGCCGACAGGTTGACCGACATCATCAGCTGCGAAGCGCCCCGCCGGGCGTCGCGCCACTCGCGGGCCTGTCGGCAGGCCGTCTCGAGGACCCACCGGCCGAGCGGCACGATGAGCCCGGTCTCCTCGGCGAGTGGGATGAACGAGAGCGGCGGGACGAGGCCACGGACGGGGTGCTGCCAGCGCACGAGCGCCTCGAAGCCGATGATCCGGTCGGTGGTGAGGTCGACCAGCGGCTGGTAGTGGAGGCGCAGCTCGCCGCGCTCGATGGCGCGTCGCAGGTCGTTCTCCATGTCGATCCGGTCCATCGTCTGCTCGGACATCGATGGCTCGAACAGCACGTAGCGCTTGGACGGGTCGCCCTTGGCCCGGACCATCGCGATCTCGGCCTCGCGCAGCATCTCGCCGGGCGTCGCGCGCCCAGGCTGCCCGATGGCGATCCCCATCGACGCACTGATGAACCAGTCGCGGCCGCCCATCGGGAACGGCGTGCGCAGGTCGACCCCGATCCGGTCGGCGATGCGGCGGGCGTCGTCGGCGTCGACGACCGGGTCGAGGATGATCCCGAACTCGTCACCGCCGAAGCGCGCGACGGTGTCGCTCGGTCGGAGCGAGCCGATCAGCCGCTGACCGACGGCGACCAGCAAACGGTCACCGACGGCGTGCCCGACGCTCTCGTTGATGACCTTGAACCGGTCCAGGTCGAGGAGCACGACCGCGATCGGCGCGGCGGCCCTGGGATCGGACGATGCCAGGGCGTGACCGATCCGGTCCGTCAACAGCTCGCGGTTCGGGAGGCCCGTGATGGGGTCGTGGAGCGCGCCGCGCCGGGCGGCGTCGAACAGGCGCGAATTGTCGAGCGCGATCGAGGCGAGCTGGGCGAAGCGAACGAGAGCGTGCGTCTCGCGCGGGCCGAACGTCCGATCGTGCGTCCCCGACGCGAGGCCGATCACGCCGACCGTCGTGCCGCCTGAGGCCAGCGGGACGCCGACGACCGAGCCGAGGTCGCCGGACTCGAAGTCGGTGACCCGCTCCGCGTAAGTGTCGTAGTCGGCGACCACGAGCGGGGCGCCGGTGCGGTAGACGTGCCCGACCAGCCCCTGGTCGACCGGGATGTGGCGGCCGAGCAGCTGCGCGAACATGCCGCTGCCGTGGCTGATCGCGAGCGAACCATCGGGCTCGGCAAGATAGATGTAGCCGTGCGGCGTGCCGAGCAGGGCCGTCGCGCGGGCCAGGATCGTCTCGAGCAGGACCGTCGAGTCGTGCCCGTCGAGGAGCGCCAGGGCGGTCTCGTCCAACGCGCGGAGGTACGGGTCGGCCGGTGATTCGCGGCCGGCGGCAGAGCGGCCCTCGGGCTTGGCGAGATACAGGGCGCGGTCGGCCATCTCGACCAGGGCATCCTTGTCACGGCCGTCCTCCGGGAAGCAGGCGACCCCGACGCTGATCTCGACGTGCGGTCCGCCGATCCTGTCCGATAGCTCGACCACCCCGCGCCGGATGCGGACGGCGATCTCATGGGCGACGCTCCGGTCCGCGTCGGCCAGGACGGCCACGAACTCGTCGCCGCCGTAGCGATAGAGCCCGTCGCCGTCTCGCGTGGCGTGTGCCATCGCCTCCGCGACGCCGACCAGGAACGCGTCACCGGCGGGGTGGCCGCACGCGTCGTTGAAGGCTTTGAAGCCGTCGAGGTCGAGCATGAGGACCGAGAAGGGCCTGCCGCCGCCGCCGTCCGCGACAGCCTCGCCGAGCTCGCGCTGGAACGAGCCGTGGTTGCGCAGACCGGTCAGCGCATCGAGGTCGGCGCGGACGCGGACCGCGCCGTGCGTCTCCGCGTTCTGGAGGGCGATCGAGGCCTGGCCGGCGAAGAGCTGGGTCAGCTCGAACTCGTTGGGGCTGAAGGCTGCGTCGGCCTCGCCCATCCGGCCGATGTTGAGGGTGCCGATGGTCGTGCCGTTGATGATGAGCGGGACGACGATCATCGCCTCAGGCTCGAACGGGGTGCCCGGGACCTGGACCGAGCGCGGGTGGAGGTGCGCCTCATTGGCGAGGATGGCCTCGCCGTGGTCGATCACCCAGCCACTGATCCCGATGCCGAGCGGGCTCTCATGGGCGAGGATCAGGTCGGCGAACCGGTCGCGGGCGATGACCGCGCGGCGAACGCCGGCTGACCGGTCCACCTGGTAGATGGTCAGCGAGTCGTATGGCACGATCGCCCGCAGCGAATCGGCGATGAGATCGAGCACGCCGGCCGGCTCGAGCGTCGACAGCAAGCGCTCGTTGACCTCGAGCAGTCGTCGCTGGCCTTCGAGCTGGTGCTCGAGCTCGTCCTGCTGCCGGCGCAGCCGCTCCATGTTGGTGCCGTTGACCAGGGCCTGGGCCGCATAGCCGGCGAAGATCGTCAGGGTCATCTCGTCGTCGGCGTCGAACTGGTCGGGACCGTCCTTCGAGATCACGATGACCCCGTGGACGGTGCCGTCGAACAGCATCGGGACGAGGAGCATCGACTCCGGCCCATCGGTCGACTGGACGACGAGCGTCCGCGGATCAGCCATCGCGTCGCCGAGCCGCACCGGTTCGCCGTGGGCGGCCACCCACCCCGTCAGACCTTTCCCGATGGCGACCCGGAGGACTGACGGATCGGGGTTGGTGGCACCCATGAACTCGCCCTGGAAGCCGATCGGTTCGCACATCGCGGTCTCGTGATCGACTCGATAGACACGGATCGTGTCGTGCTCGATGAGCGTGCGGGTCCCGGACACGATCGCCTGGGCGATGCCCTCGACGTCCTGGAGCCGGTTCAGCCGGCTGGCGAGTTCGGAGATCGCTTGGAGCCGGTCGGCCATCGTCCTGGTCGATTCGGCCAGCCGGGCGTTGCCGATGGCGGTCGCCATGTGGTCGGCGAAGGCGCGCGCGACCTCGGTCTCCTCGGGCGTCCAGGCGTACTCGCGCAGGTGGTACAGCACGAGCAGACCGAGCGACGTGCCGCGGAACACGATCGGGACGAAGCAGATCGTTCGCACCCCGGCTCGCCGGTAGATCGTCCGCAGCCGTGGCAGGGTCGCCCCGAGGTCGCCGCTGAGGACCTGGACCTGCTGGTCGCGGAGCGCGTCCATGCCCGCCGTCTGCGCATCGCGCGGCAGGGTGCTGACGATGTCGAGGATCTCCTGCGAGAGGCCACGCTGCGCGACGATGTGGAGCGGGGTCGGGCCGTCCTCGAACAACCACAGGCCCGCCTGGTCGACACCGAACAGCGTGAACGCCTCGTCGATGACGTCGCGGAAGAGGCCGTCGAGGTCGTGGCGGCCGCTGACCTCGGCCGCGATCCGGCGCAGCGCGTCGGCCCGCGTCGGGCCTTGTGTCCCGGGTGCGAGCGGGGGCTCGTCGCCGGCTGATGTGTGTGCGTCGGCCATCGCTAGGGCGCGGCCTCCATGGCAGCTCGCCCATCTGGGGTGACAGGACGTTCTGTCACGGTACTGGGCGTGCTCAGGCACGGCGATAGCCCATCGGTACCAGCGCCGTTTGGAGACGCACGCCGCACGCGGGCATGCCACTATCGAGGTGGCCGCGACCGCGGCACCGTCACACGCGATCCAGGAGAGGGAGATCCATGACCGACAACGCCTCGGCGCCTCGTTCCCGCAGGGCCCTTCTGGCTGCCGCCGCCGGTGGCGCCGCGGCGCTCGCCGCTTCGGCCGCATTGCCGCTGACGACGATGGCGGCCAACGACGATCCCGTCTTGCAAGGGCGCATCGACAACAACGCCACCGCCACCACGGGCGTCACGCAACTCCACGGCCGACAGCGACGCCTTCACGGCAGCCGCGGCCGGGACCGGTTTCGGCCTCAAGGGCTCGAGCACCGGGCGGCGCCGGGATCGTCGGCTGGAGCATCAGCGCGCCCGTCGGGCTCGATCCGGTCGATACCGCCTACACGGGGATCTTCGGCTTCTCGCCTGCGGCTCCGGTCGGACAGATCGGCGTCGGAGTCGTCGGAGTCAGCGACGATTGGGGTGTCTACGGAGACGGCTTCGTCGGGGTCTATGGCTACGGATCGAACGGAGTGGTCGGCGAAGCCAACACGGCGAGTGGCGCCGGCGTGACGGCCTACGGCTTGGGCGCGAATGACCTCGCACTCGACGTCGTCGGCAAGGTCCGCTTCAGCCGCTCGGGGCGGACGTCAGTCGCCGCGGGTCACTCGACCAAGACCGTTTCGCTGGCAGGAGTCTCGAGCAGCAGCCGGGTCTTTGCGGTCCTCCACAGCAATCGAAGCGGTCGCTACGTCCGGGCCGTCGTTCCCACAACCGGCAGCTTCAAGATCTATCTCAACTCCACGGTGTCGTCGTCGACATACGTGGCGTGGTTCGTGCTGAACTGAGATGAAGGACCCAAGAAGAAGCACCCGAGTCCTGTCGAGCGCGCACCCACGCGCCATCGATCGACTTCACGCCGCCGCTCTTGCTCGCGCCCTGGGACCTCGCGCGGACCGCGCCCCGGCGGGCTTCGTCGCCCACGACGCCGCCCTTCGCGCAGGTCGTCCGTCGGTCTCACCGGCAAAGGGCCGCAGCGGCATCGAAAAGGGGACCGAAACAGTGCCCCGCTCATCGCTCTTGCCTAGACCGCGCGAATAGGCCTCCTAGTCGAGGCGCACGTGTTGGCGTTTGAGCTCGTCCTGGACGAGCTTGACGTCGAGGCGTTCGAACGACTGTCCAGAACGCACTGAGACGGCCGCGGCGACGCCGGCGCCCTGGCCGCTGACCGTGCAGCACATCATGCTGCGCACCGCCGCGTGGGAGATCTTGTCGCCGCCGATGCTGCGGCCCGCGACGATCAGGTTGTCGATGCCCCTCGGCACGAGTGAGCGGTACGGCACCTGGAAGTAGCGTCCGGTCGTCGGCAGGACGAGGACGCCGTAGCCATCGATGAACTCGGGGAAGATGCCGATCGAATCGTCGAAGCGAGCCTGCTCCCGGACGTCGTGCTCGGTCAGGTTGTAGAGCGCGTCGATCTTGCGCGTATCCCGGACCCCGAGGGTCATCCCGAAGTTCCGGAGCTTGGCATCCTCGCAGCCGGGCATGAAGCGGCGGAGCGCCTCGACCGCGTGGATCGCCTGGCTACGACCCTCGATCTCACCGCGCGTCAAGTCCCCGGCGTCCGTCCCATCGACCTCGGGAATGTGGACGAGGTTGAGGTAGGTGAGATCGCCTTGGTCGGTGACCGTGCCCCACGTGCCCGCGAGAGTGATCAACCCAGGCGGGATCACTCCGGCGGCAACGGCCTGCTTGAACGGCTTGCGGATGAATGGCGAGAAGAGGTCGTCCTCCTTGCCGGTCGTCTCGATGTCCCACTCGCCGTTGCCAGTCCAGTCGCGGTAGGTCTGTGGATCGGCCTTGACCTGGTCGATGAACTTGCGCTTGTTGACCCCAGTCATGGAGAACATGACGGAGACCGCGAGCATCTCCTCCTTGGGCGTCTTCCGGGTGGGTGCCCCGGCGCGGAATGAGACGTCCGCATCACCCGTGGCATCGACGACGCGCCCGGCGAGGATCGCCTCGCGACCCGACTTGCTCTCGGTGATGACGCCTCGGACGACGCCGTCCTCGACGATCGGCGTGACGCACAGCCGGTGCAGGAGGGGCTGGATGCCGGCCTCCTCCACGACCACGTCCGCGACGTACTTGAACATCTCCGCGTCCAGCGCGCTGCTGATCGACTGCGGCTCGGGCGACGCGGCGCCCATGGTCTTGGCCCGCTCTTCGAGCTCGCGGCCGACGCCCTCGCTGTCGACCGTCTTCTCGTGTCGATACCAGGCGAAGCCCTCGACGCCGACCTGGGTGATGTTGCCGCCGAAGCAACCGTTCCGGTCGAGCAGCGCCGTCCGCGCCCCCGCTCGGGCCGAGCCCAGGGCGGCCCCGAGGCCACCCGGCCCGCTGCCCACGACAAGGACATCGGTCTCGAGGATCACGTCGACGGTGCGAGCAGCCTCTGTCACGCGCTTCATGCCGGTCCAGCTCAGCTCGCTCACGGCTGCACGGCGAAGACCGGTGCAGGCACCACGTTCACCCGGACGGCCGTCCCTGGCGCGAGCCCGGCGACATCCGTGGCCGGTACCTGGGCGATCACGAGGGTGTCGTCGGGGAGCTGGACCTGGACGCGGCCGAGGGAACCCAGGAAGCTCACCGCAAGGACACGGGCGGGGGCGCCTTCGTCGATGGCCAGCGTCACCGCCTCGGGACGGACGAGCGCGATGACCGGACCCGGGCCGGCGGAGCCCGGCAGCAGTGGGACGTGCGCTCCGAGCACCTCGACGGTCCCGTCGCCGCCCATCCCGGGCAACCGGTTCGTCAGGCCGACGAACTCCGCCACGAAGGCCGTCGCAGGCCGGTCGTAGAGCTCGGCTGGTTGCGCGATCTGTTCCAGCCGCCCCGCCGACATCACCCCGACGCGGTCGCCCAGGGCCAGTGCTTCCTCCTGGTCGTGGGTGACGAACAGGGTCGTCGTCCCGACGGCGATCTGGATCCGTCGGATCTCCTCGCGCAGCTGACGCCGCACCTTCGCATCGAGCGCTGAGAGCGGCTCGTCGAGCAGGAGGACCTGCGGCTCGATCGCGAGCGCCCGCGCCAGGGCGACACGCTGCTGCTGGCCGCCCGACATCTGGAAGGGATACCGCTCCGCCTGCTTGTCGAGACCGACGAGCTCCAGCATCGCGCCCGCCTTCGCGCGCCGCTCGGCCTTGCCCACGCCGCGGAGCCGCAGCCCGTAACCGACGTTCTCGATGCTCGTCATGTTCGGGAACAGGCTGTACGCCTGGAACACGATGCCCATCCCGCGCTTGTTCGCGGGCACGCCGGTGATGTCCTTGCCGTCCACGAGGATCCGGCCGTCGTCGACCTCATCGAGGCCGCCCAGCGCGCGGAGCGCGGTCGTCTTGCCGCAGCCGGATGGACCGAGAAGGGCGACGAGCTCACCCGGCTCGATGTCGATGGTCAGCCCGTCGAGAGCGTGGACCTTGCCGTACCAGCGGTGCAGGTCCTGGAACTGGACCCGGACACCGGCGCGCTGGTCCGTGGCGGTCGCGATGGACGTAGCGGTCATGACGCGGGCTCCTCCTCGGGGGCGCGATCGGTGCGCGTCCCGCGCGCGACACGGGCGATGACGACCAATAGGACGAAGGCGAAGATCAGCGCCGCGAACGAGACGGCGACCGAGACGAATGCGTCGCGCTTGCCAAGCGCGAAGATCACGACCTGGAGGGTGTTGAACGACAACAACGACGAGATCGTGAACTCGCCCAGGACGAGCGCGATCGCGAGCACGGACGCCGCCAGGACCCCGGGGCGGATGTTCGGGAGGATGACCTGGAAGATCGCGCGCGGCCAGCCCGCGCCGAGGCTCCGGGCCGCCTCGGCGAGCGTCGCGACGTCGATGCCGCGAAGGCTCGCGTCGATCGCCCGGTAGGCGAACGGGAGGACCAGGATGATGTCGATGAGGGCGAGGGTGAGAGGCGATCCACCGACGCCCCCGAGATTCTGGCCCATCCATCGGTAGATCGGGCTGATGCCGACGACGATCACGATGGCCGGGATGGCAAGCGGCAGGAGGCACAGGAACTCCACCACGCGGCGCATCCGCGGGACGCGGACGACGGTCCAGATCATCGTCGGGACGAGCAGCAGGAGCATCCCGAGGACCGTGAGCGCGGCGATCTCGAGCGACAGGATGATGCTGTCGATCAGGTCGGGGTAGGACAGGATGTCGGCGAATGCCCTCAGGCTCCGGCTGCCGTAGTCGCCGCGTGTCGAGAACTCCAGCATCGCGAACAGGGGCAGGATGAGGTAGCCGAGGATCACGACAAGGATGGCGACTCGCGACGTCGAGTGGAACCGGCTTCGTCGGCGCTTGCGCCCGCCTCCCTTGGGCGCCACCACGAGCGGCGAGTCGGCGGTGGCCGCGCCCAAAGGCGATGGCGTGAAGGTCATTGCTTGACCCACCGTGAGGCGCGGCGCTGGATGAGCGCATACAGCGCCATGACGAGGCTGACGATCACGATCATCCCGAGCGCGATGGCCTTGCCGACGTTCTCGCGGCCGAGGACGACCTCACTGCTCAGCGCACTCCCGATCTGGAGGGTGATGATCGGCGCTCCCTGGCTGACGAGCGCGGCTGCCGTTGCGTACGCGGAGAAGGCGTTGGTGAACAGCAGGAGCAACGCGCCGAGGAAGCTCGGGGCGAGGATCGGGCCGCCGACGTGCCGCCAGAACGACCAGCTCGTCCCGCCCATGCTCGCAGACGCGTCGTACCACTCCTGCCGAAGCCCGTCGAGCGCGGGCAGGAAGACGATGAGCATCAGCGGGATCTGGAAGTAGGTGTAGACGACCGCGAGGCCGGTCAGGCCGTATAGCCAGGACGAGTCGCTCAGGACGTCGACATGGACGACCGTCCTGAAGAACATCGTGACCAGACCGTTGCCTGCGAACGTGGCGAGGAAGGCGAACGCGAGCATGACCCCGCCGAACTGGGCGAGGACGCCCGAGGCGGCCACGACGAGTGGGCGCAGGACGCCATTCGGGTCGCCGGTGGCGACGGCCCAGGCGAGGAGCCCGCCGAGGATCGCGCCGGCGATCGCCGTGATGAGGGCCAGCTGGATCGACGTCACGAGCGCGTCGGTGATGGACTCGTCCTCGAGGACCGACTGGAGGTTCGAAAGAGTCGGCTGACCGTCGGCCGTCGTGAGCGCGCCGAGGGCGACGATCAGCGTCGGGAGGATCAGGAACAGGCCGATATAGGCGTGGAATGGGACGAGGGCGAGGTAATCCCGGAACCGTGAGGCGCGCCGGGAACCAGCCCCGCCGGTGGCGGGGCTGGCTGCCTGGGCGTCAGGACGCAGGCGTGATGACCGTCGCGTCCGCCATGCGGAACCCTTCGGTCCGTGGTCTGCGCTACTTGATGGTGATGAACTTCCAGTTCGCGGTCAGGTAGTCGGTGGCGGCCTTGGTCTGGTCCGCCGTGAGCTGCACGGGCGCCTGAGCAGGCGCGCCGATGGCTGTGAGTGCGGCCTGGTCGACCGTGGCGTTCTTGACCATCGTGGGAAGCAGGACCGGGGCTGCGAAGCCCTTCAGCCAGGTGTTCTGGCCTTCGGGCGAGAAGACGTACTCCATCCAGCAGCGCGCGGCGGCGGGATGCGAGGCGTCCTTGTTGATCGCGTCGTTGTAGTAGGCGGCGACGGGCGGGGCGTCAGTCGGGACGACGACCTTCCAGTCGATGCCCTGGGGCGCGAGCTTCGCCGTCTGAGACCCTTCGTTATAGGTCCAGTCGATGACGATCGGCGTTGTGCCATTGGCGATGGTCGCCGGCGCCGGGTCGACCGGGATGAGGTTGCCGATGTCGTGGAGCTTCTTGAAGAAGTCGACACCGGGGGCGATGTTGTCGGCCGACCCGCCATTGGCGAGCGCCGCAAGGACGACGCCGTTGAAGCCGGCTGCCGCCTTGAGCGGGTCGCCGTTGAGGGCGATCTTGCCCTTGTACTTGGGGTCGAGGAGGTCGGACATCTTAGTGATGGCACCGAGCTTGGCGTCGTAGCTGATCGCCTCGTAGCCGGTGTAGTTGTTGGTCCAGAGGCCGGTTGCCTCCTTGTTCGAGTCGGGGATGTCCGCCCATCCGGCGACCTGATACGGGGCGAACATCGCGGTGTTGGCGAGCGCGACGCTCGTGGCCAGGTCGAAGATGTCCGGCTGGCGGCCCGTGCCGGCGAGGTTCTTGGCGGCGGTGATCTCGGCCGCGCTATCGACGTCGGGCTGGTCCGACTGGACCTTGATCCCGTACTTCGCCGAGAAGTCCGAGATCATCTGCCCGTAGTTCGCCCAATCGGGCGGGGTCGCGATGAGGTTGACCTGACCTTCTTCCTTGCCGGCCGCGCAGATGGCGTCCACGCCACCGACAGCGGCGGCCGATGTCGCGGTCTTGGCATCACCCGAAGCGGCAGCGGAACCCGATGCCGAGGCAGCCGCTGACGGGGCGGTCGATGCGGCGGTCGAGGCGGCCGCCGATGGAGCGGTCGATGCCCCCGACGACGAACAGGCGGCGAGCACCAGGCTCGCAGTGGCAAGGAGACCCGCGAATCGGGTCACTGACAGATGAGTAGACAACTTCCGTCCTCCAGTTTTCAGTGCATGGTGTTTCCCGATTCGAAGACTGTCGGGGGCCTCCTTCCCCGGGACGAGCGATCGGCTCATCCGCCGCCAGTGTGGCGGACGGCGTCACGTGCTGCGTGGTCTTCGCGTGCATTGGACAGCCCGCTACGGGCGGGCGTCAAGAGGCTGGACAAGAATTGTTAACGGCGTATCACCGGACTAGTACGTTCGCGCCTGCACGCCGGGACATATACTCCCTGACGATCAGGCGTCGGGTGCTTCCCGGCCACTGTTCGGGTAGAGGGACGGTCCATGACCGCTGGCCCTGGCGACCTCGGCGACACGCGAACACTCCAGGACCCGCTGGCCGAAGCGCTGCGGGTGGTGGACCTCGCCGACGCGAGGGGCCTGCTCGTCCGACTGATGGGCGGGATGGCGATCCGGGCGCATGCACCCGACTGGCCCGCGCGGACGCGGCGGGTGGAGGTCGACCTCGACTTCGCCACGCGCGGCAAGGATCGCGGCGCGTTCTACGAGCTCCTCGCCAACGAGGGCTACACCCCGGACAAACGGCACAACGCGCTGTTCGGTGGCAAGCAGGCCTACTTCGTGGATGTGGCGCGCAACCGACCGGTCGACGTCCTGGTCGACAGCCTCGAGATGTGCCATCGCTTCGAGTTCAAGGACCGGCTCGGCGCGTCGACCCCGACGCTTCCCCTCGCCGAGCTGCTGCTGTCGAAGCTCCAGATCGTGAAGATCAATCGCAAGGACGTGCTCGATGCGCTGGTTCTGCTCGCCGAGCATCCGCTCGCGCAGGACGACGGCGCCCCCGACGCGCGGATCGGCCAGGGCGCGATCAACGTGCCGCGCATCCTGTCGTTCACCTCGAACGACTGGGGCTGGTGGAGGACCGTCACGGGCAACCTCGACACGCTCGACAAGTACCTCGCCGTCGAGGTGACACCGGAAGACCTCGACCTCGACAATGGGCGGGAGATCCTGTTCCAGCCGGGCCCCCAGATCGCGGCCCTGCGCAAGGCGATCGAGGACGCCCCGAAGTCGACGCGCTGGAAGTTGCGCGCACGCGTCGGCGAGCGCCAGATGTGGTACCAGGAGCCAGAGGAGATGGGGCACAACTGATGCGCGTCTTCTTCGCCACCGACATCCACGGCTCCGACGTGTGCTGGCGCAAGTTCCTGAACGCCGGGACGTTCCACAAGGCCGACGTCCTCGTGATGGGCGGCGACATGACCGGCAAGGCGATGGTCCCGATCGTCAGCCGGGATGGCTGGCTGGGACTCTCCGGCTCCAGGACCAGGACTACGTCCTCACGACCGAGGACGAAGTCAAGGGCGATGGAGAAGCGGATCGCCGATCGCGGCTACTACCCGATCCGGCTGACGAACGACGAGGTCGCGGCGTGGGAGAGCCGACCCGACGCTCGTCGACACCCGGTTCAAGGCCGAGATGGTCGGCATGGTCGAGCGCTGGATGGCGCTCGCCGATGAGCGCCTTAAGGGCAAGGGCATCCGCTGCGTCGTCTCACCGGCCAACGACGACATCTTCGATCTCGACCCGATCATCGCGCGCCGCCGAGCTGGTCGACCTCGGTGAGCAGAATACGATCGAGCTCGACGGCTTCACGATGGTCTCGACTGGCTGGGCCAACCCGACGCCGTGGAACACCTTCCGCGAGCTCCCCGAGGACCAGCTCCGATCGACGGATCGACGAGCTCGTGTCTGCCAGTCGCCGACAAGCGCCGGACGATCTTCAATTTCCACGCGCCGCCGTACGGGTCGAACCTCGACAACGCCCCGAAGCTCGATGCCGACATGCGCTACGTGGCAGGTGGTCAGGCGCTCGTCCCGGTCGGCTCGCAGGCCGTGCGCGATGCGATCGTCGAGTACGGCCCGGTACTGTCGCTCCACGGCCACATCCACGAGGGCCATGGGGCGGTCAAGATCGGACGGACACTGGCGGTCAACCCCGGCAGCACCTATGAGGATGGGGTCCTCCAGGCGGCCATCGTCGACCTGGACTCGAAGAAAGGCGAGGTGAAGCGCTACCTGCTCATCAATGGCTGATTCGGGTCAGGCAGATGGAGGAGAGGGTCAATGACAACGCCCGAAGTGGCGAAAGCCCCATCATTGTTCCTTCGGAACGCGACCGGCCTCGTGAAAGGCTGGTCGGCGTTCGACGCTTTCGGCTATTCATTCATCTCGGTGAACCTGGTCACCCTGGGGATGTTCTACAGCCTGGCGATCTTCGCGTTCGTCCCCGATGGGTCGGTCCTGTCGCCCTGGTCTTGTCCGGGGTCACGATGACGTTCCTCTGCATCGTCTATGCCGGACTGATCGCGGTCATGCCGCGTGCCGGCGGCGACTACGTCTGGCAGACACGGATCTTCGACGGGGTTCCCGGCGCCGTCGTCGCGGCCGTGGTCGGCGCGATCACCGGGTACCTTGCTGCGAATGCGTTCGCTCTCGGCGACGCGATCGCCATCATCGCCGGCGTCGTCGGCGTCGTCATCGGCGCGATCCTCGGGATGAGGCGCGGTGGGATCGGGTTCGTCCTGTCCGGCACGGGCTGGTGGTTCATCCTCGCGCTCTGGGCGCCGATCTACGGCTACATCCTCAATATCGAGTTCCTGCAGCCGCTCGCGGCGATCGCAGGCGCTACCGACCGGCTCACTTTCTTCGGGACACCGACCGGGACGTTCACCGTGTCGATCATCACGATCATCATCGCCTCCGGTGCGGTCGCGCTGGGCATGGCCGGCTACGCCCGGATCCAGACGTGTGAGCCTCTACATCGGCCTCATCGCCCTGGCCGTGATGTTCATCCTCATGATCGTCTCGTCACAGGACACGACTTCAAGGCCGCCTTCGATCGGGAAGGCCAGAGCCTGTTCGGCGTCTCGAACGCCTATCAGGCAGACGATCGACAACGCGGTCGCCAACGACGCGTTCGTGCCCGGCGGGTCGCCGCTCGACTTCGGGCTCGGGACCGGAACGCTGGCTGCTCCTGCCGTTCATGATGTTCTGGATCCTGTACCCGAACTGGGGCGCGACCCTGTACGGCGAGGTCCGCGGGTCGGGTGACTTCCGGAAGGTCCTCAACGGGATGCTCGGCGGTCTGTGGGTCACGATCGTCCTGGCCATCGCGCTTCGTGCTGCTCGCGTCGAAGACGTTCGGCTGGGACTTCTTCAACGCCACGAACGTGAACTTCATCAACTATGCTACGGCTACGTGACCGCCGCACCCACGATACCGATCTGGGGCTACCCGCCGATGCTGGCGTCGTTCTTGATCGACAACCACATCGTCCAGATGATCATCGTGGTCATCTTCGGCGTGTGGTTCCTCGGCTGGGCCGGGACGCTCTGGCTGTCGTCGACGCGGATGATCTTCGCGGCGGCGTTCGACCGGGTCCTGCCGGAGTGGGCCGGTCGCGTCTCGGACCGCGGCGTGCCGTGGTACGCGCTGCTCTTGATCATGGTCCCGGGCGTGATCGTGTCGTGACCTCTACTCGTTCGTGACGGACTTCTCGAAGCTCACCCTCGACGCGTCGCTCGTCATCGCGGTCACCTTCTTCGGGACGGCGATCGCCGCGACGATCCTGCCGTGGTGGAAGAAGGACATCTACGAGAAGTCGCCGATCGCCCGGTACGCGATCGGCGCGCTGCCGATCATCAGCATCGCCGGGGCGATCACCGTCGATCTTCCTTGGCTGGGTCATCTACGAGTGGCTCATCAGAACCCGCCTCTACGGGATCGGTGTCGGCAACACCCAGTCGATCATCTTCCTCGCCGCGATCTACGCGATCGCGGCGGTGCGTCTACGTCGTGGCCCGTCTGTTTCGTCGCCACAGGGCGTCGACCTCGACGCCATCCATTCGGAGATCCCGGCGGAGTAACGCGCGGGTTCTCGCAGACACGATCGAAGGCGCCTCGGACCCCGGGGCGCCTTTCAATTCGGGTCGATCAGCCGCCGAACCAGCCGGTCGGGCCGGGCGAGGTGTTCTGCCACACGTGCTTGGCCTCGCGGTATTCGTCGAGGCCGCTGGGGCCGAGCTCGCGGCCGATGCCGGACTGCTTGAAGCCGCCCCACTCGGCCTGCGGCAGGTAGGTGTTGTAGTCGTTGATCCAGACCGTCCCGTGGCGCAGCCGCGCGGCGACCCGTTGGGCACGGCCGGCATCGGAGGTCCAGACCGCGCCGGCCAACCCGTACGTCGTGTCGTTGCCGAGCGCGACGGCCTCGTCCTCGGTCGAGAACCGCTCGATCGTGAGGACCGGCCCGAAGACCTCCTCGCGGACGATGCGCATCTCGCGGGTGACGTCGGCAAAGACCGTCGGCCGGTAGAAGAAGCCGGCCTGGAGCTCGGGCTCGGACGGACGGCGGCCACCGGCGACGAGCCTCGCTCCCTCGGCGACGGCGCTCGCGACGAAGCCCTCGACCTTGGCCCTGTGCTCGGCGGTGATGAGCGCTCCGGCTTCGGTCGCGTCGTCGCTCCCATGACCGAGGCGGATCCGGTCGGCCCGCCGGCCCGACCTCCTCGACGAAGCGGTCGTAGATCGTGTCCTGGACGATCGCCCGGCAGCCGGCCGAGCAGACCTGGCCCGAATGGGTGAAGGCGGCGGTCAGGGCGTTGTCGACGGCGGTCTCGAAGTCGGCGTCGTCGAACACGATGTTGGGGCTCTTGCCGCCCATCTCGAGCGCGACCTTCTTGAGATTGACCGCCGCGCCGCGCAGGACCGCCCGGCCCGCCTCGAGCCCGCCGGTCAGCGACACGAGGTCGACGTCGGGGCTGTCGGCCAGCGCCTGCCCGACGCGTTCGCCCGGCCCGAGCACGAGATTGACGACACCGGCGGGAACCCCGGCCTCCTCGAACAGCCGGGTCAGGTGGATCGCCGACAGCGGCGTGACCTGGGCAGGCTTCATGACCGCCGTGTTCCCCGCCGCAAGAGCCGGCGCGATCTTCCAGCTGAGCTGGAGGAGCGGGTAGTTCCACGGCCCGATCAGCCCGCACACGCCGACCGGCTCGTAGACGATGCGGCTGAGGGCGTCTGGGTTGCCAGTGTCGACCAGCCGCCCCGCGTCCTTGTCGGCAAGATCGGCGTAGTAGCGGAAGACACGCGCGACATCCGACATGTCCCAACGGCTCTCACGCATCGCCTTGCCGGTGTTGACGGTCTCGAGCCGGGCCAGCTCCTCCAGGTCGCGATCGATCAGGCCCGCGACGCGATCGAGCAGCGCCGCGCGTTCGCCGGTCGGCCTTCGTGACCAGTCGGTCTCATCGAAGGCTCGACGGGCGGCCCCGATGGCGGCCTGGACCTGCTCGTCGGTCGCGACGTCGACCTCGGTGACGACCGATCGCGTCGGACGGGTTGACGACCCGGGAGCATTCGCCGTTCGCCGAAGCGACCCACTCGCCGTCGATGTAGAGACTCGGCACTCTGACCTCTGGTGGCGGTTCGGCGGCAGCATCGATGGGGGCCGTCGGGCCGTCAAGACGGAGGTGCGAGGGCTGGACCACGACGCGACCGCGGCGCGACCGGCGGCCCGGCTCTCAGTCGCGCGGTTCGGCCGGTTGCGCGTTGCCGTAGGTCGGTCGGGCTCCGTGCGGATCGGCCGCCCAGCGCGCCGCGTTGGCGATCACGCGGCGGACATTCGCGTCGTGATAGCTCGGGTGCGTCTCGTGGCCGGGGCGGAAGTAGAAGACGCGTCCCCGGCCGCGGCGATACGTGCAGCCGCTGCGGAAGACCTCGCCACCCTCGAACCAGCTGACGAAGACGAGCTCGTCCGGCGGCGGGATGTCGAAATGCTCGCCGTACATCTCCTCCTCGGCGAGGACGAACGATTCCCCGATGCCCTCGGCGATCGGATGCGACGGGTCGACCACCCAGAGGCGCTCGCGCCGTCCGTCCTCGCGCCACTTGAGGTCGCACGACGTGCCCATCAGCCGCTTGAAGATCTTCGAGAAGTGCCCCGCGTGCAGCACGATCAGGCCCATCCCGTCCAGGACGCGCGCCTGGACCCGGTCGACCACCTCGTCCGAGACCTCGGGATGAGCCACGTGCCCCCACCAGGTGAGCACGTCCGTCTCCGCGAGGACCGCGTCGCTCAGGCCCTGATCCGGCTCGTCGAGGGTCGCCGTCCGGACCTCGAAGCCATCGTGCTCGCGCAGGCCGGCGGCGATCGCGGCGTGGATGCCGTCCGGGTAGATCGCCCGGACCGGCGGGTCGCTGCGTTCCTGGCGGAACTCGTTCCAGACCGTGACGCGGACCGTCATCCCGCCTCTCCCAGGCGCACCACGGCACCGCCCTGGGCGGACGACTCGCGGATCGCGTCCCACAGGCGGGCCATCTTGAGGCCGACCTCCGGCGGGCTCGGGTTCGGTTCGGAGCCGCTGCGGACCGCCAGGAATTGCTCCCAGACGGTGCGCGACGGCACGGACCGAACCGGCGAGAGGCGCCGGGACCCGAACTTCTGCATCTCCAGGCGCTCTCCCCAGATCCCGGTCCGAAGCGTTGCGCGTTCGCAGAAGACCGGACGTCCGAGCCATACCCGGGGATCGCCCGGCCGCAGCCGTTCATCGTCACGAGGGCTCCAGATTCGAGCCGGGCGATGACGACGCCGCGGATGTCGACGGCTCGGTCGTCGTCCTCCAGCCAGGCGGCGACCTGGGCGATCTCCTGGCCGGCGATGTCGGTGACGGTGTTGAGCATGTGGGCGCCCGTATCGAACAGGAAACCGCCGCCCGACAACGCCGGGTCCTGGCGCCACGTCCCGGTCGTCTGCAGCGCCCAGTCCTGCCAGACCATCGCGTTGACGTTGAGGAGCGCCCCGACCTCGCCGCTGGCGATCATCCGCGCCGCGGCACGGACCTGCGGGGAGAGGCTGCCCGGGAAGGCGACGACCAGCAGCCGGCCGGTCCGGTCCCGGGTCCCGATCAGCGCCTCGGCCTCGGCCGCGTTCATGACCATCGGCTTCTCGAGGAGGACGTCGACGCCGGCTTCCAGGCAGGCCGTGGTCTGCGCAGCGTGGAAGACGTGCGGGGTGATGATGAAGATGACATCGAGCTCCGGGGCGAACCGCTCGACGAAGCGGGTGAAGTCGGGTTCGTTCGGCGGTGTCGGCAGATCGATCCGGCTGAATTCGGTGGCCGTCAGCTCGAGCTCGGCGGGGGACGGCTCGCAGCTCGCGACGACGACCGTGTCCTCGCGGGGAAGCATGTTCCTGAGGTGGCTGCGGGCCATCGAGCCCATGCCGACGATGCCGACGCGAACAGGGTGAGATCGCCACGTCCGGAGTCTATCGAAGCGGGCAGGCGCGGTCCGCTCCGTGTCGCAGACGCGGGCTGTCGTAGTGTTGTCCGGGTGACCGACCGATGGGGGAGCCGCGCGTGACGCTCGACGAGCTAGACGGGATCGCCGCAGACCCGAATCACCACACCGTCCTCTTCGAGAACGACGAGGTCCGCGTCATCGAGACACGGATCGCGGCCGGCGAGCTCACCCCGCTCCACACCCATCTCGCCCCGACCGTGATGTACGTCCTGTCCGGATCGCATTTCATCCGGCGAGACGAGCACGGCGAGACGATGGTGGACACCCGGGCGACGCCCGATTTCGAAATGGCGAGGGTCAGCTATTCGGCTGGAACACCGCGCCACACGATCGAGAACACGGGCGACGACGAGCTCCATGTCATCGGGATCGAGCTGAAGAACCCGACCGGAAGTCGATAGGTCGCGAGTCGGGCGGCACCTCGGTCACCCGGCCTGGCGCAGGCTCCCCGAGATCCGCGCCGCGGTCGTGACCACCTCGTCGGCCAGGGCATCCTCCGACCCTGGGCTCGGGAAGCGGTACGACGGTCCGTGCAGGTGGACCGCGGCGACGACCTCGCCCGAAACGTCGGCGACCGGGCGCCGCCACCGATGAGATCCCTTCGTCGAACTCCTCGAGCGCCCACGTGTACCCGTCGCGCCGGATCGCGCGCATGCGCTCGAACAGGGCGTCGGCCGTGACGAGCGTCCGTTCCGTGAAGCTCTCCATCGGGCGGCCGACGATAGCGCTGCACGTAGGTCGGTGGCGAGAAGGCGAGCAGGACCTGTCCCGAGGAGACCGCGTGGAGGGGGATCCGCGACCCCGTCCAGTCGCGCACCGAGACCGGGTTCGGGCTGCCGACCTGCTCGATGTAGTGGACCTGGTCGCCGTCGCGGACGCTCAGCCCGGCGGCCTCCCCGGCCGAGCCGGCGAGCGCCTCGAGCGACGGGCGTGCGAGCGCGGCCAGCGAGCGCGCCGGCCGGATCCGTGCCGCCAGCGTCAACAGCCGCGGTCCAAGGCGGTAGCGCGAGTCACCGGGGACCTGCTCGACGACCCCTTCGCGGGCGAGCGACGAGAGCAGCCGTGCCGCGGTGGACTTCGGCAGGTCCGCCCGCTCGGCGACCTCGGTCACGCCGATCGGGCCGTCGGCCAGCGCGCCGAGGACGGCAAAGGCTCGTTCGATGGACTGGACTCTGGACATCGGTACCTTTGTCGGATAAATTCTCGATCCAAGGAATTCCATCATACGGCACGGTTCCACGATGTGGAACCCCCCGGAATCCCAGGAGAGCACGCACATGACGGACGAGTACGCAGAGATCGACCTCGCGGGGCTCTCCGACGACGAGCTCACCGAACAGATGCACAACGACCTCTACGACGGCATGGCCGCCGAGATCGTCGAGGGCACCAACATCCTGCTCGGCCGCGGCTGGTCGGCCACTCGCGTCCTCGACGACGCGCTCGTCGCCGGCATGAAGATCGTCGGCATCGACTTCCGCGACGGGATCCTGTTCGTCCCCGAGGTCCTCCTGGCGGCCAACGCGATGAAGGCCGGGATGGCGATCCTGCGCCCGCTCCTCGCCGAAACAGGCGCAGAGCCGGTCGGCAAGGTCGTCATCGGCACGGTCAAGGGCGACATCCACGACATCGGCAAGAACCTCGTCGGGATGATGCTCGAGGGGGCCGGCTTCGAGGTCTTCGACCTCGGCATCAACACCGACGCCGAGAAGTTCATCGCCGCACTCGAGCTCCACAAGCCCGACATCCTCGGGATGTCCGCGCTGCTGACGACGACCATGCCGTACATGAAGGTCGTCATCCAGACGCTCAAGGACCGCGGCATCCGGCAGGACTACATCGTCCTGGTCGGTGGCGCGCCCCTCAACGAGGAGTTCGGGGCCGCCGTCGGCGCCGACGCCTATTGCCGCGACGCCGGTGTCGCCGCGGAGACCGCCCGCCGGCTCATCGACGAGCGCCGCGCCAGTGCGGCCTGACGCACGACCCGACCTCATCCCGACGCGACTCGTCATCGTCGGCTGCGGAGCTCTTGCGCGCGAGATGCTGGCGCTGACCCGCGGGATCCCCGGCGTTCGCATCGAGGGCGTCGACGCACGTCTCCACATGCGCCCGCAGCTGATCGCTGACGCCGTGGCGGCCAAGGTCGAGAAGGTCCGCGCACGCGAGGGTCGCGACGTCCGCATCTTCGTCGCCTACGCCGACTGCGGGACGGCGGGATCTCTCGACGCCTATCTGGAACGCGAGGGCATCGACCGGATCGAGGGCGCTCACTGCTACGAGTTCTATTCCGGCGCGGCCGCCTACGAAGCCCTCCAGGAGGAAGAGGTCGGGACGTTCTACCTGACCGACTTCCTGGCCCGCCAGTTCGACTCGATCATCTGGACGGGACTCGGGCTCGACCGCCACCCGGAGCTGCTGCCCGACTACTTCGGCAACTACCGCCGGCTCGTCTACCTCGCCCAATCGGACGACCCGGATCTCACCGCGCGGGCCGAAGCGGCAGCGACTCGCCTGGGGCTCTCGTTCGAGCGCCGCGTGACCGGTTTCGGCGATCTCGCCACGTCCATCCAGCACGCCGTAGCAGGAGCCGCCTGACATGGCCCCCATGCTCTCGATCATCTGGTGGCGCGACATCCCTGCCCAGGTCGTGGCCAAGGACGCGCGCCGCTCGAGCAAGGTCGTCCTCCACCCGCGGTTCCAGGTCGCCATCGACAAGGCGGCCAACCGGGCCGGGATGCGCGAGTACAACTCCTACATCGGGGAGTGGCGCAAGACGTTCGAGCCCTGCGGCGACGACCTGGAAGCCGTGGTCAGGGCCGAATCCGAGCGCCTCGAGACCGAATACACCAAGCATCACCTCGCGGAGCTGATCCAATCCGGGGGCGTCGCCGGCGGGCCGGCACTCCCCCCGGCGACCACAGCGGAGACCTCACCGACATGACCGACACCTTCCTCAGTTCCGCGTCGCGCGAGGTCGTCATCGGCTTCGACCGCCCGTTCGTGATCATCGGCGAGCGGATCAACCCGACCGGCCGCAAGGCTCTTGCCGAGGAGATGAAGGCCGGCGACTTCAGCCGCGTCGAGCGCGATGTCCTGGCCCAGGTCGAGGCCGGCGCCCAGATGCTCGACGTCAACGCCGGCATCCCGCTGGCCGACGAGCCGGCGATCCTGGCCAAGACCATCCAGCTCGTCCAGAGCCTGACCGACCTGCCGCTGTCGATCGATTCGTCGATCGTCGAGGCGCTCGAGGCCGGGCTCGCCGTCTACCAGGGCAAGGCGCTGCTCAACTCGGTCACCGGCGAGGAGGAGCGCCTCGAGCGCGTCCTGCCGCTGGTCGCGCAAGTACGGCGCCGCGGTCGTGGCGATCAGCAACGACGACACCGGGATCAGCATGGATCCCGACGTCCGGTTCGCGGTCGCCAAGCGGATCGTCGAGCGCGCCGCCGACCACGGCATCCCGCGCTCGGACATCATCGTCGACCCGCTGGTCATGCCGATCGGGGCGCTCGAGCCAGGCCGGCCAGCAGGTGTTCCTCTCGTCCGCCGCCTGCGCGAGGAGCTCAAGGTCAACACGACCTGCGGCGCCTCGAACGTGAGCTTCGGGCTGCCCAACCGCGAGGGCATCAACGCGGCCTTCCTGCCGATGGCGATCGCCGCCGGCATGACCTCGGCGATCACCAACCCGATGATGCCCGAGGTCAAGGCCAGCGTGATGGCGGCCGACGTCCTGATGGGCCACGACCCCGATTGCGGCCGCTGGATCACGGTCAACCGTGCCCCGACCCCGGAGGGCGAGGTCAGCCGCCGACGCGTCAATCGCCGCGCCGTTCCCGTCGGCTAGCAGGGCCGCCTCGTGGCCGACGACGCGCTCGTCATCTTCACGCCGTCGGGACGCCGCGGGCGGTTCCCGGAGGGCACCACGGTGCTCGATGCGGCGCGCTCGCTCGGCGTCGACATCGACTCGGTCTGCGGCGGTCGCGGGATCTGCGGTCGCTGCCAGGTGACCCAGGGCCTCGGCGCGTTCCCCAAGCACGGGATCGTCTCCGAGCCGGACCACCTGTCCGCCTTCGCGGCGCTCGAGACGACCTACCGCGAGGAGAAGGGCCTGGCCGCGGACCGGCGCCTGTCGTGCACCGCCCAGGTCTGCGGCGACGTCCTCATCGACGTCCCGCCCGAGAGCCAGGTCCATCGCCAGGTCGTGCGCAAGGGTCTCGACGTCCGGACCTTCATCGTCGATCCGGTCGTCCGGCTCCACTACGTCGAGGTCACGCCGCCGGAGCTCGGCGTCGCCGACCGGCGACCTGGCACGGCTGTTCGAGGCGCTCGAGCGCGAGTGGCAGCTGACCGATCTCGAGGCGGACCTGCAGGTCGTGCGCGACCTCCAGCCGGCGCTCGAGAAGGGGAAGTACGGGGTCACCGTCGCGGTCCACCAGGGACGCCAGGTCATCGGCGATCTGGCCCGGCCTCCACGAGAAGGCCTACGGCGTCGCGATCGACATCGGCTCGACGACGATCGCCGGCCACCTCGCCGACCTGGCCGACGGCGCGGTCCTCGCCAGCAACGGCGTGATGAACCCGCAGATCCGCTTCGGCGAGGACCTGATGAGCCGCGTCTCGTACGCGATGATGCATCCCGAGGGCGCCGGCGAGATGACCGCGGCCGTGCGCAAGGCGCTCGACGGGCTGATCGCCTCGCTCGCGATGCGGGCCGGCGATCAAGCGCGTCGAGATCCTCGAGCTCGCGCTGGTCGGCAACCCGATCATGCACCACCTCCTGCTCGGCATCGACCCGACGCCGCTCGGTGGCGCGCCGTTCGCGCTCGCCACGGACCGGGCGGTCAGCACGACCGCGGCGGAGCTCGGGCTGCGCGCCCACCCCGGCGCCCGCGTCTACGTCCTGCCCTGCATCGCCGGCCACGTCGGCGCCGACACGGCCGGCGTGATCCTCGCCGAGCAGCCGCACCAGGCCGAGCGGATGACGCTGGTCGTCGACGTCGGCACGAACGCCGAGATCGTCCTCGGCGACAAGCGCCGGCTTCTTGCCGCCTCGAGCCCGACCGGCCCGGCCTTCGAGGGCGCCCAGATCTCGGGCGGCCAGCGCGCGGCCCCCGGCGCCATCGAGCGCGTCCGCATCGACCGCGAGACGCTCGAGCCGCGCTTCCGGGTCATCGGCGTCGACGCCTGGTCGGACGAGCCGGCGTTCGCCGACCGGCGTCACCGAGACCGGGATCACCGGCATCTGCGGCTCGGGGATCATCGAGGTCATCGCCGAGATGTTCCTGGCCGGGATCGTCACCGAGGACGGCGTGATCGACGGCGACCTGGCCGCGCGCACGCCGCGCATCGTCGCCGACGGCCGGACGTTCAGCTACGTCCTCCATGAGGGCGACGGCGTCACGGGGCCGGCCCGCGGATCGCGATCACCCAGAACGACGTGCGGGCGATCCAGCTCGCCAAGGCCGCGCTCTACGCCGGCGTCCGGCTGCTGATGGACAAGCTCGAGATCGACGAGCTCGACGAGATCCGGCTGGCCGGCGCCTTCGGCAGCCAGATCGACCCGGTCCACGCGATGATCCTCGGGCTGATCCCCGATTGCGACCTCGCCCACGTCCGCTCGGCCGGCAACGCCGCGGGGACCGGCGCGCTCATCGCCCTGCTGTCGGGCGCCGCGCGGACCGAGATCGAGGGCGTCGTCCGGCGCGTCGAGAAGATCGAGACCGCCGTCGAGCCCCGCTTCCAGGAGCACTTCGTGGAGGCGATGGCGTTCCCGCACAAGACCGCGGCGTTCCCGCACCTCGGCGCGGTGGTGCCTCTGCCGGCTCGAACTGCGACGACCGGCGCGGCCGGGGCCGACGGCCCGCGACGAACGACGACGCCGGCGCACCGTGGCGATCGGCACGAGGGAGGACACCTGATGGACGACCCGCAGCGGCGTCGGAGCGGTGGCCGTGCCGCGCGCCAGGCGCTCCGCCTCGCCTCGCACGCCGAGCACGTCCCGTACCTGACCCGGACGCTGGCGCCGTTCGAGGTCCTCGGCGAGGAAGGCCTGTCGCTCATCGAGCACAACGCCGACACGATCCTCGAGGAGGTCGGCGTCGAGTTCCGCGGCGACCCCGAGGCGCTGACGCCTCCTCCACGATGCCGGCGCCGACGTCGACGGCGTCCGCGTCCGCTTCCCGCGCGGGCATGTGCCGTCAGATCGTCCAGGCCACCGCGCCGCGCCAGTTCACCCAGTACGCGCGCAACCCGGAGCGCAACGTCGAGATCGGCGGCGATGCACACGGTCTTCGCCCCGAACTACGGCTCGCCGTTCGTGCGCGACCTCGACAACGGCCGGCGCTACGGCACGATCGAGGACTTCCGCAACTTCGTGAAGCTGACCTACGCCTCGCCCTACCTGCATCACTCGGGCGGGACCGTCTGCGAGCCGGTCGACGTGCCGGTCAACAAGCGCCACCTCGACATGGTCTATTCGCACATCCGCTACAGCGACAAGCCGTTCATGGGCTCGGTCACGGCCCCGGAACGGGCGCGCGACACGGTCGAGATGGCGCGGCTCGACCTTCGGCGCCGACTACCTCGAGGACCACACGGTGATCACTGTCGCTGATCAACGCCAACTCGCCGCTGGTCTGGGACTCGGCGATGCTCGGCGCCGCGCGGGCCTACGCCGAGGCCAACCAGGCGACGCTCCTCACGCCCGTTCATCCTCGCCGGCGCGATGGCCCCGGTGACCGCGGCCGGCGTGTGCGCCCAGACCCTGGCCGAGGCGCTGGCCGGGATGACCTTCGTCCAGCTGATCCGACCGGGCGCGCCGGTCGTCCTCGGCTCGTTCGCCTCGTCGATGTCGATGCAGTCGGGCGCGCCGACGTTCGGCACCCCGGAGCCGGCGCTCGTGCTCTACGTGATGGCCGCCCTGGCCCGCCGGCTCGGCGTCCCGTTCCGCTCCGGCGGCTCGCTGTGCGGCTCGAAGATCGCCGACGCGCAGGCGGCCTACGAGTCGGCGGCAACGCTCCAGCCGACCGTCCTCGGTGGCGTCAACTTCGTCCTCCACGCGGCCGGCTGGCTCGAGGGCGGGCTCGCCGTCGGCTACGAGAAGTTCATCCTCGACGCCGACCAGTGCGGGATGATGGCCGTCTTCGTCAACGGCGTCGACATGTCCGAGAACGGCCAGGCGCTCGACGCCATCCGGACCAACGAGCCCGGCACGCACTACCTCGGCAGCGCCCACACGCTGGCCAACTTCGAGACCGCCTTCTACCGCTCGGACGTCACCGACAACAACAGCTACGAGCAGTGGCAGGAGGACGGGTCGCTCGACGCGGCGCAGAGGGCCAACGTCATCTGGAAGAAGATGCTGGCCGAGTACGAGGCGCCGCCGATCGACCCCGGCGTCGACGAGGCGCTGCTCGACTTCATCGCCCGGCGCAAGGCGGCGATGCCCGACTCCGAGGTCTAGCGCCACGTGCTCTTCCGCCGCCGGTCCTCGCTGACGCCGGCCCGGTCGGCGGCGCTGGCCGGGATCCTGCGCGCCCCGACGTTCGAGCTCGTCCCGCTCAAGAACGTGCTCGACCAGGCCGAGTTCCTGCCGCGGCGCGACGGTGTCGGTGACGGCGTCGCCGGCCAAGGGCATCGAGGCGACCGTCGCCCTGTGCGAGCAGCTCCAGGCCCGCGGCTTCCGCGCCGTCCCGCATCTCTCGGCGCGGATGATCCGCGACCGCGGCCACCTCGCCGAGCTGATCGCCTGGCTCGAGGGCGCCGGCGTCGATCGCGCCTTCGTCGTCGGTGGCGACGCCAAGGAGCCGGGCGACTACCCGGACGGGCTCTCGCTCCTGCGGGCGATGGCCGAGATCGGTCATCCGCTGGCCGAGATCGGGATCCCGGCCTATCCACAGGGCCACGCCTTCATCGCCGACGCGCCGCTGCTCGAGGCGCTGCGGGCCAAGGCCGCCTTCGCCAGCTACATGACGACGCAGCTCTGCTTCGACCCGAACGCGATCGCCTCGTGGCTGGCCGCCCGCCGCGCCGAGGGCATCACGCTCCCGGTCCATCTCGGTCTGCCCGGGCGTCGCCGAGCCGCAGCGACTGCTGGCGATCAGCGCCCGGATCGGGGTCGCCGACACGCATCGGTTCCTGGTCAAGAACACGCGGTTCATCGCCCGCCTGATCCGGTCCGGCGGCTTCTACCGCCCGGACGGCCTGCTCGAGGGGCTCGCACCCCTCGTCGCCGAGCCGGCCAACGGCATCGTCGACCTGCATCTGTACACGTTCAACGCCGTCGACGTCACCGAGCGCTGGCGCATCGGCGTACCTGGAGCGATTGCGGGTCACGTCCGCCGCTTGATGGCGAAGGGCGCGGCCGCCTTGCTCATCTCGGCTCGGTGGGGCACCATGACGCCACAACCGAAGAGATGCTTATCAAGAGTGGCGGAGGGACCGGCCCGTTGAAGCCACGACAACCTACCGGCGTCGAGCCGGCAAGGTGCCAAGTCCGGGCAGGTCCTCCTGCACGATAAGGGAACTCCCTTCGAGACCCTTCCGAGCAGGAAGGGTCTTGTCATTTCCGGTCCCGCCGCCCGACCGACCCGTTCGATAGGGGACCGATGACCCACGCCGCGCCTGCTCGGCTCGCCGCGCCAACGTTTTCGCAGCCGTCTCGCCGACCGTCCGCTCCTGGTCGACGGCGGGCTCGGGACGCTGTTGTTCAGCCGTGGCGTGCCGCAGCGCGCCTGTCTCGAGGAGCTCGTCACGACCCATCCGGAGATGGTCGGGGCGGCCCATCGCGAGTACCTCGAGGCGGGCGCCGAGCTGATCGAGACGCTGTCGTTCGGCGCCAACCGGCGAGCGACTGGCCGCCTGGGGCCTCGAGGGCCAGGTGGGCGCGTTCAACCGGCGTGCCGCACAGCTCGCCCGCGAGGCACGCGAGGTCAGCGGGCGCGACGCACTGGTGGGCGGCTCGGTCGGGCCACTCGGGTCGCCGACGCGGGGTGGCCCGGTCCTCTCCGAGGCCGCCGCGCGGGCCGCGTTCCGCGAGCAGATCGACGGCCTGCTCGAGGGTGGGGCGGACCTGATCGTGCTCGAGACGTTCTCGGACCTGGAGCAGCTGCTTCTCGCGGTCGACGAGGCCCGCCGCGCGTCGGACGTCCCGATCATCGCCTCGCTGACGTTCGGCGAGGAGCTCGTTCTGGCCGACGGCAACAGCCCGGCCGTCGCCGCCGCCGCGCTCGCTCGCGGCAGGCGCGGACGCAGTCGGCGTCAACTGCGGCGCGGGGCCGGCCGCCTGTCTGGACGCCCTCGAGGCGATGGGCGCTCCCGTCGACGGCGAACCCGCCGCGATCGATCATGCCCAACGCCGGGCTCCCGCAGCGGCTCGAGGGGCGCTTCATCTACGCCGCGAGCGCCGAGTACTTCGGGACGGTCACGCCACGCCTGCTGGCGGCCGGCGCCCGGATCGTCGGTGGCTGCTGCGGGACGACGCCCGAGCACATCGCCGCGATGCGGGCAGCGCTTGACGCAGCCCGCGGCGACACGCCGCCGCCGACCGAGAGCGACCGATGCGCGACAGGACCTCGACCTCCCTCGCCGATCGCTCGACCCGCCGCGGCCACCAGCGACGACGCCCCACCCCCGACGCGCCTGGCGGAGCTGCTCGATGCCGGCCGGTTCGTCGTCTCGGTCGAGATCGACCCGCCGCGAAGCATCCGGATCGAGCGGACGATCGAGGCCGCCCGACTTCTGCGCGACGCCGGCGTCGACCTCGTCAACGTCTCCGACTCGGCGATGGCCCGGGTCCGGATGAGCGCCCTGTCGGTGGCGTTCGGGATCCAGCACGACCTCGACCTCGAATGCCTCGTCCATTGCACGACGCGCGACCGGAACCTGATGGCCCTCGAGTCGGAGCTGCTCGGCGCCCACGCGCTCGGGGTCCGCAACATCATCGCCCTGACCGGCGACCCGCCGCGGATCGGCGACTACCCGACCGGCACCGGGATCTGGGACATCGATTCGATCGGGCTGATCGAGATGCTGACGCGGCTCAACCTCGCCGAGGACCCGACCGGCCGCTCGATCGGCCAGCGCGCCGGGTTCACCATCGCGTGCGCTCTCGACTCGACCGCCGCCGACGCGACGACCGAGTGGGATCGCCTCGAGCGCAAGCTCGCGGCCGGGGCGCACCTGGTGATGACCCAGCCGCTCTACTCGATCGAACAGGTCGAGTCGATGCTCGCGGAGGCGCGCCGCCGCTTCGGCCCGGGCGGCATCCCGGTCCCGATCCTGCTCGGCGTCCTGCCGCTGGTCTCGACCCGACACGCCGAGTTCCTCCACAACGAGGTCCCCGGGATCACGATCCCCGACGAGGCGCGCGAGGCGATGCGCGCGGCCGGCGAGCGCGGCTCGGAGGTCGGCATCGAGATGGCCGACCGCCTGCTGACGGCGATGGAGGGCGAGGTCGCCGGGACGTACATCATGCCGAGCTTCGGGCGCTATGAGCAGTGCGCCGAGCTCGTCCGCCGGATCCGGGCGCGCCATCCGGTGGCGGTGATGGCGTGACCGCGTTCGACCGAGCGTCGCGGCTCGCGCTCCTGCCGGACCTCCTGCGCGAGCGGATCCTCGTGCTCGACGGGGCGATGGGCACGATGCTCCAGGCCCACAAGTTCACCGAGGCCGACTTCCGCGGCGAGCGGTTCCGCGACCACCCGCGCGACCTGCGCGGCAACAGCGACCTGCTGTGCCTGACCCAGCCGGCGGCCGTCGCCGCGATCCACGCCGCCTACCTCGACGCCGGCGCGGACATCCTGAGCACGAACTCGTTCACCGCGACCCGTATCGCCCAGGCCGACTACGGCTTCGACCCCGAGACCGTCCGCGATCTCAACGTCGCGGCCGCGCGCCTGGCTCGGGACGCCGCCGACGCCGCCGAAGCAGCCGAGCCCGGCCGCCCCCGTTTCGTCGCCGGCTCGCTCGGCCCGACGAACCGCACCGCCTCGATGAGCTCGGACGTCGGCGATCCGGCCGCCCGGAGCGTCACCTGGGAGGAGCTCGAGGTCGCCTATCGCGAATCGGCTGCCGGCCTGCTCGACGGCGGCGCCGACATCCTGCTGATCGAGACGATCTTCGACACGCTCAACGCGAAGGCCGCGATCGCCGCGGTCCAGTCGCTCTTCGACGAGACCGGCGAGCGCGTGCCGCTGATCATCTCGGGGACGATCGTCGACGCCTCCGGCCGGACGTTGTCGGGCCAGACGGTCGAGGCGTTCTGGCACAGCATCCGCCACGCCGACCCGATGATCGTCGGGCTCAACTGCGCGCTCGGCCCGAAGCAGCTCCGCGAGCATCTCGATGTCCTCTCGCGCGTCGCCGACCGGCCCGATCTCGGCCTACCCGAACGCCGGCCTGCCCAACGAGCTCGGCGGCTACGACGAGACGCCGGAGGAGATGGCCGAGGCGCTCGGCGAGTGGGCGCGGCACGGCCTGCTCAACGTCGCCGGCAGCTGTTGCGGGTCCACGCCCGAGCACGTCGCCGCCATCGCCGCCGCGGTCCACGGCCTGCCGCCGCGCCAGATCCCCGAACCGACCGGGACGACCCGCCTCTCCGGCCTCGAACCGGTCGTGATCCCGCCGCCGGGCAACGCCTTCGTCAACGTCGGCGAGCGGACGAACGTCACCGGCTCGCGCAAGTTCGCCCGGCTGGTCGCCGAAGGAGCCGAGGACGACGCGGTCGACATCGCCCGCGAGCAGGTCACCAACGGCGCCCAGATGATCGACGTCAACATGGACGAGGCGATGCTCGACGGCGTCGCCGCCATGACCCGCTTCCTGCGCCGCATCGCCGCGGAGCCCGACATCGCCATCGTGCCGGTCATGGTCGACAGCTCGAAGTGGTCGGTCATCGAGGCCGGCCTCCAGCAGCTCCAGGGCAAGGGCGTCGTCAACTCGATCTCGCTCAAGGAGGGCGAGGAGGAGTTCCTGCGCCAGGCGCGTCTCTGCCGGCGCTACGGCGCTGCCGTCGTGGTCATGGCCTTCGACGAGCAGGGCCAGGCGGAGTCGGTCGAGCGCCGGGTCGCGGTCCTGCGGCGCGCCTACGACCTGCTGACCGGCACGGTCGGGTTCAAGCCCGAGGACATCATCCTCGACGCCAACATCTTCGCGATCGCGACCGGGATGGAGGAGCACAACGCCTACGCGGTCTCGTTCATCGAGGCCGTCCGGCGGCTCAAGGAGGAGTTCCCGGGGACGCGGACGTCCGGTGGCGTCTCGAATGTCTCGTTCGCGTTCCGCGGCAACGACCGGGTGCGCGAGGCGATCCATTCGGTCTTCCTCTACCACGCGATCGCCGCCGGCCTCGACATGGCGATCGTCAACGCCGGCGTCCTCCCGATCTACGACGACATCGAGCCCGAGCTGCGCGAACGGGTCGAGGACGTCGTCCTCAACCGCCGGCCCGATGCCACGGAGCGCCTGCTCGACCTGGCCGCACAGTACGCCGGCGGGGCAGGGATGGAGCGCGCCGCCGAGGACCTGGCCTGGCGCGAGCGACCGGTCGACGAGCGGCTGACCCACGCCCTGGTGGCCGGCATCGACGCCTACATCGTCGAGGACACCGAGGAGGCGCGACTCGCCGCTGCCCGGCCGCTCGACGTCATCGAGGGTCCGCTGATGGCCGGGATGAACGTCGTCGGCGACCTGTTCGGGGCCGGCCGGATGTTCCTGCCGCAGGTCGTCAAGAGCGCGCGGGTCATGAAGAAGGCCGTCGCCGTGCTCATCCCGTACCTGGAGGCGCAACGCGAGGGCACGGGCAAGCGAGCCGGCACGATCGTGACCGCCACGGTCAAGGGCGACGTCCACGACATCGGCAAGAACATCGTCGGCGTCGTGCTCGGCTGCAACGACTACGAGGTCGTCGATCTCGGGGTGATGGTGCCGGCCGCCCGGATCCTCGAGAAGGCGATCGAGATCAACGCCGACCTGATCGGCCTGTCGGGGCTCATCACGCCGTCGCTCGACGAGATGACCCACGTCGCGGCGGAGATGGAGCGCCAGGGCTTCACGATCCCGCTGCTCATCGGCGGCGCGACGACGTCGCGGACCCACACCGCGGTCAAGATCGCGCCGAACTATTCGGGGCCGGTCGTCCACGTCATCGATGCCTCGCGCGCGGTCGGGGTCGCGGGCGCGCTCATCCAGCCCGACCGGCGCGATGCGTTCGTGGCCGGCATCCGCGACGAGTACGAGACGGTCCGGCGCGAGCGGGCGGGGAGTCGCGCCAAGGAGAAGCGGCTGACGGTCGCCGAGGCACGCGCCAATCACGTGCCGATCGACTGGTCCGCGGTGACCCCGCCGCGCCCGACGTTCCTCGGGCCGCGCACGTTCGCCGACTACCCCCTCGCCGAGCTGGTCGATTTCATCGACTGGACGCCGTTCTTCACGACCTGGGAGATGCGCGGCGCGTACCCCGCGATCCTCGACGACCCGCGGCTGGGTCCCGCCGCCCGCGACCTCCATCGCGACGCGCTGGCTCTCCTGGAGCGCCTCGTCGGGGAGGGACGGCTGACGGCCAACGCGGTCGTCGGCTTCTGGCCGGCGAACAGCGACGTGGACGACATCACGGTCTGGTGCGACGACGAGCGACAGGAAGCGCGAGCGGTCTTCCGGACCCTCCGACAGCAGATGGCCAAGCCGGACGGTCGGCCCAACGTCGCCCTGGCCGACTTCGTCGCCCCGGCCGACTCGGGCGTCGCCGACTACATCGGCGCCTTCGCCGTCACGACGGGGATCGGTCTCGACGAGATCGTCGCCGAGTTCGAGGCGGCCAACGACGACTATTCCTCGATCCTCGCCAAGGCCCTCGCCGATCGCCTGGCCGAGGCATTCGCGGAGCGCCTACACCAGCGCGTCCGGCGCGAGCTGTGGGGCTACGCGCCCGATGAGGCTCTCACCAACACCGACCTGATCGCCGAGCGGTACCAGGGCATCCGTCCCGCCCCGGGCTACCCGGCCTGCCCCGACCACACCGAGAAGGGGACGCTTTTCGACCTGCTCGAAGCCGAGTCGCGGGCCGGCATCCGCCTGACCGAATTGTTCGCGATGTGGCCGGGCGCCGCGGTCTCGGGCTACTACCTCTGGAACCCGGACAGCCACTACTTCGGCGTCGGCCGGATCGGTCGCGACCAGCTCGCCGACTACGCCCAGCGCAAGGGCGTCCCGGTCGATGAGGCGGCCCGCTGGCTCGCCCCGAACCTGGTCGACGAGGAGGCCGCGGTATGAACAGGGACGAGCTGATCGAGGCGTTCGCTGGCTACCCAGCCCGCCTCGCGGCGGCCGCCAAGGCTCGAGTGGCCGAGTGGCAGCCATTCCCCGAGGGCGATTGGAGTCCGATCGACACGGTCCGCCACCTCATCGCCGTCGAGCAACAGGTCCATCTGGCGCGCCTGACCGAGGTCGCCAGGGAAGAAGCCCCGCACTGGGTCTGGACCGAGCCGGGGCCTGCCCCCGGCTTCGATGACGCGAGTCTTCTCGAGGTCCTCGCGCGCCACGCAGAGGTCGGGCCAATTCCGTCGCGATCCGTGCCGCTTCGACGAGGCGGCTGGGCGCGCACGGGCGTCCACGACACGTACGGCCGCCTCGATGTGGGCGGACTCCTGAGGATCCGCCACCGACCACGATGCCGAGCACTTTGCGAGCCTGGCCGAGACGTAGACGCAGCCGGTTGATCGTTGATGGCCGGTCGAGCGACGGGACCGCAGTGCCGTTACATCGGAGCGTGCGGGCGGACTCTGCGGTCCATGACGTAGGTGAAGCGCGTCGGTGACCTCGAGGCGTCGACGGCGGCGACGAACTCGGGCAGGTTGGGTGATCGCGCCGCGACTGCGTCTCATGCCGACGCACTCCTCGCAGAGCGTTGGCATCGGTGAACCCGACGGTCAGGTGACGCATGGATCCGCTGGTCAGATGGAGGTTCCGGCAGGCTAGGAGGCCGACGCTACCGTCCCTTCGAGGAGGCCCTTCAGCCCGGGCCAATGATTCGCGTTTCCTGCCGCCGACCGATCCACGCGACCAGCGGGCCGATCAACTTGAGCATGCCGTGCGACTCGATCTCCCCCTCGACCAGCCCATCCGGGTCCCCTCCCGAACGGGCTCGAAGGTCAGGGTGTATGCGATGTCCATGGCGGACATCGTGGTCTTGGACGCGAGCCGCCGGGGCCGCTCGTACGCCGTGAACTCGATCACCATCGAGACGGGCCGGCCACCGCTCACGACCTCCGCCCGGTACTGCGTGCCCACGCCGATAGGCCCGTCCGAGATCTTCTCGGCGAGGCGCATCTGCGCGTTGTAGCTCGGCTCATTGCACTCGTCGGCGACGTAGTCGAACACGTCCTCGACGGGACGGTCGATGAGGATGTCTCCCTTGATGTGAATCACGTCGCTCGCGCCTCCGGCTCGCGAATCGGCCCCGCCCCGGTACTCCGCAGCGCACGCCGGAAGCGCACCGACGCCCAGAAGCACGCCCGAGGCAATGAGCACGATCCAGTTGATCGAGAGGACCGCCACCTCGAAGGCGATGAGGTCGCCGCCGACGATCCAGAACCCGACCAGTGCCGCGACGGCCAGGACGAAGCCGCCCACGAAAAGCCAGCGGATCGCGCGCTCGATCCGGCCGCCAGCGAAGACCGGCGCGGCGAACAGGAGCGCGAGGCTCATCGCCAGGTAGCCGAAGGCCTCGCCGGCGATGAACAGTCCGCGCGGGTTGTACTGGGTGAACAGCGACAGACTCTCGGTCTCGCCGGCTTGCAGGCTCGGGATGACGACCGCGAACTGGGCGAAGTAGTCGACCCGATGACGACCGCGTAGGCCAGCGCGAAGGCCAGGGCGATCCGGGTGAAGATCCTCCGCGGCTCCGGGGCGTAGCCATGGATCGCGGCCATGAGCACGACGAAGACCGGCGCCAGCAGGATGGCCGGGATGAGCCACAGGTAGTCGCCGGGGATGAACTGAGCGACGTCGGTGTACGGGGCGGGGACGCAGGCCCACGTGGTCGGACCGCAGAACGGGCCACTCCTCGCGGGCGTCGCGACCCCCGCGACGGCGGTCGCTGCCGTGAGGAGCACGGTCAGGACGGCCGCCCAAGAGCCGACTCGGTGGTGCATCGCCGGACGGAGGCCTCTCGCTGCGGACGCGCGTGACCTGGGTCCCACACACCTGGAGGAACCGCACGTCAAAGGGCCTCGAGGTCTACGGAAAGTCTGTCCTTCGGCGTAGCGATGGACCAGTGCCACTCGGCCCGATCCGAAAACGACGGGCCGGGGGCGAGGCCCATCGCCCGTCCGACGCGGTCGCTCCCCATTCCGCGGCTGGCTGTGCAACGAGGGCGTCTCGTAGGATGATCGGAGCCCTCGGGCTCGGGCAGACGACCACATGGGAGTAGCGGCAACTGCCGAGCCCCCTGCGACCACCCCCCACCCCGATTGACGCTTCTCGGGCACCCGTCCTACACTCAATCCCGACGAAATCACTCGGATATCGAGGACGTTCCCCTGACCGCTTCCACCGAGCCCACGCCCGCCCTCCCGACGCACCGCCCCGCCTATCACGGCAGCGGCGCGATCGCCTTTTCGACGAAGGGTGAGTACGGCGTCCGGCTTGATGGTCCAGCTCGGTCGCCACGTCGGGACCGGCCCGGCATCCCTCGCCGAGATCGCCGCCGAGGAGGACCTCCCGCGCGCCTATCTCGAGCAGCTCGTCGTGAGCCTGCGCGAGGCGGGCCTGGTCACCAGCACGCGCGGCGCCCACGGCGGCTACGAGCTCGCCCGACCGCCCGAGGCGATCTCGATGGGCGAGGTCCTGCGCGCACTCGAAGGCCCGATCGCGCCGATGATGTGCGCCAGCGACGACCCCGAGCACGCGACGGTGTGCGATCGCAGCGCCCGCTGCACGGTCAACGTCCTGTGGGTCCGCGTCCGCGACGCGGTCACCGGCGCCCTCGACTCGATGACCCTCGCCGACCTCGTCCCGCCGCGCGTCACCGAGCCCGCAAGCCCCGCCCCATCCAGCCGACACCCCTCCAGGGAGCCATGACCACCCCGTGACGACCGACACCACCGACGACCAGCAGCTCATCATCCGCGGCCTTCGCGTCGCGCCCGTCGCCGCCCCCGATCACGAGATCCTCCAGGGGATCGACCTGACCGTCGGCAAGGGCGAGGTCCACGCGATCATGGGCCCGAACGGCTCGGGCAAGACGACCCTCGCCTACGCCCTGATGGGCCATCCCGGCCTACGTCGTCAAGGGCGGCGAGGTCCTCTGGAAGGGCCGCGACATCCTCAAGCTGTCGGCCGACAAGCGGGCCCGCCTCGGGATGTTCCTCGCCTTCCAGTACCCGACCGCGATCCCCGGCCTGAGCGTCGCGAGCTTCATCCGCTCGGCGCTCAACGCCAAGCTCCAGGGCATCGACAAGGACCCGGCCATCGACCCGACCGACGCGGTCAAGGGCGGCGTCTCGATGCGCGACTTCCGCAACATGATGCGCGAGAAGATGGCGCTCCTCCGGATGGACGAGGGCTTCGCGGCACGCTACGTCAACGAGGGCTTCTCGGGTGGCGAGAAGAAGCGCCTCGAGATGCTCCAGATGGCCGTCCTCGAGCCGGAGATGGCGATCCTCGACGAGACCGACTCCGGGCTCGACATCGACGCGCTGCGGATCGTCGCCGAGGGCGTCAACGCGATGCTCAACCCGAACCTCGGCGTCCTGCTGATCACCCACTACCAGCGCCTGCTCAACTACATCACCCCGGACCAGGTCCACGTCCTGGCCGAGGGCCGGATCGTCAAGAGCGGTGGCAAGGACCTCGCGCTGCGTCTCGAGGACGAGGGCTACGGCCCGATCCTGCGCGAGGCCGGCCTGACGACCGACCTGCCCGACGAGGCGCTGCTCGTGCCGAAGGCGCCCGTCGGCGCCGAGCTCGAAGCCGTGGAGAGCGCCCGCTAGGCGGGCACCGACTGATGGCCCTCACCGCCGAACCGACACCTGCCGTGGCGCCGGCGGCCGCCCTCGATCCGTACGCGCTCCGGGCCGATTTCCCGATCCTCGCCCAGGAGATCAACGGCCACCCGCTGGTCTACCTCGACTCGGCGTCGACGAGCCAGAAGCCGACGGTCGTCATCGACGCCGTCGCGGACTACTACCGCGAGTACAACGCCAACGTCCATCGCGGGATCTACACGATCGGCGAGAAGGCGACCGCCGCGTACGAGGCGGCCCGGGTCAAGGTCGCGCGGTTCATCAACGCGCCCGACAGCCACGAGGTCATCTTCACCCGCAACGCGACCGAGGCGATCAACCTCGTCGCCTACTCGTGGGGCCGCCGCAACATCGACCGCGGCGACGTGATCGTCCTGACCGAGATGGAGCACCACGCCAACCTCGTCCCGTGGCAGCTCCTCGTCCAGGAGCGCGACGGCGACCTCGAGTTCATCCCGATCACCGACGACGGGATCCTCCGCCTCGACGTCTTCGAGGTCCTCCTGCGCCTCAAGCCGAAGCTGGTCGCGTTCACCCACGTCTCGAACACGCTGGGCACGATCAACCAGGTCCGCGACATGGTCGAGCTCGCCCACGAGGCGGGCGCGCTGGTGCTGGTCGACGGCGCCCAGGCGGTGCCGCACGTGCCGGTCGACGTCCAGGAGCTCGGTGCCGACTTCTACGTGTTCAGCGGCCACAAGATGCTCGGCCCGATGGGCTCGGGCGCGCTGTGGGCGCGGCGCGAGCTGCTCGAGGCGATGCCGCCGTTCCTGTCCGGCGGCGAGATGATCCGCGAGGTCCACCTCCGGCGGAGCGACTTCAACGACATCCCCTGGAAGTTCGAGGCGGGGACGCCGGCCGTCGGCGACGCGATCGGGCTCGGTGTCGCCGTGGACTACCTGTCGGCCATCGGGATGGACGCGGTCCGCGAGCACGAGATCCATCTCGTCGCGTACGCCCTCGACACGCTGGCCCGCGACGTCCCCGACATCGCGCTCTACGGCCCGATGGACCCGGCGCTGCGCGGCGGCGTCGTGCCGTTCAACCTGCCGGGCATCCATCCGCACGACGTGGCCCAGGTGCTCGACCGCTTCGGGATCGCGGTCCGTGCCGGCCACCACTGCACGATGCCGCTCCACGAGCGGTTGGACCTCGCGGCCACGGCGCGCGCCTCGTTCAACGTCTACTCGACCCGCGAGGACGTCGATGCGCTGGCCGCCGGCCTGAAGGAAGTCCAGCGCGTCTTCAACGGCTGACGGTCAGCCGCCGCGACCCAGGTCGCGCATCGCCGCGGAGACATCCCGGTCGCCGGTCGCCTCGAGGCCTTCGATGGCGCCCGCGATGTCCGCATCGGAGCGGTTCTGGCTGAGCTTCCACTTGCCTTCGACCCGGTCGATGAGGATCTCGACGCCGACGATCGCCTTGAGCTGCCCCGCGATGTAGGGCTCGGGGGCGTCGTCCACGGACCACGGCTCGGCCCGGCTCCGCTCGTGGTGGTCGGCAAGGCGCGCGCACATTGGCCTCGACCCAGGCGAGGTCGTCGTGGATGACCAGCCGGCCGTAGACGTGCGCGGTGATGTAGTTCCAGGTCGGGACCACCCGACCGTGCTCACGTTTCGTGGCGTACCACGCCGGCGAGATGTAGGCGTCGGGCCCGGCGACGATGACCATCGCTTCGCCGATCGCGGGCGTCTTCCACTGGCCGTTGTTCCGTGCCACGTGCCCGAGGAGGGCGCCCCACGGCCCGAGACCGGGACGCGCTTCCGACGGGTCGTAGACGAGCGGCAGCATCGTCGCCAGCAGGCCGTCGCTCGTGGCGGTGATCAGGTTCGCGGCCCGGCCGGACCCCAGCAGCTCGAGGACCTCGGCATCGTCCGGCTTGAAATGCGCGGGAACGTACATCGCCGATTATCGCGCCGCGCTCGCCGCCGAGCAGAGCTCAACCAGGCGCGAGCGACCGCCACATGTCGAGCGCCCACTGCCAGTCGCCCGGATCGTCGAACACGATCCTGATCGCCGCCCCGGAGCCGACGACCGCCGAGTAGCCGTCGAGGACGCCGACCTCGAGCCCGGAGCTCGTGTCGCTCGACAGCCGGGCCCGGCCGATCACGCCGCCGGCGCGGTGGTCGATCGCCTCAGGCCCGAGATCGCCGCCGACGTGGTCGACGAACGCCTGGGCGCCCATCGCGCCGCCATCGGTCGCCGTCTGGACCGCGGCGAGGGTGATGTTCCGCCCGAGGCCGCCGCCCCACCACTCCTCGGGCGTCCGCCGCTCGGCGTAGGAACCGGGGATCTCGAGCGCCCATCCCTCGTGACGGATCGTGACCGGCGCCGCGGCGATAGCCGATCGGCGTCGCCGTCACCGCCTTCGCGATCGGCGCGGACGAGGACCTGGCGGGACATCGGGTCGTCGATGCCGCGCATCTCGATGAGCTCGGCCCACGCCCGCCACGGGTAGGCGAGTGTCGGGTCGGTCGGGTAGGCCCGCGTGAGCGTCCGGTGGACCTCGTCGAGGAGCTCGCGTTCCTCCTTGATCGCGGGCGCGCGCCAGCGGACGTCGAGCCACATCAGCGCGAGTGCCCGGTTGAGGAGCGCCTGGCCATCGGTCGCGTCGGCCCACCACGGCGTGATGTCGGTGGCGACCCGCGTGTCGGCGACGGCCGAATCGAGCCAGCGGTCGTCGCGCGGCCCGAGGACCGTGGCGATCGCGCCGTCGAACGTGTAGCGGGTGCTCCCCGGGATGCCGATCTGGAGCTGGGTCCCGTGCGCTGCCCGGCCGGCACGTGCCTTGACCAGCGTCTGGCCGAGCCAGCCGAGGTAGGCGCGCTCGGTCGCGGTCCGGTCGGCGAACGTCGTCCCGAGCCCGTCCAGGATCGCTCCCGGGTCCGGCTCGCCGCGATCCCACGTGATCGACAGGTCCGCGCCAAGTCGCTCGACGAGACGCCCGATGAACCGGTGATAGCCGGGTCCCAGGGCCTCGGTCTCGGCGGTGAGTGCCACGCGCCCCGATTCGTTCGCGGACATCACCAGCTCGGGAGCGGCCGGATGGAGCGCGACCGACAGTTCGGCGTCGCCACCCTCGATCACCCGCCGGCTCATCGACCGGACGGAGTCGCCGTATTCGGCCAGCAGCCACGTCTCGACACTCTCGAGCAGGCTCTCGCCCGAGGGGACGCGCAGGATCAGGCCACGCCGCGAGGCCTGGCCGACGACGCGGGCAAGGAGCGGGCTGACGATCATCGTTGCCATGGGTCGGTCCGACCATAGCGCGAGGGCCCCCTGCACGGACCACGCGGGTCGTACCAGCCGCCGTGGCCCAAGAGTACGTGCACGAATCGATATCCGACGGATATGGTCGGAATTGCAGGTTCGCGCTACACTCGAATGAGCATGGACGACCTCTACCGCGACTACATCCTCGAGCACTATCGGCGGCCCCACAATTTCGGGGTCATCGAGGACGCCGACGCGTCGTACGAGGGCGCGAATCCGCTGTGCGGCGACCGGATCACGCTGATGCTCGGCGTCAAGGACGGGGTCGTCGATCGCGTCGCGCTTCACCGGCCGCGGCTGCGCGATCAGCCAGGCCAGCGCCTCGCTCCTGACCGACGAGATCAAGGGCAAGCCGATCGACGAGGTCGCCGCCATTCCGCGCCGACGACCTGCTCGACCTGCTCGGCATCGACATCAGCCCGGCGCGCCTCAAGTGCGCGATGCTCAGCCACGACAGCCTCCAGCACGTCCTCGGCGACCTGGGCGTCGCGACGCCGGCCGAAGCGAGCGCGGGATCCGGCGCATGACCCGACCCACCGACCGGATCGAGCGCCGCTGCAGGTGTCTGTCGCCGGCCTGACGCCGGCTCGCTCGCGCGACGCAACCGCGCCCTCATCCACTTACCCTCACCGCCCTGGCGCATCGAACGCCAGCCCGTCGAACACCGGAGCCCATCCAGCCATGCCGAAGTCCTACGCCGACCTCCTCCGCGAGGCGCGTGCCCAGATCAGAGAAGTCAGCCCGCAGGAGGTCGACGCCCTCCCCGCGGGCGCCGCGACCATCGTCGACGTCCGCGAGGCGTCCGAGTGGGAGCAGGGCCACCTGCCCGGCGCCCACCACGTCTCCAAGTGCTACATCGAGCAGCAGATCGAGGGCGCGGCCCCTGATCGCGACGCGCCGGTGATCCTGTACTGCGCCGGCGGCGTCCGCTCGCTGTTCGCGGCCCAGACCCTCGCCGAGATGGGCTACAGCGACGTCGCCTCGATGAGCGGCGGCTTCCAGGCCTGGAAGGGCGCCGGCCTCGACTTCGAGACGCCCGGTCGTGCTGACCGCCGAGCAGAAGCAGCGCTACAGCCGCCACCTGCTGATCCCCGAGGTCGGCTCGGCCGGCCAGGCGAAGCTCCTCGGCTCGAAGGCGCTGTTCATCGGCGCCGGCGGCCTCGGTTCGCCGGCCGCGCTCTACCTCGCCGCGGCGGGCGTCGGGACGATCGGCCTCGTCGACTTCGACGTCGTCGACGTCAGCAACCTCCAGCGCCAGATCATCCACACGACCGACCGGGTCGGCGAGCGCAAGGTCGAGTCGGCGCGCATCGCGATCAACGCCCTCAACCCCGACATCAAGGTCGTCGCTCCACGAGGAGATGCTGGTCGCGGCCAACGTCGAGCGGATCATCGCCGGCTACGACGTCATCCTCGACGGCACCGACACGTTCGAGACGCGCTACATCCTCAACGACGCGGCGGTCGCGGCCGGCATCCCGGTCGTCCACGCCAGCGTCTTCCGGTTCGAGGGCCAGCTGACGACGTTCGTCCCGTACGACGGGCCGTGCTACCGCTGCCTCTACCCGACCCCGCCGCCGCCCGAGCTCGCCCCCGGCTGCTCCGTCGCCGGCGTCCTCGGCGTCGTGCCCGGGCATCCTCGGCCTGCTCCAGGCCAACGAGGCGCTCAAGGTCCTGCTCGGGATCGGCAACACGCTGGCCGGCCGGCTGCTGCTGTTCGATGCCCTCGAGACCGAGTTCACCGAGCTCAAGCTGCGCCGCGACCCGAACTGCCCGGTCTGCTCCGACGCCGCCGTCCAGGCGCGCGCCGAGGGCCGGCCCGCTGCAGGTCGACGGCGTCGACGTCGACGCGCCGTTCCTGATGACCATGACCGGCCTGGCCGGCAAGGTCTCGCCGGAGGCGCGCGCATGAGCACGGTCTTCATCCCGGCCGTCCTGCGCCCCAACGTGGGCGGCGTCAAGTCGCTCGAGCTCGACGGCGACTCGATCCGGGCGGTCGTCGACGCGCTCGTGGCGAAGCACCCGTCGCTCGGCTCGCAGCTGCTGACCGACGACGGCGACCTCAACCGGTTCGTCAACGTCTACGTCAACGGCCAGGACGTCCGCTACCTGGCCGGCCTCGACACGCCGGTCGCCCCGGCCGACGAGGTCCGCCTCCTGCCGGCGATGGCCGGCGGCTGACCGATGGCCGTCCCTCGGCGGCTCGATCGAGGCCGAAGACGAGCACGCGCACGCGCACGCCCACGAGGCGCTGGTCCCGCACGGCGGCCGCTACGGCGACATCCTCGAGGCGATCGGCCACACGCCGCTGGTCGAGATCCCGCGCATGTCGCCGAACCCGGACGGTCCGCATCTTCGCCAAGCTCGAGATGCTCAACCCGACCGGGCTCGGTCAAGGATCGCGTCGCCAAGTACCTGATCGAGGACCTCGAGGCGCGCGGCCGCCTGCACGAGGATTCGATCATCCTCGAGCCGACGTCGGGCAACACCGGGATCGCGCTGGCGATGATCGGCCGGCGCAAGGGCTATCGCGTCGCGCTGGTCATGCCCGACAACGTCACCAACGAGCGGCGCCAGATGGCCGCGCTGTTCGGCGCCGAGGTCATCGACTCGCCCGGGGGCGACTGGGCTCGAACGGGGCGATCGCGCTGGCCAAGCACCTGGTCAGCAAGGACGAGCGCTTCGTGATGCCGTACCAGTACGGCAACCCGGCCAACCCGCAGGCCCACTACGAGACGACCGGCCCGGAGATCCTCGCCGACTGCCCCGAGATCGACGTCTTCGTCGCCGGCCTCGGCACCGGCGGGACGCTGATGGGCGTCTCGCGCTATCTCCGCGAGCAGAAGCCGGGCGTCCGGATCGTCGCCGCCGAGCCACTCCCCGGCGAGCTGGTCCAGGGCCTGCGCTCGCTCGACGACGGGTTCATCCCCGAGATCCTCGATCCGTCGCTGATCGACGCGAAGTACCTCGTCTCGAACCGCGACGCGATCGCCGCGCTGCGCGACCTCGTCTACCGCGAGGGCATCTTCGGCGGGCCGTCGTGCGGGGCCGTGCTGGTCGCCGCGGCCCGCGTCGCCACCGAGATGGAGTCCGGGACGATCGTCGCGCTGCTCCCCGACGGCGGCTGGAAGTACCTGTCGGCCGGCACGTTCTCGACCAACCTCGACGAGATGGAGGAGGCGCTCGAGGGCGGCGTCAACTGGTGGTGAGCGGTCACCCCGGGTCCGGCCGCCGGCGGTCCTGCCGCGCCGGATCCGCGACGCGATCGTCGCCCACGCCCGCGCCGAGTACCCGAACGAGGCCTGCGGCCTGATCGTCGGCGACGCCGCGGCGGCCGATGGCGGTCACGCCCTGCGCTTCGAGCCGACGCGGAACAAGGCGGCGTCGCCGTACCGCTACGAGATCGACCCCGACGACCTGCTCCGCCTGACGATCGCCACCGACGACGCCGACGAGGTCTTCTGGGGGATCGTCCACTCGCACACGCACACGCCGGCCGACCCGTCGCCGACCGACATCGGCCTGGCCTTCTACCCCGACGCGCTCTACATCCTGGTCATCGCTCAGCGACGACGAGGCGGACCCGGCGACCGGCGGCCCGGGCGTCCGCGCCTGGCGGATCGTCGACGGCGAGATCCACGAGGTCGCCCTGGGCTGAGCGGCGCGCCCTACTGGCAGGTCAACCCGGCCTTCGGCGGCGTGAGTCCGAGCAGGTATTCGTTGACCGCCCGCTGCACGCACGAGTCGGTGAGGTAGGCGGTGTGGCCCTCGCCCTCGTGGGTGACAAGGACCGCCGACGTCAGCTCCTTGGCGAGCGCCTGCGCCCAGGCGTAGGGCGTGGCCGGGTCGCCGGTCGTGCCGATGACGACGATCGGCGGCGCACCGGCGCCCGAGACCGTCGCGGGCGTCCGTTCGGGCGGCGACCGGCCAGAACGCGCAGGCAAGGTCGTTGTAGGCGATGAGCTCGGCGAAATGCGGTGCTGACGCCTCCAGCTTCTTCGCCCAGTCCGTGTACGTGGCGACGTCGGTCGGGGCGGGGAAGTCGAGGCACGTGTTGGCGGTATAGGCGTCGTGCTGGTTCGAGTAGGAGCCGTTCGGCTTGCGACCCTGGTACGGGTCGGCGATCGCGAGCATCAGCGAGCCGTCACCGCGCTTGGCCAGGGCGAGCGAGCTCGCCAGGACCGGCCACGATTCCTGCGCGTACAGAGCCGCAAGGACGGCGTATTCGGCGATCCCCGGCCCGACCGATCGACGATCGTGGGCGATGCGTCGCCGGGAGCGGCTTCGCGTCGATCGAGGCCATCAGCGCATCGAACGCCGCGCGCCGGCTTGCCGCCCTCGTGGAAGGCGCAGGCCGTCCGCGCGGCGCAGTCGTCGAGGAAGCTGGTCAGCGCCTTCTCGAAGCCCGCCGGCCTGTCCGGCGCGGAACTGCTCGAGTCCCATCGACGGGTCCATCGCCCCGTCGAGGACCATCGCCCGGACGCGGTCGGGATAGCGGTCCGCGTAGAGCGAGCCGATGAGCGTCCCGTAGGAGAAGCCGAGGTAGGTGAGCTTCTCGTCGCCGACCGCCTGGCGGATGACGTCGAGGTCCTGGACCACGGCGTCGGTCGACAGGTAGGGCAGCGTCGTGTCGTTGCGCTTGGCGCATTCGCCGGCGTAGTCGCGGGCCGCGTCGACCAGCTCCTCGAGCTCGGTGGCGTCGTCCGGCGACGGATCGAGCAGGGCCTGCGGATCGAGGTTGTCGATGCAGCGGATCTCCGTGCTCGCATTCACGCCACGCGGATCGAAGCCGACGATGTCGAAGCGCTTGCGCAGGCTCGTCGGGAACTGTCCCGACTCGCCCGCCGCGCGAACGAACTCGACGCCGGACCCGCCCGGCCCGCCGGGGTTCACCAGCAGCGAGCCGATGCGGTCCTTGGGCTCGGTCGCCGGCAGTCGCAGGAGCGACACGTTCAGGTAGCCGGCGGAGGTGTTGCCGTAGTCGCTCGGGACGCGGATGTCGGCGCATTGGAAGCCGTTGCCGCAATCGCTCCAGTGTGCCGGCGGGACTGCGACCGCGGCGGCGGACGGGGACGCGGATGGCCCGGTCGTGGGGGACGACGTGGTCGTGACGGGACTGGGAGCCGTTGGGCTGGATGACGGGACCGTGGCGTCACAGCCGGCGACCAGCGCGATCGTCACCAGGGCGGCAAGACCGCCGTGCGCGCGGCGACGCCAAGTCATCAGGTCGGGAGGATACCTGAGCCATCTATCCTTGCCGATATGACCCCGCGACTGGCCGCCCTCGTCGCGCTCGCGCTGGGCGCCGTCGCTGTCGTGGCAGCGACGTTGGTGGGTGCGAACGCGGAGACGCTCGATGCGATCGTGCACCCGCCGCCGCTCGTCCGCGCCGCGCTCGTCGGCGCGTCGGCAGCGATCGCGGTCATCCTCCTGTCGCGCGGCCTGGCGCGGCTCGCCGGCGGCCGCGACGACGTCCCTGGCCTGATCCGCGGCGTCCGGCTCGTCTTCCTCGCGCTCGCGGCTGGCGCGGCCGGAGCGGGCTGGGTGCTGGGCGACGCGCTGCCGTTGATCGTCGCCCTCGTCATCGCCGGCATCGACGTCGTGGAGACCTCGTTCCTGCTGCTGGTCGTGGCGACCGGGCGGTCAGGACGCACGGCGCGGACGACGCCTGAGGGGCGGTGCGTCCGGACACCATCAGGATGCGGCGCGCCCCGGGACGACATTCTCAAGGCCCGGACCGCGGCGTAGACTGCGCCGGTCCGGCCGCTGGAGGATGCGGCGTCGGTGCGTGGAGGGCTTTTCGATGACCACCGCCCGTGAGCGATTCGGCCTCCTGACCGGTGCCGTGATCGCCATCCTCGTCGTCGGCCTGCTCGGGGTCTGGGTCACGCGACCAGCAGAGGACCCAGGCCCGATCGCCAGGGCCGGACTTCCCGCGACCGCAGCGGACATCGAACGACGGAGTCGACGCGAACGAGGAGCGCGACGAGCAGGCCGAGGGCGTCGAACAGCGCGTCGAGGCGTGGGAGGAGGCGCTCCGCGAGGGCCGGGCCGGCCAGAACGGCAAACGTGCCTACCTCGCAGGGCGCCGCGGCCCCGACCGCGACGGGCTGGGCCGGCGAGATCCCGATCGACACGATGGTCGACGACTGGGAGCCCGCCATCGCGGCCGACCCCCACTCGCCGTACGTGTACCTCCTGACGACGCGCTATGGCACCGAGAAGCCCTGTCCGGGGAACTGCCCCACGCCTTTCATCGCGCTCGCCGTGAGCGCGGACAACGGCGCCACTTGGAGCCCGACCAAGCCACTCTGCGCCTGCAAGGGCAAGGGCCAGTTCGACCCGATCATCGAGGTCGTCCCGAACACGGGCGACGTCTACTCCCTGTTCATGATCGGCTTCAACGTGTGGTTCACCAAGTCGACCGACCATGGCGCCACCTGGTCGCCGGCGGTCAAGACATACGGCAACGTGTCCTGGAACGACAAGCCGATCCTCGCGGTCAGCAACGACGGCAAGGACGTGTACGCCTCGTTCAACGGACCGACCGGCGGCGACCCATGGGTGGCCAGCTCGCACGACGCTGGGGCGACCTGGAGCCAGGTGAAGCTCCTCGACACGGGTCGCTACGACTACACGTTCGACGGTGACGTCGACGCCGACGGGAACGTCTACTTCGCCATCTCGAGCCTGCAGTACAGCAACGCCGGCAAGCATTCCGCGCTGGTCGGCGCGGACGAGGAGCACGTCGTCGATCTCGCGGGACAAGGGCGCCACGTGGGCCGACGTCATCGTCGCCACCGACACAGCCGGGCCTCAACTGCACGGCCGTCGGGTGCACCACGGACTTCTACCAGGGGCACTCGGTCGTGTCGGCAGACGCCAACGGCGCGCTCGTCTACCTCTACGACGGCGCGACGACCGCCGGTGGCAAGCAGAACGATCTATGCGTCGCGCTCGACCGATCATGGAGCGCACTGGACGACGCCCGCGGTCATCTCGACGGTCGGGGAGGAGTCGACCATGCCGATGATCGAGTCGGGCGCCAGCGGTGACGTCCGGATCGCCTTCATGCAGACCTCCGGCGGCGGCAACGTCGACGCCTGGAACACGTGGTACCGCCGCTCGAGCGATGGTGGCGCGACATGGTCGGCGCCGGTGCGCATCTCCGACGCGACGTCGGGTGCGCCGTACAAGTCGGCGGCCGGCTATGCCGAGGTCTACGGTGACTACGGCGAGATGGCGATCACCAACACCGGCAAGACCATCGCGACCTGGGGCGAGGGGATCAGCTACACCGGCCCCGGCGGCGTCTGGGTCAACCGCGAGCGCTGATCGCGCCGAGGGCTCGGACCAGCGACGCCTCGGTCGGCGTCGACCCGAGCCCGAGGCGCGCGCCGACCCGCGCGGCCAGCGGGGCGTCCAGGTAGGTCGATGCCAGCGTCGGCCAGGCCGTCTCGGCGAAGACCGTCGCCGGAGGCCCGTCGAGGAGCGACGCGTCCGGCGCCCATGACCACGACCCGGCCGAACGTCTCGGCGACGAACCGCATGTCGTGGCTGATCGCGATGACCGTTCGGCCCGCGGCTCGACAGGTCGGCGATGACCCGCTGGATGCGGGCGACGCCCCGCGCGTCCTGGCCGGTCGTCGGCTCGTCGAGCACGATGACCGGCGTCTCCATCGCGAGGATCGAGGCCAGCGTCAGCAGCTTGCGGCGCGAGTAGCCGAGGTCGTACGGGTTGGCATCGATCGAGGTCGGTCGAGCCCGACGGCCTCGAGGGCTGCAGCTGCGGCGGCTGGCCGCCTCGGCCGGTGTCCGTCCGAGGATCTGCGGGCCGAACTCGACCTCGGCCCGGACCTTGCCGGCGAAGATCTGGCGATCCGGGTTCTGGAAGACGATCCCGACCCGGGCCGCGAGCGCGGCGACCCGCTCGTCCGACGACGTCGGCGCCGTCGTGCAGGACGCGGCCCTCCGTCGGTCGCAGCAGGCCGTCGAGGTGGCGGACCATCGTCGACTTGCCGCTCCCGTTCTGGCCGATGACGGCGACGCAGCTCGCCCGGCGCGATCGCCAGGTCGACGCCGTCGAGGGCACGCGTGCCGTCCGGGTAGACGAAGCCGACGCCCTCGAGCGCGAGCGAGGTCACGCGCCGACCTCCGATCCGGCCAGAACGGCAGGATCCAGGCCTGCGCGCGGTCAGCGCCTTGGCCAGCCGGATCCGCGACGGCGCCTCGACGCCCCACGCCGTCGAGCCGCGGGTCGGCGAGGACCTCGCCGCGCCGGGCCGTCGAGCACGATGCGGCCCGTCGTCGACCACGAGCGACCCGGCTGCACAGGCCGTCGAGCAGGTCGGTCTTGTGCTCGACGACGAGCAGCGCCGTCCCGGTCGCGGCCAGCTCGCGCAGGGCCGTCGCCGACCAGCCGCGTCCCCTCCGGGTCGAGCTGCGCGGTCGGCTCGTCGAGGACGAGATGGGCCGGTCGCATGGCGAGCAGCGAGGCGATGACGACGAGCTGCGCCTGACCGCCGGACAGCCGCCGCGGCTCGCGCTCGGCCAGGGCCTCGATGCCGAGGATCGCGAGCGCGGCCTTGGTCCGCGCGACCGTCTCGCGCGCCGGCAGGCCCAGGTTCATCGGCCCGAGCGCGACCTCCTCGAAGACCGAGCCGGTCACGCCGGACAGCTGCGTGGCCGGGTTCTGGAACCCGATCCCGACCCGCGTCGCGAACTCGTGGAGCGGCTTGCCGGCCATCGACGACGCCGTCGATCGCGACCGTCGCCGGTCAGCGCGCCGCCGATCGAGCCCGGCGCGAGCCCGGACGCGACCAGGCACAGCGTCGACTTGCCCGCGTCGTTCGCCCCGACCACGCCCGACGATCTCGCCGTCGGCGAGCGTCAGGTCGATGTCGTGCAGGACCGATCCTCGCGTAGCCGGCGTAGCGGTACGCTGACGCCGCTCGAGCGTCAGCATCGTCGCTCACAGCAGACCGGACGACGCGGAAGGCGACGAGCCGCGACGACAGGCCAGGACGAGCAGCCAGCGGACCACGCGCTCCCACGTCGTGTCGGGCATCGCCCACAGCAGGTGGCGCTTGCCCGGGCCGGCTGAACGCCCGCGACTCGAGCGCCAGGCTCCGCTCCTCGACGTCGGTCAGGGAGGTCAGGATGACCGGCCCGACCAGCGGCAGGATCCCGCGCAGCCGGCGCCCGGACGCTGCCCTCGGTGTCGAGGCCGCGCGCTCGCTGGCTCTCGCCGATGACCGCGGCCCGCTCGACGAGGGTCGGGACCGCCTCGATCGTCGCGACGGCGACGAACGCGACCCGCGGCGGCACGCCACGCCGCTCGAGGTCGAGGACGAACGCCCGCGGATCGGTGGTCAGGATGAACAGCCCGATCGAGGTCGAGATGGCGAACAGGCGGACGAGGGTCTGGGCCGCGAAGTCGACGCCCTCGACGGTCGCGTCGAACGGGCCGATCACGAAGAGGACGGTCGTGCCGGCCCGGGTGAAGACGCTGACCAGGATCGACCGAGATCGCGATCGGCAGCGTCAGCAGGAACGACGCGCACGAGCGAGGCGCCGCAGCACGCCGGCACGCCACGCCAGCACGACCATGATCGACCACGATGACGATCGGGCCGATGTAGCCGCCGAGCAGGAACGCGCCGATCGAGCCGACCGTCGCGATGATCGCCTTGGTCAGCGGGTTGAGCCGGTGGTACGGGCTCGGCGTCGGCGGAACGAGCCGGGCGATGAGGGCCGCATCGTCCGGCTCGAGGTCGTCGGCCCGGATGACCCGGGCCGACGTCGACGCGTCTACGTCGGCCTCCAGGCCCGATCGCCTTCTCACCCTGCGGGAACCGGGCGACGAACCGTCGCGACAGGGCCTGGAGGATGACGAAGACGATGAAGAACGTCGATCGTCTTGTCGATCGGGTCCGAGAGCAGGCCCTGCTGGAGGACGGCCGTTTGGAGATCGGAGCCGGCCTGCTGGAACGCGGCGACGAGGAGGTCCGTGCCGGACCCGGTCACGCCACCGAAGACGACGGCCGAGATCGGCGCCGAGATGATCGCCGACACGATCCCGCAGATCAGCCCCGCGATCGCGACATAGGCGACGCCGATGTCGCGGCGGACGACGAGCAGGACGATGAGCCCGACGATCGCCGCGATGATGCCGATCGCGATCAGGTAGCCGAACAGCGATGAAGAACGGGAGGCTGCGTCCGTCGTGTCGCCGAAGAACGTGAAGTCTCCGTCCGTGTAGAACGGCACGAACCCGTAGTAGCCGATCGCCGCCGAGGACGAGGATGACGAGCAGCGGCGGCGACCGGCGACCTGTCGCCCAGCTCGCGTTCGGCCGGCTGCGGAAGAAGCCCCAGCTGGGCCGCGAGGCCCGCGAACAGGCCGATCCACGCGGCCACGATCGACGAACGGCGCCGCGAAGTCGGAGTGGAACGGGGCGGGCAGGACGTAGGTCCAGATCAGGTTCGCGAGAACGCCGGTGACCAGACCGGGGATCGGCCCGGCCAGGACGCCGACCAGGATCGTCCCGATCGAATCGAGGTAGATCGGGACCTTGAGGACGGACGCGACGGTCTGGCCGAGCACGATGTTGATCGCGATCGCGATCGGGATCAGGACGATCGTCCGGGTGTCGAACCGGCCCCAACTCATGGCCACGTTGCGCCTCCCTGCCATCGCGGCGACTCCGGTGATGGGCCGAGTCGCCGTGGTCCCTAGCGTGACACGTCGGATCGGTCCGCCGCCAGCCCTCCGACGCGTTCGACGAGGCGATCGAGGAACTCCGCGACGTTCGGCCGTGACCGCGACATCGAGGTTCGGCGGCTTGCCCGTCAGTCGTCGTCGATCCGCGACGGTCATCCCGGACGTGATCTCGCCGCGCGTCTCGACGTCGACGTAGAGCGCCTCGGTCGTGACCAGGCTCCGGTCGAGCGCCGCGGCGACGGCCAGCGGATCGTGGATGAACGCACCGTAGAAGCCGTCGTACCGGGCGTGGAACTCCATGTAGAAGCGCAGCGCGTCGGCGACGTAGCGGACGATCGGGTTGCTCGCCACGGAGCGGGTCGCGAGCATCGGGTCCTCGCCGCGCGCGAGCGCGATCGAGTCGTCCGGGGTGCTGCCGGCGCGGCGGGCCAGCCGGACGACGTCCTCGGGCAGGATCCGCGCCTGCTCGGTGACGTCGAGACCGAGGGCGAGCGGTCGCGGGATCGTCGGATCGGCCTCGCGCGCTGCGGCCCAGGCGCGGAAGACGATCTTCGCCGCCTCGGGGTCGCAGTGGATGTTCCACTCGGTCGTCGGGGTCGTGTTGCCCGAGACGCCGAACGCGCCGCCCATCAGCGTGTAGCCCTTGAGCAGGCCGGGCAGCGCCGGCTCGCGCAGGACCGCGATGGCGAGGTTCGTGAGCGGCCCGAGCGTCACGAGCGTGATCTCGCCCGGTCGCCGGCGCGCCTCGTCGAGGATGACGTCGACGGCGTGACGGTCCGAGATCGGCGCGGTCGGCGGCGGCAGCACGGCGTGACCGAGCCCCTGCGGCCCGTGCGTCTCGGGCGTCGTCTCGAGCGCACGGACGAGCGGGACCTCGCGTCCCAGCGCGACCTCGACGTCGGTGCGGCCGGCCAGCTCCAGGATCGCTCGCGTGTTGATGGCGACCTGACGCGCGTCGATGTTGCCCGAGACACAGGTCGCGGCGATGAGCTCGGCATCGGGCGACGCGACCGCGTACAGCAGGGCGAGGCTGTCGTCGATGCCGGTGTCGACATCGAGGATGAGCGCCGTTCGGTCGGTCATGCCCCGATGCTACCGAGCACGTCCGCGACCCGTGCGACGACCTCGTCCGGGGTCAGGCCGTCGACGTCGATGCGGTGTGCGCCGATGCTCGCGATGAGCGGTTCACGATGGGCTGCCTGCGCGGCGAGGAACGCCGCGGCGATCCGGGCCGTACGCAGGTCGGTGCTCGTCCTCGGAATCGAACCTGGTGGCCAGGACCTGCGGGCTGGCGTGCAGCCAGAACACCGCGACACCCGGCTTCGTCATCGCGGCGCAGGCGGCGGGGTCCTCGACGACGCTCGCGGCGGCGCTGACCACGTTCGGTTCCTGCGACCCGAGCGCGTCGAGGAGTTGCGCCGCCTCGCGCCGATGCATCGCGTCCACGCCCTCGCTGTCGCGCAGCGCGCGGACGGTCTTGCCGGTCGACGCCTCGATGTCGATGTCCGAATCGCGCCACCCCCAACGGAGGCGCTTCGCGAGCATCTGCCCGGTCGTCGTCTTGCCGGCGCCCATCAGCCCGGTCACGACCACGTGTTCGATGGGAACCATCGCCACAGGGTAGCCGCCTACACTCGGGGAGATGTCAGACCAAACCCCGATCGCGCCGATCGAGCCGCCCGCGACGATCGGCATCCTCGGAGGCGGCCAGCTCGGGCGCATGCTCGGGATGGCGGCGCGCGCGATGGGCTACCGGGTCGCCGTGCTCGACCCGGATGCCGGTTGCCCGGCAGCGGCCATCGCCGACCTGGTCATCGTCGGCGGCTACGACGACGTCGATGCGGCGCTGCGGCTGGCCGAGGTCAGCGACGTCGTGACCTACGAGCTCGAGCACGTGGCGGCCGCCGTCGTCGAGGCCGTCGAGGCACGGGTCCCGGTTCGGCCCGGGCGCAGGCCACTGCTCGTGACCCAGGATCGCCTCGCCGAGCGCCGGTTCGTCGAGGGGGCGGGGATCGCCGTCGCCCCGTGGCGTGAGGTCAGGTCGGTCGCGGATGCGCGGGCGGCGGCCGGCGACGCTGGGCCTGCCGCTCCGTCTCAAGCTGCCGACCGGCGGCTATGACGGCCGGGGCCAGATCCGGATCACCGCCACGGACGAGCTCGACGGTGCCTGGGAGCGCCTCGGCGTGCAGCCCGGTGCCGTCCTGCTCGCCGAGCGCGAGCTCGCCTTCTCGATGGAGCTCTCGGTGATCGTCGCGCGAGCCGGCGACCAGGTCGCGATCTTCCCGATCGGGGGGAACGTGCATGACGCCGGCGTCCTCGCCCGAACGTGCGTGCCCGCCCCGGCTTCGGCCCGGGTGACGGACGACGCGGCCGCGATCGGGACGGCGCTCGCGGCGGCGATGGACCTCCAGGGCACCCTGACCGTGGAGCTGTTCCTGATGCCCGACGAGACGCTGGTCGTCAACGAGCTGGCGCCACGCGTCCACAACTCGGGCCACTGGACGATCGAGGGCGCCGCGACGTCCCAGTTCGAGCAGCACATCCGGGCGATCTGCGGGCTGGGGCTCGGCTCGACGGCCGCGCACGGCCCGGCGGCGATGGTCAACCTGCTCGGGACCGGGCCGCGACGCGAGGCCCATCTCCTCGGCGTGGCCGAGGCCCTCGGCGATCCCGCCGTCCACCTCCACCTCTACGACAAGCGCGAGGTGTTCGAACGTCGCAAGATGGGCCACCTCACGGCACTCGGGGCCACGACGGACCAGGCGCTCGCGGCGGTCAGCGGGGCACGTGCCAAGCTCCACTGGGCCGACGAGACCATGCAGACGGAGGACGATCGATGAGCGAGGGCACGACGCACGATCGCCCCATCGTCGGCATCGTCGGCGGCAGCCGCTCCGACTTCCCGACACTCGAGGCGGCCGTCGCCGTCCTCGACGAGCTCGGTGTGCCTTCGGAGCTCAAGGTCGTGTCGGCGCACAGGACGCCGGATCGGCTGTTCCGCTACGCCGAGGAGGCCGCCGGCCGCGGGATCCGCGTGATCATCGCGGGGGCCGGCGGCGCCGCCCACCTGCCCGGGATGCTCGCCTCGAAGACGGCACTCCCCGTCGTCGGCGTCCCGATCCCGACCGAGCACCTCGGCGGTCTCGACTCGCTGCTCTCGATCGTCCAGATGCCGCGCGGCGTGCCGGTCGCCACGGTCGGCATCGGCAATGCCACCAACGCGGGCCTCCTGGCGGCGGCGATCCTGGCCACCTCGCGACCCGGAGCTCGCGGAGCGATTGGCCGCCTGGCGCGCCCGCCAGACCCAGGCCGTCCTCGACGACCCCAGCAACGAGCTAGGCGCTCGCCGGCCCCTCATCCACCCAGGGCGTCAGCGCCCCGCGGATCCCGACCTCGATCGACCACAGGGTCGACGTGGCGGTGATGAACAGCCGCCGACCATCGGCGCCGCCGAAGGTGCAGTTGCTGGCCTCCTCCGGCAGGACGATCCGTCCGAGCTCGACCCCGTCCGGAGTCGAGGACGTGGATCCCGTCGCCGGCCGACGTCCAGATGTTGCCGTCGACATCGAGCCGGAAACCGTCCGAGACGCCGGGCTCCATGACGTGGAAGACGCGCGGCCCTTCGAGCCGGCTCCCGTCGACGACGTCGAAGGCCATGATGTGGTGGCGGCCCTCGACCATCCCCGTGTCGGACACGTAGAGCGTCCGTTCGTCGAGCGAGAGCGCAAGCCCGTTGGGGTGGACGAGGGCGTCGGTCGCGACCGTCAGCTCGCCGGTCGTGCGGTCCAGGCGAAAGACGAAGCAGCCACCCAGCTCGGAGTCGGCCTTGTAGCCCTCCCGGTCGTCGAGGATCCCGTACGGCGGGTCGGTGAACCAGATCGCCCCGTCCGAGGCGACGATGATGTCGTTCGGCGAGTTGAGCCGCCGGCCCTGGTACCGGTCGACGACGGTCGTGCGGCTGCCGTCGCTCTCGTAGCGCGCGACGCGTCGCAGGCCGTGCTCGCAGGCGAGGACGCGCCCGTCGTGGTCGAGCGTGTGGCCATTCGCGAAATCGGACGGGCGGTAGAGATCGGTGACGCCGTCGGCGTGCCGACCAGCGATGGACGACGTTGCGCCGCACATCGCTCCAGATCAGGGCGTCCTCGGTCGGCACGTAGACGGGCCCTTCGGCCCAGAGGCCGCCGCCCGCGAGCCAGACGAGTTCGGCATCGGCCGGGACGAGGCGCTCGAAGCGCGGATCGCGCACGACGCGCTCGACCGGACGCGGCGCCATGGTCACGATGCGGAGACCGCCGTCGCGACGGTCGGCGTCGTTCCGGTGCTCGGCCAGGTGGAGCCCGAGGTCGAGCGCGATCTTGAGCAGCACCAGCACGACGATCGCCGCCGCCGAGGCGCCGGTCACCCCGATCAGGATCGCACCGAAGATGATCGTGACGTGGAGGATCACCAGCCGACCGTACGGCGCGAACATCTGCTGGATCGGCCGTGGTCCGCAGGTATTCACCGCGGCCGATGTAGTTCAGGCGGTACGACAGGCCGTGGCTGATGAACAGACCGACCAGGACGAACAGGATCGCCAGCGGGTCCAACGTGGTCCCGAAATCGGGGGAACCGTTGGCGCCGGTGAACGCGAAAAGCGGTAGCAGCAGCACGAAGATGCCGTGGACCACCCAGAACATCCCGTAATGCATGATGAAGAACGGGATCAGGACGGCCTTCTCAGAGCCGCTCGGGGAGCGTCCGTTGACCTTGAAACCGTTCAACCGTCGTCGGGTGTCGGCAGACGCCATCGGGGAGCTGTCTTCCGACCCCTCGGCGCGCCGCATCTTGAGGACGTTGAAGAGCCCGACGATGCCGTTCTCCAGCCAGTAGATGATGAGGATCCCCCAGACATCCCAGCCGAACCAGAGGACGCCGACCAGCGGAACGAGGTTGGCGATGATCAGCGCGGCGACGGCACCATACGAGGACCCGACCTGATACCAGGCGACGAGGCGCTCCATGCGCCGGATGCTAGCGGGTCCGCGCGCCCGCGTGTGTCTAGGCGGTCAGTTCGACCGGTGTGACGGAGATCGACCGGGATTCGCCGTTGCGCTCGACGCGGAGGTCGATCCGCCGCCCGATCACGTCGTCGATCAGGCTTCGCTGGAGGTCGCCGACGCCTTCGATCGCGCTCCCGTCGAGCTCGACCACGATGTCGCCGACGCGCACGCCGGCGCTGGCGGCGGGTCCGGGCTCGAGCAGCTGGACGACCTCCAGGCCGCGCGTCCGGCCAAGTCGGTCGGCGACGTCCTGTCCGAGAGGGCGGGTCCCGCCGACGATGCCGAGGAACGCGCGCCGGACGCGACCGTGGACGATCAGGCTCTCGATGATCCGGCGCGTGGCGCCGTCGATCGGGACCGCGAGCCCGAGACCGATCCCGGCCACGGCCGTGTTGATGCCGATGACCCGGCCGCGCGAATCGGCGAGCGCGCCCCCGGAATTGCCGGGGTTGAGTGCCGCGTCGGTCTGGATGACGTTCTCCACGAGCCGGCTCGCCCGCCCGTCGCGCGTCGCCAGCGACCGACCGAGCGCGCTGACGACGCCCGCCGTCACGGTCCCCGCAAAGCCGAGCGGATTGCCGATCGCGACGACCAGCTGGCCGACGCGCAGCCGCTCCGCGTGGCCGAGCGGCGCCGGGCGCGGCGTCCCGCCGGTCGTTCGGACGACCGCGAGGTCCGAGAGGGGATCGCGCCCGACGACCTGGAACTCGAGCTCGGCGCCGTCGACGAACGTGGCGGTGCCCTTGTCGGACCCGGCCACGACGTGCGCCGACGTGACGAGATATCCGACAGGCTCGATGGCGACCGCCGAACCGGCACCGCCGGCCGTCCAGCCACCGACCTGGCGCGTGACGCGCAGGCTGGCGACGGACGGGATCAGGCGCTCGGCCGCGGTCGAGACCGCGACCGAGTACGCGTCGAGTGCGGCGCCGTCGTCCGCGTCGTCATCGACGAGCGGCACGGGATCGGGCAGGGGCGCCAGCGCGACCACCGCGGTCAGGCCTCCCCGGTCGCGGTCGTGCCGCCACCGACCTGGACGGTCCGCTCGTCGTTGCCGCGCACCAGCTTGACCTCGAACGGGAGCTCCAGCGAGGCGAGGGCCGCGTGGAGGTCGTCGGCGTCGGTGATCGGCTTGCCGCCGGCCTCGACGATCAGGTCACCGGCCTCGATCCCGGCCGCTGCCGCGAGGCTGCCGTCCTCGACGCCACGGACGAGGATCCCGTCACGCTCGGGCAGACCGACCGAACGGCGCATCCGGCGCGCGACGTGCGACGGGGCGACGGCCACGCCGAGGCGCGGACGGGTGGGGGACTCGCCACGACCCAGGGCGTCGACCCGGGCACGCAGCTCGGCGTCGGCCGGCAGGGCCAGGTAGAACCCTTCGCCGATGCGGTTGGTGTTGAGGCCGACGAGCTTGCCGTCCGCGTCGAGGAGCGCTCCGCCCGACGATCCGGGTGCGAGCGGCGCCGTGTGCTCGACGCTTCCGTCGATCTTCCGGCCACCGGGGCCGCGGAACGCCCGCGCGACCGCCGACACGAGGCCGAACGTGACGCGGGTGCCACCACCGTGGCTGGCGCCGGCACCGAAGACGGCGCTGCCGACGGTGAGCGACGCGCCGTCGGCCCACTCGAGCGGGGTCGCGCCTGCCGTGTCGACGTCGATGACCGCGAGGTCGCCGTCGCCGTCCCAGCCGGCAACGGTCCCGCGCGTGCGACGGCCGTCAGCGAACGTGACGGTGACTTCGTCGCCGCGCAGGTTGTGGGCGTTGGTCAGGACCTTGCCCGAGGCGAGGACGACGCCGGAGCCGCGCGTGCCGCGGCCGATCCCGACGATGGATGGGCCGGCACTCTCGGCGATCGAGGCGACGGCGGTCTGGAGCTCTTCGATGACGCTCATTCGGTGTGTTCTCCCGGAAGGCTTGCGAGGCTGCGATAGACTTGTGACTTGCAATCTACTACTGACTCGCGACCGTGACAAGCCCCCACACCGCACCTACCATCGAAGCCATGGCCGAACCCGCCGCCCGGCGCGAGCCGTCACCCCTCGAAGCCGCCCTCGACCGAGTCGGCGATCGCTGGAGCCTGCTGATCGTCGAGGCGCTGCTCGACGGCCCGCGGCGGTTCAACGAGCTGGGCGAGGCCGTCGCCGGGATCGCCCCGAACATCCTGACCGACCGCCTCCGCCGCCTCGAGCGCGAGCGGATCGTCGTCTCGACGCCCTACCAGCAGCGCCCGCCGCGGATGTCGTACTCGCTGACCGCCGCCGGCCAGGACCTCGCGTCGGCGCTGCGGGTGCTCGCCGACTGGGGCGCTCGCGGGACGCCCGACGCCGAACCGACTCGCCACGGCCCGTGCGGGACGCCGCTCGAGACCCGCTGGTTCTGCCCGACCTGCGAGATCGTCGTCGACCGCCCCGACGCCGACGAGGCGCGCACGCTCTAGGCTCGGCCGACCACCTGCCGCACCCGGGCTACACTCGGGGCACGATGGAAGATGAGCGCTGGGAACCCGGGATGCCCGTCCTCGACCGGCAGGCCGTGCGGACGCCCACGCTCCCGCCGAGCCTCCAGGGCCTGCCTCCACGATCGGTCCCGGAGGTCGCCCCGACCCCGCTCCAGCAGCACTACGTCCTCCTGAGCGTGCTCGTGCTCATCGCGGGCACGATCGCGATCACGGCGCTCGAGCTCGGCATCTCCCCTGGCAGCCCGCTCGTCAAGCTGTGCGTCGTCATCGCCGCGCCGCTGCTCGTCGTGACGACCGCCGACGCGATCCTGCGCATCTGGCGCTCGGCCTGGGCGTGGATGCCGATCGACCGCGTCAAGGGCGTCTTCCGCCTCGCCTGGGTGGCGGTCAGCCTGATCGGGCTCGCGGTCCTCGTCGCCGCGTCGATCGTGGTGCTCGCCGCGTGACCACGTCCTCGCGTGCCTGACGACGCTTCGAGCGCGGCCTCGACGGCCGCTCGACGGACCTTCCTTCGGGCCGCGGCGTCCCCTCGTGGATCGCGGACTCCCTCAACTTCTGCTCGCGCTGCGGATCGCCGCTGGTCTTCGGCGCCATCCCCGGGGAGGACCGCGATCGGCTCGCCTGCCAGGCGTGCGGGCACATCGTCTACGTCAACCCGCGCCTGGTCGTCACGACCTTCCCGATCACCGACGCCGGCGAGATCGTCCTGATCCGGCGCGGCATCGAGCCGGGCAAGGGCTCATGGGCGCAGCCCGGCGGCTTCCTCGAGGTCGACGAGACGGTCCACGAAGCGGCGATCCGCGAGACGCACGAAGAGACCGGGCTGCTCATCGAACCGGGCGAGATCATCGGGCTCTACACGCGGCTGGAGGCGTCCGTCGTGACGATCGCCTACGAGGCGAGGATCGTCGGCGGCAGCGCGGCCCCGACGCCCGAGGCGACCGAGGTCGTCGCCTTCGCGCCCGAGCACGTCCCGTGGGCGGAGATCGCCTTCAAGACCACGACCATCGCCCTGCGCGACTGGTTCGAGCGCCGTCGCCCGGATCTCGAGGTGCCGACCGTCAGCTCGAGGTCGATGAAGACGTTCTTGGTCTCGGTGTAGAGGTCGAGCGCGGACATCCCGAGCTCCCGCCCGATCCCCGACATCTTGTAGCCGCCGAACGGCGCCTCGGTGTGGACCGACGAGTTCGAGTTGACGCTGATGACGCCGGCCTGGAGCGCCTTCGCCGCCCGCAGCGCCTTGCCGATGTCGCGGCTCCAGATCGAGCCGGACAGCCCGTACGGCGTCGCGTTGGCGAGGCGGAGCGCCTCCTCCTCGGTGTCGAACGGGATGATCGAGACGACCGGCCCGAAGATCTCCTCGCGCGCGATGCGCATGTCGTTCGAGACGCCGTCGAAGACGGTCGGCATCAGGTAGGCGCCGTCGGCCAGCGCCTCGTCCGTCGGGGCCTCGCCACCGACGACCACGGTCGCGCCCTCGGCCAGCCCGATCTCGATGTAGTCCTTGACCCGGTCGCGCTGCTTGAAGCTGACCAGCGACCCGACCTCGGTCTCGTCGAGCGACGGGTCACCCAGCTTGACGTTCCGTGTCGCGGCGGCGAACTGCTCGACGACCTGGTCGTGGGCCGACCGTTCGACCAGGATCCGGCTCCGCGCGCAGCAGTCCTGGCCCGCGTTGTCGAAGACCGAATACGGCGATTCGCGCGCGAACTTCTCGAGGTCCGCGTCGGCGAAGACGATGTTCGGGCTCTTGCCACCGAGCTCGAGCGAGATCTTCTTCACGTTGCCGGCGGCCAGCCGCATGATCTCCTGGCCGGTCGTCGTCTCGCCGGTGAAGGCGACCTTGCCGACTCCCGGATGCGCCGCGATGGCCGCACCCGCCGAACCGCCCGGCCCGGTCACGACGTTGAGCACGCCGGCCGGGATCCCCGCCTCGAGTGCCAGCTCGCCGAGGCGGATCGCCGTCAACGGGGAGTAGCTGGCGGGCTTGAGGATCGCCGTGTTGCCGGCGGCCAGCGCGGGCGCCACCTTCCACGAGGCCATCAACAGCGGGAAGTTCCACGGCACGATCAGCCCGACCACGCCGATCGGCTCGCGCAGCGTCAGGTCGAGGCCCGGCTTCGAGACCGGGATCGTCTGCCCGAAGATCTTGTTGGCGGCCCCGGCGTAGTAGTCGAAGACGAGGCTCACCCCGGTGATCTCGCCGCGCGCGCCGGTGATCGGCTTGCCGACGTTCCGGCTCTCGAGCTGGGCCAGCTCCTCGGTGTTGGCCTTGATCAGCGAGGCGAACTTGGCCAGCGTCCGGCCACGCTTGCCGGCCGCCCAGGTCGCCCAGCCCTTGCGGTCGTCGAACGCGCGCCGGGCCGCCTCGACGGCCCGGTCCACGTCCGCAGGCCCGCCGAGCGGCGCGGTCGCGATGACCTTTCCGGTCGCGGGGTTGACGACGTCGAACGTCTGCCCGTCGGCGGCATCGACCGACTCGCCGCCGATGACCATCTGGGCCCGGATCGGGGCCTCCTCGAGGAGCGTTCCAGGGTTGCCTGCTTGTCGGTCGTCATGTCTTCGCCTCGCGGGTGCTCCGGGCTGGTTCGAGCGTGGTCGAGACGCCCTCGGCGTCCTCGACGCGGCTTTCGGCCGCCACGACCGCCGCGCCGATGATCCCCGCATCGTTGCGCAATTCCGCCGCGACGACCTCGCACTTCACCGTCAGCCGCGGGATGAACCTGTCCGCGCTCTTGCTGACCCCGCCGCCGAGGATCATGAGGTTGGGCCACATCAGCTGCTGGATCCGGTCGAGGTGCTCGTCGAGATCGGCGGCCCACGCCTTCCATGACAGCCCGCGCTTGACGCGCGCGATCGCGGCAGACCGTCGTTCGGCCGCACGGCCGCGGATCTCCATCTGACCGAACTCGGTGTTCGCGACGAGGACGCCGTCGTTGAAGACGCCCGATCCCACGCCGGTCCCGAGCGTCAGGAAGACGACCTTCCCCTGCCTGCCCTTGCCGATCCCGAACTGCATCTCGGCGATCCCCGCGGCGTCGGCGTCGTTGATGATGTAGACCCGGCGCTTGAGCACCTTGGTCAGTCGTTCGACGACCGGGAAGTCGATCCACGTCTGGTCGATATTGCCTGCGAACTTGAGCGTTCCGTCGATGGTCACGCCGGGCAGGCCGACACCGACGGCGATCGAGTCGTCGAGACTGCCGGACTTGACCAGCCGCCTGACGAGGCGGGACGATCGAGGCGATGATCGGCCTCCGGGGTCGAGGGCACCGGCGTCGGCACCCGGAGCCGCTCCGACGATCAGCCGCCCGGTGTCGACGTCCACGACGGCCGCCTTGATCCCGCTGCCGCCGACGTCGATGCCGATGGCGAGCCGGCCCGACCTGGCCTTCTCGGACGCGTCGTCGGTCATCGATGGTCTCCCGATCCGTCGTTCAGAAGTAGTTGACGGTGATCCCGCCGTCGACGACGAGCGACGCGCCGTTGGTCCAGCGCGACTCGTCCGAGGCCAGATAGACGGCCATGTGGACGATCTCCTCGGGCTTGCCGAACCGCCCGGTCGGGTTGCGTGCCAGGCGGATCTTCTTGGCCGCCTCGTCCTTGACCAGCCAGTCCATCAGCAGCGGCGTCTCCACCGGGCCCGGGCAGATCGCGTTGGTCCGGATCCCTTGCGGCCCGAACTGGACCGCCAGGCTCCGGGTGAGCGACAGGACCGCGCCCTTCGACGCAGTGTAGGCGTCCTGCGGCACGCTGCAGCCCACCAGCGCGACGAAGCTCGCGATGTTGATGATCGACCCGCCGCCCGCCTCGACCATCGCAGGGATCGCGAACTTGGAGCCGAGGAAGACGCCGCGGACGTTGACGGCCATCACCGAATCCCAGGTCGCGACATCGGTGTCGATGACCGAGTGGTCGGCCTCGGGCATGACGCCGGCGTTGTTGTAGAGGCAGTCGAGCCGGCCGTAGGTCGAGACGGCATGGTCGACCATCGCCTTCGCGTCGGCTTCGCTCGAGACGTCGGTCTTGACGAAGGTGGCCTCGCCGCCGGCGGCGCGCACCATGTCGACGGTCTCCGCGCCGGCTGCCTCGGAGTACTCGGCAACGACGACCTGGGCTCCCTCGGCGGCGAACATCTGGGCGGCCACGCGGCCCATGCCCCCTCCGCCGCCGGTGATGATCGCCACCTTGTCCTTGAGTCGCATCGCACTCCCTCTCGACATTCGGAGCGTCAGAGTAGCGCTCGGCTCGTGGAGGTGTCGGGCGCGATGCCGCCGACATTGCACGCCGCGTTGCAAACGCGCGTACGGTCATCCCGGACGCGGCCGGCGACGCATACCCGACCGTGAGCCTCCTCCATCTTCCCGATGCGAGCGTGACTCCTCGCCCGCATCCAGCCGGCCGCGGCCGAGCTACGTGGCCGCGGGCGTCAGTGGACTGCTGGCGGCCGGCGCCGCGATCGCCGTCGGGCATCTCGTCGCGGTCGTGATCGCGCCAGCGGCGTCGCCGCTGCTCGCGGTCGGCGCGACGTTCATCGACCTCACGCCGGAGTGGCTCAAGTCGTTCGCCATCCGGACGTTCGGCGGCAACGACAAGGTCGCGCTGCTGGGCGGCATCGGCGCCGTCCTGGCGGTCGCGGCGATCGGCGATCGGGCTCGTCGGGCTCCGCCGGCCGCGGCTCGCGGTCGCGGCGATCGGGGCGCTCGGCGTGATCGGCGCCCTTGCCGCGCTGCCTCCGGCCGGGCGGCTCGCTCGATCAGCCTCGTCCCGGCGCTCGTCGGGGCGGCGGTCGGCGATGGCCGTCCTCGTCGTCCTCGAGCGCGAAGCTGCCGGACCCGCGACGACGTGCGCCGAGCGGACGGCAGGGCAGCGACAGGGCTGTCCCGGCGCCGGTTCCTGGCAGCCGGCGCGGCGACCGGCGGCCTGATCGTCGCGTCGGGCGGTCTCGGCGTCCTCGATCTCCGTCACGTCGGTCGAGGCGGTCGCCGCGCGCCGGTGGGCCGGCCATCCCCGCGCCCGCTCGAGCCGCTCGCCGCGGTCAAGGCCGGCGCGGACCTCGGCATCGACGGAGTCGCTCCGTTCATCACTCCGAACGACGCGTTCTACCGGGTCGACACCGCGCTCCAGGTCCCGGCCATCGCGCCCGACGAGTGGCGCCTGCGCATCCACGGCATGGTCGATCGCGAGGTCACCCTGACGCTCGCGGACCTGCTCGCCTACCCGACGATCGAACGCGACATCACGCTGACCTGCGTCTCCAACGAGGTCGGCGGCGAGTACGCGGGCAACGCGCGCTGGATCGGGATCCCGCTCGCGACGGTGCTCGAGGAGGCCGGCGTCCAGGCGGGCGCCGACCAGATCGTGTCGCGCTCGATCGACGGCATGTCGATCGGCACCCCGACGGCGGTCGCGCTCGACGGCCGCGACGCGATGCTGGCCATCGGCGATGAACGGCGAGCCGCTGCCGGCCGGTCCACGGCTACCCCGTCCGGATGATCGTCCCGGGGCTGTTCGGCTACGTGTCGGCCTGCAAGTGGCTGGTCGAGCTCGAGCTGACGACGTTCGACGCCTACGACCCGTACTGGGTCGAGCGCGGCTGGGTCAAGGAAGCGCCCGATCAAGACGATGTCGCGCATCGACGCTCCGAAGCCGCTTGGCCCAGGTCGCCCGCGGGCAAGGTCGCCATCGCCGGCGTCGCCTGGGCGCAGCACCGCGGCATCGACAAGGTCGAGGTCCGGATCGACGGCGGCGACATGGGCCAAGGCCCGCTCGCGGACGTCGACACCATCGACACCTGGCGCCAGTGGGTCCTCGACTGGGACGCCACGCCCGGCCGGCACACGCTCGAGGTCCGGGCGACCGACGCCACCGGCGCGACCCAGCCGGAGGCGCGCGCGACGCCGTTCCCCGAGGGCGCCACCGGCTGGCACTCCGTCGTCATGACGGTGACCTGACCGGTCACCACACGTCGTCCGGGCATCTCGCGCCGGGCGGTCAACCAAGCCAACGGCACCGGACTTCGAACCCGGTCCACCACAGCAGGAGAGACCACGTGAACAAGCGCACATCGAACCGGGGCCTTCGCCGGCCTCATCATGGCCGCGGCCTTCGTCGGAGCCTGCTCCAACGCCGGGCGCCACGACGGCCCCGCGCCGACCGCCGCCGCCGACGACCGCTCGCCGAGCGCCGCATGGCCCCATCCGCATGCGCCGCTGCCGTCGGCCAGCGCCGCGATGATGGACGGCGCCACGTTCGGTGCCGCCTGCTCCGCCGTCCCGGCCACCGGCGCCGGCAGCTTCGCAGGGCATGGCCAAGCGCTCCGGTCGCCACGGCGGCTTCGAACAACCCGGTCCTCTCGACCCTCGTCACCGCCGTCACCGCGGCGAAGCTCGGCGACACCCTCAACGGCGCCAAGGACATCACCGTCTTCGCGCCGACCAACGACGCGTTCGCGGCGATGGACAAGGCGACCCTCGACGCGGCCATGGCCGATCCGTCCGGGCTGCTGTCCAAGGTCCTGACCTACCACGTCGTCCAGGGTCGCCTGACCCCGGAGATGCTGGCCGGGACGCACAAGACCTTGAACGGCGCGGACCTGACGGTCGAAGGCAGCGGCGAGAACTTCACGGTCAACGGCAAGGCCATGGTCGTCTGCGGCAACGTCCAGACCGCCAACGCCACCGTCTACATCATCGACGGCGTCCTCCTCCCGCCGGCGAGCTGATCTCGCGCGCGGTCGCTCCCTGGGGGGACGCGACCGCGCCGCGAGGCCGACGAAGGCCGGACACCGGACCAGCATCGCTGGCACCGGGTCCGGCCTTCGGCGTCGTGCATTCCCGCGTTCAGGGCCGCGCGGTGAGCATCGACTCCATGATCGTGGCGGCGGCATCTAACCGGCGGCGCTCCTTCGGGGTGAGCGGCTTGACCATCGCAGCCAGCGTGGCGACCCGGCGGTCTCGGCCGGCCAGGAGCAGGGACCGACCGGTGGCCGACGCCTGCACCCGGACGACGCGTCGATCCGCTGGATCCTCGAGTCTGTTCGATCAGGCCGTCGGCGACCATCGCGGCGACGAGGCGTGTCATCGTGGGCGGGGTGACGCCCTCGATCCCCGCCAGCGTCGCCGATCGTCCGCGGTCCGCCGAACACCAGCACCGATAATGCAGAGAGACGCGGCGCCGAGACGCCCGTGGCACGATCGTCCTGCGCGAGTCGACGAAGAAGATGGAGCGCGGCCGAGTGGACGCGCGCTGCCAGCTCGTCGTCGGGGACCACGGGTCGTGCCATGAGCGTATATTAGGTGCAGCACCTAACTATCGTCCAGAGGAGTCAGTGATGGCGACGCCGGCCGAGGAACTGATCACCGCCGTCAACACGGACGATGCCGACGCGTGTCGCCGAACTGGTCGCCGACGGACCCGTCGCTGGCGTCGTCGCGTGACGTGGGCGGCGTGTCCGCGATCATGCTCTCGCGCTATCGATTCAACCGCGAGACGACCGACGCACTCCTGGCTGCCGACCCGGAGCTGGACGTCTTCGAAGCGACCGCCCTCGGCTATATCGATCGGCTGCGCGACCGGCTGATGTCGGATCCCGGATCGGTGTCGGCGTTCTCGCCCGACGGGTTCACCGCGCTCCATTACGCGGGGTTCTTCGGCAAGGTCGAAGCGGCGCGCGAGCTCATCGCGGCCGGCGCCTCGGTCGACGTCTACACCACGAACGACTTCGCCAACCAGCCGTTGCATGCGGCCGCCGCGGGACGGCACCTCGAGGTCTGCCGCCTCTTGCTCGGGGCGGGCGCGGACGTGAACGCCACCCAGCACGGCGGGTACACGCCGTTGCACGAGTCGGCCCAGAGCGGCGACGTCGAGCTGAGCGAGCTGTTCCTGTCCGCGGGTGCCGATCCCTCGTTGCGGAGCGATGCGGGCGAGACGCCGGCGGAGGTCGCCGAGGCCGCCGGTCACCACGACCTGGCGGCACGGATCCGTGAGGTCGCCGAGGCGCGCTGACGTCCAGACGCGGGTCGGCGTCCCGCCGGCTCAGCCGCGCTCGAGGTAGCGCTCGCGCTCCCACGGGTGGACGACCGAGTCGTACGTCTCCTGCTCGACGCGCGCGGCGTTGAGGTAGTGGTCGACGACGTCCTGGCCGAAGATCTCGACCGCGGCCTCGGACCGCTCCAGCTCGCCGATCGCCTCGTACAGGGCGCGCGGCATGCGCGGCACGTCCTGTGGCGAGGTAGCCGTTGCCCTTGAACTCGGGCGGCAGCGTCAGCTTGTGCTCGATGCCGTAGAGGCCCGCCCCGATCATCGCCGCGTAGGTCAGGTAGGCGTTCATGTCGCCGCCCGGGAAGCGATCCTCGACGTGGAGGGCCGGCCCGCGCCCGACGAGCCGGAAGCCGGTCGTCCGGTTGTCGCGACCCCAGACCACGTTGACCGGCGCCCACGACAGGGACGCGTAGCGCTTGTACGAGTTGATGAACGGGGCGATGAAGACCGCCAGCTCGCGCGACAGCTGCATCATCCCGGCCATGAACTGCTGGCCGACCTCGGACAGCCCGTACGGTCCCTCCGGCTCGCCGTCGGCGGCGTGCATCAGCGGCACCGTCCCGCCCGTGTCCCACAGGCTCATGTGGAGGTGGCCGGACGAGCCCGTCCAGCGGTGGTCCGGCTTGGCCATGAAGGTGATGCCCCAGCCGTTGAGGTAGGCGATCTCCTTGGCGCCGTGCTTGAAGACGACGCTGCGGTCGGCCGACTCGAGGACGTGGTCGTAGCGGATGTTGACCTCGTGCTGGCCGTTGGCCGCCTCGCCCTTGCTGAACTCGATCGGCACGTCGGCGGCGGTCATCTGGTTGCGCAGCAGGCGATGGAGCGGCTCGGCCTTGGTCGCCTGGAGGAGGTGGTAGTCCTCGTTGTAGTGCCCGAACGGGCGGGGGACGGGCCAGCCCTGCTCGGCCAGCTCTTCCCACGAGTCCTTGAGCACGTAGAACTCGAACTCGGAGCCGGCCTTGAGCACGTAGCCGGCGTCGAGCGGCCCGGGCGACCTGGCGCTTGAGGATCGTCCGCGGCGCGATCGGGATCTCCTGGCCGGTCTCCTCGTCGACGGCGTCGGCGAGGACCATCGCCGTGCCGGGCAGCCACGGCAGGACGCGCAGCTGGTCCCAGATCGGCTCGGCGATCCAGTCGCCGTAGCCGGTCTCCCAGTTCATGAGCTTGAACCCCTCGGGCGTGTTCATCTCCATGTCCGTGCCGAGGAGGTACGTGCAGAAATGAGCGCCGTGCGAGATGACGCCGTCGAGGAACGCCTGGCCCTGGACGCGCTTGCCCATGAGGCGGCCCTGCATGTCCGTGATGGCCACCACGAGCGTGTCGATCGTGCCGTCGCGGACCATCCCCTCGAGCTCGAGGAGTCGAGGATGCTTGGCGGCGTGCTCGTCGTGGTCGCTCATCCGGTTCGGCTCCTCGCTGGATGCGGTTCGAGGGCCGGCCAGCTGGCGGCCGGCCCTCTGATTCGCGGTGTGACCCGAGTCAGGCAGTCGCGGTCCCGAGCTCGCGCGGCTGCGCGCTCGAATTCGAGTTCGATCTCGGTCAGTTCGGCATCCGTGCCCTGGCGTCGCGGCCCGGCGAACCGGGTACGAGCCCAGAGCAGGTAGTAGACCGCCAGGAGGATCACGAACCCGGCGACCGTCGCCAGCGCGGCCGGGTTCAGCCCGAACGGATACAGGAACAGTGGCGTGATCAGGATGATCCAGATCACGGAGATGACCGCGAAGGGCCTGCTCATGGTGCCGAGGCTCCAGGTCCGCTCCTCGCGCCACGCCTGGTCGCCCCTCAAGCCGAGGAAGATGACGAGGCCGTACGCCCAGTAGAGCAGGACGGTGCTGACGCCGGTGACGCCGGCGATGATGAAGAACGGATCGCCGCCGAGGGCCTTGGTCAGGACGTAGATCAGGGCGATCAGCAGCCAGCTCGCGACCGTGATCGTCGACGACCGCGATGGACGGCGTGCGGAAGCGGGTGCTGACCTTCTTCAGCCAGCGGCTGCCCGGAACGCCGTCATCGCGGCTGAACGCGAACAGCATCCGGCCGGCCGAGGCGATCGACGAGAAGCCGCAGAACGTCATCGCGATGGCGATCCCGGCGGCCAGCAGGCCACCGAGCTGGTTGAGGCCGGTGCCCAGGTTCGCTCCGAGGATGTAGGCGACACCACCACCACCGGTGCTGTTCGCAAGAACGTCGGCGGGCTCGGTCATCTTGAGGGTCAGGGCGACCAGCACGATGTAGCCGAACGACCGCCGAGACGGCGACGGACAGGAAGACGCCCCAGGCGGACGCGGTCCGCGCCTGGACCGTCTCCTCGGCCACGTGGGCAGAGGCGTCGTAGCCGGTATACGTCCACTGCGATTGGAGGAGGCTGAGCGCGAACGCTCCAGCGATCCCGAATGGGACGACATCCGACCATGGCGTGCCTTCAGCGTCCGCCCCCGGAGCGACCTGGAACAGGAAGTCGAACGGGTGCGTCGGCTGCGACCCGAGCGCGAACAGCGCGACCGCGATCGCGATGACGAGGCCGATGTGCCACCACACGGAGATGTCGTTCATGGTCGCCACGATCCTGCGTGCCGGCGACGTTGAAGCCGATCTCGATGAGCATCAGCAGACCGGTCAGCCAGATCGCGTTCGTCAGGCCGGCGGTCTCCGCGTTCGGATCGAAGCCGAAGAGCGGGCCGAGGATCGTTGCGCCGATGTAGAAAGCGGCGGCGTAGTTGATGCCGGCGACGATCGAGATCTGCCCGCCGAGGTTGAGCCAGGCGGTCCACCAGCCCCAGTTCTTGTTCCGCAGCCGGCTGGCCCAGTAGTAGAGGCCGCCGGCCGTCGGGTAGGCCGAGGCGAGCTCCGCCATCGAGGCCGCGATGAGCAACGTGAAGACGGTCACCAGCGGCCAGCCGATGCCGACCGCGCCGGGGCCGCCCAGCGCCAGGCCGTAGTTGTAGAGGATGACCGCGCCGGTCAGGATGCTGATGATGCTGAAGCTGATCGCGAAGTTGCTGAAGCCGCCCATCGAGCGGTACAGCTCCTGCGCGTAGCCGAGCTTGTGCAGGTCTGCGACGTCCTGGTTGATGGCGTCTTCGCGGGATCCAGCCTGGGTCATGGATTCCTCCCTCTTCGACCGGGACTCCCTCCAGTCCCGTCCTGAGCGGCGGCTGCGGCCATCAAGGCGCGCCGCGCGTAGCGCGAGGATGTGCGAGGACGCGTGGTCGGGCAAGCGGTCATGGGCGGCCGCGGTGCGCCACGTCTGCGGCGCTGGGGATCCGTCGGCTGGGGCCTCCTTTCCCGAACGATTCCGTTCTCGGGATCGGGCCGACTATACGCGTGGACCTGAGGCTTCGGAAGACCCTCGGGTCAGTAGAGCATCGTCGTCCCGGTGGGGAAGACGAAATAGAAGGCTGCCGCGGGAAGGGGGACGTCCGGCAGGAGCTCGATGACCTCGGCGTGCCGGGTCACCTCGCCGCCGATCGATTCGACCAGCCGGAGGATGACGCCCGGTCTCGCGATCGACCGCGATCGAGATGTGGAAGTCGGGTCGGTCGCCGGGCAGCTCGGTCGTGCGCGGGTGGTCGCACTCGAGCAGGACCGCCTCGCGACCCGAGACGATGTCGGTCCCGCTGACCAGGCAGCGGCCGGTCGCGAGCACGTTCTGGCAGTAGCCGGCCGGGTGGACGAACGTGTCGGGAAGGGTCTCCATCGGCAGCGCCGTGACCGGCTCGTAGACCTTCGCCGTGCCGGGCAGGTCCGGATCGTCCAGGCCGCGCGGGCGGTTGCGGACGGGCCGCTGGGTGCCCAGGCCGTGGGCGCTGGCGTAGGTGCGGACGATCTCGCCGTCGGAGATCCAGACCTCGTATTCGGGTCGTGCCGCGTCCGTCGCGCGCGTCGTCGTGACCTTCGCCTCGCCCGGATGGCGCAGCACGCTGTCCATGGCCACGACGTCCTCGCCGCGCGAGGTCTGGGTTCGCTCCTCGATGCGCAGGCGCAGCGTCTCGAAGCGCATCTCGGCGTCGCGCATGAAGTCGAACAGCTCGCCGACCGTCGGCAGAGTCTCGGGGAGGGCGGCGATCTCCGGGAGCCGCCGATCGGACGACCTGATTGGAACGATGGCGGCGCGGTCCCAGAGGCGGGTCTCGGTCATCGGCGGATTGTACCGGCCGCCTGATGCGCCGTGCCGCTTGACATCCGCGATCACCTGCCGTATATCTCGTGGTGCGATATATCGAGAGACGTTATACCGCACATCGACACAGGGAGGAAGAGCGATGCCGTCCACCCCGTCCATTCGCCGAGGGTTCGCCCTGATCGCCGGACCCGTCCTGGCCGTCCTCTTCGCAACTGCGGTGTGGGAGCGGAGCGAGGATCGCATGTGCCGTGATCGTCCCCGATGAGCCGCGTCCGGGCGGATGACCGCCAGCTGTCAGTCGCGCCTTGACGTCACGACCGGGCGATGCTTATATCGTCGTGCGATATATCCCAGCGACCCTACGCGGAGGCAGATGCTGATGACCAAGGAGATGCCCGAACTCGGTCGTTTCGCCGAGCCGTCCCTGTACATCCTCGTCTCGCTCAGTGACGGCCCAAAACACGGGTACGCGATCATGACCGATGTGGAACGCATCTCTGGGGCGCCGCTGGGGCCGGGCACGCTCTACGGAGCGCTTGCCCGGCTCGAGCGACGAGGACTGATCGAAGCACTCGCGCCCGAGGAGAGGCGTCGTCCGTACCGGATCACCGGACAGGGCACCACGATGCTCCGCGGCCAGCTCGAGCAGATGCGCGGGATCGCCGCGGCCGGTCTCGAACGACTCGGGGACCAGGGCACGTGATGCCAGGCGTCCGCCCGCGGCACCCATCGGGTCCGAGACCCTGATCCATGTCCGTCCCGGCCGGCTCGCGAGCCCCACGGCGAGGTGCTCCCCGCACCGTCTCTCAAGGCGCTCCGAGCCATGCAGACGGGCGGCTTCTCGCGCCGGACGCTGCTCCGTCGTGCCATGGGGGCCGGCGTCGGCCTGCTCGTCATCGAGTGGCTCGGCGGTTCCCTCGCGTTCGCCTGGTCGGCCGGCTCGGCGGCGGCGCCGAAGGTCCGCGTCGGGACGCTCGACGACCTGGTGGCGATCAACCCCGATCTCCCGATCCGCGAGGGGTTCCCGACCTACGTGCCGTCGGCGCGCGCGTTCATCGTGCTCGTGGACCCGGCGATCGGGGGCTTCCAGGCCGGAAGTGACGCGACCGGGAACGGCGCGGCGCTCAACGTCCGGGCGTTGTCGCAGAGATGCCCCCATCTCGGCTGCCGCCCGAACCCGTGCGTCGAGGACTTCTGGTTTCGCTGCCCATGCCATCAATCCCGCTACGACCGGCTCGGCACCAAGGCCGCCGGTGAACTGTTCGGTCCGGCTCCCCGCGGCATGGACCGGTTCGCGATCGACGTCGACAGCGACGGCGTCCTGACGGTCGACACCGGGACCGTCACCCTCGGTCCGCTCCCGGTCGCGCTGGGTGATCCCGGCATCATCCCGCCTCGCGTGGAGGGCGGCTGCACGTGACCGGGGTCCTTCGCCTCTATCCGCGCTGGTGGCGCCGCCGCTACGGCGACGAGATGCGGGCGTTGCTCGAGGCAGCGCCGCCGCGCCGTGGCCATCGACGGGACCTCGTCCGTGGCGCCGTGGATGCCTGGCTCCACCCGCCCGAGCCGTCACACGTCCCGGCGTTCGCGGCGCTGCTCGGTGGTGGGCTCTGGACGATGATCGCGGCCCGGGTCGTCAGCCAGCCCGTTCCGCCCGACTGGCCCGGCTATCTCATCGAGGTCGTTCCGGTCGCCCTGGTCGCCGCGGTCTTCCTTCTCGTCGCCGTGATCGGGATCGCGACTTCGAGCGGCCGACGCGCATGGGCGATGGACCGTACTGGCGATCGTTGCCGCGCTGGCTGGCTATGGCGCGTGGATCGTGGCGATGGCCGGGACGCTCGATGGGACGGCAGATCCCGGGCTGCTCTGGGCGACCCACATCGCCGCCATGATCGCGACCGTCGGCATCGGCCTTCTCGTGCGAACGACCGACGAGCGGCTCGGGTCGCTGGTGATCCTGGCGGCCGGGGCGATGCTCCTGCCGTGGGCCGGTGCGTGGCTGATCTTCGGGACGTGCTGGACGGCCATCGGGCTGGTCATCCTCGTCGACCGCTCGCTCTGGTTCGACCAGCGCCGCGGCCTGTCGTGACTGCGATCCAGGCGATCAGGCCCGCGACGACTCGGCCAGAAAACCATTCGCAGCGGCCACGAAGGCCTGCGCGTCGGCGTCGCCGTTGAACACGCGCCGGGGGATCGCGTAGACCGGTCGGACATGTCCACGGACCCAGACGAACGGCCCGCGCACATCCACCGAGGCGATGTCGGCCCAGGCGACCAGGCTCGACGACTGCCCACGCGCACCGCGGATGCCGTCGGGACCGAGCGTCAACTCGAGAGGCTCCGGGATCTTCGCGAGCGTCCTCGCGATCCGGCGCATCGACAACGCACGCGCGATGGGTCGCGATGCCAACAGGAAGATGGCCGGAACCACGAGGCCGATGCCGAGCCCCTCTTGTCCGCCTGCGATGAATGCCGCGCCGCTGATGAGGATCAGGATCCCGCCGGTCCAGATCACGACCGGGGTCCAACGCGGGATCAGCATCCGACTCACCCGGTACGCCTCGTCGGCGGTCAGGCGAAAGGTGACGGATCGGGGTGCTGGGTCGCCGCCGCCGGCCCACGAGCGGGATGGTTCCATTCAGCCGCCGGCTGGACCGCCACCCAGACCGGGTTCGGTCATCGCCGCCGGGTCGAGCAGCCGATCGAGCTCGGCGGCGTCCATGCCACGCTCGAGCGCCAGCTCGCGGATCGTCCGTCCTGACGCGAAGGCGTCCTTGGCCAGCTTCGCCGCCTCGTCGTAGCCGATCACCGGGGCGAGTGCCGTCGCCAGCATCAGGCCCTGCTCGACGAGCTGAGGCCCGCGGTCCGTGGCGGTCAGCCCCTCGATCGCCCGGGCGCTGAAGTTGCTCGTGGCCGCGGCCAGCAGCGCGATCGATTCGAGGAGCGCGGCCGCGGTCACGGGGAGCATCACGTTCAATTCGAGGAAGCTGCCGGTCTGTCCGAACGCGATCGTCGCGTCGTTGCCGACGACCCGCGCCACGACCATCGTCAGGCTCTCGACGATGACCGGGTTCACCTTGCCCGGCATGATGCTCGAGCCCGGCTGCGTCTCGGGGAGTGCCAGCTCGCCGATCCCGGCGCGCGGGCCCATCCCCATCAACCGGACGTCCGAGGCGATCTTCCACAGGCTGAGGGCGATCGTCCGGATCGCGCCGTGCGCGGCGATGGCCGCATCCAGCGTCGCCTGGGCGTGGAAATGGTTCCCGGTCTCGCGGACCGTCAGCCCGGTCAGGCTGGACAGCCGGGCGCAGGTGCGGAATGCGTACTCGGGATGGGCGTTGATGCCGGTCCCGACCGCCGTCCCACCGAGCGGGACCTCGAGCAGCTCTGCCTGTGCCGTTCGCGCCCGCCGGATCGACTCCTCGACCTGCCCGGCGTAGCCACGGAATTCCTGGCCGAGCCGGATCGGGGTCGCGTCCTGGAGGTGCGTCCGGCCGGTCTTGACCACCGGCCAGAAGGCCTGCTCCTTGGCCACGAGCGCGGTGTGCAGCCGCTCGAGGGCGGGTAACAGGTCCTCCTCGATCGCCATCGCGGCCGACAGCTGGAGGGCTGTCGGGATGACGTCGTTCGAGCTCTGGCAGCGGTTGACCTCGTCGTTCGGGTGGACCTTCCGGCCTTCGCCGAGACGCTTCGCCGCGAGGTGAGCGACGACCTCGTTCATGTTGGTATTGGTGGAGGTGGCCGAGCCCGTCTGGTAGATGTCGATCGGGAACTGCTCGTCGTGGTCCCCGTCGGCCACCGATGCCGCCGCCGCCGCGATGGCCGCCGCCACGTCGGGATCGAGCAGTTCGAGCTCGGCGTTGGTCTGTGCCGCCGCGAGCTTGATCAGGGCAAGCGCACGGAGGAAGCGACGCGGCATCCGCTCGCCCGAGATCGGGAAGTTGAGCACGGCCCGCTGCGTCGACGCGCCGTACAGCGCATCGGCGGGGACCTCCATCTCGCCCATCGAATCGCGCTCGATGCGGGTCGCCTTCTTCGTATCGGTCATGCGCCGATTGTAGGTCGCGCGCCCTCGCGCGGCGCCGGCCCTAGACTTCGCCGATGCGTTCCTCGACGGGTGCCGCGATCGGCTCCGACACGTTCCGGCGGGTGCTCGGACACTTCGTCACCGGCGTCACCGTGGTCACCGCGCTCGATGGCGACCGGCCGTTCGGGATCACCGTCAACGCGCTCAGCTCCGTCTCGCTCGACCCGCCGCTGGTGATGGTCGCCCTCGACCGGCGGCGGTTCCTGACGCCGATCGTGCGGGCCGCCGGGCGGTACGCGGTCAACATCCTGTCCGAGGATCAGCAGGCACTCTCCGACTGCTTCGCGGGGGCACCGGTCGAACCCGGCCGGGAGGACTTCTGCGGGGCGACCTGGCAGCCGGGCGAGACGGGCCTGCCGCTGCTCGACGGCGCGATCGCGACGCTCGAATGCACGGTCGTCGAGACCTTCTCGGCCGGCGACCACGACCTGTTCATCGGTCGGGTGGACACGCTCGCCAACGAGACGCATCACCCGATGCCGCTCCTCTACTACCGCCGCCGCTACCTGCGCGTCGAGCGCGCGGCGACATCCGATGTCGAGGGCAAGCCGGAGGCTTAGCATCGCCTCGATGCCGACGATCCGCGCACAACGATCTGGAGATCGCCTACGAGGTGGTGGGAAGCGGCCCGCCGCTCGTCCTGCTCCATGCCGCGTCGAGCTCAGGGCGGCAGACGTACGCGGCCCAGATCCCTGCGCTCGCTGACGCATTCCAGCTCTTCCTGCCCGACGCCCGCGGCCACGGCCGGACGCGCTGGGACGCGGCCGACGGCTTCGAGGCGTCGTGGCTGGTCGACGACCTGGAGGCCTTCGTCGACGGGCTCGGCCTGCGGACGTTCCACCTCATCGGCTACTCGATGGGGGCGATGACCGCACTCGGCTTCGCGGTCCGGGCGCCGGAGCGGCTGCGGACGCTGGTCGTCGTCGGGATCACGGCCGCGCGCGAGCCACGGGCGAGGGTCGCCGGCCGCCTGATGGATCCCGAGCGGATCCGGCGCGACGATCCGGGCTGGGCCGCCGAGATGGCGCTGACGATCGACCAGGTCCAGGGAGCCGGGGCGTGGCAGCGACTCCTGCCGGCCATCGCCGCCGACATCGAGAGCCAGCCGCTGCTGACGCCCGGGGAGTTGCGCGGCATCACGGCCCCGACCCTCGTCGTGGTCGGCGATCGCGATCCGCTGGTGCCGGTCGGCCAGGCGTGGGAGCTCAGCCGGCAGGTCCGCGACGGCCGCCTGTTCGTGGCGCCCGACAGCGGCCATGATGTGCTCACGCCGTCGTCCTGCCCTGGCGCTCGAGGCCCTGCGCGGCTTCTATCGTTCGACCGAAACCGTCGCCGCGGCGCGAGCCGACGCCCTACCGGAGGATCCCCGATGACCACGCTGCTCGTCCTGTATCGCCGGCCCGACGGCGGCCCCGAGGCGCAGGCCACCTTCGAACGACGCTATACCGAGGAGCATCTCCCGCTCGTCGCCGGAACGCCCGGCCTGCGCGAGACGCGGATCGGCCGCGTCACGGAGGCCCTGGGCGGCGATACGGACCTGATGCTCGTGACATCGATGCGCTTCGACGATCGTGAGGCCCTCGACGCCGGTCTGGCGTCCGACGCCATGCGGGCGGCCGGTCGGATCCTGCGCGAGATCGCGCCCGGACTGGCCATGTTCCTGGTGCTCGAGGACGTCCCGGAGATGGACGCCGCCGCTTCCCCGGCCGTGGATACTGTCTGAACACTCCGAGGACGCCGTGACCAGGTCCCCATCGTCGACACCCGCCACCGCAGCGACGAGCCCAGCCGCCGCGAGCAGCGAAACGGCGTCTCCGCTCGTCCGCGTGGAGTTCCCGGCCCCGGCACCCGCGTCCGCGGCACCGGCGAGTGACCTGCCCGGCGTCGCGTTGGTGACGCTCCAGCGACCCGAGGCACTCAACGCCCTCAGCTTCGCGTTGCTCGATGAGCTGGCGACGGCCCTGGAAGCGCTCGATGGCGACTCGGCCTGCCGGGCGATCGTCATCACGGGCTCGGGCGACCGGGCGTTCGCGGCCGGGGCCGACATCCGCGAGCTCGAGCCGCAGACGTCGGCGACGCTGACCGAGGGCGGTGCATTCGGAGCGTGGGATCGGATCGGGGCGATCGGGTTGCCGCTCATCGCCGCAGTCCGGGGCTTCGCCCTGGGTGGCGGCTGCGAGCTGGCGATGGCCTGCGACATGATCGTGGCCGCCGAGGATGCCAGCTTCGGCCAGCCCGAGATCCGGCTCGGTGTCATGCCGGGCGCCGGTGGGACCCAGCGACTCACGAGGGCGATCGGCAAGGCCCGAGCCATGGAGATGATCCTGACCGGCAGGACGATGACCGCGCAGGAAGCAGACACGCACGGGCTGATCACTCGGGTCGTGCCCGCCCCGGCCACCGTCGACGCCGCCCTCGAGCTGGCGGCCAGGATCGCCGCGATGCCTCCGCTCGCCGTCCGTGCCGCCAAGGCGGCCATCCTCGACGTCGAGGAGCGCAATCTCGAGCGACGGCCTGGCCCGGGAGCGCGCGGCATTCTTCGGGCTCTTCGACACCGACGACCAGGCCGAGGGGATGGCGGCCTTCACCCAGAAACGCCCGCCCGCCTGGTCGGGACGCTGACCCCGACGCGCGCGAGAAGGAGGACGCATGGATCGAGAGTCCCAGGGCGGGAGCGACGTGGGTCGCGACTACGAGCGTGACCTCGGTGACGAGACGCCCGCCGCGCTCCGCGACACCGCACCCGACTACCTCGCCCCGATCGATGCCTCGGCGCCGGTCAGCGGCCACTCCCCGGCGCCCGTGCACGCGACGTCGCCGGCCGACGCTCCCGAACAGGACTGGACCGTCGCTCGTGACCTGCTCTATCCCGCGTTCCGTCCGGTCGGGACGCTGGGCCTTGCCGTCGATTCGATCGATCGTGAGCAGCTCGCGGCGCATTCGGCACAGAGTCACGCCCAGCCACTCCTCGATGTCGGGCCGGCGGCCCTGCCGGTCGTCTACACGATCAACGCCGGCGCGTACGACATCGTGGTGAACGGCGACCACCTGCTGTCGTGGGGCGTGGAGCCATCGGATATCCAGGATGCCGCGCTGCGCAACCTCGCGACATGGTCGGCGACGGCGCCTTGGACGGACGAGGTCTCGGGCGATCGGCGGCTCATCAGCTCGGACACGGGGCACGGCTGGGATGCCGCCCGGATCATGCTTCCGGAGGTCCTCGCGCATCTGACGTCGGAGCTCGGTTCGGTCGGCCGCATCCTGATCGGGCTGCCCGAACGCCATCTGATGACCGCCGGCTCGCTGCGGCCCGGCGACGACGACTTCGCGACCCTCTTCGCCGACTTCATCGTCGAACACTCGGGCGGCGCCGACGAACCGATCGACCGGCGCGTCTTCGAGCTCGTGGACGGCCGGCTCGTCGAGTTCTCCGGGGTCTGACCGCCGCCCGATGAGCGGCGATCCCGCGAACCCCAGCTACTCGACGCTGCGCTACGAGGTCGCCGACGCGATCGCGACGATCACGCTCGACCGCCCCGACGCCCTCAACGCGTTGACGATCCCGATGAAGACGGAGCTTCTCGCAGCGTTCGGCGCCGTCGCGCGCGACAGGGCCGTGCGGGCGGTCGTGCTGACCGGCGCAGGCCGCGCGTTCTGTGCCGGCCAGGACCTCAAGGAACGGCTCGAGCCCGATGCGGCGCCACTCGCCGTCGAGGTCCGCGAGCGATTCAACCCGATCATCACGGCGATGTGGAGGCTCGACAAACCGATCGTCGGAGCGATCAACGGCGTGGCGGCCGGCGCGGGCGCCTCGCTCGCGTTCGCCTGCGATATCCGGGTCGCGGCCGAGAGTGCGAGCTTCGTCCTCGCGTTCGGGCGCATCGGGCTCGTGCCCGACAGCGGTGCGACGTGGTTCCTGCCACGGCTTGTCGGGCCTGCGAAGGCCGCCGAGCTGGCATTGCTCGGCGAATCGCTCGGCGCGACGGATGCCGAGAGGTTCGGGCTGGTCGCGCGGGTGGTTCCGGCCGAGAGGCTCGCCGAGACTGCCCGGGAGATGGCGGCTCGACTGGCAGGCCTCGCGCCGCTGGCGCTGGCCCAGACGAAGCGCGCCCTCCAGCGCAGCTGGTCGGTCGATCTCGAGACGGCGCTGGAGGACGAGGCCTACCGCCAGGGAGTGGCTGGAGCTACGGCCGACCACGCCGAGGGTCTCGAGGCGTTCCTCGAGAAGCGGCCGCCGCGGTTCACCGGGGAGTAGCGAGGCCCCTAACGCGCGTCTTGACGTCGCGCAGGGCCGGGTCGTAGGCTGGCGCCTAACAAGCGTTAGTTAGGGGGCGTATACGCGATGGTCGAGACGACCCGTCGCCAGGCGATCGAGGACGCGGCAAGCTCGCTCTTCCACGAGCACGGTTACTCGGGGACGAGCGTGCGCGACATCGCCCGCGCGGTCGACATCCAGGGCGCGAGTCTGTACGCCCACGTCGCATCGAAGCAGGAAGTCCTGTGGTCGATCGTCGAGCGGACAGCGTCGCGCTTCGAGGCCGCTGCCGACACGGTCGAGGCGGCCGATCCCGGCGCCATGGTCTTCGGTCCGGGCGTCCACCTGATCTCGCTGGTGCGGGCGCACGTCGGGGTCGTCACCGACGACATCGAGCGGGCGAGCGTCTTCGTCTACGAATGGCGGTCGCTCGACCGCGGCCGGCGCGACGACATCGCCAGGCGTCGCGACGCCTACGAGGCCCGGTTCCGCGACGCGATCAGCAGCGGCGTCGAGGCCGGCGTATTCGTCGCCGTCGATCCGGTCGCGACCGCTGCCTACATCCTGTCCGCCCTCAACGGCCTCGTCGTCTGGTACCGCCCGGACGGACGGCTCAACGCACGGACGATCGCCGACGCGTACGCAGACCTCTCGCTGCGCGCCGTCCAGGCCGGGAGCCGGTCATGACCGATCCGCTCGCCCTCGAACCGATCCTCGGACCGCTCGAGCGCGGCCGCCCGGCGTTCAACGAGGACCTGCCGCACGACGAGCGCTACGCGTTGTTCGAGGAGCACGTAGCGGCCGGTCTCAAGATCGAAGCCACCGACTGGATGCCCGACGAGTACCGGACGGCCGTCCTGCGCTTCGTCGAGATGCACGCCAACAGCGAGCTGATGGGCGTCCTGCCCGAGCGCGAATGGCTGATGCGGGCACCGACCCTGCGGCGGAAGCTGGCCCTCACCGCCAAGGTCCAGGACGAGGTCGGGCACGCCCAGCTGCTCTACCGCGTGGCCGAGGACCTCGGCAAGCCGCGCGAGGCGATGTTCGACGACCTGCTGGCCGGGAAGACCAAGTTCCACAACGTCTTCCACTACCCGACCGTCGGCTGGGCCGATGTCGGGATGATCGCCTGGCTCGTGGACGCCGCCGCGATCGTCGCCCAGCAGGCGCTGCGTGACTCGTCGTACGCGCCGTACGCCCGGACGATGCGCAAGATCTGCTGGGAGGAATCGGTCCACATCATGCACGGGCGTGACGTGGTCGTGACGATGGTCACGGGCTCGGCGGCGCAACGTGCCGCGATCCAGGACGCGCTCGATCGCTGGTGGGGGCCGCTGATGCAGATGCACGGCCCGCGCTCGCCGCGGGACAAGGACCGCGACATCCACTGGCGGATCAAGGCCAAGACGTCCGAGGAGCTGCGCCAGGAGTTCCTGACGATCTACGTGCCGCGGATCCGCGAGCTCGGGCTGGTCATCCCCGACCCCGAGTTGCGCTACGACGAGGCGGCCGGGACGTGGCTCTACGCCGAACCCGACTGGGATGAGTTGCGGACCGTCGTCACCAACCACGGACCGATGTCGCAGGCACGGCTCGAGTTCCGCCGGCTGGCCCGGGAAGAGACGCGCTGGGTCCGGGAATCGATCCTGGGCGTGCCGGCCGCGGCATGAGCCCGAAGGCGACCCCGACAGCCGCTCGCGGACCCCGTCCTCGAGGCGTGGGAGGTCTTCCGCCAGGAGAAGGACGGCGACCCGATGCGCCACGGCGGCAGCGTCATGGCGCCGGACGCCGAGCTGGCCACGCACTACGCGCGCGAGATGTACGGCCGTCGCCAGGAGAGCGTCCGGCTGTGGGTCGTCCGCCGCTCCGACGTCCACGACCTCGATGACGCCGATCTCCTCCAGCCGCCGCTCGATCGCTCGTTCAAGAAGCCCGGCGGGTACGTGATGCGCGACAAGCTGGCGGCGGCGCGCGCGCAGTCGGGCCAGGCCAAGCCGAAGGCACGTTCGAAATGACCGCCACGGCCGCGCTGCCCGCGACTGCGCTCGCAGGGCTGCTCCTCTCGATGGCCGACGACGAGTTCGTGATCGGCTTCTCCGACTCCGAGTGGACGGGCATCGCGCCGCTCCTCGAGGAAGACGTGGCGATGAGCTCGCTCGCCCAGGACGAGCTGGGCCACGCGGCGGCTCTGTACGGCCTGCTCGGCGAGCTGACCGGGACCGACCCGGACGCCATCGCCTACGACCGCGAGCCCGCCGAGTACCGCCATTGCCGGCTGCTCGACCACGGCCGTGGCGATTGGGCGATGACGATCGCCCGCCGCTTCCTGTACGACAGCGCCGACGTGATCCGCCTCGAGGCGCTCGCCTCGGGGTCGTGGGCGCCGCTGAGCCGAGCTCGTCGGGAAGCTCGTCCGCGAGGAGCGCTACCACCGGATGCACGCCGGGGCATGGCTGGACCGGCTGGCGCGCAGCGACGGCGAACCGCGCGACCGCTTGCTGGCAGCCCTGGCCGAACTGGCGCCCGACGCCGCCACGGTCTTCACGCCGCTCGAGGACGAGGCCGAGCTGCTCGACGCCGGGATCCTCGACGCCCCGTCCGCCGAGCTCGACGATCGCTGGCGCGCCTCGATCGCCCCGGTCTTCGCGAACCTCGACTTGCCGATGCCGCCGCCGGCGCGCGATCCGGAGCGTGGCAGGCTCGATCACGGCGCCGATTTCGCCTGGCTGTGGGGCGAGTTCACGTCCGTCCGCCGCGCCGATCCGGGAGCGACCTGGTGAGCGAGGGCGGGATCCAGGTCGGGGTGGCACGGACGCGGGCCGGCGCGATCACCGGGGAGTGGCGCGCCTCGGCGGCCACCGTGATCGACGAAGCGGCCGTGCGTTCGGCACTCACCGAGGTGATGGACCCGGAGCTTCCGATGCTGTCAGTGGTCGACCTCGGGATCATCCACCGCGTCGGCATCGCGCCACACGACGGGCCGATCACGGTCGAGATCCTGCCGACCTTCGTCGGATGCCCGGCGCTCGAGCTCATCAAGGCGTCGATCGCCGAGCGCCTTGGCGCCTTCGGTCGCCCGGTCGAGGTCACGGCAACGTTCGAGGTGCCGTGGAGCTCCGAGCGGATCAGCCCGGCCGGTCGTGCCGCCCTGCTCGCGGCCGGCATCGCACCGCCCGGTGCGGGGACGGCCAACAACGGCCCCACCCTCATCGACCTCGAGCCGCGCGTCCCGTGCCCGCACTGCGGCTCGCGACGGACGACCGTCGAGAACCTGTTCGGGCCGACGCAGTGCCGGACGATCCGCTACTGCGCCGACTGCCGACAGCCGTTCGAATCGATCAAGCCGGTCTGATGGAGCCGGTGGCGGCTTCTCCGGGCCGGGTGCTGCCCGCGATCGTCGGCATCGTCGGTGCCGGGACGATGGGGGCGGGGATCGGCCAGGTGGCACTCGAGGCCGGCTGCGAGGTCGTCTTCTATGACGTCGACGAGGCGGCTGTCGACGCCGCGCGCGAACGGATCCTCGACGGGCTGGCACGGCGGGCGGTGAAACGCGACCTGCACGGGGCGGAGGCCGACGACTGGGTAGAGGCCCGCCTCGACCGGATCCGCCACGTCCCGACCGTGGACGGCCTGGCCGACGAGGCCGACCTCGTCATCGAATCGGCGCTCGAGGATCTCGCGCTGAAGCGGACGGTCTTCCGGACGCTCGATGAGGTGGCCGACCCCGCGCGGATCCTGGCCACCAACACGAGCGCGCTCTCGGTCGCCGAGATCGCCGAGGCGACGGCCCGACCGGATCGGGTCATCGGCCTGCACTTCTTCAACCCGGCGCCGATCATGCCCCTCGTCGAGGTCGTCGCGCCGCCGCTCGCCGACCCTGCCGTCGTGGCCCGGGCCGTCGCGATCATGACGACCTGGGGCAAGACGCCAGTCGTCTGTGCCGATCGCCCGGGCTTCATCGTCAACCGCGTCAACCGGCCGTTCACGATCGAGGCCCTGCGGATCCTCGAGAACGGCGTGGCGACCATCACCGGGATCGACGAGGCGATGCGCGACGGCGGGTTCCCGATGGGCCCGTTCGAGCTCATGGACCTGACTGGCATCGATGTCACGTTCGCCGCCGCAACGGGCATCTGGGAGCGCCTTGGCCGCCCCGACCGGCTCCGGCCGTCGCCGATCCAGGAAGCCATGGTCGAGGCCGGCGATCTGGGCCGCAAGACGGGCCGGGGCTTCTACGAGTACGCGGATGGCCAGCGCCTCGGCGAGGCCGAGCGAGCCGGCCGACACGCCCACGGAGGAGCACCTCTCTCCGGCCCGGATCCGCGACCTGATCCTCGACGCCATCGCGACCGAAGCGCAGTTCGCGGTCGACGAGGGTGTCGCGACCCCCGACGTCATCGACCTCGCCCTGCGACTCGGCGCCGGGCACCCGCATGGCCCTTTCGAGTCTCGGTGACCGCCGCGACGGACGGCTACCATCAGCCCATGACACGAGACTTCCATCGTCCCCTTCGTGAAGCCTGGATCGTCGAGGCGGTCCGGACCCCCATCGGTCGCTACGGCGGCGCCCTGGCCAGCGTTCGACCGGACGACCTGGCCGCCGCGGTCCTGCGCGGGCTGGTGGACCGTGCCGGCATCGACCCGGGTCTCGTCGAGGACGTCATCCTCGGCTGCGCGAACCAGGCCGGCGAGGACAACCGCGACGTCGCCCGGATGGCGCTCCTGCTCGCGGACTTTCCCGTCGAGGTCGGTGGCCTGACCGTCAACCGGTTGTGCGGCTCAGGGCTCCAGGCGATCAACTCGGCGGCGCACGCGATCGCGGTCGGCGACGGCGAGGTGTTCATCGGCGGCGGTGTCGAATCGATGACCCGGGCGCCCTACGTCCAGCTCAAGCCCGAGTCCGCGTACGACCGCGGCAACCGCGAGATGGCCGACACGACCCTCGGCTGGCGGTTCGTCAACCCGCGCCTGGCCGAGCGCCACTACCCGTACTCGATGGGCGAGACCGCCGAGAACGTCGCCGAGCGCTGGGGCGTCTCGCGCGAGCGCCAGGACGCCTTCGCGCTCGAGAGCCATCAGCGGGCCGTCGCCGCCATCGAAGCCGGCCGGTTCGCCGACCAGATCGTCCCGATCTCGGTGCCGCAGCGGAAGGGCGAGCCCCTCGTCGTCGATCGCGACGAGCACCCGCGTGCGGATTCCTCCCTCGACGCGCTGGGCCGTCTCAAGCCCGCTTTCAAGACCGAGGGCGGCACCGTCACGGCCGGCAACAGCTCCGGGATCAACGACGGCGCGTCGGCGGTCCTGCTGGTCGAGGCGGACCGTGCCCGCGAGCTCGGCCTGCGCCCGGTGGCGCGCGTGGTCGCGACGGCCATCGCCGGCGTCGACCCGGCGATCATGGGCGTCGGACCGGTGCCGGCGACGCGCAAGGCGCTCGAGCGCGCCGGGATCGGCGTCGAGGACCTCGACCTCATCGAGCTCAACGAGGCGTTCGCGTCGCAGTCGCTCGTCTGCATCGACGAGCTCGGGCTCGATCCGGCCAAGGTCAACGTGAACGGCGGGGCGATCGCGCTCGGCCACCCGCTCGGGATGAGCGGCGGCCGCCTGATCACGATGCTGACCCACGAGCTGCGCCGGACCGGCGGCCGCTACGGCCTCGCCACGATGTGCATCGGCGTCGGCCAGGGGATCGCCACGATCGTGGAGCGCCTCGGCGACTGAGCCGCTCCACGAAAACTCCTTCGAAGACCAGCTGGCGCATCCCTGTATAGGGTTCGCCGCACCTGTCGCGCCAAAGTATGACCACACCCTTGACAGAGCGACCTGACTTCGGCTAAGTTGGCGCAGACCTTAGACAAAGGGTCTACACAATCGCCAGCCGGAGAGTGGTCTGGCCCAACGACCCCACAAGGAGTCCTCGGATGCGAAAGTTAGTTTCCCTGATCGGCGCGGGCGCTCTGCTGCTCTCGCTCGTGCCCGCGACGCTCGCGGCATCGCCCGTCGTGGGGCCGTCGAAGTCGTCGGGCACGATCGTCTCGATCGCTGTCGCGAACGGCAACTTCACGACCCTCGTGGCCGCTGTCGGCTGCGCCGATCCGGCTGTTGCGAACGCGTTGACGAGCGGCCAGCAGCTGACCGTCTTTGCCCCGACCGACGCGGCATTCCTCGCGTCGCCCTTCGGGCCGCTCACCGCCGGCAACATCTGCACGGTCCCACAAGGCGTGCTGACCGACATCCTGCTCTATCACGTCGAGACCGGGCGACACTTCTCGAACAGCGTCCTGCCCAAGAAGGCCGGTCAGACGAGGACGATCGACACGCTCCTCGGCCAGTCGTTCAAGGTCGGCGCCACCGGAGCGATCAGGACCACCAGCGGGCTGACGACTCCCAAGATCGTCGCTGCCAACATCGCCGCCACGAATGGCGTGATCCATGTCGTCGACGCGGTCCTCGTTCCGTCGCTCTGACCCACCCACCCTACCTCGCTAGCGGGCGCCTGTTCCAGCTCTCCCCGCGCGAAGCCGGCCTGACCTGGGGGTCCGGGCCGGCTTCGTGATGCTCAGGCGACGCGCCACCCAGTACGAGAGTTTCGGCGCGCATGCTTGTCGAAACTTGTTCGCATGCGTACGATGGGTCCGTGCACCGGTATCCGGAGCGCCCAACGCACTGATCCACGCTTCCCGGAGGGTACCGCCCGATGATCGACCAGCAGCCGACGACGATCGACACGCAGCCGTTGAACACGACAGTGGTCTCGCTCACTGACGCCGCGGTCAGCAAGCTCAGCGAGCTGACCAAGGAAGAGACCAACCCCGACATCGGTCTGCGCGTCTACGTCTATTCCGGCGGCTGCTCGGGCTTCCGCTACGGGATGATGCTCGAAGACGCCCCGACGCCTGAGGATCGCATCCTCGACGTGAGCGGGATCAAGGTCTACGTGGACGGCCAGAGCGTCGACCTCCTCAAGGGTTCGCAGATCGACTACGTCGACACGCTGATGGGCGCCGGCTTCACGGTGAACAACCCGAACGCGGTCGCCGCCTGCGGCTGCGGCTCGAGCTTCCGCACCGCCGACGACGGTGGCGCACCCAAGGGCTGCGCTCACTGACGAGGGACGGCCGGCCCTGACGGGCTTCGTACCACGCTGAGGCCGCCGGGCGACCGGCGGCTTCTTGATTCCGGTCTCCGCACGACCATTGGGGTGCGTGACCCGTACCGCGGGGTCATGCGCGCCCCGCAGCGGCCTGAGCGACCCTCCGTGCAAGCCGGAACCGGGCTAGACTCGGAGTCGGTGGCCGGCCGGGCCGGCGCTCACATCGGACCGCGAAGGGAAGGTCGATGGAGATCCCCCTCTTCCCGCTGCACACCGTCCTCTGTCCAGGCATCGTCCTGCCCCTTCACATCTTCGAGGACCGCTACCGGGCGTTGACGCGCCACTGCCTCGACACCGGCGCGCCGTTCGGTGTCGTGCTGATCCGAGATGGGCGCGAGGTCGGGGCGGACCGGTCGCTCGCACTGGCCGGGGTCGGGGCGTTGGTCGAGATCCGCGAAGCCGGCCGCTACCCGGATGGCCGCTACGACCTCCTTGCCGCGGCGACGGGCCGGTTCGCCATCGATACGGTCGACCAGGCGCGCGAGCCCTACCTGGTCGCCGACGTCACGCCGCTCGAGGACGAGGTCGGGGACGAGGCGCGGGCGGAACGCCTGGCGGCCTCGGCCATCCGTCGTTTCGTTCGCTACCTCGAGCTGATGAGGGCACGTGACGGAGAGACGGTCGAGGCCCTGGACATCCGGGTCGAGGTCGAGAGCGTCACCTCCGACGATGACGAAGACGACGACGACACGAGCACCGACGACCTTGAGGTCGAACTCGACCTGGACGAGCTGGTCGATGACGCACCGGGCGCGCTCGAGATCGAGACCATCACGCCGACGACCGAGGCGGAGCGCCGCCGCGACCTGGTCATCCCCGACGATCCGACGGTCCTGTCCTACCTGCTTTCTGGGATCGTCCAGATCGAGCTGCCGCGCCGCCAGGCCCTGCTCGAGGCATCGACGACGGTCGAACGGCTCGAGGCCTTGGTCAAGCTCCTCGACCGCGAAGTGATGTTGCTCGCCAGCCGCCTGCGGTTGTTCGCTCCCGACCCGCGTCTCCTGCGAGGGCCGCGCCGAAGCTGAGCATCAGAGGCGCTACGGCGGCTATTCGCTGAAGCGTTCCTCCTTCCAGGGGTCCGCGTCGTTGTTGTAGCCGTAGCGCTCCCAGAAGCCGAGCTGGTCGTGGTCGAGGAACTCGAGGCCGCGGACCCACTTGCTGCTCTTCCAGAAATAACGCTTCGGGATCAGCAGCCGGAGCGGGTAGCCGTGTTCGGCCTCGAGTGGAGCCCCGCCGAACGTGTCGGCCAGCAGGACGTCCTCGTCATCGAGGACCGAGAGCGGCACGTTGGCGGTGTAGCCCTGCTCGGCGTGCGAGACGACGTGGGTCGCGTTCGGCCGGACGCCGGCCATCTCGAGGATCGTCTGGATCGCGACGCCCTCCCAGTCGGTGTCGAGCTTCGTCCAGCGGGTCACGCAATGGATGTCGGTGTGGACAGTCTTGCGCGGCAGGGCCTTGAACTGGTCCCAGGTCAGGGTGAACGGCGAATCCACCTCGCCCCAGATCTTGAGATCCCATTTCGCGAGGTCGACGTGCGGGACCGAGCCGTAGTGGAGGACGGGGAACTTGTCGGTCTTGTACTGACCGGGCGGGATGCGCTCCGCGACGGCAGGATCCGCCTCGCGGGCGCCGAAGAGTCGATCGAACATCGTGTGGCCATATCCTCGCGCTGAAAGGATGCGCATCGTCTCATAAGCCAGTGACGGACCCGTGACCGGAGAAACGAGCGGCTGCGGTACCCTTCGCCCGTGCCCATCCCGGAATCTGCGACAGAGCCCACGCCGCGCCTCGTGATCGTGATGCCCGCCTACAACGCAGCGCGGACGCTCGAACGCACGTACGCGGACATCCCGCACGACCTCGTTCACAAGATCATCCTGGTCGATGACGTGTCGCGCGACGAGACCGTGGACATCGCCCGGCAGCTCGGACTCGACGTGATCATCCACAGCCAGAACCGGGGCTACGGCGGCAACCAGAAGACCTGCTACGACGCGGCCCTGGCGGCCGGCGCCGAGATCGTGGTCATGCTTCACCCCGACTACCAGTACGACGCTACGCGGATCCCCGCACTTGTCGCCCCGATCGCCGCCGGGACGCGCGACCTGATGCTCGGGAGCCGTTTCCTGGGCGATCCGCTGGCCGGTGGGATGCCGCGCTGGAAGTACGTCAGCAACCGGTTCCTGACGGGCCTCGAGAACCTGGCCTTCGGGCTTCACCTGTCCGAATACCACACGGGCCTGCGGGCCTACAGCCGGCACCTGCTCGAGACCGTTCCGTACAACCTCAACAGTGACGACTTCGTGTTCGACCAGGAGCTGATCGCCCAGGTCGTGGCGGCCGGCATGGCGCCACGGATCGGCGAGATCGCCGTGCCCACCCGCTACTTCGAGGAGGCATCGTCGGTCGGATTCCGGCGGAGCGTCGTCTACGGCCTGTCGACGCTGCGAGTCGTGGCGCGCTACTTGCTCCATCGACTGCGCGTTCGCCGCTCGCCCAAGCTCTCCGCTCGCCGACCGGACTGACCCGGCCCATGTCGATCAGTCGCAACGCTCTGCTGCGGGGCACGGTCGGCATCGCGATCAGCGTCATCGCGATCTGGATCCTGATCCAGTCGGTCGATCTCGCTGCCGCGTTCGATGTCCTGCGGACGGCTTCGCCGGCCTGGATCGCCGTGATGTTCGTGACGACGACGATCGACATCGGAGCGCGCGGTGCTCGCTGGCGCGCCCTCCTCGCACCGTCGCGCCGCTGCCGTATCGGCGGGTCCTCGGCTACACGTACATCGGCTACCTGGCCAACAACGTCCTGCCCGCGCGGCTCGGTGAGCTGTACCGGAGTCACGCCCTGGGTGAGGGCGAGGACGTGAGCCGGACGACGGTCCTCGGCACGGTCGTCGTCGAGCGCGTGGTCGACACCGTGATGGTGGTGGCGATCGCGGCGCTCGCGGTCGTCGTGCTGAGCGTTCGTGGCGTGATGAGCAGCGCCGTGCTGCTTGGGGTCGCGTTCGTGTCGTTGCTCGTTATCGGTCTGGGCCTGGGGATGGCCGCACATCGGCTGCCGGGTGCGGCCCGCGTGACCGAGATCATCGCGCGCTGGCCGCGCGTCCTCGAACTGGCGCGCAGGCTCCGCGAGGGCCTCGCCGTCGCCGGCCGGCCGCGGACGCTGGTGGCTGCACTCGCCTTCAGTGCCCTCGCCTGGGCCGCCTCGACCGGCACGTTCCTTGCCGCCGGCCAGGCTGTCGGCGTCGAGCTGTCGCTGGCACAGGCGGCCCTCCTCACGAGCGGGGTGGCGCTGGTCTCGATCGTCCCTGCCGGGCCCGGTTTCGTCGGGACGTTCGAGCTGACGGTGGTCGGGATCGCCGAGGGCTTCGGCATCTCGCGCGATGACGCGTTCGCGCTCGGGTTGCTGGTCCACCTGATGATCCTCGCCACGACCTCGGTCGGTGGCGTGATCGCGATGCTGGCGATGCGGCGGCGCCGTGAAGAGTCGGAGGCGGTCGCCGCGAGCGAGGCGGCCGCGGCCGACGCGACGGCCGCCGCGCCCGCCCGATCCGGCGCCCGCGACCCAGCCGCCCGAGCCCACCCGGGACGTCTGACGTTGGCGGATGGCTTCCCGCACGTCTTCGAGCCGCTCCGCCTTCGCCACAAGACGCTCACGAGCAGGATCACCTTCGGGGCGCACACCGCCAACATGGCCGAGGACGGTCTTCCCGGTGAGCGGCACATCGGCTACTACCGCGAACGCGTGCTCGGTGGTGCCGGGATGGTCGTTGTCGAACCCGTGCCGGTCCACCGGACCGCGGTCCTGACGCGGGGCAACTTCCGCCACGACGACGACGCGATCATCCCCGCGTTCCAGCGCCTCACCAACGCCTGTCGCGAAGCGAACCCCGATGTCGTCCTGATCCACCAGCTCTATCACGTGGGCCAGCACGGCGATGCCGACAACTCCTTCGCACCGAACTGGTCGCCGTCGGCGCTGCCCGTCGTATCACGACGCCGACGGCAGTCATGCGATGACGACCGACGAGATCGAGGAGTCGATCGAGGGGTTCGCGGCAGCGGCCGTGCGCGCGCAGGCGAGCGGGTTCGATGGCGTCGAGATCTTCGCGGCGTACCACGCCCTGGTCGACCAGTTCTGGGCACCGTGGTCGAACCGGCGGACCGACGAGTGGGGCGGCTCGTTCGAGAACCGGATGCGCTTCTCGGCCGAGATCCTGGGGCGGATCCGGGAGCGCTGTGGCGACGACTTCATCATCGGGCTGGCGGTCAGCGCGGACCCGGCGGCCGAGGCGTTCCCGTCGATCGCCGAGCTGGCGGAGATCGTCGCCTGGCACGACGAGCGACGGCTGATGGACTACGTCACGTGCGGGACGGGCTCGTACTTCCATTTCGAGACGATCATCCCGACGTCGCTGTTCGAGCCGCGACTCGGCGAGCCCTTCGCGGCCGCACTCAAGGGCGTCGTGCAGCACGCGTTGGTCCAGGCCGAGAGCCACATCCGCACGCCGGCCGCGGCCGAGGACGTGTCTGGCCGCCGGACACGCCGACATGGTCAGCATCGTCCGCGGCCAGATCGCCGATCCGCACATGGTCGCCAAGGCCCGCGCAGGCCGCGCCGACGAGGTTCGGCCGTGCATCTCGTGCAACCAGCTGTGCTGGGCCCGGCGCTCGCGCGACTACTGGATCTCGTGCCTCGTCAACCCGTCCGCGGGGCGCGAATGGGAATGGGACGGCGACCGCTTCGAAGCCGCGCCACAGCCGCGCCGGGTCCTGGTCGTCGGTGGCGGTCCGGCCGGGTTGGAGGCCGCCCGCGTAGCCGCGGAGCGCGGTCACACTGTCACGCTCCTGGAGCGTGGGCCGGTGCTCGGCGGCCAGTTCCGACTGGCCGGGCTCCAGCCGTCGCGCGGCCAGATCACGGACCTTCTCGCCTGGTTCACACGGCGCCTCGAGACGCTCGGCGTGGAGGTCCGGCTCGACGTGGAAGCGACTGCGGACTGGGTGACGATCGAATCCGCCGACGAGGTCATCGTCGCGACCGGTTCGAGGCCGGCGCGGTCCGGGTTCCAGCGGGCGCTGCCGCTGGTCGACCGGCTCCCCGGGGTGGACGGGGCGGACGTGTTCTCGATCCACGACGTGCTCGACGGGACGACCGTCCCCGGCGAACGCGTCGTGGTCCTCGACGACGTCAACGACTGGCGCGGCATCGGGACAGCGGTCCATCTCGCCGAAAGGGGCCAGGAGGTGACGCTCGTGACCTCGGCCCCGCTGGTGGCCGGCGGCCTGACCCACAGCGCCGCCGACGGCCCGCTTCGGGCGCGATTCGCGGCCGCGGGCGGCAGGTCGGTGATCTCGTCGTGCGTCCTCGGATGGCGGGATGGCGGGGCCGCGGTTCGCTCGACGTTGACCGGTGACCTCACCAAGATCGACGCCGACGCCCTCGTCATCGCCGAGACCGCCGATCTCCGAGACGGTCCTCGCCGACGACCTCGCCGCGCGCGGGATCCCGTTCCACGTGGTCGGCGACGTGGTCGCGCCCCGTCGCGCAAGCCTCGCGTTCTATGAAGGCCGGGAGCTGGCACGCCGCCTCTGATTCGCGCGGCCGTACCATGTCCCTGGCGACGCCCCGCCGGCGCCCGCACATCCGAGGAGATCAGATGGCTGTCCCGGACCTCGAACACCCCGCCGTGCGGCGCGGTCGGGCCGCGCGACAGAGCGAGCGCCTCGCCCGCACGATGGACACGCTCCCGTACCTGACCCGGAAGCTGCCGCCCGTCGAGGTCATCTCGCGCCGAGGGTCTCGAGCAGATCGAGGCCAACGCCGACACCCTGCTCGAGCAGGTCGGCATCGAGATCGTCAACTTCCCCGAGGCGACGGAGATCTTCCGCGCCGCCGGCGCCGACATCGAAGGCCAGCGGGTCCGCTTCCCGCGCGGGATGTGCCGCTCGATCGTCCAGGCGACCGCCCCTCGGATCTTCACCCAGCGCGCCCGCAACCCGGCTCGGAGCGTCCAGATCGGCGACCCGTACATGGTCCTCGTGCCGACCTACGGCTCGCCGTTCATCCACAACCTCGACGAGGGCCGGCGCTACGCCACGATCGAGGACTTCCGCAACTTCGTGAAGCTGACCTACACGAGCCGCACGCTCCACCACGGCGGCGGGACGTTGTGCGAGCCGGTCGACCTGCCGGTGAACAAGCGCCATTTCGAGATGGTCTACAGCCACATCCGCTACTCGGACCGGGCGTTCATGGGCTCGGTCACGCACCCCAGCCGCGCCCAGGATTCGGTCGACATGGCGCAAGATCGTGTTCGGGCCCGAGACCCTCGAGAACGAGCACGTGATCATGGGCCTGGCCAACGCCAACTCGCCCGATGTCGTGGGACTTCAACATGCTCGGCTCGGCCAAGGTCTACGCCGAGAACAACCAGGTGATGCTGATCACCCCGTTCATCCTCGGCGGCGCGATGGCCCCGGTGACCGTCGCCGCGCAGGCGACCCAGACGCTGGCCGAGGCGCTGGCGGGGATGGCGTTCTGCCAGATCGTCCGGCCCGGCGCGCCGGTCATCTTCGGCTCGTTCGCGTCATCGATGTCGATGCAGTCGGGCGCGCCCACGTTCGGGACCCCGGAGCCGCAGCTCGTGCTGTTCGTCCTGGCCGCCCTTGCCCGCCGGCTCGGCGTCCCGTTCCGGAGCGGCGGCAACTTCACGGCCTCCAAGCTGCCCGACTACCAGGCCGCGTACGAGAGCGCGATCAGCTACCTGGCGACGATGCAGGCCGGCGTCAACTTCAACCTCCACACGGCGGGCTGGCTCGAGGGCGGGCTCGCCATCGGCTACGAGAAGTTCATCCTCGACGAGGACCAGGCATCGATGACCGGCGCCTACATCAGCGGCGTCGACACGACCGACAACGGCTACGCGCTCGACGCGATGCTCGCCGGCGGACCTGGCCAGCACTTCCTCGGCTCGCCGCACACCCTGGCCAACTTCGAGAACGCGTTCTGGCGCTCCGAGATCTCGAACAACGACAGCTTCGAGCAGTGGGAGATCGACGGCGGGCTCGATGCCGCGCAGCGGGCGAACGCTGCGCTGGAAGCGCCGCCTGGCCGAGTACGAGATGCCGCCGCTCGACGAGGGGATCCACGACGAGCTCGTCGAGTGGATGGACCGGCGCAAGGCGAGCTTCCCGGATTCGGACGTCTAGGACCGGCAGTCAAGCCGTGCAGGCAGCCGGTCAGGCCGGCGGCGGCCGACTCGGGCGCGAGGCACGGTCGGCTCCGGCTCTGCGGCCGTTGCAGCCGCGCCGCCACGGCCTCGGCCGTGACCTCGCCTGAGGCCTCCTCGCCGGCCGGCGTCGTCAACACGGGCGCATCGGCGTCGGTCGAGCGCCGCTGGAGCCGGCGCAGCTCCTCGAGCGGGATGTGGCAGCTCATCATGTGCCCCGGCTCGACCTCGATGAGCGGCGGTTCGGTCACCTCGCACAGGCCGCGGATGACGCGCGGACAGCGGGTGTTGAAGACGCAGCCGGACGGCGGGTTGGCGGGACTCGGGATCTCGCCCTCGAGGATGATCCGGCGCCGCTCCTCGCCGTCGACGTTCGGCACCGCGGACAGCAGCGCCTCGGTGTACGGATGGTTCGGGCCGCGGAAGACCGTCTCCGAGTCGCCGACCTCCATGATCCGCCCGAGGTAGAGAACGGCGATCCGGTCGGCGAGGTAGCGGACGACGCCGAGGTCGTGCGAGATGAGCAGGTAGCTCGTCCGGCCCTTGGCCTGCAGCTCGGAGAGCAGGTTGAGGATCGCGGCCTGGACCGAGACGTCGAGGGCGCTCGTCGGCTCGTCGGCCACGACGATCCGCGGGTCGCCGGCGAACGCCCGGGCGATCGCCAGCCGCTGCTTGAGGCCGCCGGACAGCTGGCGCGGCTTGAGGTCGAGGTGGCGCTGGGTGAGGCGCAGGTCCGCGGCCAGCTTGTCGACCCGCTCGTTGACGGCCTTGCCCTTGAGCCCGGTGAGCTTGCTGACCGAGCGCGACAGGATGTGGCGGGCGGTCCAGCCGCGATTGAGCGCCGAGTCGGGGTTCTGGAAGACCATCTGGAGGGCGCGCTTGTCCTCGGTCGGCCGGCTGCTCGACTTGGCCGCCGAGGGCGTGCTCGTCGAGCTCGATCGTGCCGCCCGAGTCCGGCCCCTCGATGCCCAGGATCGTCCGGGCCAGGGTCGACTTGCCCGAACCCGACTCGCCGACGAGCCCGAGGGTCTCGCCGTCGCGCAGCTCCAAGGTCGACGCCGACCAGCGCCGGCACGTCGTGGCCGCTCTGGTGGAAGGTCTTCGACACGCCTTCGACGGCCAGCGCGACGTCGCCTCCGACGGTGTCGGCGCCGACGATCGACGGCGGCTCGACCATCTCGCCGAGCCTGTCGATGTGGTGGCAACGCGACCACTGGCCGTCGCCGACCTCGACGACCGGCGGCACCACGGTCCGGCACAGCTCGTCGGCGAGCTGGCAGCGATCGACGAAGACGCAGGTCGGCAGGTTCGTGCCGATCTGCGGCAGGTTGCCCGGGATCGTCGACAGCGCCCGCTCGGACTTGCGCACGCCGCGGCGCGGGAGCGAGCGCAGCAGCCCGAGCGGTGTACGGATGCTTCGGATCGGCGAAGACGGTCGCCGCGTCACCTTCCTCGACGATCTTGCCGGCGTACATCACGCCGACCCGATCGCACAGCGTCCGGATGACGCCGAGGTTGTGGGCGATCAGCAGGACCGCCGCGTTCGTCTCGGCCTGGAGCTTGCGCACGAGGTCGAGGACGCTCGCCTCGACCGTGGCATCGAGGCCGGTCGTCGGTTCGTCGAGGACCAGCAGCTTCGGGTCGGAGGCGAGCGCGATGGCGATGACGACGCGCTGCTGCATCCCGCCGGACAGCTGGTGCGGGTAGCGGTCGGCGACGGCCTCCGGGTCGGCGATCTGCACGCGCTCGAGCGCCCGCATGGCGCTCTCCTTGGCCTGCTTCGAGCTCTGGCCCGAGGATCGGTGAACGCCTCGGCGACCTGCGGCCCGATCTTGGTCGACGGGTTGAGGGCCGCGCCGGGGTCCTGGTAGACCATCGAGACGTGGTGGATCCGGAACTGGCGGACCTCGTCGTCCGATCATCTTGGTCACGTCGTCGCCGTCGACGAGGATCCGCCCGCCGGTGATGACCGCCGTTGCGTGGCAGGTAGCGCACCGCGGCGTAGGCCGTCGTCGACTTGCCGCAGCCGGACTCGCCGACGAGGCCGTACGACTCGCCCGGGCCGGACCTCGAAGCGACACACCGCGCAGGACCGGCCGCGGGATGCCGCGGACGACGTACGACGAGCGACAGGTCCTCGACGCGCAGGGCGGCGGCCGTCGAGCTCGGCGGGCGAGGCGGCGGTGGCGCGAGTCTCGGTGGTCATTCGTTGAGCGACCGACTGGAGCGAGTCCGCGATCAGGTTGACGGCGATGACCGTGCTGGCGATGGCGAGGGCGGGGAAGAGCGTCGGACCACCAGATCCCGCCGATCATGTTCGTGTACTCCTCGCTGACGCTCAGGCCCCAGTCCGGCGACGGCGGCTGGAGGCCGACGCCGAGGAACGACAGCGTGGCGACCGTGAAGATCGCGTACCCGAAGCGGACCGTCATCTCGACGACGGTCGGGCCGAGGACGTTGGGGAAGATCTCGCGCGACAGGATGAAGAACCCGGTCTCGCCGCGGAGCTTGGCGGCCGTGACGTAGTCGAGCTCCCGCTCCGACAGGACCGCCGAGCGGACCGTCCGCGCGACGATCGGCGTGAACAGGATGCCGACGACGAAGACGACGACCAGCGGTGACGTGCCGAGGACGACCAGCGTCAGCAGCGCGACGAGGATGACCGGCAGCGCCAGGAACGCCTCGACGAGGCGGCTCAGGATGTCGTCCATCCGGCCCCGGTAGTAGCCCATGATCAGGCCGAGGAACGTGCCGGCCGTCACTCCGAGCAGGGCCGCCAGCGGGGCGACGATCAGCACGTCGCGCGAGCCGACCATGACCCGCGACAGGACGTCGCGGCCGATCCGGTCGGTGCCGAACCAGTGCTCCGGGCTCGGCGGCAGATGGCCGGCCGAGAAGTCGTTGAACGGGTCGTACGGCGTGATCCGCTGGCCGAGCACGGCGCAGATGATCCAGCCGATGATGATGACGTTGCCGATGATGAACGCCGGGCGGCGGCAGGAGCAGCCGCAGCGTCTCGCGGCGGGCCTGAGCGCGCTCGGACGCGGCCGGCGCGGCCATCGGTGCCGGCGGGGCGGGGTTGACGATGACGTCGACCATCAGCGTTCGCGTCCAGTCGGATGCGCGGGTTCATCCAGGCGATGAGGAGGTCGGCCGTCAGCGTCGCCAGCATGTAGACGATGCCGATGACGATCACGCCGGCCGTCAGCATCGGCAGGTCCTTGCGCTGGGCCGCGAACAGCATCGTGGCGCCCATCCCGTTGTAGTTGAAGATCTTCTCGACCGCGATGATCCCGCCGAACAGGTAGCCGATCTGGACGGCGATGACGGCGACGGTCGGGCACGAGCGCGTTGCGGAGCACGTGGCGGCGCATGGTCTGGCTCGTCGTCAGGCCCTTCATCGTCGCCGTTCGCGTGTAGTCGGACTGGAGGACATCGATCGTGCCGGCCCGGGTCATCCGCGCGATGTAGCCGAAGTAGACGATGGCCATCGCGATCGCCGGCATCAGCAGGTAGCGGATCTGGGTCAGGACGTCCGCGTCCGGCGGCGGCGTGGCGAGGACCGGCAGCCAGCCGAGCTGGACGCCGACGACGACGACCAGGATCGTCGCCGGTGATGAACTCGGGGATCGACGACGAGGTCACCCCGAGCAGCACGATCGCCCGGTCCACCTTTCGGTCGCGTCGTCGCGCGGCGTACAGACCCGGCCGGCGATGGCCGATCGGGATCGTGATGAGCAGGGCGAGGCCGGCGAGCTTGGCCGAGCGTCCGACCGCCGCCAGGATCTGGGGCAGCACCGGCTGGCCGGACACGAACGATTCACCGAAGTCGAGGGTGACGATGCCCTCGATCGGATTCGGCGTAGCGGATCGAGCAGCGGCCGGTTGGTGCCGAGCCGCTCGTTGAGGGCGTCGACGCTCTCCTGCGGGGCGAACGGCCCGAGGATCGTCCGTCCGACGTCGCGCGGCAGCACGTTGGAGATCGTGAACACGATCGTGACCAGCAGCCACAGTGTGACGAGCGCCAGCAGGAGCCTGCGCGCGAGGTAGCGGGCCATCGGGCTACGTCACCGTCCTGGCTCGTTGGACGCGGAACGAGAGCGCCCGGCCACCGGACGCTCCCGTGCGAGGTGACTAGGCGGTGGAAGCGGCCGACAGGAACATCTGACCGAGCGCGCAGGTGTACACGCCGGTGAACTTCTTCGAGTTGCCGGACAGGTAGTTGTAGAAGTACGGGATCGCGATCGGCGTGTCGTCGATGCATGATCTGTCTCGATCTTCGCGCACGCCGCCTTCTGGGCGTCGACGCCGACCGCGGACTGGAATTCCGTGAACGCCGCGTCGAATGCCGGGTTCGAGTAGTGCGACGCGTTCCAGACGCCGTTGCGTCTTGAAGGCCGAGTTGAGGAAGACGTCCGGGCTCGCCCGGTGGCCGTAGTCGACGATGCCGAACTCGGCGTTGCCGGCGCACGGCGGGTCGGTCGGCTTGGTCGTGTTGCACCACTGGGCGTCGTAGAACGGGCCGTTGTCCTGGCCGGCCGGGGTGATCGTGAAGCCCGCCTGCGGCGGCCTGGCTCTGGAGCAGCACGGCGAGGTCCGGGATCTCGTTCAGCCGTCCGTACTGGAGGGTGGCGCTGAGCCGCGGGCTTGCCGGCGTCGGACAGCAGCTGCTTGGCCTTCGCGATGTCCTGTGCCCGCTGGGTCACCGTGTCGCTGAAGTACGGGTAGAACTGCCAGATCACGTGGTCGTTGGCCGAGGACGCCCTTGCCCTTGAACAGCTGCTGGATGAGGGCCGGTCGATCGATCGTCAGGGCGAACGCCTGGCGGACCTGCTTGTCCGCGAACGTGCCCGTGTCCGTGTGCATCCAGATCTGGCGGTGGTTGGTGGTCGGCGTATCGACGACGGTGAAGTTCGTGTCGTTGAAGAGCGGGGCACCCGACAGGACGTCGAACTGGACGAGGGCGTCGATCTGGCCGCCCTGGTAGGCGGTCACCATCGAGGCCGTGTCATCGAAGAAGGTGAACTCCGTGCCGTCGAGCGGCGTCTTGCCGCCCCACCACGCGTCGTTGCGGACGAACTTGACGCCCGACGCGATGTCGTAGCTGCCTTCGACGAGCTTCCAGGCACCGGTCCCGTTCGGCTTCTTGTCGAGGGTCGTCCCGGCGACGTAGTCGGCCGGCGTGATCAGCGACTGGGCGTTGAAGACCGAGACGAGGTACGGGAAGTTGCCGTTCGCGCTGACGAGGTTCATCGTCACGGTCAGCGGGTCGGTGGCGACCGCGGAGCCCTTGTCCGAGGACGCCCTTGATGCCCGAGTTACCCGCGGCGACCAGGCGATCCATCGTGGCGACGACGTCGGCCGAGGTGAAGTCCTTGCCGTCCTGCCACTTGACGTCCGGAGCGGAGCTTGAAGGTCCAGACGCTGTTGTCGGCGTTCGGGGTCCAACTCTCGGCGAGACCGGGCGCGATGTCCGTGGCGTTCGGAGCCAGGGTGCACAGGAACTCGAACGCTCTGGGCGGTGATGCCATAGCTCGCCAGGTCGATCATCGCGACCGGGTCGAGGGGCCTGCGGGACGCTGGCAGGCGATGCGGATGGTGCCACCGGTGGTCGGCGAGCCGGCCGCGGCGCTGGCGCCGGTCGACGGTGCGGCACTGGTGCCGCCGGCGCTGCTCGCGCTGGGGCTCGTCGTGGTGCCGCCGCAGGCCGCGATGACGGCGCTGATCGAGGCCATCGACAGGCCGACGATCGTGCCGCGCTTGATGAATTCACGTCGGGTGAGCCGACCGCGCGCAAACGACTCCACCGCGTCGAGTTGCAGTGGGGTCGTCGTACGGCGGACCTTGTCCAGCTCGGAATAGTCCATCGGTCTTGATCCTCCAACGAGCACGACCTGGTGGCGACGAGCACATCTCCGGCATCGTTCGCAACGACCCCGCCGCCTGGCAACCGATTGCCTCCTGCCAGTCGTCGGAGTGTTTCGGAACGGTACTGGCGGCCTTCCCCACTGTCAACGAACCCGAGGCGCAACGTTGGGCACGTCGGCACGTCGCGAACGGCGACTGCGCGATACTCCCGGCGTGCGCATCACGAGCATCCGACTCGACCGGTTGGTCCTGCCGCTGGACCCGCCCTTCCCGGCCGCCTGGGACCCCGTCCCGCGCCGCAGCTTCGCGGCCACGATCGTGCGGGTCGAGACCGACGAGGGGGTCGTCGGCGTCGGCTCGGGCGACACGATGGACGGCTTCGACGCGTTCATCCACCTGTTCATCGGCACCGACCCGCTGGACATCGCCCACCAGGTCCAGGTCCTCGAGACGATCGATTTCCACGCCGGTCGCTACTGGCCGCTCGAGGCAGCCTTGTGGGACATCGCGGGCCAGGTCGCAGGCGTGCCCGTCGCGAGCCTGTTCGGTGGCGCGACCACGGGGATCCCGGCGTACGCCTCGTGCGGGATGCTGCTCGCCCCTGCGGCACGCGCCGAGTCCGCGCTTCGCCTCCGCGACGAGGGCTTCACGGCGCTCAAGATCCGGGTCGATCCACGCCGGCTCGAGGAGGGTCTCGCGTCCGTCGCGGCGACACGGCACGCGGTCGGCGACTCGATGGCGATCATGGTCGACCTCAACCAGGGCTGGCGGATGGCCGGCGACACGACGCCCTCGCTCGATGCGGTTGCCGCACGCGAGATCGCCGTCCAGCTCGCCGAGTACGACGTCCTGTGGCTCGAGGAGCCATTGGCCGGCACAGACCTGGCCGGCCTGGCGGCGCTCCGGGCGTCCGGGACGGGGGTCCGCATCGCGGGGGGCGAGATGACCCGCACGTTCGCAGAGCTGGTGGCCGCCGTCGAGGCAGACGCGTTCGACGTCCATCAGCCCGACGTCGTGCTGGCCGCCGGGATGCTGCACGGCCGGGCGATCGCCGAGCTCGCCCTCGCGCGCGGCCGCTGGTACACGCCGCACACGTGGACGAACGGTATCGGGTTGCTGGCCAACCTCCAGGTCGCGGCCGGGGTCGGAGGCGGACCGTTCATCGAGTTCCCGTACGACCCGCCCGGGTGGACCCCGGAGCGGCGCGACTTCATGCTCGCCGAGCCGATCCGGCCCGGCCCTGACGGCGTCCTGCGCGTCCCGACGACGCCCGGGCTCGGGGTCGTCCTCGACGAGACCGCACTGAAGAGGTTCGCAGCATGACGACCGAGGCGCCCAAGCCGACCACGGAAGACTGGATCGCCCGTGCCGCCGCGATCACGCCACGGACCGAGCTGTTCATCGACGGCCGGTACGAGCCGGCGGCGACCGGGCGGACGTTCGACGACGTCGCCGGCCGCGATGGCTCGACGATCGCGCGGGTCGCCGAGGGGAGCGCTGAGGACGTCGACCGCGCTGTCGCCGCTGCCCGGCGGTCCTTCGATGACCGGCGTTGGAGCGACCAGCCGCCGGCCGCGCGCAAGAAGGTCCTCCTGAGGCTGGCCGAGCTGGTCCGCGAGAACCTCGACGAGCTCGCCCTGCTCGAATCGCTCGATGTCGGCAAGCCGATCCGCGACACGCTCGCGGTCGACATCCCGAGCGCCGCGACGACCCTCCAGTGGTACGCCGAGACCATCGACAAGGCGTACGGCGAGGTCGGACCGACGGGTCCCGACGCGCTCTCCCTCGTCACGCGCGAGCCGATCGGGGTCGTCGCCGCGATCGTGCCCTGGAACTACCCGATGATCATCACCGCCTGGAAGCTGGGCGCCGCGCTCGCGACCGGCAACTCGGTCGTGCTCAAGCCAGCCAGCCAGTCGCCGCTGACGGCGCTGCGTCTCGCGGAGCTGGCCGTGGAGGCCGGACTTCCCGACGGCGTCCTCAACGTCGTCACCGGCCCCGGCTCGGTGATCGGGGATGCGCTCGCGCGCCATCCCGGCGTCGACAAGATCGCGTTCACCGGCTCGACCGAGGTCGGGCTCTCGCTGCTGCGCGCGGTCGGCGAGTCGGACGTCAAGGCGATCTCGCTCGAGCTCGGTGGCAAGAGTCCGCAGGTCGTCCTCGCCGACGTCGGGGACCTCGAAGCGGCGGCCTCGGCGATCGGTTGGGGGATCTTCTACAACAGCGGCCAGACCTGCAACGCGGGATCGCGGCTGGTCGTCCATCGCTCCGTGCGCGAGGAGCTCGTCGAGCGCATCGCCGCGCTGGGGAAGCGGCTGGCGCCGGGCGAGCCGCTCGACCCGAAGACCCGCCTCGGTTCGATCGTCGACGAGCGCCAGCTGGCCAAGGTCCTCGGCTACGTCGGCCTCGGTCGCGAGGAGGGCGCCCGGGTCGTGGCCGGCGGGGAGCGCGTCCGCCAGGAGACGGGTGGCTACTACATCGAGCCGACGATCCTCGACGGCGTGGCCAACTCGATGCGCGTGTCGCGCGAGGAGATCTTCGGGCCGGTCCTGACCGTGACCGAGTTCGAGGACGAGGACGAGGCGATCGCCATCGCCAACGACACGCCATATGGCCTCGCCGCCGGCCTGTGGACGCGCGACGTCAACCGGGCGCACCGGCTGTCGCGCCGGATCCGTGCCGGGATCGTCTGGGTCAACACCTTCGACACGGCCGACATCACCGTCCCGTTCGGTGGTTACAAGCAATCGGGCTTCGGTCGCGACAAGGGGCTCCACGCCCTCGATGGCTACACCCAGCTCAAGACGACCTGGTTCGACCTGTCCGGGCGCTGACGCACACTCGGTCGGCTATGGTCGTCGCTCGCTCTGGGGCGTAGACTCAGCGTTCCGAAAGCCCGGGGAGGCGATTTCGGCGACGAGGCAAGGGGGTGGTGGTGGACATGACCGGATCGACGGTCCAGGCGTCGGAGGATGCCGTGACGGATAAGGCAGAAGGCGTCGAGCCGACCCAGGCCGAGATCGACGCGTGGGTCGCCAAGGAGCGCGAACGCCGGCAGGCGTGGCTCAACGGCCCGACCCCCGAGGAGCGCGAGGCATACGCCCTGCGCCTCCATCAGCGTCGGTTGGCGGACACCTTCGATGAAGGCGAGGCGATGCTGACCGACAGCGTGCGGCGCGGCATGCGCCTCGGACGCGAGGGCCAGCTGGCCGCGGAAGGCGCGGTCGCGCTCCTGTACCGCTACTCGCGGCGCACTCTCGCGGAGCTCGTTCGCGCAGGTCGCGAGTGGGAGGAGGAGACCTCCCTGCCGATCCGGCGCCGGCGCGTCTCCATGGATGACGAGGGATCCTGAGGGCTCCAGCCCTGCGAGGAGGCTCCGGGTAGCGGTCGAATCCCGGCACCCGACCAGCCGGCGACCTGTTGCCGCTGAGCGGGTCGACGCCACATGAGAACGCTGTTCAGACACCCGCGCCGGGTCTGGCACGTCCTCTCCGTCTTCTTCACCTTTTTCATCGCCCCGGCTCTCCACCTGCCCGGTGGCGACCGGCGCCCGGGTCCGGTCCGCCTGCGCCTCGCCTTCCAGCGCCTGGGTGGCGCCTGGATCAAGTTGGGCCAGATGCTGGCCCTCCGCTTCGACCTGCTTCCGGCGCCGTACTGCGACGAGCTGTTCAAGCTCCTCAACCAGGTCGAGCCGTTCTCCTACGCCGAAGTCCGGGGGATCATCCGCCAGGAGCTGGGCGCCGACCCGGAGACGATCTTCCAGTCGTTCAGCCATGAGTCGTTCGCGGCCGCCTCGATCGGCCAGGTCCACCGGGCCGTGCTGCACAGCGGCGAGCCGGTGGCGGTCAAGGTCCAGCGGCCGGGGATCCGCACGACCCTTGCGGCGGACATCGCGCTGATGTACTCGACGACCCGGATCCTGGACTGGACGCACGTCTTCGGGGCTACCCGTAGCCGCTCGGTCATCGACGAGTTCGCGCGCTGGACCGCCGACGAGCTCGACTACCTCGTCGAGGCGCGCCAGGCCGTCCTGCTCTACCAGAACGCGCAGGGCGACAAGGTCGAGCGGATCGCGCGGGTCCACCGCGACTACACGACGTCGCGGGTCCTGACCACGGAGCTGATCGTCGGAATCCCGCTGATCGAGATCATGATCGCCAAGCGCGAGGGGAACACGGCGTATCTCGAGGCCCTTGCCGCCCGCGGCCACGACCTGGACCGGATCGTCCGCAACCTCGACTGGAACATGCTCAACCAGGTCTACGTGTTCGGCTACTTCCACGCCGACCTGCACCCGGCCAACCTGTTCGTCCTGCCGGGCGACGCGATCGGCTACGTCGACTTCGGGATCGTCGGCCAGCTGCCGGATCGCGTCCGGGACTCGCTGACCCGCTATAGCTGGCTGCTCTTCCGAGGCGAGGTCGAGTCCGCCGTCCTCGAGCTGATGCGCTGGCTTGCGCCGGGTCCCGAGACGGATATCGGGACGACGCGCTGGCAGCTGATCCGCGTCCACCAGGCGTTCCTGTACGACACCGTCGCCGACCGGCTGCGGATGACGGTGGATGCCCCCGGTCCCGCTCGGCACGCGGAGAACCCGTATTCGAAGCTCGCCGTCGACATCCTCGACACGATTCGCGTCCAGCAGCTGACGATGTCGGCCAGCATCGTCGGCTACCTCAAGATGCTGGTCACGCTCGGGACGCTCCGCCACTCGCTCGCCGTCGACTACGACCTGCAGGAGAACGTCCAGCGCTTCGTGAAACGCCTGGCCCGCCAGCAGGGACTCGCCCTTCTCGACCCGCGTCGGACGTTCGACCGCTTGTACGCCGGGACCGGCCGCGTCCAGCGCGCGCTCCAGTTCCTGGAGTTCATCGAGGCGCAGGAGCCGGTCATCACCGAGGCGACCACGATGCTGTTCGGGTATCGGAACCGGATCCGGCGGGTCAAGGCGCGGTTGATCGGGTTCGGGACCGCCGTCCTGGTGGTCGGCGGCCTGCTCTATCTCGTCCTCGTCTTCCCCGACGACACCCGGCGGATCCTGCCGCAGGGAGATGGACTACACGTGGTTCCAGCTGGGCCTCCTCGCGGTCCTCCTGGTGCTGATCGTCAACCTCGTGCGGAACATGCGCAGCATGGGCGGTCCCGGCGATCTCTAGACGCCCGTCCGATCCGGCCCGCGGCCGGGGTTCCGGCTAGAGTTGGGTCGGAGGCGACCCGCGGAGGACCGGCGGGGCATGCAATGCGGGAGACCGACGTGACGGACATGGACACGGTCGCGGGCGAGGGGCTCCGACGTCGTCGGGGCGGCGGTCGTGAAGGGCATGCCCGGAACGCCGCTCCGCAGCAGGCGCCGTGGGCCCAGCCGCGCATGCACATGCGCCCGACGGAGCTCCTGTCTGCCGACGAGCTGGAGTCGATCCACACCGGCTCGCTCCGCGTCCTGTCCGAGATCGGGATGGACTTCCTCGACGTCGACGCACGCGACGTGCTGCGTGCGGCCGGGGCCAGCGTCACGCCCAATTCGCAGCGGGTGCGCTTCGATCCGGAGATGGTCAACGAGCTGATCAAGACGGCGCCGTCGGAGTTCACGCTCCACGCGCGCAATCCCGACCGCGACGTCCGACTGGGCGGCGACTGGGTCGCGTTCGGGACCGTCGGCAGCCCGCCGAATGTCGCCGACCTCGACAACGGCCGGCGGATCGGGAACCGCGTCGACTACCAGAACCTGTTGCGGCTGGCCCAGTCGCTCAATGCGATCCACTTCCTGTCGGGCTATCCCGTCGAGCCGGTCGACCTCCATCACGGCGTCCGCCACCTGTGGGCGAGCTACGACGCGCTGACGCTGATGGACAAGGCGGTCCACTGCTACAGCCTCGGCCGCCAACGCAACATCGACGTCCTCGAGATGGTGCGCATCGCCCGCGGCGTCGACCAGGCGACGATCGACCGCGAGCCGTCGGTCTTCACGGTCGTCAACTCCAGCTCGCCGCTGCGCCTCGACGCGCCGATGCTCCAGGGGATCATGGAGTTCGCGGCCCACAACCAGGTCGTCTGCATCACGCCGTTCACGCTGGCCGGCGCGATGGCCCCGGTGACCCTCGCCGGCGCCCTGGCCGAGCAGAACGCCGAGGCGCTGGCCGGGATGGTCCTGACCCAGGCGGTCAACCCGGGCGCGCCGGTCATCTACGGCGGGTTCACCTCGAACGTCGACATGCAGTCGGGAGCGCCTGCGTTCGGCACCCCGGAGTACATGCGCACCGCGATGATCGGCGGCCAGCTGGCGCGCCGCTACGGCGTCCCGTACCGGTCGTCCAACGTGAACGCGGCCAATGCCCTGGACGCCCAGGCCGCGTACGAATCGGTCTTCTCGTTGTGGGGCGCGATCCAGGGCGGGGTCAACCTGCTGATGCACGGGGCCGGCTGGATGGAGGGCGGACTCCACGCCAGCTACGAGAAGATGATCCTCGATGCCGAGCTGCTCGGGATGGTCGCGGCCTTCCTCGAGCCGGTCGTCGTCGACGACGAGACGCTGGCCTTCTCGGCGATGCAGGAGGTCGGCCCCGGCGGCCACTTCTTCGGCGCCGAGCACACGCAGTCTCGCTACAAGACGGCGTTCCACAAGCCGATGCTCAGCGACTGGCGCAACTACGAGACGTGGGAGGAGGCCGGCTCGCCGGAGCTCCCATCGAAGGCGAACCGGATCTGGAAGGAGCTGCTGGCGGCCTACGAGCCGCCGCCGATGGACCCGGCCATCCTCGAGGAGCTCGATGCGTTCGTCGCGCGGCGCGTCGCCGAGGGCGGCGTCCCGACCGACTACTGAGAGGGGATCGATGAAGAACGAGTTCCAGGCTGTCGTCATCGGCGGCGGCGTCGTCGGCGCGAGTGTCCTGTACCACCTGACCAAGGCCGGCTGGAAGGATGTCGTCCTGCTCGAGCGCCGGGAACTCACGGCCGGGTCCACCTGGCACGCAGCCGGCGGCATGCACACCCTGAACGGCGACCCGAATGTCGCGCGCCTCCAGCAGTACACGATCAACCTCTACGAGGAGATCGAGAAGGTCTCCGGCCAGAGCTGTTCGATCCACCTGTGCGGTGGGCTGATGCTGGCCGACACCGAAGACCGGATGGACTTCCTCCGGATGGCGGTCGCCCGGGGTCGTTATCTCGGGATGGACCTCGAGATGATCACGCCGAACGAGGCGCGGGACATCTTCCCGGTGATGGACCCCAAGTACTTCGTTGGCGCGCTGTACGACCGCATCGAGGGCCACGTCGATCCGACCGGCGTCACCCGCGCCTACGTGAAGTGCGCCCAGATGGCCGGCGCGGAGGTCCGCCTGCACACGCTGGTCACGGGCCTGTCGCAACGTCCGGACGAGACGTGGGACGTCCAGATCGAGGGTGGCGACCCGATCCACGCCGAGCACGTCGTCAACGCCGGGGGACTGTGGGCCCGCGAAGTCGGCCGGATGGTCGGCCTGGAGCTCCCGGTCCTCGCCATGGAGCACCAGTACGTCCTCACCGCCGACGTGCCCGAGATCAAGGCGTTCAACGAATCCACCGGAAAAGAGCTGCCGATGACGATCGACTTCGGCGGCGAGATCTACGTCCGCCAGGAAGGCGGCGGGATGCTGCTGGGCACCTACGAGCAGGACGCCAGGCCGTGGTCGCCGGTGGAGACGCCGTGGGACTTCGGGTCGCAGCTCCTCAAGCCGGACCTGGATCGGATCACGCCCGAGATGTCGGTCGCCTCGAAGCACATCCCGGCGATGGCGACGACCGGGATCAAGCAGGTCGTCAACGGCCCGTTCACGTTCGCGCCGGACGGCAATCCCGCTCGTCGGTCCGATCCGCGGGCTGCGCAACTATTGGCTCGCCTGCGGGGTGATGGCTGGCCTCTCGCAGGGCGGCGGCGTGGGACTCGCTCTCGCGGCCTGGATGTCGGCCGGTGACGCGGGCGATTCGGGGATGGACATCTTCGGCATGGACATCGCCCGGTTCGGGGACTACGCGAAGTTGGCATACACGAACGCGAAGGTCCAGGAGAACTACAAGCGTCGCTTCCAGATCACCTTCCCGAACGAGGAGCTTCCGGCCGCCCGCCCGCTCCGGACGACGCCGATCTACGACCGTCTGACGGCCGCGAACGCCGTCTGGGGCGCGTCGCTCGGCCTCGAGCACGCGCTGTGGTTCCAGGAGGCGGGCCTCGAGCCGAAGGAGGATGTCACCTTCCGGCGTTCGAACGCCTGGGACTGCGTGGCGGGGAGGTCGCGGCCGTGCGCGAGCGGGTCGGCCTCACGGAGATCTCGAACTACGCCAAGTACCGGGTCACCGGGCCGGGTGCGGAGGCGTGGCTGTCGTCGCTCCTGACGGCCCGGATGCCGCAGCCCGGCCGGATCGTCCTGACGGCGATGCTCAACGAGGCCGGCCGGATCGTCGGCGAATTCACGGTCGCCCGCCCGAGCGAGGCCGACGAGTACTTCGTCTTCGGCTCGCTCGCCGCCGAGGTCCACCATCCGCGCTGGTTCGCCGCCCACCTGCCGACCGACGGATCCGTGACGTTCGAGGTCCTGGGCCTGTCGCTCGTCGGGCTTGTCGATCGCGGGCCCGCACGCCCGGGACACGCTGTCGAAGGTCACGGCCGAGGACCTGTCCAGCACGGCGTTCCGTTTCATGGATTTCCGACGGATCGAGGTCGGGATCATCCCGGCACTCGTCGGCCGGATCAACTACAGCGGCGAGCTCGGCTACGAGCTGTGGGTCGCTCCCGAGTACCAGCGTGCACTGTTCGACGAGCTGATGGCCGCTGGAGAGGAGTACGGGATCCGGTTGTTCGGGTTCCGGGCGCTCATGTCGCTGCGACTCGAGAAGAGCTACGGCACGTGGTATCGCGAATATCGCCCGATCTACACGCTCCACGAGGCCGGCCTGCAGCGCTACGTCAAGCTCGACCATGAGTTCATCGGCCGCGCGGCGTACGAGAAGGAGGCCGAGACCGGTCCCGAGCGTCGGTTGGTGGCGCTCGTCGTCGAGCCGGATCCCGACGAGCCCGCCGATGTCATCGGTGACGAGCCGATCTGGCACGACGGGGCGGTCGTCGGCTGGGTGACGTCGGGCGCGTACGGCCACCACGTCAATGAATCGATCGCGCTGGGGTACGTGCCTGCGGAGCTGGCGAGCCCCGACGGTCCTGGCGGGACTGGTTTCGAGATCGAGATCATCGGTCGCCGCCGGCCGGCACGGCTCCAGCCCGAGCCGTTGTTCGACCCGCAGGGTCTGCGGATGCGCCAGTGACCGAGGTCGCGCCGGCGGCCGCCGGGGGCGCGGCCGACGCGGCGGCCGGACGGATCGTCGTCGACGGACGACCGCTGGCCTTCGAGCCGGGCGATTCGGTGGCGATGGCGATCCTGCGCGGTGGGGAGGTACCCGGCCGCGGCGGGACGTTGTGCCTGGCAGGTGACTGCGGGAACTGCCTCGCACAGGTCGATGGCATCGCCTACGTCCGGACCTGCCAGACCGTGGCCCGACCGGGGACGCGCGTCGCTCGGCATCCGGCCGGGGCGATGCCGGCACTCCCCGTCGTGGCCGCCACGGATCTCACCGCGACCCCTCTGCCGTCACGGACCGAGCTCCACCACCTCGAGGTGGACGTGGCGGTCATCGGCGGCGGCTCGAGCGGTCTGGCGGCGGCCTCTGAGGCCGAACGTGCCGGCAAGTCGGTCCGTGTCCTGGACGCCGGATCCGGCGAGGAGGTCGTGGCGATCTACGCCGGCCCGATGATCGTGGTCCGGACCCCGCAGGGCATGCTCCATGTCCACCCGCACGAGATCGTCGTCGCCACGGGCGCCGCCGAGATCCACCCGGTCTGTCCCGGCAATCGGCTCGCCGGGATCGTCACGGCACGTGCCGCCGAACGCCTGCATGACGCAGGCGTCGACCTGGGACGGGTCGTCGCAGTGGGCACCCCTCCGCCGGGCACGTGGGCGACCCCCGTCCCTGGGCGGCTCGTTCGTTTCGAAGGCGACGCCGACGGCCACGATGGCGTTCCCGGTCGGGTCCGCGCCGTCGTCACGTCCGATCCCGCGACCGGCGCCGAGACCACCACCCCAGCCGATACGGTCGTCGTCGGGCTTGGCCTGGCCCCGCGCGACCTGCTCGCGCGGATGGCCGGTGCGGTGCCGGTCACCGTGGTCGGCGAGGCGGCCGACGACCGGCCGCTCCCTCCGCCACCGACCGAGGGCGTCGTCTGCGGCTGCATGGGTACGACCGTCTCCGACCTCGGCGACGCGTGGGACCACGGCTTCACCGAGCTCGAGCTGCTCAAGCGCTCGAGCCAGGCGTGTCTCGGCACCTGCCAGGGCGGCGCGTGCCTGCCCAACGTCCGCTCGTGGATCGCCGCCCGGACGAGCGTCGTCCCCGATCCGTTCACCGCCCGCCCCGCGTCCCGCCAGATCACCCTGGCCGAGGCCGCCGCGGATACCTACGTCGATGCCTTCCGCAGGACCCCGCTGCACGACGAGCATCTCGCCGCCGGAGCGCGGATGGATCGGTTCGGTGGCTGGTGGCGTCCGTGGCACTACGGCGATGCCGTCTCGGAATACTGGGCGGTCCGCGAGGGCGTCTCGATCGGCGACGTCTCGACGCTCGGCAAGCTGGTCGTCTCCGGGCCGGACGTCGTGGAGCTCCTCGAACGGCTCTACCCGTGCCACGTCGCGGACATCAAGCCCGGGCGCTCGCGCTATGCGCTGCTGCTCAACGAGCGCGGCCACGTGATGGACGACGGGATGATCCTGCGCGACTCCGAGACGCGCTTCGTCCTCTCGTTCACGTCTGGTGGTGCGGCCAACGCCGAGATGTGGGTCCGCGACTGGATCGACGTCTGGGGCCTCGATGTCCACGTCCTCGATCGGACGATGTCGCTCGCCGCGATCAACGTCACGGGGCCGCTCGCGGCCACGCTGCTGCACCGTGCCGGTCTCGCGGACCCGCCGCGCTTCCTCGGCCACGTCCGCGCCGAGATCGCCGGGGTCCCGTGCCACGTCATGCGGCTGTCGTTCACGGGCGAGGCCGCCTTCGAGCTCCACCACCCGGTCGACCATTCCGTCGAGCTGTGGCGGGCGCTCCTGGCGCTCGGCGAGGACCTCGGCATCCGGCCGCACGGCCTCCAGGCACTCTTCGGGTGTCGGCTCGAGAAGGGCCACGTCATCGTCGGGATGGACACCGAGCTCGACACGACGCCGCGCCGGCTCGGGATGGACTGGGCCGTCCGGATGGAGAAGCCGCGGTTCATCGGCCGGGCGTCTCTGGAGCGGACCGCCAAGCTCGAGGACCACCGCCGCTGGCTCGGGTTCACGCATGGACGGCCCGGCACCGACCGAGGGCTCGCCGATCTGGTCCGAAGGCGAGGTCGTCGGCAACGTGACGGGGAGCTGGCACTCCCCGTTGTTCGGCAAGGCCCTGATGCTCGGCTGGCTGCGCCGGACGCCGTTCCCGACCACGGTCGAGATCGACGGCCGCGAAGCCGTCGTGACGCCGACGCCCTTCTACGATCCGGAGGGCCACCGTGCCCGTGCTTGAGCGGCTCCAAGGCCTGCGCGTCGTCGCGGATCCGGCCGCCCTCGACGCTGCGACCTGGCGCGGTCCCGCCGAGGTGACCGTTCTCCGGCTCGCTCCAGACGACGCCTTCGCGATCGGCGCCACCGAGGTCGATATCGACGACGAGCACGCGATCGTCGAACCCGAGCCCGGGTTCGCCGGCGCCTGGATGCCGGTCGAAGACGTCGCGCACCACGTCGAGTGGTCGATCCCCACCCAGCGCCCCGCCCTCGCCCAGGGCGCCGTCGCCAACGTCCCGGCCCGCCTCTGGCTCCCCGACGACGGCGACGCGCTCCTGATCACCGCGGCCGCCTACGCCGACGAGCTCGCGAGCCGGCTCCGATGAGCGCCTACACCGACACGCTGCCGGCGATCCGCTGGCCCGACGCGCCCAAGTCGGCCTATGACGTCGTCATCGTCGGTGGCGGCGGGCACGGCCTGTCGACCGCCTACTACCTCGCGACGCGCCACGGCATCACCAACGTTGCCGTGCTGGAGGCCGACTACATCGCCTCGGGCAACACCGGCCGGAACACCACCATCATCCGGGCCAACTACGGCATCCCCGAGGCGATCCGCTTCTACCAGCACTCGCTCGAGATGTACCAGGCGCTCGAGGACGAGACAGGCGCCGAGATCCTCCACCAGACCAAGGGCATCTTCTGGGTCGCCCACACCGAGATGGCGATGCGCACCGAGCGCGCCCGGGCACTCATGAACACGGCCTGCGGCGCCAAGACGTTCATGGTCACCCCCGTCGAGCTGAAGGAGCTCGTTCCCCAGGTCGACCTGACCGGTGGCGGCCGCTATCCCGTGCTCGGCGCCTCGCACCACGTCGAGGGCGCGACCGCGCGACACGACCGAGTCGCATGGGCATTCGCTGCGGGCGCGTCGCAGCGCGGCGTCCACGTGCTCCAGCACACGCCGGTGACCGGCCTCCTCCGCGACGGCGACCGTGTCGTCGGTGTCGAGACGCCGAACGGCCCCATCGCGGCGGGCGTCGTCCTCTCGGCCGTCGGCGGCCGGATCACGCGGATGGCCGCGCACGCTGGTGTCCGGCTCCCCGTCCGGACCCACCCACTCCACGCGTTCGTGACCAACGATTACGCGCAGGGCTTCGGGCCGATCCTCGCCAGCACGGAGCTGGCTTGCTACGTCTCGCAGACCGAGCGCGGCCAGATGCTGATCGGCGCCGAGTTCGACTCGCAGCCGTCGTACTCGCGCCAGTCGTCGTTCGCCGCGCTGCGCTCCTACTCGTACAAGATCACCAGGTTGCTGCCGTTCCTGCGCGACCTGCGGATCCTGCGGACGTGGGCCGGGATCTGCGACATCTCCGCCGACTATTCGCCGATCATGAGCGAGACCGGGCGTGACGGGGTTCCTGGTCACGACCGGCTGGGGGACGTGGGGTTTCAAGGCGATCCCGGCGGGCGGCGAGGGGATGGCCGAGCTCATCGCCACCGGCAAGCCATCCGCCCTGATCGCCCCGTTCAGTCTCGACCGCTTCCGGAAGGACCACGTCCTGGCCGACCAGGGCTCGGCGGGGACGCGCTGATGCTGTGGCTCGATTGCCCGCGCTGCGGGCGCCGCCCGCTCGACGAGTTCACGTTCGGTGGCGAGCGACGGCCGACGCCCGACTCGATCACGGACCCCGACGAGCGAGATTTCGACGAGGTCTGGGTCTTCGAGAACCCCGATGGCGTGACGACCGAGCGCTGGTTCCATTCGGCCGGTTGCCGACGCTGGCTGACGGTCAGCCGCGACACGAGCGCAGACATCGTGGTCGAGATCAGCTGATGGGGACGCTCGCGGATCGTCGCTTCGAGATGACGTTGCGCAATCGGGTGCTGTTCGGGCTCGGGGAGATCGGGCGACTCCCCGAGGTGGTCGCCGCGGCCGGTGGCTCGCGGGTCTTCGTGGTGACCGACCCGGGCGTCCGTGCGGCCGGGATCGTCGAGCCGGTCCTCGACGCCCTCGGGGTCGCCGGCCTGCCCACGGCCGTCTTCGACCAGATCGAGCCCAACCCGGCAGCCGCCACGGTGGAGCGTGGAGCCGCAAGCCTCCGGGATTTCGGCCTGGCCGGCGCGGTCGTCGTCGCGATGGGCGGCGGATCGGCGATGGACGCGGCGAAGGCGATCGACCTCCGTGCCGCCAACGACCGACCCGTGTGGGACCTCGAGTACGACGGTCCGGACCTGACGCCCGGAGTGCCGATCGTCGCGCTCCCGACGACCGCGGGCACCGGCGCCGAGGCCCACAGCTTCGCGGTGATCACCAACGAGGAGATCGGGCGCAAGGACTACGTCGGTCACCCGTCACTGCTCCCGGTCACGACCGTGCTCGATCCCGGCCTGACCGTCGGGTTGCCGCCGGCCGTCACGGCCGCGACGGGGATCGATGCGATGACGCACTCCCTCGAATCTTTGCTGTCCGCCAACCCGAACCCGTTCGCCGAGGCGATGGCGCTCGGCGTGATCCGGACGGTCGGCGCCTGGCTGCGCCGGGCCGTGACCGACGGCCGGGACCTCGAGGCGCGCTCGCAGATGCTCGTTGCGTCGCACCTCGCCGGGGTCGGCCAGGCGAGTGGGACCGGCGTCGGCCTCGTCCACGCCCTCGGCCACTCGATCGGGACGCGCGGCAAGGTCGCCCATGGGACGGCACTCGCAGCCGTCCTGCCGGAGGTCCTGCGCTTCTACCTCGGCACGCGGGATCGCGAGCTTGCGCTCGTCGGGATCGCGCTCGGTGTGGCTTCGACGGCCGAGACCGAGTCGACCGCCGCCGGTGCGGCGATCGGTGCCATCGACAAGCTCCTGCGCGACCTCGACCAGCGACCGACCCTTCGCCGGTTGGGCCTCGCTGACGACGAAACGATCGCCCGACTCACCACCGACACCATCGACGACGCTGCGATCCGCAACTCCCCGCGCCTCCCGACGGCGTCCGAGGCACGCGCCATCCTGGAGGCGGTGACCGGCTGATCGGGACGGTCGGCGATTCAATCGAGGAGCGGCACGACCTCGCCGATGAAGCGCTCGAGCGTCTCGACGTCGTACGGCGCCGGCTGCTCGGAGATGACCGTCCGGAAGCCGATCTCCGTGTAGGGGCGGAGCCGGTCGGCGAGCTGCTGCGGGGTGCCGTTCCAGAACGTCGAGTCGTTCTCCACGTCGCCAGGGGCGTCTTGTTGTGCTCCATCGCGGCCTTCCAGACGCGGACAGCCTCGGCTTCGGTGTCGCGGATCGTGACCTTGACGCCGAGCGTGAACTCGATCTCGGCGATATCGCGCCCGACGGCGTCGCAGTGACCCTGGAGGACCTCGATCTTGTGCTTCATCACGTCGATCGGTGCCCATGGCGTTCCACATGTCCGCGTAGCGCGCGACCGTCCGCAACGTCTTCTTCTCGCCGCTGCCGCCGATCATGATCGGCAGCCGCTTCTGGACCGGCAGCGGGCTGTGCCGCAGGTCGTTGAACTGGTAGTGCCCGCCGGGCTCGGAGGTGACCGACTCGCCATCGAGCACCCGCCGGATCGCGCTCACCGACTCGTCGAGCCAGTCGAGACGCTGGCCGAAGCCGGTCCCGAAATCGATGCCGTGGGCCGTGTGCTCGGGTTCCATCCACGCCCCACCGATGCCCAGGATCGCCCGGCCGTCGCTGACGTGGTCGAGGGTCGCGGCGGTCTTGGCGACGATGCCCGGGTTGCGGAACGTGTTGGCACCGACCAAGAGCCCCAGTCGCGTCTGCTCCGTCTCGCGAGCCCATGCGTTGAGCAGCGACCAGCCCTCGAAGATCGGCTGGTACGGGTCGCCGAAGATCGCGTAGACGTGGTCCCACGTCCACAGGTGGGCGTACCCGAGCCGGTCGACCCGCCGGGCGGCGTCGAGCATCTCGTGCCAGGTCCCGGTCTGGCTCCAGAGCAGGATCCCGAGCTTCACATCGGACATGGTCGGTGGGCCTCCGGGTGGGGATCGGTCGAACCCGGAGTGTAGGCCCGGGGCTAGGGGAGTGTGGCGATGTCGCCTTCGACGATCACGCATCCAGTCCCTGGCTGCCCAGCTCAGCCCGGGCGAGGGCCTCGTGACGCCCTGCCGCCCAGTCGCCGAGCGGGTCGGGCGTGTACTCGAGCAGATCGGCGTAGTCGAGGCGGGTGACAGCGCGCATCGCCAGCAGCCGTTTCGTGTCGGGGTCGGACAGGTCGGAGCCAGTGCGGATGGCCTGATGGGCGGCCCGCACGCGACGAACGCGAGTGACTCGCCACGGCAGGTAGCGGGAGAGCCACGGTTGGAGCGTCACCAGCGCGAGGAGAAGCGAGATCACGACCGCGATCACGAAGATGAACTTCTCCAGCTCCGTGCCGAACGAGGTCAGCGGCGTCCCGGCTCCGGCGAAGGCATCGCGCGTGATGTCACGGACCTGCGAGCCGACGAGCGGCAGCCCGGCGAGGGATTCGCCCAGGTCCCGTCCGCCTTTGACCATCGTCTCGCCGCCGGCCTGGACCGATCGCCCTGCCTCGGCGAAGCTCGACAGGAAGACGAACAACCGCCACACGACGATCGACCAGAAGACGACCCAGATGAGTGTCGTGAAGTCGGCGAGCATCTCGCGCGATCGTGCGCGTGGCAGCTCGCTCCACAGCTTGATCATCGTGCGCCTCCTGCCGTTCGTCGTGGTCGGGCGCCACGTCGCGAGCCGCTAGGCCGAATCCAGCTCGCGGTCGATGGCCCGCAGGATGAACCGCGCGGCCTCGGCGCTCTTGCCGCCGAGCTTCTCGCCCTCGTCCTGTTCGAGTGCCTGGTGGAGGTCCGACAGGTAGGTCTCGAGGTCCGGGGTCTTGTCGAGATCACCGTGCTCGAATGCCTGGTCGAGTCGTGCGACGACCGCCCTCGCGTTGTCGACCGTGTGACCCTTGGCGGCGATCAAGTCGCGGACGTCGGCCCGCGCCGCGTCCGCCGCCGCTCCCTCGCTGGTCATCGCCACCTCCCGAACACGCGACCCGCTCGATCTGACGAGCCGACCTCGATCGGCTCGGCTTCGTGGGCGTCGGGCGGCGCGGCAGCGTCGGCCTCGACCTCCGCCCCGACGGGCCTCGCGTCTCGCCGCGCCCGCCAGTCAGACTCGAGGACGCTCATCGCCATCTCGTCCCACCAGCGGCCGTCGCGCCAGATCGATTCGCGCGATCGACCCTCGACGACGAAGCCGCAGCGCTTGTAGGCGCGGATGGCCCGCTCGTTGAACTCGAAGACGTACAGCGCGATGCGGTGCAGGCCGAGCGTCCCGAACGCATGATCGAGCATCATCTGCGTGGCTTCGGTGCCGTAGCCCTTCCCCCACGCGTCGGACTCGCCGATGGTGATGTGGTAGAGCGCCGAACCGTTCTCGCCGTCGAGCTGGCTGAACGCGCACGTGCCGATCAGCCGGCCGGTCGCCTTCTCATGGACGGCCATGGACAGAGCGTCGGGGCCGACGACCCGGGCGGCGAAGAAGCGCTCGATCTCCTCCGGTCGCATCGGCGTCGCCTGGTAGCGCGCGAGCCGCGCGATCTCGGGGTCGGCATACCAGCGCTGGAACGCGGCGATGTTGCCCGGGACGTGCCGGCGCAGCACGACCCGAGAGCCGATCAGCTCCTCCGGGAACCACCTTCGCTGCACCATTCTCGGCACGGTATACCATCCTCCGCATGCGTCGCTGGAGCGAGCTGGCCGAGCGCCTCGCGGCGACCACTCGAACGTCCGAGAAGACCGCCCTCGTTGCCGACTACCTGCGCACCCTGACTCCGGAGGAGTTGCCGGTCGCCGCGGTCTTCCTGACCGGCCGGCCATTCGCCGAGGCCGACCAGCGCGCCGCCGGTCTGGGTTGGTCCGCGATCGCGACCACCGTGACCGAGATCGGACACGTCCCGCGTGTCGCGCTGGCCGAGGCCTACGACCGCTCGTCGGATCTGGGCATCGCCGTGGCCGAGGTGCTGCGCACGGCCGGCCACGCCCCGCCGCCGGAGACGAGCCCGACACTCCCCGAGGTGGCCGCCGCGTTCGCCGAGATCGAGGTGGCTTCCGGCCCGGCGAAGAAGTCGGCGGTCCTGCGGGGCCTGCTCGAACGCTCCGATCCGATGACCGCCAAGTACATCGTCAAGGTGCTCGGTGGCGACCTGCGGATCGGCCTCCGCGAGGGTTTGGTCGAGGCTGGGATCGCCCGCGCCTTCGACCGGCCGCTCGACGACGTCAAATGGGCCGGGATGTTGGTCGGCGACGTCGGCCGGCTGGCTGGCCTGGCACGGGACGACGCCCTGGCGACGGCCTCGCTGGCGCTCTTCCACCCCCTCAAGTTCATGCTCGCCTCGCCGGCCGAGGACGCGACCGAGATCATCACTCGGCTCGGCCCCGAGGTCTGGGTCGAGGACAAGTACGACGGCATCCGCGCGCAGCTCCACAAGCGCGGCGCTGAGGTGCGCCTCTACTCGCGCGACCTGCACGACATCAGCAGCGGCTACCCGGAGATCGTCGACGCGGCGACCGGCCTGCCGTGGGACGGCATCCTCGACGGCGAGATCCTCGGCTGGCGCGACGGGACGGTCCTGCCGTTCATCGCGCTCCAGGGCCGGCTCGGGCGCAAGACTCCGTCGGCTGCGATCCAGGCCGAGGTGCCGGTCATCTTCGTCGCCTTCGACGCGCTGGCCGTCGGGCCGGGTCGAGGGAAGCCCGTGGAACCGCTACTCCGCCTCCCGCTGTCCGAGCGGCGCGCCCGGCTGGACGCGCTCGAGCTCCCGCTCTCGATCGATGGCGGGCGGTTCGCCCGCTCGCACCTGATCGCCGCCGCCGACGTCGATGCGGTCGAGGCCGCCTTCGCCGATTCGCGCGGCCGCCGCAACGAGGGCCTGATGGTCAAGGATCCGGAGAGCATCTACGCACCCGGCCGGCGCGGCCTCGGCTGGCTGAAGATGAAGAAGGCGCTGGCCACCATCGATTGCGTCGTCGTCGGCGTCGAGGTCGGCCACGGCAAGCGCCACGGGGTCCTGAGCGACTACACCTTCGCGGTGCGCGACACCGACCACGACCGACTGGTCAACATCGGCAAGGCCTACAGCGGGCTGACCGACGCCGAGATCGCCGAGATGACGCGCTGGTTCGAGGATCACACGCTCTCGCGCCACGGCCGCTACCACGTGGTCGAGCCGACCGTCGTCGTCGAGATCGCTTTTGACGTGATCGTCCGCTCGAACCGCCACGGCTCGGGATTCTCGCTCCGGTTCCCGCGGATCGTCGCGCTTCGCCCCGACAAGACCGTCGACGAGATCGATACGGTCGAGACGGTCACCGCGCTGTACGAGGGCCTGCAGCACGGGTCGGAGTTGCTGGTCACCGCCGGCTCGAGGGCCAGCTCGGAAGCGGCGCGGTAGGCGCTCCCCTCAGCGGTCGACGGGCAGGTCCAGTCGATTGCCCCATTCGGCCCAGCCGCCGTCGTAGACGGCGACGTCCTCGTGGCCGAGCAGGGTCAGCACGAAGGCCAGCTTCGCGGCCGCGACCCCCGAGCCGTCGTAGCACACCATCCGGCGGCCGCGAACCACGTTCGCCTTGTGCAGCAGGTCCCGCAGGAACGCACCGTCACGAAGCCGCTGGCGCCCAGGCTCGCTGGTGGCCCCGACCGGCACGTTGACGGCGCCCGGGATGTGCCCGAGTCGCTTGGTGTTGCCCTCGAACCCGTGGTACTCGGCGGGCGCCCGGGCGTCGAGAAGGGTCACGTCCGGGGAGCCGAGCAGGCCGCGGACGTCGGATGTCGTGAGCCGGGTGCGGTTCGGGCCGCGGACGGTGAACCCGGCCCTCCCCGGCGGGACGCGCGCGTTGGAGACCTCGCGGCCCTCGGCCACCCAGTCGGGGTACCCGCCGTCGAGGATCCGCACGCTGTCGAGGCCGTACGCGCGCAGGCTCCACCAGGCCCGGGCCGCGAACAGGCTCTGGGTGTCGTCGTAGACCACGACCGTCGTGTCGTCGGTGATCCCCACACGGGCCGCCATCAGCGCCATCCGGTCCGGGCTGGTCAGGACGATCGCCTCGCCGCTCTCGCCTTCGTCGATCAGGTCGGCCCGCCAGTCGACCAGGGCGGCGCCCGGGATGTGGCCGGCGGCGTGCACCGCCGGGGCGCTGCCGTCGGGCCGCCAGCGGAGGTCGAGGACCTTGATGCCGACCTTCCCGAGGTTCTCGCTCAGCCATTCGGTCGTGGCCAGGATCTCCGGTCGGGCCAAGCCAGTCATCGTCGGTATCATACCGGCGTGGTCGCGCCGTTCATGCCGGATCCCGAGAAGCTGACCGCGGTCCGCGAGGCGCTCCCCGCGCTCTCAGCCGGGATCTACCTGAACACAGGATCGGTCGGTCCGATGCCGGCCGAGACCGCCGCCGCGATGGCCGACATCGCGAACTACGAGCGCGATCTCGGGCGCGCCCACCCCGATTACTTCCTCGAGTCGCTCGCGCGCATGGACGAGGCCCGCGCCGGTGTGGCGGCCATCCTCGGGACGGACGTCGGCGCCGTCGGCCTGACCCACTCGACGACCGACGCGATGAACGCCGCGACGCTTCTCCCGGACTGGCGGGCCGGCGGGCGTGTCGTGACGACCGCGCACGAACACCAGGGCGGTGTCGGGCCGCTCTACGCGCTTCGGGATCGCAACGGGGTCGAGCTGGCGTTCGTCGACGCCGGGGCCGATGGCGACGACGATCGGACCCTGGCCGCATTCGAGGCCGCCATCACGCCCGACACCCGTCTGGTCTCGATCTCGCACGTCCTGTGGACGACGGGGGCGGTCATGCCGGTCGCGCGGATCGCCGAGATCGCGCACGACCGGGGCGCGATCGTCGTCGTCGACGGTGCGCAGGCCGTCGGCGCGATCCCGTTCCGTTTCGAGGATCTCGGGGCGGACCTGTACGCGCTCCCCGCCCAGAAATGGCTGCTCGGGCCGGAGGGGATGGGTGCCCTCGTCGCCAGTCGCGCCGTGATCGACGCGTTCACGCCCTCGCTCGGCGGCTCCTACAGCTTCGAGCACGCGGACAGCGCCGGCGACGCCGCCTGGTACCCCGACGGCCGGCGCTTCGAAGCCAGCGGCTACCACCGGCCCTCGGTCGTCGGGATGGCGCGCTCGATCGGCTGGCTGTCGATGTACGTCGGCCTCGACTTCGTCCACCGGCGCGGGACGACCCTGGCCGCCGCGTCCGCCGCGCGCCTGGCGTCCATCCCGGGTGTCAGCGTCCTGACGCCTGCCCACGCGATGGCGACGCTCGTGACGTTCCGGATCGTCGGCTGGCCGGCGCAGGTCGCGCTCGACGAGCTCGGGTCGCGGGTCTTCGCGATCGCGCGGACGATCGACAGCCTCGATGCGCTCCGGATCAGCGTCGGCTTCTTCAACTCCGAGGACGAATTGGAGCGTTTCGCGGAGGCGGTCGCGCTGCTCGCCGCACACACGCCCGAGACGTTGCCGCCACGCCGCGTCCTGGCGATCCTGGGCGAGGGATGACCGACCGGCCCGACCCGTCGACGCTCCCGGCGCGCCGCTCGTGGGCGGAGGTGCGCTGGCGCCAGTTCCGGCACGCGCCGCGCCCGGTCGTCCGTGCCGTGGCGGCCAGCCTGAGCGTGGCGATCGTCTTGGCGATCCTGTACCTCGTCTACGACGTCGCGCTCGACCGTGGGGCCGACCTGCCGGGCGGTGACCTGCGCACGCTGGCCATCACGATCTACGTGCTGCTCGTGCTCATCCTCGGAGCGCTGATCACCTACCTCGTGGTCCCGCAACCGACCGGTTCGGGCACGATGGTCCGGCGCAGCCGCTGGAGTCTGGCCCTCGGTTTCTTCGCGGCCGTGCCCATCGCCTATCTCGTCCTGGTGGTCGCGGTCCAGGTCATCCGGCCGTTGTTGGGGTGACAGCACGCACCGCAGCGTGCCCTGTCGGTGTTACAGGGGTAGCCCATCCGTACCGATACGCTGTAACCTCCAACGGCACATATTTCTCCAGTGTCCGGGTATCCGGACCAGGCATTCATCCCTCGCTCGAGGAATTGCGCGTGTCCATCGACGAACAGCACGTCGCCATGCCCAAGCTCTATGGCGCCCCGGCGTATGGCCGGCCGCCGGTCCCGGTCGAGACGGTCGCTCGGCCCTTCGACCCCGACGAGCTGCCGATCGTGGCGGACCAGACCGAGGAAGAGCGCGAGTTCGCCGAAGCGCTGCCTCCCCAGGTCTACGCACCCGGCGGGATCGACCTCAGTCAGGCCGGGCGCACCGAGTCGAACACGAGCACGGGACTTCGGCCGCGAGCCTTCAGCCTCCGCGGCATAGCCACCAAGATCGCTCGGGGCTGACGGGGGAGCGTCCGTCCGAGCGGGTGTAGCATCGCCCGACGGGGGAGTAGCTCAATCGGTCAGAGCGGCGGGCTTATATCCCGCTGGTTCCAGGTTCGAGTCCTGGCTCCCCTACCAATCCACGCACGCTTAGCCCTCGTCGTCCTCGAAGTCCGGCCAAGCGGCGATGTCGACGCCGTGGTTCTCGGGAGAAGCGAGCGTCCACCAGTGGGGCGCGTGCGTACCGTCGGCGAGCCGTCCGCCGGCTGCGAGTGCGGCCGCGACGCGAGCCTCAGCCTGCTCTGCCGGCACGCTGACGTCGATGTGGAATCGGCCCCGGCCCAGGCTTGGGTCGATGGAGCGTTTGGAACGAGACGTGCGGGTTGCGTCGGTGCCGATCGACAACGTCCTCGTTTGCCCCGAGGCTCCTGTACCCGAGGGCGGCGGCCCAGAACGGACCGACGTCGCTGCCGGCGACGTGTGCGACGTTGATGCCCATAGCCTGCACCTCGGACGGGTCGGGCTCCAGTCCCAGCGTCCGAGCCGCGGCGGAGATCCGGCGGGCCAGCTCGACATCACGCTCGCTCAAAGCTCCGTACTCTCCGGAGCAGGTACGGACGGTCACGCCTTCGGGACGCAGGTCCACGTCAGGGAAGTGGCCGACGGCCTCGCCAACCTCTGCGATCGACGCGACGAATTTGGCGCCCTCCGAGAACGACGCGACGCGGTAGTAGGCGTGCGCGCCCGAGAACAGGACCCGCCAGTCTTCGACGCCGTTGGCATCGTGGAAGGCTCGAGCCGTCGTTCTCTTCTCGTCCATCTGGCAGCTCCTATCGGTGACCCCGAATCCTGCCATGACGCCGATCTCTCGTGGCGCGACCCGCTGATCCCAGGTCGGAGCCCTGGCTCCCCGACGAACCTAGCGATCGCGACGCGACGCCTCGCCAGCTGCGGCCCCGGCCGCGCGCAGCTCGTGACAACAGGTGGTTCCGCCGCGCCGGCGCTGAAGCTGCGCTGGCGGGGGAGCGCCGCGAGCCACGCTGGGATCTGATCCTCGCCGATCACGGCGCAGAGCGGCGAGCGGGGAATCGCCGCGTCGGTCGTCACCAGGGCCGCGTAGACACGGACCACGTAGTCCAGGTCGCCGTTGGCGAGCCAGTGTCGGACACGCTCGGCGTCACGTGCCACGCCTTCGAGCGGGCCCTCGGTCGGGATCCACCCATCGCGGGTCCGGGTCTCCCAGCCCTGGCCGACCTGGCGCAGCCGGTCGCGACCCTCCAGCTCGTGCACGATGGCGACCCCGAAGGGTCCGATGACGAGCTCGGGGATCGGCCGTCCGTCGGGGAGCACGACACCGGCCGCCACGACGATCTCATCGGACAGGTCGCCCATCACCCGCGCCAGCGCGGATCGGCTCGCGCGTCGCTCGCGGACGGACGCCACCGCGAGGGCGAGATGGTTCGTCCCGGCCAGGAGGAGCGCCGTTCCGGCTGCGACCGCGAGGACCCAGACGAGCATCGCCAGGCTGAGCTGACTCGAGCCGTACCGGCTGCCGGGCATGAGCTGCGTGACCAGTGGCGTGGTGATCACGAGGAAAGCCAGGCTCAGCCCAGCGGCGACGAGACAGGCACCCGCCAGCGTCCCACAGACCAGCCGACCGAGATGACGATCCGGGGTGGGGTGGGGGATCGACTGCATGGCGCAAGCCTGGGTGCGGGTGGCGCCGGCCGCCATGACCATTCTGGGTCATCGCCCAGCGGCGGACGACCCACGCGCCGGTCCGGACCGCACCGGACCATCTCATGAGGTGGTGGCAGACCGCACCGGGACCCGCCGTAGTCCCGCTAGCCGGCTGGCACCACCCCGGACCCCCGTACCATTGCTCCTCCACCCCTCTCCGGACATCCTCGACCTGGCACCGGGCCTTTGCCTGGGCCGGGAGGCTGAGCTTGCTCGTCGAGGATCGTCGGAATAGGACGCACGCGGTGCGGTCATGGCTCGGGGCATCTGCCGTGGCCATGCTGCTGCTTGTCCTGTTCGCGGCCCCGATCTCTGCGGCCGGAAGCACGACCACGCTCTCCAACGCCGCCGTCGCGCCACGTTCTGGAACGACGGCGACGACGATCGTCGTCACCGTCACCTACAAGAACAGCAAGGGCTCGCGCGCCGAGAGCGTGATCGCCCGGATCGGCGGCGCCGACAAGGCGATGACCCGCGTGGCGGGCGGCTCGTGGGGCAACGGCGTCACGTTCCGCTGGTCCGGAACGCTCCCTGTCGGCACGCATGCCGTCGTCATCTCCTCGCGGGCGAAGGACAAGGGTCAGGCGAGCTTGGCCGCCGGGAACGTCACGATCTCGGCGATCCCGAAGGCAACGCCCAAGCCGACCCCCAAGCCCACGCCGAAGCCGACTCCCAAACCGACCCCGAAACCGACGCCCAGGCCGACCGCGAGGCCCACGGCGCGCCCCACCGTCACGCCAAGGCGCACCGCCGCCCCGATCGTCGGATCGCTCGCGGGTCCGAGCCAGGAACCGACCCCGACCCCGACCCCAAGCCCGACCGCGACGCCGACCCCTGGCCGCGACAGCAGCCCCGACCGAGACCCCGACCGCCAGTCCGAGCAGTCCGCCGCTCACCGCCGTGATCGTCGGTGTCGGGAGCGGACCGATCGGCCCGACATCAGCCGGATCGAACGGCCGGATAGGTCCCGCCGGGAACGGATGGCAGCCCGGTCAGCTGGCCGGAGTCCGCTCGGCAGCGTCCTCGCCATGGCCGGCATCCAGGGGCCGACGTTCACCGGCCTCGGTCTCGCGCCGACCCTTGTCACCACGACCGGAGCCGTTGCGCTCGGGATGGCCTTCGGGCTGTTCGGCCGCAAGCGACGTGAAGACGAATCCGACGACCTCTCCGTCGCGGCGGCCAGCGGCGTCGGCTTCATGCCGGGCGCGGGCGTCGCCGTCGGGACCATCGACGGCATCGCGGCCGCCTCGGGAGCCGTCCTCGGCATGGAGGACTCCGAAGCGCTCCTGCCACGCTGGCGGCGGCCGTCGCTTCTCCAGGCACGCAAGGCCGACCCGATCCGCGACAACGAGCCCGCACCGCGGCTGACGTTCGACCACGGACTCGTCGGTCCGCTCGACGGCCGCGAGCGGAAGGTGATCCGCTACCGCGTCGTCCGTCTCCTCGACTCGCCCGACGAGCTGCGCGGTTCGGAGATCGGCTACCTCGATCAGGGCGACGAGGTCCAGCTCCTCGAGAAGTACGGCGCCTACTGGCTCGTCCTGAGCCCCGACGGCCAGCAGGGCTGGCTGCACAAGATGACGCTCGGCGACGTCTACGAAGAGGATGCTCCCCCGAGCGACGGCCCCGTCGCGACGATGCCGATCGCCGCCGAGACCTGGACGATGGGCGAGTCGGACATCGACGGCGACGTCTTCGAGGCCTACCTCGAGTCGCGCCGCCGCCGCGGGGACTGACGGGCGGCTTCGTTGCGCAGCACGAGGATGTGCTGGTGGACGATGTTCGGGACGAAGGCGTGCGGATAGCCATACGGCCGTAGCCGGGTCCCGGCCTGGTACCAGATGAGGTCTCCCTTGGGGACCAGGCCCACGGCCGCGGCCCGGGCGGCCAGATCGGACCCCGTGAACACGTAGCGCCCATCCTGGTACGCGTCGCGGACGATGACCACGGCGTAGCGGCCCTCGCGCAGGACACGCCGCAGCTCGCCGAAGATGACGCCCATCCGCTCCAGGAATGCCGGATAGTCGGCGGCGTTGGCAAGGTCGTCGGGCGACTCGGTGACCATGGCGTAGTCGGTCCGGCGGTTCGCGTGGGTCACGGCGAGCGCGCCCCCGGCCATCGTCATCGGCAGTTGCAGGTTGTACGGCGGGTCCGTCGCCACGAAGTCGACCGATCCCGTCTCGATGGTCGGCAGGACCACGGCCGCGTTCCCGACCCGCAATTCGACGCCGGACGGGTCGAACGGCCGCGGGCCGCCCGGATCGGCGGGACCCAGATCGGCCAGCACCGGCCCCGCGCCGTCCCGCTCGGACGACAGGTCGCGCACGACATCCTCGAAGACGGTCGCCCAGCGCGGGTCGAGCTCGATGCCCAGGGCGCGCCGCGGTCCGCGGGCGATGGCGGCGCCGAGCAGCGTCCCGCCGACGCCGGCGAACGGGTCGAGCACCAGCTCCCCGGTCTGGCTGAAGAACTCGATCAGGCGGGCCATCAGGCGCGGAGGCTTGTTCGCGCCGTGCGCCCGTCGCGCGGCGTGCCCGAGCTCCGACGGGTAGGCCGTCGTCAGCAGCGACTTGGTGAAGTAGAGCCATTCCTCGCCGGGCAGCTCGTTGAGCGTGTTGGCGGGGTGGGGAGCGCGCCGATCGTCGGTCATCCCAGCCAGCCTAGCCCACGCCGCCAGTCGGGACGAGGCTCGGACGGCGCCCGCCCGGACCGTAGAATGCCGTATGCCTGTCAGCTACACGAGCGGGCGCTTCGTGGGACGCGAGGAGGCATTCGCCCGCCTCGCCCGCCGACTGGACGACGCCGCGCACGGCGTGACCCGGACGATGCTGCTCGGTGGGACGGCGGGCGTCGGGGTCACCCGCTTCCTCGACGAGGCGATCGACCGGATGCGTGCGCTGCGCGAGCCGATGACGGTCCTGCGCGCGACGGCCTGGCCGTCCAGCGCCGACGAGCCGTACGGCCCCATCGTCCGTGCCATCGGACCGGCCCTGCGCGACATCCCGGCGGAGACCCTGGCCGGCCTCCTCGGGCCGGCGACGTCCGAGGTCATCCGGCTGCTCCCCGATCTCGCGCCGCGGCTGGCGGCGATCGGCGTCCCGGTCGACGGCGGCGGACCGACCGCCCCGGAACGTCGCCAGGCACGGACCCTCGAGGGCGTCCTCGGGCTGCTCGGACGGATGGGCGAACAGCATCCGGTCGTGCTCGTCATCGAGGACCTGCACCTCGCCGACGCCGCCACCCGGGCATTGATGACGTTCCTGGCCAGGATCGCGCGCGAGCAGCGGCTGGCCATCATCGGGACGCATCAGCCGGACGTCGTCGGTCGCGACGACCCGTGGACCGCCGACCTCGGGTCGATCGTCGCCGGGCCGCGTGAGCCGGATCGCCTGACGTTGCCGCCGCTCGATCGCGACGAGCTGGCCGCCCTGATCGAGGGCATCGAGGGCGAACGGGCGTCGGCCAGCCTGCTCCTCCTCGTCGCAGAACGATCGGGCGGTCTTCCGCTGGTCGCCGAGGAGCTGCTGGCCGCCCGCCGTGAGCTGCCGAGCGCGTCGCTGACGGGCTCCTTCGACGAGCTGGTCATCGCCCGCCTGGCGATCCGCTCACGCGAGTGCCGCCGGGTCCTGCGCCTGCTGTCGCTTGCCGACCGGCCGCTCGGCGCGGATCAGCTGGCCGCTGTCGCCGCCGCGTTCGAGGTCGACACCGACCGGTCCGCGCCACGTTCCGTGACCGGGCCGCGAGCCGGCGAGGGCGTGCTCGACGCCGACCTGTGGGCCGGCCGCAGCGAGGCGCTCGCCAACGGTTTCCTGGTCGAGAGTGACGACGTCATCGCCTTCCGTCACGCATCGATCGGACGTGCCGTGGCACGCGACCTGCTGCCGATCGCCCGGACCCGCTATCACGCGGCCCTGGCGCAGAGCCTGGGCGGACCGCCGTCGGCCGTCGCCTGGCACTGGCTGGTCGGCCACGACCCACAGCGGGCGCGGATCGCGGCCATCGAGGCGGCAGCGTTCGCCGGCGATCGCCACGCCGCCGCAGACGAGCTCGCTTCCCTGGAGCTGGCGCTCTCGCTCCCCGAGGGCCCGCCGCCGAGCGGGGCGGCCCGGCGGAAGGCGACACAGACGTCGGACCGGGTCGACCTCCAGGTCCGTGCCTCGGAGGCGGCCTTCGCGGTCGGCCAGATGTCGCGGGCGACGGCCTACCTCGAATCGGCGATCGGCGGCCTCGACGCCCGGCGCGATCGCGTCCCGCTGGGCCTCCTCCACGAGCGGCTGGCCCATATCCGGCGCGCCGCCGGGGACCCCGCCGGCGCGATGCTCGCGGCGCGACGGGCGGTCGAGCTCGTCCCGCGCGAACCGAGCCCCGAACGGGCCACGGTCCTCGCCACGCTCGCCCAGCTGAAGATGCTCGACGGCATCTTCTCCGAGGCGCAACGGCTGGCCCGCGACGCGATCAAGGTCGCGCGCGCCTGCGACCCGGTCGCCCGCTCCCAGGAGGTCCACGCGATGACGACCCTCGCGGTCGCGCTGGCCTGGGGCAAGAACCCGTCAGAGGCGGTCGAGCTGCTCCGCGAGGCCGAGACCGCCGCCCAGGAGCTGAACGATCCAGATGCGCTCTTCCGGATCCGGGCCAACCTGACGACGGTCCTCGACCTCGTGAGCCGCCGCGCGGAGGCGGTCGACGTCGCGTACGAGGGGATCGAGGACGCGCGGCGCGCCGGCCTCGAGGCCGTCTACGGCAACTTCCTGGCGGGCAACGTGGCCGACACGCTCTTCCTGCTCGGCCGCTGGCCCGAGGCGCGTGCCGTCGCCGAACGCGCGATGAGCTGGCTGCCGGTCGGCGTCGTCTACCTCGCCAGCGTCCTGCAACTGGCGATCGTCGAGATCGAGACGGATGCCGGCGAGACGGCGTCGCGGCTGCTCGGCCAGACGATCCTCGAGTTCGACGCCGTGCGCGAGCCGCAGCTCGCCGGCCCGTACTACATCGCCACGGCCTCGTTCGCCTTGTGGCGCGGTGACGTCGCCGATGCCAGCCGGTCGGTCGACCGGGGCTGGGACTCCGTGCGGGCGACCGAGGAGTGGCTGCTCGTCGCCCGGATGGCCTCGATGGTCGCCCAGGTCGATGCCGCCACCGCCGGCGAGGCGCGTCAGAACCGCCAGCTGCCCCCGCTGGCCTCCGCCCGCCAGCGCACGAACCAGGTGGTCGAGGAAGCCAGCCGGCTCGTCCGCGCCGCGGGCGCCCCTGCCACGGCCGGCTCGCGACGGGTCGCCGAAGCGTCGCTCGCCACGGCACGCGCCTACCAGCGGCGGATCGAGGGCGAGGACAGCGGCGCGACGTGGCGGCAGGTGGCGCTCGGCTGGGCCGCCCTCGACGCGCCGTACGACGTCGCGCTGGCTCGCTGGCGCCAGGCCGAGGCGACCCTGGCGGCCGCGACCGGGCGACCGGGCCGGGCCGGCGCCCAGGCCCCGCTCCTCGAGGCAGTCGAGCTCGGGCTGCGGCTGGGTGCGAAGCCCCTCCTGCGCGAACTGCGGGAGCTCGCCGGCCGGGCCCGGATCACACTCCCACCCGAGGTCGACGAGTTGCTCGACGGGAAGCCGATCGAGGATGGCGCGGCCGCACCTGCGGCCGACGGGATGGACGGCACGGCTGCCGCCTCGCGCCGATCAGCGCAACGGTCGCTCAGACCTCGTGCGCGCGATCGCGGGCGATCCGCCGAGCGCCGCGAAGCGACCTGACACCTTCGGGCTGAGTGGGCGGGAGCGGGAGGTCCTTGGGCTGGTCGCCCAGGGTCGGACGAATCGCGAGATCGGGGAGCGGCTGTTCATCAGCCAGAAGACCGTCGGCGTCCACGTCGGGAACATCCTCGCGAAGCTCGAGGTCTCGGGTCGAGTCGAGGCGGCTGCCGTCGCCATCCGGCTCGGTCTGACCGAACGCCACTAGGACGCGAAAACCCCCGGACGCCGCGAGACCCGGAGGGAGGTCTCCGGGTCTCGATCGGGATCGCGGGACACCTCGTCGGATAAGGCCCGACGGGGCGCGATGAAGGGGGCTATCAGGTCAGGTCAGTGCCACTTCAGGCCGGCGGCCAGGGTCAGCGCGATCGCAGCCAGCGGGCCGATGGTGAGAGCGATGCGCCCCGTGCGGCGCGCGACATGCTTGATCATGGGTCTGGGACTCCGGGTTGTAAGGCGACTCATTCCCACCGCGGGGGAAGGTGGATTGCGAGACTAGGTGAGCCTTCCGTCCGGAGCAACCGGGCCGATAGTACTGGTCAGGGGTGACTCTCAGGTACCGACACCCACCCTCTCGACACCGCACCACCCCGAACGAAACCTCGGGACAGGAGACGGGTCGGCGCGGTAAATTCCATCCGTTGCACCGACGCGGCCATCCGCGCTCACGAGAGGTTCCCGAACACCCATGCGTTTCGCGCGCTTCCTGACGGTCGCCCTGATGTCCGCCGCGATCCTGGCCGGCTGCGCCGATACCAGCGCCGGCTGGACCTACGCCCCCGCGCCATCGCTCACGCCACCGCCGAGCGGTGCCGCGTCGCCCGGGGCGAGCGGGCCCGCCGCGTCGGGGAACCCGGACGTGGTCGAGATCAGTGCCCTCGGCGTCAAGTACGAGCAGACGAGCCGTCACGGCTCCTGCGGACACGCCGTTCCAGGTCTCGTTCGAGAACAAGGACGCTGGGGTGCCGCACAACGTCGCCCTCCACCTCGGCGACGTGAATGGCGCCGAACTGTTCAAGGGCGAGGTGTTCCCCGGTGTCGCGACCCGGGTCTACAACGTCCCGGCCCTCGATGCCGGGTCCTACGCCTTCGTCTGCACCGTCCACCCGACGATGACCGGGACGCTCACGGTCGAGTGACGCGGGCAGCGCGTCGATGACCACGACGGGCGAACAGATCGCCTACTCGGATGCCTACGCCCGCAGCGCTGAAGCGCGGGTCGCAGCGGTCGAAGCGGGCGACACGACGACCGTGGTGCTGGATCGCACCGTCTTCTACCCGGGTGGCGGCGGCCAGCCGTCCGATCGGGGTTTCATCATCCGTGCCGCCGACGGTCGGTTGTGGACCGTCCGCGGCGCGCACAAGGCGGGTGGCGAGATCGTCCACGAGCTCGAGCCCGACGGCAGCGACCCGCCAAGTGTCGGCGACCTCGTCCAGGTCGACCTCGAGTGGGCGCGACGGTTCGCGCTGATGCGGACCCACACTGCGCTGCACGCGCTGTGCGGCGTGGTCTGGCGCGACTACGGCGCGCAGGTCACCGGCGGGAACATGGAACCGGGCTCGGGGCGCATGGACTTCGAATTCGAGCGCATGTCGGGTGACCTCGTCGACACCATCGAATCGACCGTCAACGCCGAGCTGGCGGCGGCCCGCGACGTTCGGGTGGCACGTCCTGCCACGGGCCGAGGCGTTCGCCATCCCCGACCTGATCCGGACCAAGATCAACCTGCTCCCCGAGGGGATCGAGACGATCCGGACCATCGAGATCGTCGGGCTCGACCTCCAGGCGGACGGCGGGACGCACGTGTCGAATACGCGCGAGGTCGGTGGCATCCAGGTCACCGGGTACGAGAGCAAGGGCCGGATCAACAAGCGGATCCGCATCTCGCTGACCGACGGATAGGGCTCAGTCGGGCATCACCCGGCGCTCGCCGACCCTCGCCGCGCAGCTTCGCCCGGTAGGCGAGGTGCTGTGATTGCAGGGTGTCGAGCTCGTCCTCCGGTAGCCGCGGAGCGTCCGCGGGTCGAGCTCAGCAGACGCCGAAGGCGTCGGGGATGTTCGGATCGCGTGGCATCCCGGAACGATAGACCGCTACAGGCGCACGGTGGCGATCGCGACCCAGAGGGCGCGGGCCCTCGTGACGGCCGGCGTATGCCGGCTCACCGGCTTGTCGCCCCGTGCCGCGCGCATCGAGGCGAGGAGGACCTCGCGTCGTCGCTCGACTTCCATGTCCAGCGCGGTCTCGAACATCTCGAACATCTTTCCTTCCCTTCCTCTGGGTGTCGGCACAGACTAGACGCAATATCGTTCGATGTCAAGAGACTCCATCTCAAATATCATTACATCGTGAGGCATGGTATCGAGTCGGTTGACGTGGAGCGACCCCCGGCAGATACTCCGCTCGATGAACGCCCGAGCGACAGCCGACGACGGCCTCGACTATCTCGACGACGCGCTGGTCATCTGGGCGCGCGAGATCCCCGATCTCGATCCGGTGACCGAGGGGATCGTCGAGCGGATCCACATCCTTGCCTACAACTTCAATGTCTCCTCCCAGGAGACCCTCCGCGAGTTCGGCCTCGATCGGCGCTCGTTCCGGTTGCTGGGCAGGCTGCGCAGCTTCGGGCCGCCGTACCAGCGCTCGGCCGGGATGCTGGCCAATGACATGCAGCTCTCGAGCGGCGCCATGACGAACCGGCTGGACCGGATGGAGAAGGCGGGCCTGATCCGCCGCCTCGACGACCCGAACGACCGGCGCGGCACACTGGTCGAGCCGACCGATGCGGGACACGCGGCCTGGGATCAGGCTGTCGGGACCCAGGCGCGCCGCGAAGCGATGATCGCCGCGGTCCTGACAGAGAAGGAGCGCGAGCAGCTCCACGGCTTGCTGCGCAAGCTCATGCGCGCCTTCCCGGACAAGGACCACGGCTTGAAGCTCGGCGCGTCCGACGCGACCGAGGCCTCCGCCGACACGGACCCCGGCGAACCTCGCGCGTGACGCGCGCGCCCAAGGTCTTCGGCATGACCGACACGACACCAGCGATCGAGGCGGCCGAGCAGGCCGGGATCGCGTTCGACGTCGTCCGGACCGAGCGCGCCCACAGCGCCGAGGAGAGCGCCCAGCTCCAGGGCATCGAGCTCGCGGCGCTCCTGCGCACGATCGTCGTCCGGCGCGGCGACGACGACTACGTCTTCGTCCTGGTGCCCGGTGGCCGCCGCTTCGACTGGCCGAAGGTCCGCGCCCATCTCGGGGTCAAGCGGCTGTCGCTCCCCGACGCCGACGAGGCGCGCGAGGCGACCGGCTATGAACGAGGAGCGATCACGCCGTTCGGTGCCAAGCGTGCGTGGCCGGTGGTCGTCGACGCCTCGGCGTCAGGGCTGGAGCGGGTCGCGATCGGTGGCGGCGCTCACGGCGTCAACCTCCACCTCGCGCCGGCCGACCTGGTCGCGGCGCTGGGCGCCGACGTCGCCGACGTGACGGTCCCGGAGGCGCCTGGGCCGGCCGGCAGCTGACCCGGCCCGAACCGGGCAGAACCTGCGCAAAGACGTGCATCCGGGGTCCCGCCTGTGGCACGATCGGGTCGATGCCGAAGCCGCCGATCTCGCTCCCGATCCTGTCCAGCCCGATCATCCGGCGGGTCGCCTGGCACCTGCGGCGCGTCGCCGGTCAGCTCGACCGCCGGTTCTTCATCTCGCTGACCGAGGGCATCGTCGTCGTCGTCGCGATCGCGGCGATCCTGATCACGGTCCTCGAGAAGCCGTTCAAGGCGGAATCGTTCTTCGACTCGTTCAACTGGGGGATCGCCACGGTGCTCGGCGCCGGCGACTCGGCGTTCGTGACGTCACCCGGCGGACGGGTCGTCAGCTGGTTGCTTATCCTCTTCGGCGTCGCCATGCTCGGCATGATCACCGGGGCCCTGGTTGCCATGGTCATCGATTTCCTGCTCAAGGAGGGCCAGGGTTTGGGTTCGTCGGGCCACAAGGACCACATCATCGTGTGCGGCTGGAACAGCACCGCCCGCGACCTGATCGATGAGCTCAAGGGCGACGACTACCCGCAGAAGGTCGTGGTCCTCGCCGACCTCGACAAGAACCCGGCCGGCTCCGGCGTCTATTTCGTGCGCGGCGACGCGACCAACGCCGAGGATCTCGAGCGGGCCGGGATCGCGGACGCCTCGGCCGCTCTCGTCTTCCCGGTCGACGGCTCGGACGAGGCCGACATGCACTCGATCCTGGCGCTGATGGCGATCGACGCGGTCGCGCCGGAGGTGCGCACCGTCGCCGAGGTCAACAACCCCAAGCACGAGCCGCACTTCCTCCGTGCCAGCGTCGACGAGCTGCTGGTCACCTCCAAGGTGGCCTCGCGGCTGCTCGCCCGGTCCGCCCTCTACCCGGGCCTGTCCGGGATCATCACCGACATCGTGTCAGGCGGGGAAGGCTCGGAGCTCTACCGGATCACGCTCCCGGACGAGTACATCGGGCAATCCATCGACACGGTCGCCACGTTGCTGCGCCGGGACCACAAGGCCACGCTGCTGTCGGTCAACCGCGGCGGCCACGCCTTCGTCAACCCCGGGACCGATTTCATCCTCCAGGCTGGCGACGACGCGATCGTCGTGGCCGAGGGCCTCGGCTCGCTCGCGCCGCTCAAGCTGCACGACATCAACACCGCCCCGTTGAGCGCCTCGGTGGTGCCGAGCGCCTGACGGGTCGGCGACGCCCGCGACGCGCGCTGGCCTAGAGCGCCTTGACCGCCGCGGTCAGTGCCGCCAGGCCGTCCTTGGCGTCGGCGAAGAGCATCCCGGTCTTGGGGTCCGAGTAGAGCTCGTTGTCGATGCCGGCGTAGCCCTTGCCCATCGAGCGCTTGATGACGACGATCGACTTGGCGTGGTCGACGTCGAGGATCGGCATCCCCGAGACCGGCGAGCCGGGCCGCCGCGCGGCAGGGTTCGTGACGTCGTTCGCACCGATGACGAGGGCCACGTCGGCCCTGTCGAACTCGGGGTTGATCTCCTCCATCTCCTTGAGCTGGGGGTAGGGGACGTTGGCCTCGGCGAGCAGCACGTTCATGTGCCCCGGCATCCGGCCGGCGACCGGATGGATCGCGTACTTGACGTCGACGCCCTTGGACTCGAGCAGCTCGGCCAGCTCCCGGACGGCATGCTGGGCCTGGGCGACGGCGAGGCCGTAGCCCGGGACGATGATCACCGACTGCGCGTAGGCGAGCTGGATCGCCACGTCGTCGGCGCCGATCTCGCGGACCGTGCCGCCGGCGCCGGCGGTCGCCCCGGCCGCTGCATCGCCGCCACCGAAGCCGCCGACCATGATGTTCATGATCGAGCGGTTCATGGCGTCGGCCATCAGCTTGGTCAGGATCGCGCCGGATGCACCGACGAGGGCGCCGGCGATGATCAGCACCGGGTTGCCGAGCACGAAGCCGGCCATCGCCGCGGCGGTGCCGGTGAACGAGTTGAGCAGGCTGATGACGACCGGCATGTCCGCGCCGCCGATCGGCAGGACCATCGTGACCCCGAAGATCAGGCCGGCCAGGACGACGAGGCCGAGGATCGCGAGTGTCGTGCTGCTGTCGAGCTTGAGGACGCCGGCTGCGCCAAGGATCAGCGCCGCGGTCCCGAGGACCGCGATGATCGCCAGCGCGATCGTGACCAGCTGGCCGCCCGGCACGTAGATCGGCTTGCCCGGGATCAGGCCCTGGAGCTTGCCGCCGGCGATCAGCGAGCCGCTGAAGGTGACCGAGCCGATGAGCGCTCCGAGGACGACGAAGATCGTCGTGTCCACGGGCGCGCCCGAGTTCAGCCGGATGAAGTCGTCGATGGCGACGAGGGCGGCTGCGCCGCCACCGACCGCGTTGAACAGCGACACCAGCTGCGGCATCGCGGTCATCTTCACGGTGCGGGCTGTGTACAGGCCCGCACCGCCGCCGATCAGGAAGCCGACGACGATGATGGCGATCGCGGTCGCGCTCAGGCCACCTTCACGGGTGAGGAGATAGATGAAGGTCGCCCCGACGGCGATGACCATGCCGGCGGCGCTCAGCTGGTTGCCGCTCCGGCCGGTGGCTGGGGAGTTCATCCGGTGGAGGCCCAGCACGAAGCAGGCGGCCCCCGCCAGCCAGGCGAGGTAGACGATCGTGTAGATCCACTGCTGTGACATCGGCTCGCTCCTCGGTCAGGCGCCGGGAGCGCCGTCGGCGCCCTCGGTGGTGGCCTTGGGGGCCGTCGGCTTCTTGCGGAACATCTGGAGCATCCGGTCGGTGACGACGTAGCCGCCGACCACGTTCATCGCTCCGAACACCATCGCCACGAAGGCGAGCGTGTAGCTGACCGGGTTGTCCGCCTCGGCCGCGATGATCATCGCGCCGACCAGGACGATGCCGTGGATCGAGTTGGCGCCCGACATCAGCGGGGTGTGGAGGGTCGCCGGGACCTTGCTGATGACCTCGAAGCCGACGAGGATCGCCAGCGTGAAGATGGCCAGCGAGGTGAGGAGTTCGTTGCTCACGCGGGACCTCCGCCGGCAGGTGCCGGCTCGAGCAGCTTCTTGACGGCCTCGGAGACGACCGCGCCGTCCTTGGTGATGACCGTCGCCTTGGTGACCTCGTTCTCGAAGTCGAGGTCGAGCGCTCCGTCCTTGACCATCTCGAGCAGCAACGCCGAGATGTTGCGGGCGTAGAACGAGGACGCACCGGCCGGCATCGAGGCCGGCAGGTTGTCGGGCGCGATGACGGTCACCCCGTTGGGCAATTCGATGGTCTTGCCCGCCTTCGACAGCTCGACGTTGCCGCCGAGGTCGGAGGCCGCCATGTCGACGATGACCGAGCCCGGCTTCATCAGGCCGACGGCCTCGGCGGTGACCAGCAGCGGTGGCTTGCGCCCCGGGACCTGCGCGGTCGTGATGACGATGTCCATCCCGCCGATGACCTCGTTGAGCTCGGCCTGCTGCGAGGCGCGCTCCTCGGGCGTCAGCTCGCGGGCGTAGCCGCCGGCGCCGGTCGCATCGATGGTGCGTCTTGAGCTTGACGAACTGGGCGCCGAGGCTCTCGGCCTGCTCGCGGGTCTCGGGTCGGACGTCGTAGGCCTTGACCACGGCACCGAGCCGGCGTGCGGTCCCGATCGCCTGGAGCCCGGCCACGCCGATGCCCAGGATCAGGACGTTGGCCGGCTTGGCCGTCCCGGCCGCGGTCGTCAGGAGCGGGAAGTAGCGGCCGTAGGCGTTGGCCGCGATCAGCACGGCCTTGTAGCCGCCGACGTTCGCCTGCGACGACAGCGCGTCCATCGACTGCGCCCGCGACAGCGTCCGCGGGATCGCGTCGAGGCTGATCGCGGTCACGCCGCGCTCGGCCAGGGCCTTGGCAGTCTTCGGATCGATGAGCGGGCTCAGCAGGCCGAGCAGAGCCTGGCCCGCCCGCAGCTTCTTGACTTCGCCGTCGGACGGCTTGGCGACGCGCAGGATCGCATCGGCGTCGCGGTACAGGTCGTCGGTCGAGACGACCGTCGCGCCGGCCTCCTGGTACGCGCCGTCGGGGATGGACGAGCCGGCTCCGGCACCGCGCTCGACGAGGATGTCGAGCCCGGCCGCCTTGAGCTTGCCGAGCACTTCGGGTACCAGGGCGACACGCCGTTCACCGGGCGCCGTCTCCTTGGCGACACCGACCTTCATGGGCACCACCTTGACTTGGGTCGGGACTGGGGACCGCGGAGGGCGTCCGCGGGGACACTTGGGGTCGGCGGACAGGATAGCGCCTACGCGTCCGGTCCGGCGCCGGACCCGGGTTGCGAATCGGGGTCGAAGCCGATGGGACGCCTGGCGAACGAGTCGATGCGTTCCTAGCTGCGTTCACGCAGGGTGACGATGAGCAGGTGACCCTCCTCGTCACCGATGACTTCGGCGTCGTGTGGGACAGTGCCGTCCCAGCGGATGTAGTCACCGGGTCCGAGCTCGACGACGTGATCGCCCTGGGTCATCCGCCAGCGGCCGCGCAGGACCAGGTGATGCTCGTCGCCCGCATGGGCGTGCATGCCGGCGCGGCCACCGACCGGCGCGACACCCTCGACGATCACGAGGTCGCGGGTGTCGCCGCCGTCAACGCGTTCGATCCGGCCAAGGCCATCGCGCGACCCGACCGAGCGTTCCGAGGCTCGGACCACGGTCGGTGCAGGCAACTCCTCGAGGAAGAACCAGGCGATCGGTACATCCAGCGCGTCACCGATCGACGCCAGGCAGCTGAGTGAGGGCGACGCCTTGTCGTTCTCGATCTGCGACAGGTAGCCAACGTTCAGGCCGCTCCGCTCGGCGACGTTGGCGAGGGTCATGGCGCGTTCTGTGCGCCACCGCTTGATCTGGGCTCCGACCGCCGGCCGGCGCCGTTCATCGGTCGTCATGTTGGTTCTCCGAAAACAGGTATTGACATAGGCCAACATATGGCGTATCGTTGTGGCTACAACAAAGTCTGCTTGATGAGGACCAACTCGTCAAGACAAGCGGAGGATCCAGACCATGGACATCGCCATCATCGGGGCCGGCAACGTCGGCCGCTCGCTCGCCACCGCATTCGTCCGGGCTGGTCACACGGTCGCGATCACGTCGCATGACCCCGACGCTGCCGGAGCCGTCGCCGTCGCAACCGGTGCCACCTTCTCGGCGTCGAACCGGGACGCCGCATCGGCCGCATCCGTCGTGGTCCTGGCCGTGCCGTTCAGCAGCGCAACGGACATCGCGGCCGACATCGGCGAGGTCGTCAGCGGCAAGGTCGTCGTCGACGCGACGAACCGCATGTCGTTCGGCGCCAACGGCCCGGACATCGATACCGGCTCGTCCAATGCCGAGGAACTCGCGGCGCTGCTTCCCGACGCGGACGTCGTCAAGGCATTCAACACGCTATTCGCCTCGCACCAGGCCGACCCGATCGCCGAGGGCGTCCAGCTCGATGGCTACGTGGCCGCCGATGACGACGCCGCGCGAGCAGTCGTGCTCGAGCTCGTCGAGTCGATCGGCCTCACCCCGGTCGCCGTAGGCCCGCTCGTCCGGGCGCGTCAGCTCGAGGGGCTCGCCTTCCTCAACATCTCCCTGAACATCGCCAATGGCGGCAGCTGGCAGTCAGGCTGGAAGCTCGTCGGCGCCCCGGTGGCCCTGGCGGACGCCGCGTGACCGCGGTCGACACCACCGCGCCCGTTCGCCAGAATGCCGTCATGAGCATCCCCGTCTCGCACCTCAACCACGCCGTCCTGTTCGTTCGGGACGCGTCCGTCGCGGCCGAGTTCTACGGGCGGGTCTTCGGCTTCGAGATCGTCGCCAACGAGATGGGTGGCAAGGCGATCTTCATGCGGGCCTCGGGTGGCGACAACCACCACGATCTGGGCCTGTTCTCGGTCGGCCCCGATGCGCCCCGAGCACCGCGTGGCTCGACCGGGCTCTACCACCTCGCCTGGGAGGTGCCCTCGATCGAGGACCTGGCAGATGCCAGCGAGATCCTGGCCGCCGCCGGCGCCCTCGGTGGCGCCTCCGACCACGGTGTCTCGAAGTCGCTCTACGGCCGCGACCCCGACGGCAACGAGTTCGAGATCATGTGGCGCGTCCCGCGCGATGCGTGGGGCGAGCACGAGGAGCACGGCTCGATCCTGCCCCTCGACATCGACGCCGAGGTCGACCGCTGGGGCACCAAGGCCTGACCGTCGCCCGGGCTAGTTGATCGCGAAGACCACGGTGACGGTCGCGGTCAGGTCCTGGGTCCCGGGCTGGACCGGTGTCGCGAGGTCGCTCATCGCACCGGCGCGCGGGGTGGCGTACCAGATCGGCGAGGTCGGCGAGGCGTCGGTGATCGACACGACACCGCCCAGAGAGACGTTGCCCGCCGCGGCCATCGCCTGGGCGCTGGTCTTGGCCGCGGCCACGGCGGCCGCGCGCGCGTCGTCCTGCGCCTTGACCGGATCGCCCGACTCGAACGAGATGCCATTGACCGCGTTGGCGCCCTTGGCGGTCGCCACGTCGACGACGTCACCGGCCTTGTCGAGGTCGCGCACCGTGACGAGGACCTGCTCGCTGATCTGGTAGCCGAGGATCTTCTGGACCGAGCCGTTGCCGTACTGCGGATAGAGGCTGAGGTTCGTCGTCTGGATGTCGGCGTCGGCGACGCCGAGACCCTTGATCGCCGCGATGACGTCGGTCATCGCCTTGGCGCCGGCATCGCGCACGGCCTTGACCGTGGGCTTGCTGATCGTCACGCCGAGGGTGATCCGGGCGACATCGGGGACGATCGTCACCTTGCCGCTGCCGGACACCGTGATGGTGTGCTGGGCGGGCGTCGTGTCGGTCGCAGGGGCACCGACGACGGGGGTCGGGCGGAGGGCGAGGACGGCGACGGCGACGAGGAGGGCACCGATGGCACCCGCGCCGAGCGTCCGGAGCGTGTTGGACATGTGAATCACCTTCGAGTCGCTGCCGCTTGGAGGAGGCGGTCGTTGCCCCGAAGACGACCGGGGTGACCGGCCGGTTCCGCGTCAGTCGCGACGGGTGATGCAGACAGTCAACGAAACCGTGCTCTCGCCAGCGGTGACATGGAACTCGTAGCGGCCGGGCGGCCACGCTGCACGGTCGGTCCGTTCGAGATAGCTGATCCCGCGATTGCCAGCCGGTGAGACCTGGCGGACAGACCCCGCCAACGTCGCGACGTGGTTGCCGTCGGTCCACCATCCCGTGAGCCGCCAATCGGGGACGAGAGCCGAGGGTGCCGTGACCGCGACGAGCGACGGGTTGTCGTAGATCGCTGGGAGGCCGCCGCAGATGGTCCCTCCCGGCCAGATCATGACATTGAGCGGGCCACTGACGACGGTCTCCGGAACCGCCGCGACCCAGTCGGTCCACGGCTCTTCCCGGACCATCCGGGGCCCCACGCCGGCATTCCCGACGCCCCACTGCCCCGAGTGGATGGTCAGACGGCCGAGAACGCTTTCGGCCTGGCTCGCCGTCGCGTCGGTGAGCAGAGACGAGACCGGCTGCGCGGGCCAGACGGGCACCCTCAGGACGTCGGGACGGATCGGGATGAGGGCGAACTCTGAAGATGCGACGGGCGCCGGCGAGGCGATCACTGGCGCCGACGACACGATGACTGCCTTGCTGTCCGGCGATGACTCGGCGGCCCAGGGCTTCAGCAGGGCGACCCCGAGGACGATGGCGGCGACCAGCACGACCACCGAAGCCCCACGGTGGGTCGAGTGACCGACACGTCGCGGCTCGACGTCGTATCCGGCGGGGTCCATCTCTGGACTCTACGCGTAGATGTCCATCAGTGGACTTCGGAGCACGTTCCCCGGCCGGGGTCAGGCGCTGCGATCGGCCCAGTAGCGAGGCGTGCCGTCGAAATCGGTCTCGGGGTTCACCCGGCGCGGAGGAGCGATCGGGCGCTCATTCCGACTCTGGAACCGTCGGAGCAGGCGATAGATCTCGAACAGGGTCAGGAGCGGGACCAGCCGCCGCGGCAGGAACCGCAGGAAGAGAAATCGAAGCATGTAGGCAACGATGGCAGCACGGACGCAGCCACGCGCCCATCGTTCGCCCCTCGACGATTGCAGAAGCCTCACAACGTCCGGATCGGCCATCGGCGACGGTGCGCTACATTTCACCCGATGATCATCCGTGTGCTGACAGCCACCGTTGCCGACCGAGCATCACCGCGGCTGCACGAATTGATGCGCCAGCAACTCCCCCTCCTGCGCGAGCACGAGGGTCTCGTCTACGTGAAGCTCGCCCGGCGCCTGGTCGGACGCGAGGAAGAGGTCATGCTGTTCGAGGAATGGCGCGACCCGGCAGCGATGTACGCCTGGACGGGCCCGAACATCGAACGCCCGCGTCTGCTGCCCGGCGCGGAGGACCTGATCACCGACCTGCGCATCACGCACTACGAGGCGCTTGACGTCGATCCATTCGCCTGAGACGCGTGTCTCAGTCGTTGGCGTAGATCCGCTTTCGCACCTCGGCGACGAAACCCTCGGCCTGCGCGAGCTGCTCCGATCGAATGAACAGGTTGATCGTGCCGGCCGCCAATTCGATGATCACCCGCTTTCGAGCGGGGCCGATCCGGATCGCCAGGCCGCTCTCGAGCTCGAACATGCGGACCCCGGTCTTGGGTCGGAAGCTGGCGCCGTCGCGGACGACGAACAGCCGATGCTGGGTGAGGACAAGGGAGGATCCGACCGCGGGTGCCACCAATTCCACCTTTTCGGTGGGATCGAGGACGGCCGCGAGCGCCTCTCGGGCGGCCTGCGGGAGGGCGTCCTCCCAGCCATCCCCCGGTGGCGTGCTGGACATCGGGTCTCGTCTGCAGGTCTGGCGCGCGCTCCAGCCTAAATCCAGTGTACGGGTGCGGCCCTGTCGTTGCGGAACCGTTCGAAACTAGTGTCCCGATTCGATCTCCGTCGACTCCCCTGGGCGAAGGACGCGAACTTCCAGCTCGGGCGCCCGATCGGCGGCCTCGCGGGCGAACGCGTCGCCGGCATCGAGCGAGCCCCAGCCCCAGCGGCCGGTCGCGAAGCCCGGGACGTAGAGCGTGCCCCAGTGGATCGGGACCGCGATATCGGCTCCAACCCGCCCGGCGGCGTCCACCGCGGTCGACGGGCTGAGCCGGGCCGGTCCGCGCTGCGATCCCCACCGTCCGACCGGCAGGAGCGCGACATCGACGTGCCCGGCGAGCCGCGTCATCCCCTCGTACAGGGCCGTGTCTCCGGCGAAGTAGACGCGCGTCGATCCCTCGATCAGGAATCCCACCGGGCGCGCGTCACGATGGAGCGGCCATCGCGCATGGCGAGCCGGGACCGCGGTCACGCGAACCGCGCCGAGCTCGACGCGGTCGTTGGTGGCGACCTCGCGGACCTCGCGCCCGTGATGGGATGCGCTCCCGCCCAGGCCACGGGGCACGACGATCAGCGGCCGACCCGGGATCGCGCGCAGGGACGCACCGTGGAAATGGTCTGGGTGGCTGTGCGAGATCAGGACGGCATCGATCGCCCCCAAGCCGGCGGGATCCGGCGTCGCCCCGAGCCGGCGGAGGGGACCCAGCCGTGCTCCGAGGACTGGGTCGGTCAGGATGCGCACGCCGTCGAGCTCGATCAGGACGGTGGCGTGGCCGATGTACGTCAGCCGCAGGGCGCTGCCCACGGCCGGCTCAGCCGGGACGTTCGTTGCGGAGCCCCAGCGGTTCGCGCCATCCGCGCCGTCGGCGTGCGGTCCGGGCACGCGGCACGCGGGTCAGCGTGAACAGCGCGCCGATCGCTGCACCGAGGAATCCTTCGGCGAGGTCGGCCATGGTGTCGTCGTAGGTCAGGTCCATGCCGTCGGCCCCGAGCCGCATCGCGCCGTATTCGGCCAGCTCCCAGGCCGTCTCAGCGGTGATCGAGACGCCGGCGCCGATCAGCGCCGCCTGCCATCGTTCGTCGACCCGTGGAGCGAACAGCGCGCCCGCGACGCCGCTGACGATCGCTGAGTTCGCGACGTGCACCGCGTCATCGATGTGCGCTTCCTCGTACAGACCGAGCGCGTTGCCGCCGGCGTCGAGAAGGAGCGGGACGGTGACCGCGAGATCGAGCGCGCGCGGGTAGCGGCCGCGGTCGGGGATCAGCCACCACAGCACCGGGACGACGAGCAGCGCGCCGGCGTACCCGAACGCCCTGGTCCTGATCGCCTTGCCGCGCAGCCGCGGCGTGTCGGCGTTGACGAACGCATCCACCGCGAACGCGACCGTCGCTGCCTTGGCGGCGACGATGGCCACCACCAGCGCGGATTCGACAAGAGGCGAGCGGTCGTCAGTCGGGCGCAGGTCAACGGTCGGCATCGGGGCCAGCCTACCGCGCCACGCTGAGAGACGCGCGTGGAGAACTGGTCGCGGAGGTGGGACACTGCCTCCGATGGCTGTTGACGCACCAGCGACCTCGCCGACCGGATTGAGACGGTTCGTCCCGATCCTTGATTGGGCGCGGACGTACGACCGTCGCTGGCTCCGCGGTGACGTGATCGCCGGCATCGCGGTCGCGGCGATGATCGTGCCCAAGAACCTCGGCTACGCGGGCATCGCCGGCATCCCGGTGGAGAACGGGCTCTATGCGGCCGCGGCCGCGGCGATCATCTACGCGATCTTCTGCACCTCGCGCCATATCTCGACCGGGCCGAGCTCGTCGCTCGCGGCGGTGGCCGGCGGGGCGGTGCTGGTGACCGCATCGACGGGCACCGACGCGGCCCAGCTGGTGGCGGCGATCGCGATCGTGACCGGCGCGCTCTTCCTGTTGGTCGCGATCCTCAAGTTGGGTTGGCTCGCCAGCTTCCTGTCGCGTGCCGTGGTCACCGGGTTCCTCGCCGGCGCTGCGATCGATGTCGTCATCGGCGAGCTGCCCAAGCTGACGGGTACCTCCTCGGACGGCGTCAATGCCTGGCAGGAGCTCGCATCGTGGGTCCGCGGCCTGGGTGACCTCAGTGTCTCGACGCTCGTGGTCGGGCTCGTCGCGCTGGCCGTGATCCTCGGGCTCCGGTTCACGCTGCCCAAGGTCCCGGGCGCGCTCGTGCTCGTGATCGGCGGCCTGGCCGGGTCGGTCCTGCTCGATCTCGGCGCACGTGGGGTCGCCCTGGTCGGGCCGGTGCCGCGCGGCCTGCCCCTGCCCCAGGTGCCGTCGCTCGAGATCGTCGGCCAGAACTTCCCGGCGATCATCATCGCGTCGCTCGCCCTGCTGCTGATCGGGTTCTCCCAGACGGCCGGCGATGCCCAGGTCTTCGCCACGCGGCATCGCTATCGCGTCGACCTGAACCAGGAGTCGATCGCCCAGGGGATGGCCAACCTGGGCGCCGGGCTCTTCCAGGGCATGCCGGTCTCCACCAGCCTCTCGGCCAGCTCGCTGAACGAATCGGCGGGAGCGCGGACGCCGGTCGCCTCGCTCGCGACCGGCGCGATCGTCGTGGCCACGCTGATCTTCCTGGCGCCGCTCTTCTCCGACCTTCCCAAGGCCGTTCTCGCCGCGATCATCATCGATGCCGTCGTGTTCGGGATGATCGACCTGGCGGAGTTCCGGCGGCTTCGCCGGGTGAAGCAGTTCGACTTCTGGATCGCCATCGCGGCGGTCCTCGGCGTGCTGACCGTCGGCGTGCTCCTCGGCGTGGTCGTCGGCATCGTCCTGTCCCTGCTGTGGCTGATCAACGTCGCCACCCGGCCGTCCATGCCGATCCTCGGTCGTGAGGCGGGCACGCAGGTCTACCGCGATCTCGCCGAGCACCCCGAGGATGAGATCGACCCCGGCGTGGCCGTGATCCGCATCGACGGCGGCTTGTTCTTCGCCACCGCGGCGGCACTGGACGATCGGGTCCGCGCGATCATGGCCAGCCAGCCGGGGCTGCATGCGGTCGTGCTCGACTTCGAGGGCGTGAACTTCGTGGACTCGCAGGGTGCGGCGAAGATGCGCGAGCTGCTCGAGCTGACCAAGGGGAACGACATCGACCTGCGGCTGGCCCGCCTGAAGCCCAACGTGTCCACTGTCCTGACGGCCGATGGCCTCATCGATCGCATCGGTCCGGGCAACATCCACGGCAACGTCCACCGCGCAGTCGAGGCTGCGCAAGTGGCCTTTGCGGGAAGGCCCATGGACGCGGGAGATCGCCCGCGACCCTAGCCAGCCCGCAGCGGTTGGTGCCATGCTGGACGCGAGTTTCCGATGGAGCAGCACAGGGGGCTGGACATGACATCTGCGACAGACAGACCGACTGGCGTGACGATCTTGGCGGTGGTGGCGGGTATCACCGGCGTGCTTGATATCCTGGCTGGGCTGGGCGACATCGGGATCGCCGGAGGCTTCCTCAGCGACCACGGTTTCGGGGACACCCTCGACGGGGTCATGACCGTGGTCGGGCTGGCCCTGGTCGCGATCGGCGTCCTCGGTCTCGCGACTGGGTTCGGCCTGTGGCGAGGACGCAACTGGGCGTGGCTGATCACGAGGCTCTGGGCGAGCGTGTGCATCGTCGTCGGAGTCGTCGGCGCCGCTTTGCCTCTGCTGGGCGACACGCTCACGAGCTCGATCCTTGGCGTCGTCGTCGGTTCCGGGGGCACGGCCATCGTCGCCGCCGCGGTGCTCTGGTACCTCTATCAGCCGCGCGTCAAGGCGATGTTCGGGCGCACCTGATCACCCACAACGTGGTCGCGCGCTGCGATCGCACCGCTGCCATGATGCGTGCCTGCCATGGCACTTCCGACCGGCCCAGCCGTCGTGTTCCTGTTCACTGATATCGAGGGGTCCACACGGCTCGAGCGTGCGGTCGGGACGGCGGCCTGGGCCGCCCTGGTCCGGCGACATGACGAGATCCTGCGCGCCGCTATCGAGGGTCAGGGCGGCGTCGTGGTCAAGACCGAGGGCGACGCGTTCTTTGCCGCCTTCGATGCGTCGGTCGACGCGATCACGGCCGCCGTCGCGGCGCAGCGGGCCATCGCGACCGAGCCGTGGACCGGCAGCGCGCCCGTCCGCGTCCGAATGGGCCTGCATCTCGGCGAGGGGCGTCTCCGGCATGCGCACGTCGGTGACGCTCCCGAGGACTACGTGGGGATCGATGTCAACTACGCGGCTCGGATCGCCGCGGCGGGGAACGGCGGGCAGATCGTCCTGTCGGACGCGCTCGTCGCGACCCTTCCTCGTGGACTGACGCGACTCACCAACCTGGCCGACGTCGAGCTGGTCGATGACGGACCGCGGGCTGTCAAGGATTTCGACGATCCGATCCCGCTCTACCGGCTGGTGGTCCCGGGCGCGGCCGACGATGCGCGACCACTCCGGACGACGGACGTGCCGACGAACCTGCCCGGTGAGGTCACCAGCCTCGTCGGCAGATCGGCAGAGATCGCCGAGGTCCGTGACGCGCTCCTCGAAAGTCGGATCGTCACCATGGCCGGACCTGGCGGGAGCGGCAAGACCCGCCTCGCTCTCGCTGTCGCGTCCGATGTCCGAGACCGCTTCCCGCACGGCGTCTGGTTCATCGACCTCGCTGCGGTGCGCGACGCGGCACTCGTGGAGCCGACCGTTGCCGTGGCCCTCGGCATCCGCGAGACGCCAGACCTCACTGCGGCGGAAGCCCTGCACGGACACCTGCGCGAACGGACCGTGCTCCTTGTACTGGACAACGTCGAGCAGCTCCTTCCCGACGCGGCGGGGATCCTGGCAGCCCTCGTGCGGGGCGCCCCCGGTCTGCGCCTGTTGGTGACGAGCCGCGAGCTGCTGCGCGTGGCTGGCGAACGCGGCTTCGCGGTCCCGCCGCTCGACATCGATGCGGCGATCGCCCTGTTCATCGACCGCGCACGAGCACAACGCTCGGATTTCGCCCCGCAGGGTGAGGCACTCGTTGCGATCCGAGCCATCTGCGAGCGCCTTGATCGACTGCCGTTGGCCATCGAGCTGGCAGCGGCCAGGATCCGCACCCTCAACCCGGTCTCGCTTCTCGACCGGCTCGGCCGCAGCCTCGACCTGGCGACCGGGGCGAGGGACACGCCGGAGCGCCAGCAGACACTGCGCGGCGCCTTCGATTGGAGCTACGACCTCCTGGACGCGCCCGAGCGCCGGCTATTCGCGAGGCTTGCGGTCTTCGCCGGCACGTGGACAGTGGAGACCGCTGCCTCGGTCGTCGACCCCGACGGCGATCTCGACATCGACCTCCTTGGCGGTCTCGAATCGCTCGTCGACAAGAGCCTGGTCCGCATCGAGCCCGGGCGGCGCGGACGATGCCGGCCTGGAAGGGGAGACCCGGTTCGGACTGCAGCCGCTGCTTCGGGAGTACGCCCTCGAGCGCCTCGAGCAGAGCGGTGAACGCTCGGTCGTCGATGCGCCGATTCGGGGCGGCTTTCGTCGCGCTCGCGGAAAAGGCCGGCGAGGGGATGTTGGGCGCCGCGCGGGAAGCGAGCATGCGGCTCCTCGATCGCGAGGACCGCAACCTCCGCTCTGTGATCGACTCGACCATCGAGAGCGACCAGCCGGAGCTCGGACTGCGCCTCGTCGGCGCCGTCTGGCGCTGGTACCAGGCGCGGGGGCGGATCCGCGAGGCACGGACCGTCCTCGCCGAGCTCCTCGCCCGGCCCTGGGACGGGGATGTCCGCATCAGGATCGCCGCGCTCGCCGCTGAGGGCGGCCTCGCCTACTGGATGAACGATTTCGACGCGGCGCGGCCGGCGTACGACGAGCGCCTCGCGCTGGCGACGACGCTTGGAGACCGGGTCCTCCTGGCCGACGCTCACTACGACATCGGGTTCCTGGCGATGGTCGCCGGCGATGCTCCAGAGCTCCGGGATCACGAGCAGCTGGCTCTCGAGCTGTACGAGGCCGAGCATCGCGACGACGGCGTCCTACGGGCGAGGCAGGCGCTCGTGTTGGGTGTCTTCCTGGTCGGCGACTATCGATCGGCGCTCGAGCTCGAGCAGCAGAACCTGGAGGTCTACCGGCGAAACGGCGCCGAGTACCTCGTCGCCGACAACATGGTCCTCCAGGCCGCGATGTACTGGCGTCTTGGCGAACCCGCCATGTCGTGGTTGCGCCTGTCCGACGGGCTCCGCTACTTCCGGGACAACGACAACACCTCGGGACATGGGCGCGCCCTGTGCATGGCGGCGATCGTCCAGCTGTCCGATGGGGATGCCGAGCTGGGCGCGCGGATCGCAGGTGCTGCGTATCGCCTGGAACGGGAGAAGGGAGTGATGCTCGGCCCGGTCAAGGTGCTCCACCTGCCCGATCCGGCTGTCACGGCAACCGAGAGGTTCGGGCCGGAGCGTGCCGCCGAGCTGCTCGCAGAGGGCGATGCGATGCCGATCGAGGCGGTCGTGGACATCATTCTCGCGACGCCGGCACCGATGGCCTGAACGGTGAAGCGCCCCCTTCCGCACGACCAGGAGAACCACCCGTGACCGAACCATCCGCGCTCGTCCCACATGGTCCGCTCGCCAGCGTCCTCGAGATGCGCCGGGGGCCGGGTGACGCGCACACCGGGGGCATCGAGCACCGGGAGGCGCTGATCTACACGCTCGGTAAGGCCGCGGAGCTGGAGCATCTCGTGATGCTCCAGTACCTGTTCGCGGCGTTCTCGCTCAAGCAGTCTGTCGGGGAGGGCCTGACGCCGGACTCCCTGGCCGCGGTCCAGCGCTGGCGCAGCACCCTCCTGGGGATCAGCCACCAGGAGATGCTCCACCTCGCGCTCGTCCAGAACCTGCTCACGGCCGTCGGGGCGGCACCGCGCCTCGCCCGGCCCAATTTCCCGATGCCCGCCCACGCCTTTCCCGCCGGCGTCCGCATCGAGCTGGTGCCGTTCGGCGAGGCAGCCCTCCGCCACTTCGCATTCCTCGAGCGACCCGAGGGCATGGATGTCGAGGACGCCGAAGGGTTCGAGGCCATCGCGCAGGCGGTCCCGCTGCCCCGCGACGAGGACGACGAGATCGTTCCCCACCTGCAGGAGTTCGACACGATCGGTCAGCTCTACCGGTCCATCCAGGCGGGCCTTGAGCACCTCGCCGAGCGGCTTGGCCCGGAGCGACTGTTCGTCGGGCCGCCGGATGCCCAGGCGTGCGAGGAGCACTTCCGGTGGCCTGAGCTCGTGGGAGTGACCGACATCGCGTCGGCGCAGCGGGCCATCGACACGATCGTCGAGCAGGGCGAGGGTGCCAGGGGCGAATGGCGCGACGCTCACTTCGGGCGCCTTCTCGGCATCCTCGACGAGTACCTGGAACTGAAGCGCGCAGACCCGGACTTCGAGCCCGCCCGCCCCGTGGTGGCGGCCAATGTCCGTCCTCAGGCCACCGGTGTCGCGGTCCCGCTGATCACGGACCCTGGGACGACGCGTGCGATGGACCTGCTCAACGTGGGGTACGAGGTCCTTCTCCAGCTCCTGTCGCGGTACTTCGCTCACACCGACGAAATCCCCGGAGCAGCTCGCGGTCCTCGCTGAGGTCTCGGTCGGGCTGATGTACGCGGTCATCATGCCGCTCGGCACTGTCGTGACGACGCTGCCCGTCGGGCCGGATCTCCCCGGGGTCACTGCCGGTCCGGGCTTCGAGCTGTTCTACCAGGTCGACTACCTGTTGCCGCACAAAGCCGCTGCTTGGGTGCTGATGGAGGAACGGCTGCGGGAGGCGGCGGCGTTCGCCCGTCGCTGCGGGCAGTCGTGCACTCCCGCGCTGATGGAGCCGTTGGCCAAGGTCGCCCGGTCGCTGGAGCGGTACGCCGACCAGCTCGCGGCTGCGATGTGACGTCGGGGAATTGGTGATCTCGCGCAAGAGCCAAAGGTGTGACCGCCGGCACGGGTCACGAGCTAGAATTCCCACCGAGCGCGCGCATCCCGCACGAGGTAAAGGCGATGGAAGCGGACGACCGGGAGAGGAAACTCGCCGAGCTGGAAGAGCGGGTCGGACAGCTCGAGAGGCGGGCTGACGACTTCTCGCTAAAGGGCCAGATCCTAGGTGACGTCACCCCATCCTTCGAGACCGGGATCGATCGGTTCTTCGCGGAGCCAGAGTTCTGGGAGAACACCTACGACGTGAGCCAGGTCGAATGCTCGCGTCGCTGCTCGGAGGCCTACAGAGAACACCTCCAGGCGTGCGAAGACGTCGCCGGCGTGACGGCGAGGGAACAGTGTCGAACTGAGGCACGCGCCGCGGTGATCGCCTGCCACGCCACCTGCGCGGGGTAGTTCAATCACCGATCGGTCAGCCCTCCGGCTCCACGTCCCGCCGGTCACCATGAGGTCACGCAATGCCAGAGGTAAAGCTCTACATCTCACCGAACCCGGACCAGCCGGGTGAGTATCTTGTCGTCGTGGACGGCACCGGCTTCTACGAGGCCGACAACAGACCGGTCGCAATACGGATACGCGGCTCCGACGAGTGGTACGACGACAAGCTATTCAACATGCCCGACCCGGCCTTTCCAGTTCGAGTCCTTGGTGGGAGCTTCAACATCGGCACCAGCGTACCCGCCGGCAAATTGAACGAGGATTGGGGTGACGACGAGGTCTACGCCCTCGTCAGCGTCCAAGGGTACGGGGACATCAAGACCAACACGATCAAAGGCAACTTCTAGCGCAGCTGTGACCGGGGGCGGGCGGAAAGACCCGCGAGGCGGTGAATCGATGGCCCGCCCGGAGGGATTCGAACCCCCGACCTACTGATCCGAAGTCAGTCGCTCTGATCCACTGAGCTACGGGCGGACGGGCGGATGATACCGCGTCAACCATCGAAGCCAGCCGAGAGCGCCCAGGTCACCTAGACGGCCACAGGATCCTCGCCGAGGAACGCGATCACCTCGCGGGCGACCTCGTCGGGGCGGGCCTCGATGACCCAGTGGCCGACGTCGGGAAAGAAGACCTTCCGAGACGGGTTGGTGAACTGCCGATCAAGCCACCGCGTCAGGTCGCGGCGCAGCATCCGGTCGCGCTCGCCCCACAGGATCAGGGCGGGTGAGGTGATCCGCTTGCCTCGCAGCCGGTTGGAATCGTCCTTGATCGTGTGCGCGATCGAGCGGAAATAGGCCAGGCCCGCCCAGGCCGCGCGCGGTCGGCAGATGGCATCTCGGTACACGGCCAGATCCTCGGCGCTGAATGCGGCGTCGGAGAGCAGCAGCCTCATGACCCGGCCATGAAATGCGGTGAGCCACCACTCTGGCAGGCGCGGGATGCGGTAGAACAGGACGTAGGAGCTCCGGACCCGTTGGCGCCGGCTGTGATGGATCGCCCGTCCCAGGGTGATCGCCGGTGCTCCGTTGACCAGGATCAGGCGGTCCACCTTGTCCGGGTGGGACAACGCCGCCTCGGCGGCAATGATGGCGCCCCACTCGTGTCCAAGGACATGGGCTTTCGGCTCGCCGAGGGCGTCGACCAGTGCCGCGACGTCATCGCCGAGGGTCTGGAGTGCGTAGTCCTCGATCCGCTCCGGCCGGCTCGTGTCGCCGAAGCCGCGCATGTCAGGCGCCACCACCCGGTATCCCGCCCGGGCCAGAGCCGGGACAAGGTGGCGGTACTCGTACGAAAACTGCGGAAAGCCGTGAAGCAGGACGACCAGCGGACCGGCGCCATCGGTCAGGTAGTGGAAACGGATGCCGTTCGCATCGATGAACTCCGACCGCATACCGATGGCCGTCCTTGGCTTGAGCTTCAGGTCCCCGGCTTGAAGGTCATGAGCGCGATGATCACCGCAAAGCCGATGAGCTCCAGTCGCGAGACCACGAACAGGCGATTCAGGAGTTCGCGGCCAGCCTGCGACGTCGGCCCCTCGGCCTCGAAGAGCTCGGCGGCGCGCTTGACGCGAGGTCCGAGGTAGACAGCGCCGACCACCGCCGAGAGTACCCACAGGGCGACCGAAACTGCGATCCACGTCTGCCCGAAGCTCCACGCTTGCAACGTCATCACGGTACCGGCGACGAACAGCAGCAGCGCCGCCGGCAGGAAGACGCGCGTGCCGATGTACTCGATGTGACGCGCCAGGTGCGGCAGCTCCGATGGATCCGGCGAACGCGCGACGCGAAGGGCGAGCAGCTGGGCATAGACCGCGCCGCCGACCCAGATGACGGCGCAGATGATGTGGACGAAGAGCAGCAGCTTGTACATGACCGCTAGGAGCTCGTCACGTCGTCGGCGTGGTCGACTCGCCATGGCGACTACCCCATCCTCGATGGCGAGGTCGGGGTGGTATCCACGCTGCCATCGATTCGCGGCGGTCGCTTCCCGCCCGAGCTGTTGGTCAAGACGTCGGAAGTCCTGCGACAGGACCCAGCGCACGACTCCCGGTGGCAACCACCCCGTCAGCAGGCGGAGGGAGCCGCTGATGTCCCCCTCGTAGCGCGCCTCGACGATGGTGTTCTCACCTGCCGCAGTGCAGATGTACTCGACTCGCGAGTTCCACGGCGCGGACGATAGCCAGACAACACGACGGTTCGGCTCCAGCTCGGCCAACTCATCGATGAAGTGGAAGCGGAACGGACCGATACGATCCGTCGCCATCCAGCGCGTGCCGATCCGAGGTGGCTGATCGCCGATCTGTCGCCGGAATACGCATGCAGGCGCAAACTCGCGCCAACGTAGTGGGTCGACCAGATAGGGGAATACTCGGTCGACCGGGTACGCGATGGTCGCGTTGACTTCCACGTGCCGCCGCATACGGTGTCGAGCCATCCCTCACTCGTCGCCGGCTCCACGCCCCTGGGAGGCGTGCTCACAAGACTGGCGCGAGGCTATCACCCGCGCGTTGTGGTGCGCCTCGGATTCTCGCGGACGTCGATGATGGTCAGAGAAATGGCCCCGGCTCGATGCCGGGGCCGATTTGCTCGACTCTTGCCCAATGATCTGACCTCTCGCCTGTTCCGCCACGGCAGAGGCCCAACTTGCCCGGGGCACCGTGTGGCAGCCCGTAGTACGGTTCCAGGAGTCCGCGGCGGTCTGGACCTGAGAGACGCGCTGCCCGAACGAGTCGTGCGTATCGAAGTCGTTCAGGCCGCTGGCGGCGCAGGCGGAATTCGCCTTGCCCAGACCGCACCGGTGACGTTTGTGTTGTCGATCTGATTGGGAGGCCCCTTGACCTCACCGGCCATGGCGAGACTGGCGGTCAGGCTCAGGACCATAGCGGCGCTGGAGATCGCGAGCGCGACCCTCGTCAGTTTGCGTGCCATCGGCACATGCCCTCCTACGGCCGAGGTCGGTCTCGCCATTGGCTATCGGCACGTGTCGGGCGACCGGATACAAGGAACGCCGTGCCGTGGAGATCCCCCGGTGGCTCCTGCCACCCCGTCGGTTCGAGCACATCATGACAATCGTGAGCGCAAGTAAACAGCACGTTTCTGCGACTGTGGTGCCCGTGCGCACCAGTGGCGCCTAGGCCGACCGCCGCTGGTCCTGGCCCCTCGCCGCGGCGTCGAGCAGCTCGCGGCGACGGAGCTGACTCATCTCGTACCAGGACAGCGTCGCGCGGTTCATGGCGCTGGGACTGACGTCCGGCCCGCGGGCGATGACGCTGGCTCGCACGGCCGCGCTGACGAGCACCGCGGTGACCTTCGCCGCGATGACGGTCTGGGGGTCGCCGGCTAGGCAGGCGGCGGACTCGACCGCGCCGGCCCGCGCGAGCACAGCCATCACGTAGGCGTCGGCGTAGTCGGCCGAGAGCAGGCTCGCCCCCGACAGTAGCAGCGCGTTGGCCGCCTCGATGGCGTCAAGGCATTCGCCCGTGACGGTCCGGAGCGGGATCTCGCGACCGTCGAACCCGCGGAGCGGCAGTCCCAGCCGAAGGCGCTCGGCGAGCAACTGGAGGTCGTCGGTGGCGTCGGGGAGCATGTGGCAGCGATCCTCAGGCGGCGCGACCCAGATCGGGTCGATCGCAGCCACCGTATCGACGCCAGGTGGCGATGCGGTGCGGCGAACGGTGAAGAATCGGCTACGCGTCGAGCGAGGCCGGGCGGCCTCTCAGGGTGCCCAGGTTGCGTCCGACGTCGCCCGGTGATACACATCGCCGGTGCCCCATCGCCGTCACCGATCGCGAGGCTCCCGTCTCGTCGTGCCTCTCGCGCTCGGCATGGTCACGCTATTCGCCATCGGCTCAGTCGGAACCGGGTCCGGAGATGAGTCCGGTCCGATCGGTCCGATCGGTCTCGTCTCGGGCGCCGTCGGGGTGACTCCGCCGGGGAGCGCGGCCGACAGGACAGCCGCGAGCGCGTCCGACACCCCCATCCTGACCGTCCCGGACGCGCGTCTGGCGGTCCCCGGCGGGGCGCCGCCCATCAGCGGGCTGTCGGGCTATCGCTGGCCGCTGCCGAAGGGCCGCCTCACACAGGATTTCGGCCCCACGACGATCGCGTCGCGAGTCCTCAATGGCCAGCCCTTCCACGACGGCGTCGACCTCGCGACATTCTGTGGCGACCGGATCGTGGCCGCCCACGACGGCGTTGTCCTCGCCGCGAGTCGCCATTTCGACGACGTCATCGGATGGGTCGGCAGCCTGGACCGGTACTACAAGCGGCTCGATACCAGGAAGCTGTGGATGACGCTGCCGATCGTCGTGGTCATCGACGACGGCAACGGCTACCGGAGCATGTACGCCCACTTCGAGGAGGTCGTGGTCAAGCCCGGCCAGCGCGTCCACGCCGGCCAATTCCTGGGCTACGAAGGCCGTACCGGGAACGCGTCGGGCTGCCACCTGCACTACGGCTTGTTCAGCCCCTTCGAGCGCAGCGAGACCGCCATCGACCCGGGAGTCGCCAAGCGGATGAAGCTGCCGCGCGCCGAGATCGGCCGGGTCGATCCGCTCGCCGTCCTGCCGCCGCGCCCGAAGCCGAGGACCCAGCCGGATCCTCCAGTCCAGGTCGAGACGCCCTAGGCCGCTGCTGCCCGCCGGGCCCTTCACCGGCGCCGGTAGCGCCGGCCGATGAGCCAGAAGGCCGGGATCGACGCCAGCGCCGCCGACAGCGCGGGACTGCCCCCGTCGCGCGTCTCGAGGGCGAGCAGCCCGTCGGTCGAGGCCGCGTCGGCGGGTCGCGCGTCGACCTCGGCCAGGTCGATCGCGACATGGCCGGGTTCGGCGGTGCCGAGGCTCGCGATCAGTGCTTCGGGCCGGCCGCCTGCTTCGTACTCGGCCCGGATCTCGGCCTCGGATCGCCAGGTGGGCTTTCGCAACAGGATCGCCTGCCAGCCGTCGGCGACATCCTTGGTCACCCTCGAGTCGCCCGGCACGGGCCTTTCGGCGATCGCGTCGCCCCGCGCCCATCGGGCTGCTTGGTGCAGCAGGCCGTACTCGTCGAGGTCCGCGTACGCGGCGAGACGCTCGGCCGGCGACCCCTCCCCGAAGATCGCCCGGATCGACGGCCCGAAGACCCCGCCCAGGTCGAGGTCGATCGCCCGCACTGTGCGGTGGAAGTAGACCTGCTGGTAGATGAACCGGCGCGACGTCAGGAACATCTCGAGCGCCGGCAGGCCGGGCTCGAACAACGTCAGGCCGCGATCCGAGATGAACGTGTAGCGGCGAAGTCGCTCCACGTCGACCGGCCCGATGGCGACCCCGGTCATGTAGGCATCGCGTCGGACGTAGTCGAGGTTGTCGACCGTGAAGACGCCCGACAACAACGGCTGCAGCCAGCGCACCCAGCGCGGCATGGCGGCGTCGGTCAGGGCCGGCTTGGAGACGAGGAAAGAGACCCAGGCGGGGTCGATCGATTCGTCGGCCGCGAAGCCATCGCGCTCGGCGACCGCGCCAGGCGCCCGACGCAGTCCGCGCAGCAGCGGCCCGAGCTCACTCTCGATGATCAGCTGGGAGAGGTCCTCGTGGGTCAGCTGCTTCGCCGCCGGCCTTCGCACATCGGCGGGTGCCGGAAAGTCAGCCAGGGCGTGCTCGTCGAAGAAGTGGGCGAACGGTCCGTGCCCGACGTCGTGCAGCAGGCCGGCCATACGCATCGTCTCGACGACCAGGCCCTCGGACGGGGGCGGGTCGCCGGCCGCGATGAGGCTCGCGCGCAGGCTCGGGTAGAGCGAACGCGCCCACAGGCCCGCCTCGTGCATCACGCCCAGGCCATGCGTGAAGCGGGAGTGCTCCGCGGTCGGGAAGACCCAGCGCGCGCTCTGGAGCTGGCTGATCCGGCGCAGCCGCTGGAGCCAGGCGGTATCGAGCAGGTCTTCCTCGGCGACGTCCTCGTCGGGGAGGCTCGCGAACGCGGACTCCGCCGTGGTCAGGCGCTTGGTCAGCTCGACGTACCCGTGGATCGGGTCGCTGATGAAGTTGACCGCGGCAAACGGGTGGCGGCGCATCAGCCGTAGAGCGCCAAGGCGCGGCGATGCGTGTCGGCGACGTCGTCGCGAAGGCCGGCCGGGGCGATGACCTCGACGTCGGCGCCCCATTGCAGGATCCACAGCCGGATCTCGATCGTGCCCGAGACCGTCGCCCGCCAGCGCAGCGAGCCGTCGGCGTCGGTCTCGAGGTACTGCGTCGGGTGCCAGGTCGCCTCGCGCACACGGCTCGCGACGCCCGGCGCGAAACGCAGGACGACCTCCACCTGCGGCTGGTCGGCGATGATGTCCCAGGCCGCCCGGAGCTCGGAGGTCGTAGTTGCCGGATCCGGCGGCTCGAACGTCCGCGGTGTCAGCGCGGCCATCCCGATCCGCTCGATCTTGAACGTCCGGATCGCAGCGCGTTCCTCGTCGAAGCCGATCAGGTAGAGCGCGTGGGTCTGGAGCGACGGCTCGAGCAGGTACGGTCGGACCGTCGCCCGCCGCGGGGTCGCGCCCGGCTCGTAGTTGGCCGGCGTGTAGTCGATGGTCACGACGCGACGCTCGGCCCAGGCCTTGGTCAGGAGTCGGACGTTAGCGCTGAAACGCTCATCGCGCGGCGCCTTCGAGAGTCCATCGAGGGTGCGTTCCACATGCTCGGCCAGTGGCGATGGCAGGCCGCGCTCGAGCTTCTCGAAAGCGGCCGCCAGGTCCGGGTCGTATTTGTCGGCGTAGCGGACCATCAGCCGGGCGGCGAGGACAACGGCCATCGCCTCGCCCTGGGTCAGCTTGAGCGGCGGAAGGAAGGCCTTCTCGTCATCGATCCCCCACACGCCCTCGTCGCCCCAGACGGGGAGCCGCAGCTCGTCCTGGAGCGCGGTCAGATCGCGATAGACCGTCCGCACGGACATCCCGACGCGCGTGGCGATGTCGGCAGTCCGCATCCCTTCGGGGTGTGCCTGCAGGATCGAGACGAGGCGGGCCAGACGCGCCAGCCGATCGCGCTTGGTCGCGTACCGGCCGCTGTCGTCGTCGAGGGTCATGGGGTCGGAGGATAGACGACCGTGTCGCGCCCACGCTCCGTGGCCGTCATCCGGACATCGACGGTGCCGTTGAGCGCCTCTGGAATGATCCCGGCAGCCTCGCCGTTGATGCTTCCCGCGATCTGGCCGAGCTGGCCGTCGAGGAAGACCCAGTAGTCGAGCTGGCCGCGCCAACGGTGGAGGTCAGCCTTGTCGACAAGCCGGACGACCTCCGGGAAGGCATCCTCGAAGATCAGTCCGTCGACCGCCACGCGGCAGCGCCGCGCCCGAGCGCCCTCGATGACTTCCACGCCGCGATCCTCGGCGGTCGCGCGGAGTTCGGGCGTGAGGGCGACATCGAGCGCCTGGAGGTCGACCGTGTCCGCGTCGACGCTGGTCGGGTCGACGGACGCCCAGCGCGTGCCCGGCGAGATCGTCCAGGCATGGTCACCGATCCGTGCCGAACCGAACTGGCCGAGCTGACCGGTCGTGGCCGCATAGCCGAGCCAGCGCAGGTCGCGTCCGACGCGCAGGCCGGTCAGATCGATCGAGCCCACGGGCCGCAGGTCGACCGTGGCGCTCATGTGCATGTTGAGCCGTGCCGACTCGCCGGCCGACAGGGCCCCATCGCAGAGAGGCGGCTGTTCGGTGCCGGTGGTCGGCCCGAACCGCGACGCCTCCAAGGGTCGGTCGCGGAGGGCGACGTCGTTGGCCACGGCCACCGCCCCGAACGCGATCCCAGACAGGAGGGTCACTCCAACCGCGATGGTCGTGCCCGCGATCAGCCTCCGTCGCCGGATCGCCGTCCCGCCCTCGAGCCGCCGCGCGATCCCGAAGCCGCTGAACAGGCTTGTGGCGAACAACGCGAGCAGCCATGGATAGGCCGCCTCGAACGAGGGCAGAAGCGTCCGCGAGCCGAACGCCAGGAGCTGGTTCACGACGCCGGTGATCGACGGCACGAGGCACAGCAGGGCAAGGATCCCGAGCCAGACGATCGCCGGGAAGGCGACGTCGCCGCGTGCGACGGGCGGCCAGATCACACCGGCCAGGGCGATCCCGATCGGTGCCAGGGCCAGTAGCCCGACCAGGAGATCGAGTGGGCCACCGGGCCGGTACGCGAGCAGCACGAGGCCGGCCGCGATCGACCAGCAGACGACCAGGGCGACGCCGATGAGTCTCAGTTCGAAGGCGCGGACACGCATCGCGCTGAGTCTATGGCAGGCGCTCGGTGGGGCCGTCCGGTACGGAGTCCGCAAGTACCACGTACGGACGGACGGAAGGGTCATCGCCGCGAGAAAGAGACCCGCCCACTATGCGCGCACCGCACCGGACCCACCGTCCGGACGGAGAAGCCACAGAGGGATATGTGGGATATGGCCGGCCAGGCACAGCGCGGGTCACGGGGTCACGGGCGATCGTCTCGCCCAGGCTCGTCGTTGCCCCGCGCCGAGGCGGCCACCACGGCCGGCCGTGGACTCGTTCCGGCACGGACCAGCCCGAAAGCCAAGGCGCAACCGGCTGGCTCGCCGGCACCGGCGACTCGCCCCGTCTATCGCCTCTTGCTCATGAAGGGCCTGACGCCGACTGAGGCGGCCAACCTGACCGCCTTCATCTGCGGCCTCTCGACGAGCGACCCGCGCTGGTCGCTCAAACAGGTCAACCAGCTGTTGTTCCTTCGGGCGATGCGCCAGGCGGGCCGCTTCGGCGACACCGACGGCGCGAAGAAACGCGACGCACTGATCCTCGATTCCAACGGATAGCGGCGGGACCCTCCTCCCCCGTCGCGATCGACCTCCCGAAGCGGCGCCGAGCCTCCTCCCGGCGCCGCTTCGGCTTGTCAGGCGGGATCGTTTCGCGTGGCGCGTCGTGATCGCATCTCCTAGCGGCCGACCAGCGCCGGTTAGCGCCGGTCGGCAGGGCCCCGCGCGGCGTCGACGAAGACGCTGAAGAGCCGCTCGAACGCGGGAGGCGTCGACTCCGTCCGTTCCGGATGGCACTGGATGCCGAAAACGAAGCGGCCGTCGGCGGCTTCCAGGCCTTCGATGAGGTCTCCGGCCGGGCTGCTTGCCCACGCGTTCGCGACGAGACCGGGAGCGAGGTCGGACGGTCGAACGGCCTGGTGGTGGTACGAGTTCACGCGCAGGACGCCGCCACCGGCGTTCGTCGGGAAGAGGATCCGGGCGAGTCGCGTGCCCGGTGCGATGCGGAGCGGATGGATCTTGGCCGGACCTGATCCCCAGCGCGGTCCCTGGTGACCGTCGACGTGCTGGAGAAGGGTGCCGCCCGAGAACGCGTTGATGACCTGGAAGCCACGGCACACGCCGAGGACAGGGACGCCCCGCGCCTGGGCGGCCGTCCACGCCTCATGCTCGAGCGCATCCCGGTCGACTTCGATCGTCGTCGAGCCGCGGCTGGGCTGGCCGTAGCGATCCGGATGGAGGTCGGCGCCACCGCTGATCAACAGGCCGTCCATCGTGGCGAAGGCGGCGGCCCGTGTCGCCTCGTCGGACGTCGCGTCCAGGACGATCGCCTCGCCGCCATGCCGGGTCACGCTCGCCGCGTACAGCTCGTTCTTGGCGGCCGCGTTGGCTGGATCGGACTGACGGTCGGCGACCGCGACCGTCACGACGATCCGCGGCGCTCGGGCTCCTGCTGTGCTCATCGACACACGATAGCGGCCGACCGCCGAGTCAGCCGCCTCAGCTGGGTCAGCCGCCGGGCGGCAGGGTCGGGAGGTTCTCGGGGTCGACCTCGGCATTCGGGATCACGAGGAGGACCCAGCCGACCTTCAGGTAGTCCGGCCGGTACGAGCCGGATTCGGGGTCGAGCGACGGATAGATCGCTCGGTTCCAGTACGCGATGCTGCGGGCCGACGTCTTGAACCGCTTGGCGATCGCGCCGAGGCTGTCGCCCGAGACGACCGTGTACGAGAAGAACGTCGGCTGCGGCGTCGGCGTCGGCCGGACGTAGGACGGCGTCGGGGTCGGGCCGGCCGGTGTCGGTTCCGGGGTCGCCGTCGGCGTCGGCGTCGGGCCACTGCTACCGGCCGGGACCCGGTTCGTCGGCTCCGGGACACAGGCGGCGAGGAGCACCCCGATGAGCAGGACCCCCGTCCAATGCCTGGCGTTGCGCATTTCGTCCATGGTGACGCCTTGGGCCAAGAAGCGGTGACGACCCGTCAGGCAGCCGGCGGTGGCGCAGCCGAGTCGACCGGGGTCGGCGGCTGGAGCGACAACTCAGCCGCGAGCGCGAGACCCTCTGCGGCGGTCACGATCTTGTCCCGGCCGCCACGCTTGGCGACATAGCAGGCTCGGTCGGCGGCCAGCAGGACGTCCGTGGCGGTCGAGCCGTCGGTCGGGAAGGTCGCGACACCGACCGAGGCGGTGACCGTGTCATCCGTCGCGGCCACGGCGAGCCGCGCACGCTCGGCGACCTGGAGGGCGCCGGCCTCATCGGTGTTGGGCAGCAGGAACGTGAACTCGTCGCCGCCGTAGCGGAAGATGAGGTCCGAGTCGCGGCCGGCCCGGATCAGGCTCGCCGCGATGCGTCGCAGCAGCCCGTCGCCGGCCTGGTGGCCGAGGTCGTTGTTGACGGTCCGGAAGTCGTCGAGGTCGAGCATGATCAGGCTGAACGGCGCACCGTCACGGACGCTCCGCTCGAGCCATTCCTGGAACGTGCCGTGGTTGAACAGCCCGGTGAGATCGTCCGTCCGTGCCCGGATCTCGACCGCCTGGAAGACCTCGGCGTTCTGGAGCGCGATCGACACCTGCGCCGCGAAGAGCTGGACCAGCTCGAACTCCTCGGCCGAGAAGGTGTTGCCGACGCCGAGCCGCTCGATGGTCAGGACGCCGATCGCGCCGCCGCGGCCGCGCAGCGGGACGACGATGAGGCTGCCGTCGACCGAGTCGGTGTCCTCACGGAAGTGGTTGACCCGCGGGTCGTTCCGCTCGTCGGAGATGAAGACCGGCTCGTTGTGCTCGACGACCCAGGTCGCGACGCCGGTCTCGCCCGGCTCCCACGATTCGAGGTAGTACGCCGCGTGGATGCCGCGCGCCGTCAGCGGCGTCAGCAGGCCGGTCGAGGGATCGACCACCTCGATCGCGACGTTGTCGCACACGATCAGCCGCCCGAGGCGGTCGGTGATGCTCTCGAGCACGCCTCGCGCGTCGAGCGTGGTCAGGATCGATTCGGTGATCTGGAGGAGCTCGCGCTGGCCGCGAAGCTGCTGCTCGAGCGCCAGCGTCTGCTCGCGGAGCCGCTCGGTCGTGTCGGCGTTGGCCATCGCCTGGGCCGCGAAGCTGGCGTAGATCACGAGCAGCCGCAGGTCGTCGTCGGTGAACTGGTTGAGCCCGAGCTTGGAGAGGACCAGGACGCCCAGGACCTGGTCGTCGAACACCATCGGCGCGAGCAGCATCGATTCGTCGAGGTCTTCCTCCGTCCCTGGGATGGTGTCGGCCCGCGGATCCGCCGCAGCGTCGCCGAGGATCTGCGCGACCCGGTGGGCGGCGACCCAGCCGGTGATGCCCTCGCCGAGCGCGACGCGCAGCTGGTCGGGCGTCTCGTCGACGTACTCACCGACCTGGCCCTGCATGGCGACCGGGACGAGCTCATCGTCGATGAGGCGGTAGACGCGGGCGTTGTGGTAGTCGATCAGCTGGCGCAGCTCGGTCGCGATCGACTGGCCGATCTCGGCGACGCTCGACAGCCGGTTCAACCGAGTACCGAGCTGCTGGATCGATTGGAGCTGGGCGGCCCACGTCGCCATCCGCTCGAAATCCTGGGCGGCCTGGATCGCCACGCTCGCCTGGGTCGCCAGCGCCCCGATGGTGTCGAGCTCGTCCGTCGTCCAGTGGTGCGGGCGGTCGTGGTAGATGTTGAGCAGGCCGAGGAGGTGCGTGCCGTCCATCAAGGGCGCCGTGCACAGCGTGTCGAAGCCTTCCTGGACGACGGCGGCGCGGACATCCTCGCCGCGCGGATCGTTGCGGTAGTCGACCGCGAACAATGGCTGGAGGGCGGCCACGGCGGCGGCCGGCAGCGATCGCTCTGGGAAGTCGCGGACGCTCGCGACGAACGCCGCCGACAGGTTGCGGGTCACCTCGGCGCTGACGTGGCCATCGGGATGCTGCAGGAAGACGGCGGCGCGGTCGCCTTCGAACAGGACCATCGCGTGGTCGACCAGGCCGGACAGGATCCGGTCGAGGTCGAGCCGGCTCCCGATGTCGGTGGCGACGCGGCGCAGCGCCTCCGCCCGATGAAGGAGATGTGCGACCTCGTCGGCTCGCTGGGCCCCACTGACCATCGCGCCGAGCGCGTCCGCGGCGACCCGGGCGACTTCGAGGTCGCGCGGCCCGAGTGAACCAGCCGTCTCGCCGACGACGTGAAGGACGCCCCACGGCTCGCGCGAACCGGGGATCGAGACGGCGAGTTCGGGCCGGCCATCGGGGAAGACAGCGAGCGGATCGGTCGCCCGTCCGTCGAGCAGGATCCCGGGCATCGGTGCGCGACCGGTCCGGTCCCGGCCGGCGGCGAGCTCCAGTGTCTTGCCAAGGATCCCGAACCGACCAGGCAGGTCGACGAGTCGGGTCGCGTTGCCGCCCTCGGCGCTCGCGCTCGCACGCGGGGTGAGGCGCTCGCCGCGGGCTTCCCAGACCGCAACGAGGTGATGCCCGTACGCATCGCGCAGAGCGTGGACGGCGGCACTCAGCGCTTCGTCGGCGTCCTCGTAGACGTTGATCAGCCGCGTCAGGCTGGAGGCGACACCGAGGTCGAGCCGATGGCGCTCGGCGTCGAGCGGGTCGGCGACCGGCCGTTCGACGTCGTGACGACTGGCTGGCGTGAACCGGGCGGCCGCGGCGGGGTCGATGCTGCGCCGGCCACCCCACGGACGGCTCGCGATCGGCGGTGCGCCCTCGGCGGCGCCGGTTTCGGCCGCGGCGAGGAAGCGCTGGAGGTCACCGAGTCGGTAGCGGCGGTCGCCTCGCGGGTTGATCCGGTAGTAGCGCAGCCGGCCGGCGTCGCTCCAGGCCCGGATCGTGTTCGGATGCACGCCAAGGAGCCTGGCGGCCTTGGTGACCGATAGGGTCGCATCCGTTGGTCGAGCGGGAAGGGAGGTCGGCACGGCTCATTGAGGAAATGTGAAGTCGATGTGGCGAGCCTACCAATCTCACAGTTCTTGCCAATAGGCCGATGGTCCCACGGGTTCAGCCGCTGCGGCGGGCCGTCAGCCTCACGTAGGCGAGCGTCGCGACCAGCGACACGATCCCGATGACGACCACTGCGAGGACCGCGAACAGCGGATCGCCGACCAGGCCGGGTCCCTGGCCCGAGCTGCGCGGGTCGCCGCCGATCGGCTCCGGGCTGGGTGACGCGGCAAGAGCGGCTCCCGCGACGAGGAGCCATGCCACCAGAGCTGTGCTGACCGTCGCGACCTTCAACGCCGCGCGGTCGCGTGTCATGCGACCGCCCCGATGACGGCCAGGAATCCGCCGACGACCAGGAGCACGAGACCGACCGCCAGCAATCCCGCAGCGACGAGCGGTCGTCGCGCGCTGCCGTCGGTCAGGAGGCGCATCGCCTCGTCGGGTTCGAGCGTGGTCAGCACGAGTGGGCGGCCGAGTCCGGCCGACAATCGCGGCTCGCCGGCCTCGTCCATGCTCGGGACACCGAGGACGATCGCGTGCTCGATCGACGAGACCTGTTCGATGCGGAGACGGACCGGCGTTTCGACGGGCGTCCCCGGCGGAACGCGATCAGGGAGGTCGGCAGCGGTGCCGACCGATTCGCGCGGCACGACGACGAGCCCGGTATCCAGGGCGCTGTCGTCGACGACGATGCCGTCGAGGCCGTCGCGGATCTCGAAACGGACCCGCTCGCGGCTGTCCTCGAAGGTCGCCCAGCCGTCCTCGCGGCTGACCTGGAGTCGAGTCCGGCGGAAGACCAGCGGGCGGTGGGCGTCGTCCTCGAACTCGTCCTCGGCATCGATCCGGCCCGCGACCCGGACGTAGCGCGCCGGCCCGGCGGCCATCTCCCGCGCCTCGGCGACGCTGACCTCCGGCGTCGAGGCGAGCAGGCGTCCGACTCGATAGTTGGGTCCGTACGTGCGCAGGACGAGGATGCCGGCGACGAGCGCGACGAAACCTGCGGCGACCGGGATGAGGGGGATCAGGGGCGACACGGCGGCGATGATACGCGCCGGACACGAAAGGGCCCGAAGAAACCTCCACGGCACGTGGGCTTTGAGGCGATCTCAGCCGTTAGTGTCGTTCGGCCTCTCCGGGCTGGTTCGAACGGTAGGGGGCCGGAACGAGCCGGTCAATCTGATTCGTCCACGGACTTCGTGGCGATCGGCCGGGTTATCCACGACGCGTCCACACCGATCGCGCTGCCGGTCAGGCGGCCGAGCGCCCCGTCGCCGGGTCGAGCGCCCGGACCTGTCCGTCGAAGCTGGTCAGCACGAGCCGCCCACCGAGCAGCTCGGCGGCGCTGACGACATCCGAATGGGCGACCCGCCAAGCGACGGTCCCATCGGGTTCGATGGCGAACGTCTCGAGCTCGGACTGGACGATGACGTGGTCGAGTCGCGGCGACCCGAGCAGGGCGATCAGCGGCGTCGCTGAGCGATGGTCCCAGCGGGCGTCGCCCGACGCGACCTCGAGACCGTACGTGTGGAAGCCGTAGGCGACCACGAGCAACCCAGCGGTGTCCCAGTGGAGTGCTCGCGGCTCGTCGTGGATGAGCGACGCGAAGCGCGCCGACCATGCGCCGCGTGGGCCCTCGAGACGAAGCTCGGCGCGGCAGAGCGGATCGGGGTCCTCGGAGGCGCGGCTGCTCAGGTCGACGAGCGCACCGCCTGCCTCGGAGAGCGCGAAGACCTCGGGGCCCGAGCCGCTGCCGCCCCATCGCCAGCGGGCGCGCAGGCCGCCCGGATAGGTGATGGTCGCGTTTCTGGGTTCGTTCGGCATCTCGGGGAGTGGCGCGATCAGCCGCCGGCGCGCTGGCCCGCGGCGAGGGTCGGCTCGTCCTCCCGGACGGTCGTCGTCTCCTCGGCGATGGGCGCGACCATCGCGTTCGACAGGATTCGCAATGTCCCGGGTGGGACGCCGAAGACCGCCGTCGGGAGACCGGCCGCCGCCCAGACCACCGGGTAGCGCCCGAGGTCGGGATCCATGATCACCCGCACGGCGCGCTCTGTGCCGATCGGCGGGATGCCACCGATCGAGAAGCCGGTCAGGTCATGCGCCTCGCGCGCCGTCGCGCGGCGGATGTCGGGGGCGCTGGTGATCGCCGCAAGACGGGCGAGGTCGACGCGGTTGTGACCGGCGACCAGGCACAGGACCGGCTCACCGCCCGCCGCGGCCGGGATCACGAAGACGAGGGACTTCACGATCTGGCCGAGTTCGACGTCGAGTGCCGCGGCCGCTTCGGCGGCGGTGTGGGTCGACTCGTCGAACTGGATGACATCGAGCGTCACGCCCTTGCGGGCTGCGGCATCGAGGACGCGTTGGATCGCGGGATGAGCGGGGGCGTCGGGCACGGCCGGAGTCTAGCATCGGGTCGCGGCGACCGGCGGTCGGACAGGGTCGTGGTCGCCGGCCGGGCCGCCGGATGTCCAGGGCCCCCGCCAAAACGCAGTGCTCCGGAGCGTTAGGCCGAGTTCCTCGCAACGGGAGTCGCATTCAGGCAGAGCCGCACGCTCGGAGCATGCTCGGCTAGTCGATCGATCTGGGCATTTGGCCCGGATTCGGGTCCGCGACCCCGCCTTGCGCTCCGGTGGGTTGCGTTTTGGCGGGCGCGGAGAACGCGGGTCGTCTCACCCGCCCCGCCTCACCTCCAGCCTCGGGTAGCATCGCTGCCATGGTCGCGCTCATCCTCGCCGACGGCGACGTCCCGCCCCGCACCGAACTCGACCACGCGTGGCCTGGTTGGGACGCCGGGGTACGAGGCGGTCATCGCGGCCGATGGCGGCGCCCGCCACGCGCGCGGCACTGGGAGTCGCGATCGACCTGTGGGTCGGCGACGGCGACTCGATCGGCGAGGACGCACTGGCCGAGCTCGAGGCCGCCGGTGTTCCGCTCGAACGGTCGCCCCGGGACAAGGACGAGTCGGATACCGAGCTGGCGATCCGGGCGGCCATCCGCCTCGGCCACGACGGCGTCCTGATCCTCGGGGCGCTCGGCGGCCGCATCGACCATGCGCTCGCCAATATCGGACTCCTCGCGATGCCGGAACTCGCCGGCAAAGAGGCCGCCATCCTCGACGGCCGCTCGCGCACGGTCCTCGTCCGCGCCCCCGGACCGGACGGGGAGCCCGCCGAACGCCTCCTCCCGGGCCGCCCTGGTGACCTCGTCTCGCTCCTGCCGCTCGGACCCGGCGTCGAAGGGGTGACCACCCGCGGCCTGGCCTATCCCCTGGTCGATGAGCCCCTGCCGGCCGGCCACGCCCGCGGGCTGTCGAACGTTCGCTCCGCGTCCGACGCGGGGGTCATCGTCCGGCACGGTCTGCTGCTCGTCGTGGAGTCGCCTGCTAGGCTTTCGTCATGAGCATGCCTGCTGTCGGCGACCTCGCGCCCGAGGTCGCTCTCCCCGATGAGACGGGGACCGTCCATCGCCTGGCGGATCAGCGCGGCCGATGGACCATCCTGTACTTCTACCCGAAGGACGACACGCCCGGCTGCACCGTCGAGGCGTGCGAGTTCCGCGATCGCAACGAGACCATCCACGAGCGCGGCGCGGATGTCTGGGGCGTCAGCCCACAGGGGTCTGCGAGCAAGCGCGCCTTCCGCGAGAAGTTCGAGCTGCCGTTCACGCTCCTCGCCGACGAGGACCACGCGGTCGCCGACGCCTACGGGTCGTGGGTCGAGAAGCAGAACTATGGCAAGACCTACTGGGGTGTGGCGCGGACGACGTTCCTGATCGACCCGGACGGCCGCGTCGCCCGCGTCTGGTCCAAGGTCAAGCCGGAAGGCCACGCGGCCGACGTCATCTCGGTGCTGGACGAGCTCCAGGCGGCCTACGCGTCGTGATCCGGCGCCCGCGCGCGGCGCACCCGGCGGCCCAGTGACCGAGCCCGCAGCCGAGGAGGCCCGAGCCGACCATACGTGGCGCCCGGCGAAGTTCATGGTCATCGCCGCGCACCCCGACGACGCCGAGTTCGGTCCGGCCGGGACGGCCGCCCGCTGGATCGATGCCGGATCCGAGGGCTGGCTGGTGTGCTGCACGAGCGGCGACCAGGGTGGCGAGGATCCCGACGCCGACCCGCTCGCCCTGGCGGCCCTTCGCGAGACGGAGCAGCGGGCGGCCGCTGCCGTCATCGGCTACGCCGGGGTCAGCTTCCTCCACCAGCCGGATGGCGCCCTCGCCAACGACCTGGCGCTGCGCGAGCAGCTCGTCCGCGAGATCCGGACGTTTCGCCCGGACGCGGTGCTCGCCACCGATCCCGAGACGATCATCTACAAGGGCGGCGGGATCAACCATACCGACCACCGAGCGGCAGGCATCGCGACCATCGACGCGGTCTACCCGGCGGCGCGCAACCCGATGGCATTCCCGTGGCTCGCCCGAGGAGGCCTTGCTTCCCACAAGGTCCGGCGCGTCTATCTCTTCTGGTCGGACCGTAGCGACACCTGGGTCGATATCTCGACGACGCTCGAGCGCAAGATCGAAGCCCTCCGCGCCCACGCAAGCCAGATCCACGACCCCGACGGCCTGGCCGAGCGGATCCGGTCATGGGCCGCCGAGGAAGGCGCGCCGATCGGGGCGACCGCGGCCGAGGCCCTCCGGATCGTGATCATCGACGACGACGAGGACGAAGGCCCGGGCTGACGCCCGCCGTCAACTCTCGTCGAGCAGGAGCGGGCGGATCGTGCCCCAGTGGTTCCAGACCTCGGCCAACCCATCGGCTCGACGGCCCAGCATCGCGACCATCTCGGCCAGCGTGAGATCGCCGGCGATGCCGGCAAGGTATTCGTCCGCTGCGACGCTGACGTCGCGGAAGAGCTCGGCCGTCCCTTCCTCGGTCGGCCAGTGGCGAACGCGCATCGGGTCGATCCCCGCGTAACCGAGGGCCAGCGACAGATCCCGCTGCGAGGGGAGGCGTCCGTCCGCCCAGCCACCAAGGCCGTCGAACCGGTAGCCGAGCGACGACAGCGCATTGGCGATATCGCGGCCCTGGATCCGCGTGAACACGCCCCAGAACTCGTGGTCCGGCGGGAAATCGAGGGCCGATGCCTCGATCGCGTCGGCCACGATCGCCTCGACGAGGTTCGTCATCTGGAGCTGCCAGCGCCGCTTGGCGTCGGGGTCCGACGTGTCTGCGAGCGCCGCCACGAGGATCGTCATCGCCTGGCGATCGCCGTGCAGGAGACGGAAGATGCGCGGCTCGCCGCCGGCCTCGAGGGCCTGGCCGAGCGTCTCGTCCTCCTCGAGCCGCGGGGCCCCGGCCCCGACCGGGACAGGCGGGACCAGGAAGCTCGACGGATCCTCGGTGGGACGCTCATCACACTCGGCGACGGCTTCGCGGGCGGCGAGACACGACGCATCGGCGTTGGCCGCCGAGATCCGGGCCGCGTCGGCCTCCAACCCGAGACGTTCGAGCGTCGCACCGATCTCGCGGGCCGCGGCGTGCTCGCGGGCGGCCGTGGTCGTCGCTTCGCGCGATTCGCTGTTGATCCGATTGATCTCGGTCAGCCAATCCCGAGCCGCCGCCTCGAGCTGGTCCGGACTGGACGCGGCCGTCACCGCGGATCGGAATCCGCCCTGCGCCGCGTCCTTGGCTTCGTGGACGGCGCGCGGGTCTGCCTTCCAGGACGCCGTGACCGCCGCCGCTTCGTGCTCGTCGTAGCTCCGCTGGGCGAGGCGTAAGGCGTTGATCGCAGAGTCAGCCTGGGCCCGGGCGCGGGTCGCCAGTTCGCAGCGCTCGTCGGCGAGACGTCGCTCCTCGGCGCACCGCTCCGTGACAGCAGCGTCGCTCGACGGCGAATCGGAGCGGCCGCCCGGCCCACGCCTCGGCATCTGACGCTCGAGCAGGCCGACAGCCGTCGCGACCGCCACGCCTTCGGCCGCCGTCCCCGTCGCGGGCGTCGGCGCCGGGACTGGTGCGGCTGGCGGGGCCGGAGTCATGGCGGGAGTCGGCTGCAGCTTGGTGGCCGCGTCCACCGAGCCCGCCCCAGCTGCGCTCCGCAGGGCGCCGAGGACCGGATCGTCGCCGCCCGAGATCGGGATCCCGATCATCCGTGCCTCGGGTCCTTTGGTCCGCTCCGGCGGGATGCCGGTGAGGGGAAGCGCAGGCTCCATGATCCGACCCGGGCTCGGAGCCGGACCGGAAGGTCCAGGTCCGATCGGGATCGCGCCGGCCATCGACGGCCGGCGAGTCGGTGGCATGGGCCATTCATACCGTACGTTCGTTCGACGTTCGGCCGTGGCAGCCGTCGCTGGCGCCCCGCCCAGGCGTCGATCTGCGGGGCCGCCACGCGCCGGTTCCGGGCCGGCGGCGACGAAAGCGTCATCGGCGAGAGTGGACGATCGGCGGGGGATCGCATCGTGTGCGACCGTCAAGCGGACCTCGTGCGAGGAGGCCGGGCGAGCACGAAACAGCTCGACAAGGGCGGCGCCGGTCACCAGGCCGAGGACGAGCCCCAGAGCCAGGAAACTGAATTCGCTCGCGGTCACGCTGTCACGATCTCGTAGTCCGTGCTCCTCCGCCTCCGGGGATACCCACGCGGGCCAATGTAGCTGCGAGCGTGGAGCGAGTCAACCCGAGGCAGGCTCATCCGGGCCGGCCGGCGTGCTTCAGATCCGTGCTCGGTCCGGCCCCGCGCGCAGCAGGAGGCCGCATCGTGCATCGAGCGGGGGGTGGATGGTAGATTCCGTGCGTCGGCCCGTGCCGATCCTCCGTTCGCGCCCGAGTCCTGTCATCAGGGAAAGGCACGCCCGCTTGGCCATCGAGCAACCCCAGGAATTCCTCGTCCAGCCCGTCGACGCCTCCTGGCTCCAGTGCAACATCGAATGCCAGGAAGCCTGCCCGGTCGGGACGAACTGCCGCGGCTACCTCAACCTCGCCGCCGAGGGCCGGTTCGAGGAGGGCTACATCCTGTCCCGCGAACCGAACCCGGTCGCGGCGATGTGCTCGTATGTCTGCTCGGCGCCGTGCGAGCGGGCCTGCCGCCGCGGCGACATCGATCGGCCGCTGGCGATCCGGGCGATGAAGCGCTTCCTCGTCGAGTGGCACGAGGCGTCGGGGATCCCCGACGTCATGCCCCAGATCACGCCGCGCGCCGAGCGGGTCGCGGTCATCGGCGCCGGTCCGGCCGGGATCGCGGTCGCGCGCGAGCTCGCGACCAAGGGCTACCAGGTCACGGTCTTCGACAGCCTCCCGTACGGCGGCGGCACGATGCTGATCGGCGTGCCGGCCTTCCGTCTGCCGCGCGAGGCGATCGAGATGGACGTGCGGCTCGTGGAGCGCCTCGGCGTGACCTTCGTGTTCGACACGACGATCGGCACGGACATCACGTTCGACCAGCTCCAGCGCGACTTCGACGGTATCGCCATCACCGCCGGCGCGATGGACGCGGTCGCACTCGACATCCCCGGGGCCGATCTCGAGGGCGTCCAGTACGGCGTCGACTTCATGAAGAAGGCGAACCTCGGCCAGCCGATCGAGGTCGGCAGCGACGTCGTCGTCATCGGTGGCGGCTACACCGCGATGGACTGCTCGCGGACGAGCCTGCGCCACGGTGCGGATCGGGTCTCGATCGTCTACCGGCGGACGCGCTCAGAGCTCGTCGTCGACGAGGAGGAGCTCGGCGAGACCGAGCGCGAGGGCGTCCGGATGGAGTTCCTCGCCAGTCCGGTCGAGATCCTCGGGGAGAACGGCAAGGTCACCGGCGTCAAGTTCATCCGCAACCGGCTGGGCGAGCCCGACGCGTCAGGTCGCCGCTCGCCGGTCCCGATCGAGGGCTCCGAGTTCGTGATCCCGGCCCAGACGGTCATCCCGGCCGTGTCGCAGGCCGCGGACCTGACCTTCCTCCCGGTCGAGGCGACCTTCGAGATCAACCGCGGCCGGGTCAAGGTCGATCCCGCCACCTACGCCTCGAACGTCAAGGGCGTCTTCGCCTGCGGCGACTTCGTGACCGGCCCGACGACGCTCATCGAGGCGGCCGGGCACGGCAAGAAGTGCGCCTACGCGATCGACCGCTACCTGTCGGGCCGGACCGACGTGACCGTGGCGGCCAACGTCAAGATCACCAGCTCGTGGCGCCACGACATGCCCGAGTTCTACGACGTGCTGCCCCGCCAGCACATCCCGATGGTCCCGCTCTCGGCGCGCATGCCGTCGACCGAGCCGGTCGTCAACTTCAACACGCCGGTCGAGCTCGGGTACGACGCCAACGGCGCGGTCGCCGAATCGACCCGCTGCCTGATGTGCAACTTCAACATCTGGTTCGACCCGTTCCGCTGCGTCCTGTGCGGCGCCTGCGCCGATGTCTGCCCCGAGGGCGTCATCCACATGGTCGACATCAACACGCTCAAGTCCGAGGGCGCCCTGCCCGAGCTCGAGGAGGCGTACGGCTGGGACAACGGCGGCGCGATGATCCTCGATGAGGAGCGCTGCATCCGCTGCGCACTGTGCGTCAAGCGATGCCCGTTCGACGCCATTACGATGGAGCGGTTCGAGCTGCAGGAGGTCTCGACCGACGGGCGGCTCTACAAGGAGTCGTATCGGGACGCGCAACTCGCCGGCAAGGCCGGCGTGGCAGGAGGACCCCGGTGAGTTTCCTCGAGCGGATGGACCAGAGCATCCGCCGGAGCGTCGTGTGGCGTTCGCTCTTCCGCCAGCCCTACCCGCGCGACGAGCGGTCGCGCGCGTACGCGGTCATGAACAACGTCTTCCTGCACATCCACCCGGTCCGCGTCCGCCAGCACGCGGTCAAGTTCGCCTACACGTTCTGCCTCGGCGGGCTGTCGTTCTTCCTGTTCCTGGTGCTGACCATCACCGGCGTCTACCTGATGTTCTTCTACGTGCCGTCGGCGACGCAGGCCTACACGAACATCCTCGACATCCAGAGCCAGGTGACGTTCGGGTTGCTGACCCGGAACATCCACCGCTGGGCGGCCCACCTGATGGTCTTCTTCGTCTTCCTGCACATGATGCGGGTCTTCTACCACGGCGCCTACAAGCCGCCGCGTGAGTTCAACTGGGTCGTCGGCGTCGTCCTGCTCTTCCTGACGATCATGCTGAGCTTCACCGGCTACCTGCTGCCGTGGGACCAGATCGCCTACTGGGCGATCACGATCGGCACGAACATGGGCGGCTATGCGCCGCTGTTCAACACGCCGACCAAGCTGATCCTGCTCGGCGGCCTCGAGGTCGGCCAGAACACGCTGCTGCGCTTCTACGTGCTCCACATCATGTTCTTCCCCCTGGTGGCGGCGATCTTCCTCGCGGTCCACTTCTGGCGCATCCGCAAGGACGGTGGCATCAGTGGGCCGCTATGAGTGACGTGAAAGACCCGCCCGAGACCGAGAAGCGGGTCGTGCTGCCCGTCGACCCGACGCGGCGGACCGAGATCGACAAGCAGCGCGTGCCGATGTCGGCGCGGCCCTACCGTCTGCTCGCACTGGTCAAGCAGGACGCCGTCGTCCGGGTCCAGAAGGAACCCGACGACACGGTCATGACGTGGCCGCACCTGCTCACCATCGAGTTCCTGGCGGCCGGCGTCATGAGCATCTTCCTGCTCCTGATGGGCCTGTTCATCAACGCGCCGCTCGAGGAGCTGGCCAACGGCAACGTGACCCCGGCGGTGGCCAAGGCGCCGTGGTACTTCCTCGGGCTCCAGGAGCTGCTGGCCTACTTCCACCCGACGGTCGCCGGCGTCCTCGTGCCGACGTTCGTGCTCGTCGGTGCGGCGTTCATCCCCTACATCGACCGCGAGAACATCCTGGTCACGCGGCCGTCGCAGCGGAAGACCGCGGTCATGCTGTTCACCTTCTTCTGCATCCTCGGACTCATCGTGACGTTCGTCGGCATCTTCTTCCGCGGCCCCGGCTACACGTTCGTCATCCCGTACGTGACCAGCCCCGGCCTCCATTTCGCCCTATGACAAGCCCTCGAAGGATCCAGGCATGAGCAACTACCACGTCGAACCGATCGACCAGCCGCAGGCCCTGACCAAGGAAGCGATCAAGTCGCTGCGCAAGCAGCAGGTCCAGGGCATCTCGCGCCGGCAGCTGATGCGGGCCGCCATCGGCACCGGGATCGGGCTGTGGCTGCTCGAGGTCACCGCCGGCACCATCGGGTTCATCTGGCCGAACCTCAAGGGCGGCTTCGGTGCCCCGATCGCCATCGGCGACCTCGACACGGTCAAGCTCCAGAACTCCTCGCTGCCGATCGAGGAAGGCTTCCCCGCCTACTACTCCGAGGCGCGCGCCTTCGTGATCCTGTTCGACCCCGGCCAGCAGCGGTTCCTGCCGGCGAGGACACGACGGGCAATGGTGCAGGGCTCAACGTCCGCGCCCTCTACCAGCGCTGCCCGCACCTCGGCTGCAAGCCGAACCCGTGCCTCAAGAACTTCTGGTTCGAGTGCCCGTGCCACGGCTCGCGCTACGACCGGCTCGGGATCAAGGCCGACGGCGCCGCGTACGGCCCTGCGCCGCGCGGGATGGACCGCTTCTCGATCACCGTCGACGGCTCCGGCGTGCTGACCATCAACACCGGCAAGATCACGCTCGGACCGCTGCCCGTCGCGCTCGGCCAGCCCGGGCTGATCCCGCCACGCACCCCGACGGGCTGCATCTGATGACCGTCCACCGATCCCACCGACGAGGGCCTCGTGAGCGACGAGTCCGGACGCGAGCCCGAGGGACGCGAGCCCGAGGAGCGGCTGCCCGTCCCTCGACCGCCCGCGGAGGTCGCGCCGGTCGAGCGATTCACGTCCGCGCCGTCGGTCCGCGCCGTCGAGCTGACGCCGGAGCGCGCCGCCCAGGTCGTCCGCCAGTCGTCGAACGCGCGCTGGGTCGGCTTCCTCGGCGTCGTGGTCGTGATCCTGTTCATCGCGATCTACTGGTTCTACGAGCTGGCTCCGCTCGGGATCACCGAGTCGCGTCTCGACAGCGAAGCCGCGTCCCAGCAGGTCACGTCCGTGGAACGCGGCTACAACCTGTACGAGGCGAACTGCGCGCGCTGCCACGGCGCGAACGGCGAGGGTGGGATCGGGCCGACGCTCAATCGCCAGGACAAGCTGTTCGCCCACCTGTCGGTCGACTACCTGAACAACGTCCTCGTGGTCGGTGGCCGCTACGTCTGCGGCAACCCGAACTCGCTGATGCCGATCTGGTCCAACGAAGGCCACCCGCCGGGACCGCTGAACTACATCCAGATCGAGGACCTGATCGCGTTCATCCGCGCCCCATCGACCGAGACGTACACGATCCGCGACCCAGCGCTCGGCGAGCCGAAGGTCGACCCGATCACGGGTGAGGTCCGCACGTTCAAGGGCTGGGTCGATCCTGCCTACAAACCGGCACCGGGCGCGACGCCGTACCCGGCCTGCTGGACCACCGAGTTCGCGACTCCGTCCGGTTCGCCGGCCGCATCCGGTGCGGCTCCGTCGGGCTCACCGGCGGCATCGGGTGCTGTTCCGTCAGGCTCGCCTGCCGCCTCGGGCTCGCCGGCCGCATCGGGATCGCCCGCGGCCTCGGGTGAGACCGGGTCCGCCGTCAAGATCACCGCCTCGGGCATCGCGTTCACGACGCCGGCGGTCACGGCCCCAGCCGACACGCCGTTCGTCATCGACTTCGACAACCAGGACGCGTCCACCCCGCACAACGTCGAGATCAAGGACTCGACCGGGGCGGTCACGTTCAAGGGCGACATCTTCCCCGGCGTCGCGACGAAGCAGTACCAGGTGCCGGCCCTCGCGGCCGGGACGTACCCCTTCCAGTGCACTGTCCACCCGAACATGACGGGGACCCTGACCGCTCAGTGAGATCGCCTCCGACCCCAGCGGTCGGTGGCAGAGGATGGAGGACGATGGCGCAGCAGGCGCTCGGACCCGGCACCGTTCTACCGCGGAAGCGCGCCCTGTTCGGGCTGCTCGACCAGGATGGATGGGCGTGGGCTTCGGTCAAGGCGTTCGCCTGGCTCGTCATCATCATCTTGATGCTCGGGTACCTCCCGGACCGGGCGTACTACCTGACGGTCGGCCGGACGGTCGACCTGGGCGTCCTCGTCTGGTCGCCGATCAACTTCTGCCCACCGACCAACGAGTCGCTGCCGTGCCCCGCGCCGGTCGGGGCAGTGATCCCGTGGGAGACGTCGCCCGCCGAGCTGAACCTGCCCCAGCCGCGCACCGATGGCGCGCTCCTCCAGGTCGGAACGCAGATCCTGTACATCGGCGGTAGCGACGGCACGACCGCCCAGTCGACGGTCTACGTCGCCAGGGCCGTCCAGACGGGCAACTTCGACAAGTGGGCCGAGGGACCGAAGCTTCCCGAGCCGCGCGCCGACGCGAGCGTCGCGTACGTGGCGGGCAGCATCTACGTGATCGGCGGGCGCGACGCCTCGGGCGCCCCGACGACGACCGTCTTCGTGCTCAGCCCCGACAGCCAGACCGGCCAGCTCGGGGAGTGGTCCACCGCCAAGGACCTGGCCCTGCCCGAAGCGCGCGCCGAGACCGCCTCGGCGATCACGCCGGACGGCCTGCTCATCGTCGGCGGACGCAACGCCGACGGGCCGGTCGCCACGACGCTGAAGACCAAGCTCAGCTCCCAGGGCAAGCTCGGGGCGTGGTCGCCGGAGCAGCCGCTGATCACGCCGACAGGCCGGCGCGACCGGCGTCCTCATCGGCGATTTCCTGTGGCTGTACGGCGGCAGCGACGCGAACGGACCGACCAACAGGGTCCAGCGCGGCTCGTTCGGCATCGCCTCTGCCGAGGGACTGCCGCCCAATCCGGACCTGGGCAAGCTCGTCCGCTGGGACGTCAACGACGCCGCGAACCTGCCGGTGCCTCGAACGAACGGATCCGGCTGGGGTGCGAACGGGGCCATCTACATGGCCGGCGGCAATGACGGTTCGGGCCCCAAGTCCGAGCTCTACTGGGCGGTCCCGACGACCACCGGCGACATCCCGGAATGGAAGCACCTGCCGGCGAGCGACCTGCCCGAGCCGCGCGAGGGCGCGCCGGCGGTCATCTCCGGCCCGAACGCGATCCTCGTCGGGGGCACGACCTCCGCGGGCGTGGTCGGAACCAGCGTCCGCGCCAACACCGCGCCGCAGAGCCCGTTCTTCCAGCTCGGCCTGGTCGGCGCGACCGTGCCCGGACTCAAGATCGAGGGTGAGATCGGCCAGCAGCTCGGCTACCTCAACGCGGCGGGCGTCGGGACCGTGAACTTCATCATCCTGCTGCTGATCGGTTGGGCGTTCGCCCACAAGGCACAGACCCGGGCGATCATCGCGCGGGTCCTGCACCGCGGACCGCGCCGCTAGGTCAACCGGCGGGCAGATCCCCTTCGCCCGGCTCGACCGTCCCGCGCCGGACCGGCAGACCGGCACGTTCCCAGGCTTCCATGCCGCCGGCCACGTTGACGACGTCGTTCCGGCCGGAACGGATCAGGAAGCCGGCGACGGCTGCCGACCGTCCGCCCATGTGGCAGACGACCATCAGCGGCCGCTCCGTCGGGAGGCTGTCGACCCTTGTCATGAACGTCGACGTCGGAATGAGCACGGCACCCGGCGCTCGCACCTCCTCGAACTCGTTGATCTCGCGGACGTCGAGCAGGATCGGGCCAGCCGGATCCTCGCGCAGCCGGCGCTCGGCCTCGGCAACGTCGATGGTCGGGATTCCGGGTTGGCTCATGGGGCGCTCCTTCGCAGGATCGGTGGAGGGAGGTTCGGACCATCGGGATGGCTGGCGAGATCCGCCAGGCGAAGATCGATCGCGTCGACCAGGGCATCGATATCGAGCCGCGCGATATTGACGGCACGTCCATCCTCGGCTGCTTCGACCAGCAGCGCGCGGGCGCCTTCGAGGTTCCGGCCGATCCCAGTCGGGTTGCCGCGGACGTCGTGGACGTAGGCGGCGGCGACCTTGATCAGGCCTTGCAGGAGCGCGCGCTCGGCGCGATCGTCGGTCCCCATCCAGGCGGGTTCGAGGTCCTCGTGGGCCTCGAAGAAGTCGCCACGCTCATAGGCTGCCAGGCCGCTTGCCAATGCCGCGGCCCGGTCCGCGTCCGGAAGGGGGCGGTATGCCTTCGCCCGCCCGTCCCGTCCGACGACGACCGAGCGGTCGGTCATGTCAGCTCGGCCAGCGGGCGCCGTCCGGAGAACCCGGTCTCGAGGTCGTGCCAGAAGCCGATCGCGGGCTCGCCGCGTTGCCAGCACAGCCAGACCTGCCGGCCGGCGACGAGGGCCGGGAAGTCGACGAGGCCGTGCTCGATGTCGCGCAACGTCAATCCGAGGCCATCGATCCGCGCCACGCCCGCCGCCATCTGGTCGATGAGGCCCTGCATCCGCAGCCGGGTCAGGCGCAGATCGTCGACGATGGGCGGGTCGGCGGCCTGTGTCTCGCCCGACGACTCGGCGGCCGGACGGCTGGATCTGTCTGCCACGGCCGTCGTCGCGCCATCGCCCGCACCGGTCCCGGCGGCCAGCACCTCGTCACGCAGCCGGACGAGCTCGGCTCGCTGCTCGGCGAGCACGCCGACGATCCCGTCGAGCTCGGGGACTGCAGCGTTCGCGGCGTCGATGTCATAGAAGCGCGTCATCGGTGCGATTCTAGCCCACCGTCGCCTATCATCCGAAGAGGCCCGTTCGGGCCATCGCCACGGAGGTCTCGATGCGCCGCGTCTTCCTGTGGGCTGCTCGCAATCGATGGCTCAAGGAGCGCCTGCCGCGCCTCCGATTCATGCGCCGTGCCGTCCGCCGATTCATGCCCGGGGAGACCCTCGAGGACGCGCTGGCGGCGGCTCTGCCGCTCGAGGCGGCGGGGATCGGCACGATGTACACGCGGCTCGGCGAGAACCTCGAGAACCTGGCTGCGGCCGACGAGGTCGCCGACCACTACATCGAGGCGATGGACAAGATCGTGGCTGCCGGGATCACCGGCGAGCTGTCGGTCAAGCCGACCCAGCTCGGCCTCGACCACGACGCCGAGGTCTGCCTCGCCCACCTGGTCCGGATCGCCGAACACGCGGCCGCTGCCGGCTCGTACCTGTGGATCGACATGGAGGGGAGCGCCTACGTCGACGCCACGATCGAGCTGTACGAGAAGCTCCGGGCGACCCAGCCACGGACGGGGATCTGCCTCCAGGCGTACCTGCGCCGGACGGCGACCGATTTCGAGCGGCTCCGCCCGCTCGATCCCGCCATCCGCCTGGTGAAGGGCGCCTACGACGAGAAGGAATCGATCGCCTACCGGAGTCGCAGCAGCGTCGATTCGAGCTACGTTGGGCTGGCGGTCAGCTTCCTGCTCGACAGCCGTGACCGGCCGATCCGGCTCGGCCTCGGTACCCACGACGTGGGGCTGATCGAGCAGATCGCCGAGCAGGTCGGCGCCGCCGGGATCGGTCGTGACCGCTTCGAGGTCGAGATGCTCTACGGCATCCGCACCGACCAGCAGTACCGCCTGGCAAGAGCGGGCTATCGCGTCCAGGCACTCATCGCGTACGGTGAGCACTGGTATCCGTGGTACATGCGTCGACTCGCCGAGCGGCCGGCCAACGTGTGGTTCGCGCTCCGCCAGATGCTGCCGTAAGTCGGAGGTCCCAGACCATGCGCATCGCGGCCCGGATGGACACCATCGGCACCGAGAGCGCGTTCGAGGTGACGGCCCGCGCCCGGGCACTGGAGGCGCAGGGGCGCTCGATCGTCCACCTCCAGCTCGGCGAGCCCGATTTCGACACGCCGGCCAATGTGCGCGCGGCGGCCAAGGCGGCGCTCGACGCCGGTGCGACGCATTACCCGCCCTTCGCGGGCATCCCCGCGTTGCGCGAGGCGATCGCGGCTGATGCCTCGGCGCGCAAGGGCTTCCCGGTCGAGCCGTTCCAGGTCTTCGTCACCGTCGGTGGCAAGGGCGTGATGCTGTACGCGATCCTTGGCCTGGTCGATCCGGGCGACGAGGTCATCGTCCCCGATCCCGGCTACCCGATCTACGAGTCACTGACCAGCTTTGTCGGCGCGACGCCGGTGCCTGTCCCGATCCGGATGGCCAACGACTTCCGGCTCGACGTCGACGAGCTGGCGGCCCTGATCACCCCGAAGACGCGGTTGCTGGTCATCAACTCGCCGGCCAACCCGACGGGTGGCGTGTTGACGCGCGACGACCTCGAACGCATAGCCGCGCTTGCTATCGAGCACGACCTGTGGGTCCTGTCCGACGAGATCTACGGGCGGATCCTGTACGACGGCGCCGAGCACGTTTCGATCGCCTCTCTGCCCGGGATGGCCGAGCGGACGATCGTCCTCGACGGGTTCTCCAAGACGTTCGCGATGACCGGCTGGCGGATGGGCTACGCGATCGTGCCCGAGGCACTGGTCCGGACCTACAGCCAGCTCATCATCAACACGATCAGCGGCGTCGCCACGTTCGCCCAGGTCGGCGCGGTCGAGGCGCTCGTCGGGCAGCAGGACGACGTCGACGCGATGGTCGTCGAGTTCAGGGCTCGGCGCGACCTGGTCGTCGATGGCCTCAACGCCATCCCCGGCATCGAGTGTCGGCGGCCGAGCGGCGCCTTCTACGTCTTCCCATCGATCTCTGGGACGGGCCTGTCCGGCGCCGAGCTGGCCGAGCGGCTGCTCCTGGATGCCGGTGTCTGCGTGCTGGCGGGATCCGCATTCGGACGCTACGGCGACGATCACATCCGGATCTCGTATGCAAACTCGCAGGAGAATCTGACCGAGGCGCTGGGCCGCATCCGGGGCGTGGTCGAACCGCTGGTCGCGGCGCGCGTGTGAGCGACCGGCCTCGCGTCTTCGTCGCGCGGCGCATCCCGGACGCCGGGCTCGATCAGATCGCCGCGGCCTGCGACGTCTCCGTCTGGGAGGACGAGCTGCCGCCGCCGCGAGAGGCCCTGCTGGCGGGGGTCGCCGGATGCGATGGCATCCTGACGTTGCTCACGGACCGGGTCGACGACGCTCTGTTGGAGGCCGCGGGCCCTGGGCTCAAGGTCGTCAGCAACTACGCGGTCGGCTACGACAACATCGATGTCGCCGCGTGCGCCCGGCGGGGGATCGCGGTCGGCAACACGCCGGGCGCCCTGACCGAGACGACCGCCGACCTGGCCTGGGCGTTGATCCTGGCCGCGTCGCGACGCGTGGTCGAAGGCGACCGCTACGTCCACGAGGGCCGGTGGCGGACGTGGGGTCCGATGCTGTTGATGGGATCGGACATCCACGGTGCGACGCTCGGCGTGGTGGGCCTCGGGCGGATCGGCCAGGCCGTGGCGCGACGGGCGGCAGGGTTCGGGATGACGATCCTGTACAGCTCGCGCAACCAGGTCGCACCCGAGATCGAGACCGAGCTTGGGGCGAGCTACGTCAGCCTTCCTGAGCTGCTCGAGCGCAGCGACATCGTGTCGTTGCATGTGTCACTGGCGCCCGACACGCGTGGACTCATCGATGCCAGTGCGCTGGCCCGGATGAAGCCGACGGCCGTGCTGGTCAATACGTCCCGCGGGCCGGTCGTGGACCAGGGTGCGCTGGCAGCAGCGTTGCGCGACGGGGTGATCGCGGCGGCCGGGTTGGATGTCACGGATCCGGAGCCGATCCCCGCCGACGATCCGCTCCTCGGGCTGGCCAACTGCATCGTCTTGCCGCACATCGCATCGGCCACGCTCGCGACGCGCGGGCGGATGGCTGCGATGGCCGCTGCCAACCTGCTGGCGGGGGTGCGCGGAGAGCCGCTACCGACACCGGTCAAGGTGCCGGGCCGGTGACCTCGTTCGCCAACGGTCTCGTCGGGCGAGCGAGGACGGTCTCGCTCGGGTGGCTTGTCGTGGCTTTCACGGTCGCCCAGCTGCTGGACCTCGTCTCCGCGCTCGTCGTCGCTCGCGAGATGAACCCCATCGTCGCCGGCATGGTCAGGCAGCCGGCCCTCGGGTTCGCCCTGAAGTTCGCGCTCATCGCCTTGGTCGTGGCCACCGCCGAGATCTGCGATCGCCGACGGCCCGCCCTGGCGCGACTCGTTCTTGTCGTCGGAACGATCGCCGGGCTTGTGGGCGCCCTCAGCAACACCCATCTGACGCCGTTCCTCAGCGCGTAGGCTGGGCGTCCGTGGCGGCCATGCGACGCCCCGTTCTGAGCGTGATAACGTCGCCGGTGGGCCGGTAGCTCAGCGGTAGAGCACGGGACTTTTAATCCTTTGGTCGTGGGTTCGAATCCCACCCGGCTCGCTTCGACGCCATCGCGCGCCTTCGGCCCGCGCGGCCAACCGACCCAGCGAGGAGCGAACGATGACGCACGCCATGTTCTCCACTAGCCGATCGGGGTTGCCGATCGCGGTCGTCGACTACCAGCCCGGTGTCTGCAATATCGGTCCCGATGAGATCCGCCGGCGGCGCCGAGCCGGGCACGTCGGGCTCGTCGCTGCGTTCGTCTTGCTTGCAGTCCTGGTGGCGGTCGGGGCACCACCCCTGGCACGACTGCTCGTCGCCATCCCGGCGGCAATGGCTGCCTCGGGATACCTCCAAGCCTGGCTCAAGTTCTGCGCAGGCTTCGGATCGCGAGGCATCTTCAACTTCGGCCAGGTCGGCGAGACGCACGAGGTGATCGACGCCGACGCTCGTGCCCGAGACCGTTCGAGGGCAAGGCAGATCGGGCTCGCCAGCCTTGCGATCGGTGTCGCGGTGGCCATCATCGCGGTCCTTCTGCCGCTGTGATCGGGGGGGCCGAATGGCCCCCGAGATGGGTCGCCATGGCCGTATGGCGATATCGCTCCATCCACGAGTCTGATGCCAGACAGAGACAAAGGCAGCAGCAGTAAGGATGGAAGCCATGAACGGTCGATTGAAGGTCCTCGGAGTCATGCTCGCAGTCTTCGGGCTCGCGTTCGTCGCGGGTGGCGGGTACGCCTACTACAAGACCAACCAGGGCGCGCAAGCCCTCCACGCGTTCAGCGACGCGCAGAACGTCAAGCTCACCTACAACGAAGCCGGGCAGCTCACCTCCGGCGGCGGCACCGAAGATGCCGACAAGATCATGGGCCTGCTGACCAACGACTGGGGCTACACGGTCGACAAGTCGGAACTCAATCCGAACGACCCGGTCGTCAACACGGCCAGTGAATACATGTTCCAGATGGCCACCATCTCGTACCACACCCTGAACGCGACAACGACGGTCACCTTCCCCGAGGACGTGATCAAGGATGGCGCGGTCATCCAGAAGGCCGGCACCTACGACTTCGTGAACGACGGCAAGTATTGGACCGGCTTCGACCGGACCAACCCGATCGAGGGTGCCGCTCGTGAGAAGGTCTGGACGGGCACCGCGCTCGCACTGATCGGTCAGCTCGGAGTCGGCAGCGTCACCGCCTCGACCCTTCAGGTCGGGCTCGGGATGGCCGCTCTCATGGCCGGCCTCGGCGGGATCCTGGTCCTCTTCGGCCTCGGCCTGGTCTGGGCAGCCTCAGCAGCGACCGAGAAGGTCAAGGCTCCGGTCCTCCGCCCGACGACCACCACCGCCTAGGACCACATCAGCCGGGCCCCCCAGCCCGGAACCCCCAGCCACGAACGGCGAGTGCCTCAGGGCCCTCGCCTTTCGCGTACCCCGCGGGCGGACCCTATGCTCCCTCCATGGAGTTGCACAGGTACGCCGACGTCGAAGCCTTCCTCGCCGCGGCCGGGGACTTTTTGGTCGCACGCGAGGCGGAGCACAACCTGCTCCTCGGCGTCTGCCAGACCGTCCGCGACACCCCTGACGCGTACACGGCGCCGCCGTACTTCGCGACGGTCAGCGAGGGCGACCGGATCCTGACCGTCGCACTCCAGACCCCGCCCTTCCAGCTCGTCCTCTCCGAGGTCGACGATCCGGAGGCCCTCCCCCTGCTTGCCGGTGACCTCGTAGGTCGCGACTTGCCGGGCGCGGTCGGACCGGTGGAGCACGTGCGAACGTTCATGGACGAGCGCACCGCCCGCGGCGCGCCGCCGGCACGCTTGTCGACCTCGGAGAGGATCTTCCAGCTGACTGCGGTCACGCCGCCGCCACCCGTCCCGGGTCACGCCCGGATCGCCGAGCCGGCCGATCGTGCACTCGTCGCACGCTGGCTCGACGCGTTCATGCGCGAGGCGCTCGGGGACGAGCCGTCTGACATCGATGCGATGACCGACCGCTGGATCAGCCGTCGTGGCCGGACGCTCCACCTGTGGGAGGACGGCGAGGTCGTCTCGCTGGCGGGTGTCGGCAGCCGCACCCCGAATGGCGTGCGCATCGGGCCTGTCTACACGCCGCCCGAGGCACGCAATCGAGGCTACGCGAGCGCTCTGGTCGCGAGCATCAGCCAGGCGCAACTCGACGCCGGCCGGCGGTTCTGCTTCCTGTTCACGGACCTCGCCAACCCGACCGCGAACCACATCTACCAGGCGATCGGGTACCAGCCGGTGCGTGACGTCGACATGTGGAAGCACGACCGGCCCTAAGTCCGACTCAGCCCACGCCTGAGCGTGGCCGGACGCCGAGCCGCAACCTCACCCGCCCGACGACGCCGCCGGGGCACCGAACCGACACCTTGTCGGCCCTCCGGCGCGGACGACGCAACCTCCGCCCGTCCCTAGCCTTCGACACAGGTCCGGATGTGCCTCCGGCCCGCTCTCTGCCTCGGAGGATCTTGACGGATGGATAGTGGCGATACCGCCTGGATGCTGATGTCCACGGCCCTGGTCATGATCATGTTGCCGGGGCTCGCCCTCTTCTACGGGGGCCTCGTCCATCGAAAGAACGTCCTCTCGACGGTCATGCACAGCTTCTTCGGCTTGGCCCTGGTCACCATCGTGTGGGTCATCGTCGGCTTCACGCTCGCGTTCGGACCTGACGTCCCGCTGCCGATCGTCGGTTCGGGCTTCATCGGCGGGCTCGACTTCGCGATGTTCAACAACGTCGGGCTCGTGCCCAGCACGGTCTACGCCGTGACGATCCCGTTCGTCCTCTTCGCGTCGTTCCAGCTGATGTTCGCGGCGATCACCCCGGCCCTCATCACCGGAGCGTTCGCCGAGCGCAAGCGATTCGGCTCGTTCGTCCTGTTCACGATCCTGTGGTCGATCTTCATCTACTCGCCGCTGGCGCACTGGGTCTGGTCGGTCGACGGCTGGCTGTACAAGCTCGGCGCGCTCGACTTCGCGGGCGGCACGGTCGTCCATATCAGCTCGGGTGTCTCGGCGCTCGTGGTCGCCCTGCTGATCGGCCGGCGTCATCTCAACGGCTCGGGTACGGAGCCGCACGACGTGCCGATGGTCGTGCTCGGTGCCGGCCTGCTGTGGTTCGGCTGGTTCGGCTTCAATGCCGGATCCGCGCTGACCGCCGGCGGCCTCGCCGCGAGCGCCTTCACGGTGACGAACGTGGCCGCGGCAGCGGCGACCATCACCTGGGTCCTCGCTAGCTACGCCCACTCGCGCAAGGTCAGCGTCGTCGGTGCCGCCTGCGGCGCCGTGGCCGGGCTGGTCGCGATCACGCCGGCCTCCGGCTTCGTGACGGTCGGCGGCGCGCTCATCATCGGCCTGGTGGCCGGTGGCCTGTGCTTCAGCGCCACCTTGCTGCGGGCCCGCTCCAAGGTCGACGACGCGCTCGATGTCTTCGCGGTCCACGGCGTGGGCGGCACGTTCGGCGCCATCGCGACGGGCATCTTCGCCTCGTCGGCGATCCAGAGCGCGTACTCCGGCCTGCTCGAGGGCAACCCGCAGCAGCTCGTCAACCAGCTGATCGCGGTCGGCGCCACCGTCGTCTACGCGGTCGTCGGCACGTTCGTGATCATCAAGCTCGTCGATGCCCTGCTCGGGATCCGCGTCAACAAGGAGGCCGAGGAGATGGGCCTCGACCTGTCAGTCCACGGCGAGGTCGCCTATCAGGTGTGACGCCGGGCGCCTCCCGCCCGACGTCCGCGCTACCCAAGCCGGCCGCAGTCGTACCCATCGACGGCGGCCGGTTTCCCACCCTCTCCGGAGTCGAGTCCGTGAACAAGCGACCTAGCGACCGGAAGATCGCCCCGCTGTACGAGGAACGCTTCGAGCACGATGCCTGTGGCGTCGGGTTCGTCGCGGACGCGGGCGGCCGGTCGCACGATCGCGTGCTCCCGTTGGCGCTGGCCGGCCTGGCGGCCCTCAGCCACCGAGGCGCGTTCGGAGCGGACGGGGTGTCGAGCGATGGCGCCGGGGTCGCGGTGCCTCTCTCACGCTCGTTGTTGGCGCTGATCGTGGGAGATGGCGCGGCCGACGGGGTCGCGGCCCGACCCGGCGTCGTTTCGCTGTTCCTGCCACGGTCCCGCGGGGCGCAGAAGCGTGCCCGGGCGCTCGCGGAGACGACGTTCCTCGAGACCGGTCTGACGATCGCGGCGTGGCGGTCCGTGCCGTTCGACGTGGCGGCGCTCGGTGCCACGGCCGCCGACTCGCGACCGGCGTTCGGCCATGCGATCGTCGAGCGGCCGTCCCGTGGCACGGACGACCCGCGGCCGCTGTCCGACGACGCCTTCGAGCGCCGCCTGATCGTCGCGCGCCGCAGGCTCGAGACCGCCGCGCGGGCAGCCGGCGGCGTCCTTGCCGAGATCGCCGTCCCGTCGGCCTCGGCGCGGACGATCGTCTACAAGGGCCTCGTCACGGGTGGCCGCCTGCCGGATCTCTATCCCGACCTGCGAGCCCCGCTGAGCCTCGGATATACGGTCTTCCACCAGCGGTACGCGACGAACACGCATCCGGTCTGGCGCCTCGCACAACCGTTCCGCTCGATCGCCCATAACGGCGAGATCAACACGGTCCGTGGCAACCGCGAGCAGGTCCGCGGCCGGACCGGCGACGCTTCGACCTCCGAGATCGCGCGCGGGCGCTTCTGGCCGCCGGGCCGCTCCTGTCCGCCGACGGCTCCGATTCGCTCGCGCTCGACGAGGCGCTCGAGCTCCTGACCTCTACCGGCTGGGCTCTGACCCCGGCCCTGCTGACCGCGATCCCCGAGGCACTCGGGCTCCGTCGCGCTCCGCACCCGCACGTCGCCACGCTGCGTCGCCGCACGGCCGGCTTCCTGGCGCCGTGGGATGGGCCCGCCGCGATCGTCTTCGCCGACGGCCAGCGGGTCGGGGCGCTGGTCGATCGGAACGGGTTGCGGCCGGCGGCCTTCGCGGTAACGAGCGGACCGGCTCGTGGCAGTGGCGTCCGAGGCCGGCGCCGTGCCGTTCAGCGCTGCCGAGACCGTCCGGCGTGGTCGCCTCGGTCCGGGTGAGCTGCTGCTCGTTGAGCCTGGCCGACGGGCGATCCTCGAGGACGCCGAGGCGAAGGCCTGGGCGCTCCGCACGCTCCCGATCCATGACGCCGCCCGCCCGATGTACGAGGACCGGATCGCATCGGTGATCGGCGGACCCGCAACACCACCGACCGACCACGTCATGCGCTACCTCGCCGGCCTCGATGCCGAACGCGCACGGCTCGACATCAAGACGATGGCCCTCGAAGGCCACGAGCCGCTGTGGAGCATGGGCGACGACACGCCGACGCCCGGTCGCGGCCGCCTCGACCGGCCGGTCGCCGACCACTTGCGTCAGGCGTTCGCCCAGGTCACCAACCCCGCTATCGATCCCGAGCGGGAACGCGTGGTGATGGACCTGCGGGTCGAGTTGGGCCGTCGCCCGGCGTTGCTCGGCGGGTTGCCACGGGCGCCACGGACCCAACGCCTCCAGCGACCGATCGTTGTGGACCTGCCAGGCCTGCTCGAGGCGGTGACCGATGGCCGAGGCACGATCCGGACGCTCGATGCGACCTGGGATCCCGCGGACGGACCGGATGGTCTCGCCGCCGCCCTCGACCGGCTGGCCGCCGATGCCGTCGCCGCGGCCCGGGGCGCCACGACGCTCGTCGTGCTCACCGACGCTGTCTGGTCGATCGAACGGCTCCCGATCCCGTCGATCCTGGCGACCGGCGCCGTCCACACCGCGCTGACCGCCGCCGGCCTGCGCGGTCGGACGGACATCGCCGTCAGCGCGGTCGACATCCTCGACGTCCACGCCATGGCCATGGTCCTCGCCGTGGGCGCGACCGCGGTCCATCCACGCCTCGCCATCGAGCTCGCGGCCGAGCTCGCCGGGTCGCGCGGCGCCGAGACCCTGACCCCGACCGACACCGTCGGTCACCTGATCGCCGCCTTCGAGGCAGGGCTGCGCAAGACGCTGGCCCGGATGGGGATCAGCGCCGTCGCCTCGTACATCGGCGGCGCGCTGATCGATGTCGTCGACCTGGACGCGTCCGTCGTTGCTCGTTGCTTCCCGACCGCAGCCGCGTGGCCGGGCCGGACGACCCTCACCGACTTCGCCGACCGCCAGATCCGCCGGCGCGCCGCAGCCCTGGCCATCCCGGAGCCTGCCGCCGGGCGCGAGCCACGGCTGCCCGATCCGGGCTTCGCGCGCTTCCGGGCTGATGGCGAGGCGCACCTCTTCTCGCCGAAGATCGCCGGCGAGATCACGCTGCTGTCGGTCGGTGGCGTCGCCGGGGGACCGGGGGTCGCCGGTTCGGACGGCTCCGTCGCGCCTACCGTGGACGAGGCGCTCGCGCGTTATCGCACAGCGCTCGCGAGGCCGGCCACCGACCGTGCGGTCCCGCGCGACGAGATGCGCATCCGGGCGGCGGCCGTCGCCACGCCGCTGCTTCGAGGTCGAGGACGCTCGCTCCATCGTGCGACGCTTCGTCGTCTCGGCGATGAGCGTCGGTGCGCTCAGCCCGGAGGCCCACCAGGCGCTGACCATCGGCATCCAGCGGGCCGGCGGCGCAGCCAACACCGGTGAGGGCGGCGAGGACCCAGCCTGGTACGTCCCGGGCCCCGACGGCAGGAGCCACGACGCTCGGATCAAGCAGGTCGCGTCGGCACGGTTCGGGGTGACCGCCGCGTATCTCGCTCGTGCCGACCAGCTCGAGATCAAGATCGCGCAGGGATCCAAACCGGGCGAGGGCGGGCAGCTCCCCGGCCGCAAGGCGACCGCCTACATCGCCGCGCTGCGTCGCGGCCAGCCCGGCCAGAGCTACATCAGCCCGCCGCCGCACCACGACATCTATTCGATCGAGGACCTTGCCCAGCTGATCGCCGACCTGCGCGCGATCAACCCGGCCGCCCGGATCGGGGTCAAGCTCGTCGCGAGCCGCGGGGTCGGGACGATCGCCGCCGGCGTCGCCAAGGCCGGCGCCTCGTATATCCACCTGTCGGGCCATGCCGGTGGGACCGGTGCCTCGCCGCTGTCCTCGATCAAGCACGTCGGGGCGCCGTGGGAGCTCGGTCTCGCGGAGGTCCACCAGGTCCTGCTGCGTAACGACCTGCGAGATCGCGTCGTGCTGCGCACCGACGGTGGGCTCCAGACCGGGCGCGACCTGATCGTGGCGGCACTTCTCGGCGCCGAGGAGTTCGCGTTCGGGACTGCGGCGCTCGTCGCGATCGGCTGTGACATGGCCCGACAGTGCCATCTCGACACATGTCCGACCGGGATCGCAAGCCAGCGCGAGGACCTGCGTGCCAAGTTCGCCGGCACGCCCGATGACGTCGTCCGCTTCTTCACGGCGATCGCCGAGGACTTCCGCCGCGAGCTCGCTGCGGTCGGGGCACGCTCGGTCGGCGAGATCGTCGGCGAGAGCCGGCGCCTCCTCCACGCGACTCAGGCGGCCCGGGCCGAACTCGCGCCGGTCATCGGGGCGATGCCCTGGCAGGCCACCGCGGCGCGGCGAGCGAACCCGACGGGGGCGGGTGGCGAGATCGGGCGTGCCCCGGCATCGTCGCTCGAGGTCGGGATCGCCGCTGCGTTCCGCGGCCAGGGGTCGGTCACCGCGACCGGTCTTCGCCTGACGACCGCCGATCGCTCGTTCGGGGCCGGCCTGACCGGCGCCCTCGAGCGCGGCGAACTCCGCGGCCCGATCCGGCTCGACCTGTGCGGTGCCGCCGGCCAGTCGTTCGGAGCCTTCGCCGGCCCGGGCGTCGAACTCCGTCTCGTCGGCCAGGCCAATGACTACGTCGCCAAGGGGTTGTCTGGTGGATCGGTCACGGTCGTCCCGGAGCCCGACCTCGCAGCCGAGGCGTCATCCGAGGCGATCGCCGGCAACACCGTCCTCTATGGCGCGACCGGAGGACGGCTGCATCTGGTCGGACGGGCGGGGATGCGTTTCGCGGTCCGCAACAGCGGTGCGGAGGCCGTCGTCGAGGGGATCGGCCCGCACGGCTGCGAATACATGACGGGTGGCACGGTCGTCGTCCTTGGCCCGGTCGGTGCCAACTTCGGGGCCGGCATGACCGGCGGCCGGGCGTACCTCTACGACCCGACCGGGCGGCACACCGCCGCGCTCGACGATCGCAGCGTTGTCGCGATCCGCCTCGCCTCGGCCCTCGCGGACCGCGGGGATGGCCAAGTCCGGGTCATCGAGCTGATCCGCCTCCTCGAGGCGCACCGCGCGGCCGGTTCGACCCTCGCCGGCCGGCTCCTGGATGAGGCCGATCTCGCCGCGCGCTTCTGGCTGGTCGAGCCTGTCCCGGTCGCTCCGACGGCGGACGTCGCCGCGGCGCAACCCGACCGCAACCCTATCGTCCCCGTCTCGACGCCGATGCCCAAGACGGTCAGTCCTACGCTCGATCGAACATGGGGCAGCGTCACCTCCGGGTGAGACGTCCCAGGCCCATTCCCCAGTCGATCCCGGAAGGTGCGCCCCGAATGATCCACCCCTCCGACCCCGAGATGCAGCGCACCTCCGCCGTTCGCGATGGCCGCAATGCCCCGGTCACGTGCGCGGCATGCGGCTGCCGCCTGTCCGCGACGGGCGACGCCTACATGCATTTCAATCCGATCGGCGGGCGTGATGCTCGTGGATGCCGGATCGATTGCGCCGACGCAGCCCACGACGTTACCGGGCGCCCGATCTCCGTCCCGGTCTGACCCCGCCTCATCGGGTCCCGCGCTGGGGCGTTCAGGCGAAGGCGGGAGCGAGCACGGGCGCGAGCGCACCCAAAGGTGCGTGAGCGTCCGCGCGGAGCGACCAACGCGCGGATGGACGTTCGAGCGCGAAGGCCCTCAGGCGCGCGCCTCGTCCTCGACGACGATCCGATACCCGACGCCGCGGACGGCCACGACCTGCGGCCCTCCTTCGGCGGCGACCTTCGAGCGCAGGCGGGCCAGGTGCGGCTTGAGCCACAGCAGGTCCGGGTCGGTCTCGGCCGGCCAGCCGGCACGCGCCAGCTGGAGGTGCGGGACGATGTCGCCACCGGCCCGAACGAGTGCCTCGAGCAGCCGGAACTCGGTCGGCGTCAGGGTCAGCGACCGATCCCCGACCCGTGCCTCGTGACGGCCCGGCTCGAGCACGAGGTCGCCGGCGGTGAGCGGCCCACCGCCGGTCGAGCCCGGGCCGCCGCTGCGATCGACCCGGCGCATGACCGCCGCGATCCGTGCCAGCAGCTCGGCCTTGCCGAACGGCTTCGTCAGGTAGTCGTCCGCGCCGAGGCCGAGGGCGCGGACCTTGGCGGCCTCGCCGCTCTCGCCCGAGACGACGAGGATCGGGGCCGGCCCGACCGCGCGCATCTGGCCCGCGACGTTGAACCCGTCGGGACCGGGCATCGCCAGGTCGAGCAGGACGAGGTCCGGATGCTCTTCGCGGAAGCGCTTGACGGCGGTCAGGCCGTCGTACGCGGTGATGACCTGGTGGCCCTCGGTGCCGACCAGTGCCGTGATGGCGCCCACCATCGCCGGGTCGTCATCGACGACGAGGATCCGAAGGGGCCGGGTGCTCATGGTGATCATGGTCCTCGCTCTAACGGTTCAGATGTCAGTGGTTCAGATGGCGACGGCGGCCGGGAGGGCCACCACGAAACGGGCGCCACGGGGCTTGGCGGGCTCGCACCACAGGCGCGCTCCCATCGATTCACCGAGGCGTTTGGCGGCGTACAACCCGATCCCCGAGCCGCGCGCGGTGTGGGTGTCACGTCGGGCGTATGGCTCGAAGATGCGTTCACGCCACTCGTCGGGGATGCCCGGACCCTCGTCGGAGACGCCGAGCTGGACGACGCCCTCGTTGAGCGACCAGTCGATCCGGATGACCGAGTCGGGCGGCGCGTACTTGACGGCGTTCTCGACGAGGTGCTCGAGGATCTGGCGGAGGCGCGGCGGATCGGCCAGCGGCTGGAGCGGGACGCTCGGGACGACCTCGACCGGATGGTGCTGGAGGATCGGCTTGAGCGAGGCGACGACCTCGTCGACCAGCGCCGCAAGATCGACCGGCGAGACGCTGGCCGGACCCTCCGGGACGACCCGCACGGACGCCAGGATCGAGTCGACCAGGCGGTCCAACCGCTCGATCTGCTCGAGCGTCGCCCGGTGCCACGCCGAGCGGGTCTCGCGGCGCTCGACGTCGCGCGATTCGCGACCGCGCAGCGGCGGTTCGTCGGCGAGCAGGTCGGCGTAGGCACGGACGATCGCCAGCGGCGTCCGCAGCTCGTGGGTGACCAGCGCGATCAGCTCGCTGCGCGCCTCGTCGATCGCCTTGAGCGCCTCGACACGGGCCTCGGCCTCGGACTGCTGGCGGCCCTTCTCGATGATCCCGGCGAGCAGGTCCGCGACCGCCCCGAGCTGCGCGACGTCGTGGTCGCTGAAGGTCCGGATCCGCTCGGTCTGGACGTTGAGCACGCCGACGGTCTGGTCGTGCCAGGTCAGCGGCACGGACAGCATCGACGCCACGAAGCGGCGCTGGTCGATGCCGCGGACCCACAGGAAGCGGTCGTCGGCCCTGACGTCGGGGATCGCCAGCGGCTTGCGCTCGGCGGCGACCCGGCCGGTCACGCCCTCCCCGAACGGCACCCGGGCCCGGCCGATCTGGAAGCGGTCGAGGCCGTTCGTCGCCGCCAGCGTCAGGTACGCTCCGTCGCGGTCGAGCAGATAGAGCGAGGAGACGTCGGCGTGCAGCACGTCCCGGGTCCGGTCCACGACGGTCTCGAGCAGTTCGTCCCACGTCCGCGCGGTCGTCGCCAGGCGCGCGACCTCGTGCAGGAAGAGCAGCTGTTCGAGCTGATCGTCGGCGTCCGGGGGCGTCACGCGCGAGCGCTTCCGGCCCGTGGCGCGGGCAGGCGTGGACGCGGAGCCGATGCTGGTCATGGGCATCACGATACAAGCGTAGAGAAAGGTTGCGGCCAGGATGGTTGCGGTCCGGTGCCGGATCAGAACCTGAACGGTCCCGTGCGATGGGTCGCGTGACGGGACCACGGGGCGGCGGCGTCACGCCGGCGGTCGCCGCCGAGCCCCTCGGGATCGGGACGGCCGGTGCCCGCGACCCGCTCGCGGTCGAGGTCCGGCTGCTCGGGGCGTTGCTCGGCCAGGTCATCGCGGAGCAGGCCGGTCCCGAGCTGTTCGCGCTCGTGGAACGGATCCGGAAGCGGACGATCGCGCTCCGCCGCGCCGACGATCCGATCGAGCGCGAGCGCCTCGACGAGGAGCTGGGCGGCCTCGACCTCGGCTCGGCGGAGGCCGTCATCAGCGCCTTCGCGCTCTATTTCGGGCTGGTCAACCTGGCCGAGGCGCGCGGCCGGGTCCGGACGCTGCGTCGACGCGAGCGCGCCGCACGCGACGGGATCCTCCCCGACTCGGTCGCCGACGCTGTCGCCGGGCTGCGCCGTCTGGGGCGGAACGACGCCGAGCTGGACGCGCTGATCGCCCGGCTCGAGGTCTCGCCGGTCCTGACCGCGCACCCGACCGAGGCCCGCCGCCGCACGACACTGGTGGCCCTGCGCCGGTGCGCGATCCTCCTGGCGCGCTCCGACGACCCGCGTCTGACCCCCTCCGAGGACCGCGAGCTCCGGCGCAAGCTGCGCGAGGAGATCACGCTGCTGTGGCGGACCTCGGACCTGCGCATCGTCAGCCCGGCCCCGCTCGACGAGGTGCGGACGGCGATGGCCTTCTTCGACGCCACGTTGTTCACCGTCGTCCCGCGGCTCTACCGGGCGCTCGATGCGGCGCTCGACCCGCCGACGGGTCGCGCACCCGGTCCCGCCGCGGACAGTGGCAGGACGGGGACGCGGCCGCCACGGGTCGGGCCGTTCCTGCGACTCGGGAGCTGGATCGGCGGAGACCGCGACGGCAACCCGGGCGTGACCGCGGAGATCACCGAGCGCACGTTGCGCATCCAGGCCGACCACGTCCTGCGCGGCTACGAGGCCGTCGCGACGCGGTTGATGCAGACGATCGCGGCCGCGACCACGAGCGACCGGGTGGCGCGGCCACTCACCTCGCGCCTGGCACGTGACGCGGAGGACCTGCCCGAGACCGCCCGCCAGCTCCGCCGCCGCTTCCCCGACGAGCCGTACCGCCAGCGCTTCGGGTTCATCGCCGAGCGGCTGCGCCGGACGCGATCGTTCCTGGTCGGCGAGGCGGCGCCGCTGACCGGGTCGCTACGCGACGCCCGAGGAGCTCGACGCGGAGCTGGCCGAGATCTCCGATGCGCTCGTCGCCGAGGGCCTGGGCCGCGCCGCCTGGGGCGAGGTCGCGGAGCTGCGCTGGCAGCTCGGGACGTTCGGGTTCCACCTCGCCTCGCTCGAGGTCCGGCAGCACTCGGCGGTGCATGCCGCTGCGCTCGCGGCGATCCGAGCCGGGAGCCCCGGGAGAGACGGAGGTCGCGGCCGGCGTGACCCTCGACGAGGTACTCGCCACGTTCCGGGCGATCGCCGCGGGCCAGGCACGGTTCGGCACCGAGTCCTGCCACCGCTACGTCGTCAGCTTCACGGCGTCGGCGACCGACATCACCGACGTCCTCGAGCTCGCACGCCACGCCCTGGCGGCCACCGACGCTGACGGCGACGCGCACCCGCCGCCTCGTCCTCGACCTCGTCCCGCTCGTTCGAATCGAGCGAGCCACTCCAGGCGGCCGGCGACGATCCTCGGCACGCTGCTCGACGACCCGGCGTACCGAGCCGGCCTCGCCGCGCGCGGCGATCGCCAGGAGGTGATGCTCGGCTACTCGGACTCGAACAAGGAATCGGGCTTCCTGTCGGCCGCCTGGCTGCTCCACCAGGCGCAGTCGGCGCTGGTCGAGGCGGCCAAGGCCCGCGGCGTCACGCTGACCCTCTTCCACGGTCGCGGCGGGGCGCTCGGGACGGGGTGGGGGACCCACGAACCGGGCGATCCTCGGCCAGGCACCGGGCTCGGTCGACGCCCGGCTCAAGCTGACCGAGCAGGGCGAGGTCATCGCCGCCAACTACGCCGACCCGACGATCGCCCGGCGCCACCTCGAGCAGATGACCGGCGCGATCCTCCAGGCATCCGCACCCGAACACAACGCCCGTCTCGAACGCGCCCTGGCGGTCGGCGCGCCGATCGTCGACGAGCTGGCCGCCACCTCGCGGGCGGCCTACCGGGCGCTCGTCCACGACGACCCGGGCTTCGCGTCGTTCTTCCGCGACATCACCCCGATCCGCGAGCTGTCCGACCTCCGGCTCGGATCGCGGCCGGCGGCTCGCGGCCGTCGCGACGAAGCCCCGACGATCGACTCACTGCGCGCGATCCCGTGGACCTTCGCCTGGTCGCAGGCGCGCATCAACCTGCCCGGCTGGTACGGGCTCGGACATGCGCTGGAGGCATACCGGGCGGCCCACGGCGAGGACGGGATGGACGCGCTGGCACGGCTCGTCCGCGAGTGGCCTTTCCTGTCGAGCCTCTTCGACAACGCCGAGATGAGCCTGGCCAAGGCCGACATGGGCGTCGCTCGGCTGTATGCCGCGCTGGCCACCGGCGACGGCGACGACCGCCGCTGGGACGCCATCGAGACGGAATACCGCCGGACGGTCGCGCTGCTCGGCCGGATCACCGGGCGCGAGCGGCTGCTCGACGGGTCGCCGGTCCTCCAGCGGTCGGTGGCCTTGCGCAACCCGTACGTGGACTCGTTGTCGGAGCTCCAGGTCCGGCTGCTGGCGCGTCTGCGCACGATGCCGGCCGACGATCCCGAGCGCGAACGCGTCCTCCGTCTCGTCCAGCTGACCGTCAACGGCGTGGCGGCCGGCCTCCAGAGCACCGGGTAAGCAGCGTGGATCACGCGGATCACGTGGGCCTGATCCGGGCGGCCGTCGAGCCGGGCGGGACGTGGGCCGACATCGGGGCCGGGCAGGGCGCGTTCACGCTGGCACTCGCCGACCTGCTCGGGCCCGGCGGACGGCATCGTGGCGGTCGATCGCGACGCTCGTGTCGCTGCGTGCCAACGCGGACGCCGTTCAGACGCGCTTCCCGGCGCTGGACTACGCGACGCTCACCGCCGACCTGACCGGCCCGCTGGACCTGCCCGAGCTCGACGGCCTCGTCGCGGCCAACAGCCTCCACTACGTCCCGCGCGATCGGCAGGTGGCGGTCATCACGTGCCCTCGCCGCGCACCTGCGGCCGGGCGGTCGGTTCGTCGTGGTCGAGTACGACGCCGACCGCGGCAACCCGTGGGTCCCGCACCCGTTCAGCTACGGGTCGTGGGAGCGGCTGGCCGAGGCGGCCGGATTGACCGACACGCGCCAGATCGGCCGGGTCCCGAGCCGCTTCCTCGACGCGATCTATGCGGCCGAGAGCCGGCGACCGGGCGCGGAGGACGGACGGCCCTAGTCGCGCGGCTCGTTGCGGTTCGGGCTCCTCATATGTCTCTCAGGCGCGTTCGCCACGCTCCGGGTGAGGTTCGTCCACGAGAGGCGACCCAGCCGAGAGCAAGGAGTTCGCATGGAACCAACCTTCCAGCCGCTCGTACCGGCACCGATCGAACCCGTCGCGCCCGTTGCGGTCGCGCCGGTCGAGACCAAACCCAGCGGCCTTCGCCGCGCAGTCCTGACCGCAGCGATCTCCGGACTGCTGCTCGTCGCCGGCGGCGTCGCCGTCGTCTCGGCGGCCAGCCCGGAACCCTCGGCCGTCGCCGAGCACCGTCGCTCCTCGGCGGGACCACGACGCCCCCGTCAAACGGGACGACGACACCGCGCACCCATACGGGCACCAAGGCCGACTGCCCGAACATGGGCGGCGGCACCAGCGGCTCGGGCAACGGCGGCGGGTCCTCGACCACGCCGAGCACGACCCCGAACACGGCCCCGACGCCGGCCACCTGAACCCGCGCCTGGCGGTTCGTTTCGGCGAGCCGCCAGGCCTCGTTCAGTTCGCGCGCAGCCGCCGGACGAGCGCGTCCGCGAGACGCTCGTAGTCGGCGGGTTCGTTGTAGCGCTGGGCGGAGATGCGAAGAAGGAGTCTGCGGCGTCTCGCCCGTCTCGCTGGGCCGCTCGGACCGGCCAGGGACCGATGGGGACCTGGATCCGATCCTCCGTCTCGAGTGCCGCAGCCAGCGCCGTCGCCGCCGCCTCGTTCGCCACGTCGGCCAGCGGCAACGCCGCCATCGAGCCAAGCATCGCGTCGGGCGCGGGCGCCTCGATGCCGAGCGCGTCGCCACGATGTCCCGACCGTGGAGTGCGAGCGCATGGTTGGCTGCCATGACGGCCGGCCATCCGCCGCCCTCCGGGATCGCGCAGCGATCCATCCAGTCGATCGCCGCGGGGAGCGTCAGGTAGCCGGTCGGATCGCTGGTGCCCGACCCAGTCGAACTCGTGGCGGAAGCGCGTCCGCCCGGCGAGCGGCTCATTGGCCCCGTGCGACACGACCAGCGGATGGATCCGGTCGCGCCGGTCCTCGCGGACCCACAGGACGGCCGTGCCCTTCGGTCCGCACAACCACTTGTGGCCGTTGCCGGTCCAGTAGGCGGCGCCGAGCGCGTCGACGTCCACGGGAACCATGCCGGGTGCATGGGCGCCATCGACGAGCGTGTCGATGCCGCGCCGGTCCATCTCGGTGACGAGGTCGGCGACAGGCAGGATCAGCGCGGTCGGGCTCGTGACGTGGCTGACCATGAGGAGGCGAGTCCGGTCGGTGACGGCGGCCAGGATCGCCGCAAGAGCCTCGTCGGGGCTCGCGATCGGGAAGGGGATCGGCGCGACAACGACCCGTGCCCCGTCGCGCGCGGCGACGGCACGCATCGCGTTGATCGTGGCGTTGTATTCGTGATCGTCGGTCAGCAGCTCGTCGCCCGGCTCGAACCGGAGCGACTGGAGGACCGTGTTGACGCCGGTCGTCGCGTTGGGTACGAAGGCGAGTCCCTCGGGATCGGCGCCCAGGAAGCGACCGACCGACGCGCGCGCCTCCGCGAGCAGGCTCGGCAGCTCACCTGACAGGAAGCGCACCGGCTCGGATTCGAGGCGATCGCGCCACGCCTGTTGGGCCTCGAGGACCGGCGCCGGACAGGCTCCGTACGAGCCGTGGTTCAGGAACGTGACCTCGGGATCGAGCCGCCAGCCGAGGTCGAGCCTCACAGCTCGACGACCGGCGTCGAGATGATGTCGCCGGCGTGGGCGACGACCGTCTCCCCGCCGTGCTCCGGATCCGCCAGCCAGAGCGCAACGCCGGGACCGACGACGCGCCAGTCGATGGTCAGGCTGCCGGGCGCCACGGGCTCCTCGACCACGCCGGTCTGCTCGGACAGCCCGAGCGCGCCGAGGCCCTCGGGCGCCCAGGCGGCGAACCGTTCGATGGTTGCCGACCAGGTCGCCTCGTGCGCGTGGGGCACGACCACGTATCCCTGCACGAGGTGCAGCCCACCCATCCCGCCGCCCGGCGTCCAGGTCCATGGCCCGAGCGCCATCGCACCGGCACTCGCGCCGGCCAGCACGGCGCCGGCCAGGTGCGCTTCGGTGATCGCGGCCCAGGCGGCCGCACCGGGCATCAGCGTCGGGATCAGGTCGGGGTCGCCGCCGGGGAAGTGGATGACGTCCGCGGCGGCCAGCTCGGCCGCGAAGTCGGCATCGGCCGCTGTCGCCCGATTCACGACCGGGATCGTCGTGGCGGCCACGTCGACCCCGCTCTCGGCGCCGACCCGCTCGAATGCTTCGACGCCGTTCCTGCCGGCCAGGTCCGGGCGCCCGCGCGCAGCCGCGGTGGGGACGACGGCGACACGGATCGGCCGACCTCGTTCGGCCCGCTGTATGGCGCGAGCCAGCAGGGCGGCCAGGAACTCCTCGTCGCCGGCCAGGAACTCCCCGCCTCCGTGGAGCGCGACTCGGCCCGCTCATTCGGGCTCGATCGGCTTCTCGGGCGGCGTCACGTTCTTGATCTGCGGCTGGCGTGGGTCGCCGGCCGAGCCCGGTCCACCCGGACCGCCACGCCCCTTGCCCCGCGTCACGATCCCGGACAGCCGCCCGGGAGCGACGACGAAGGGCGCCAGGTAGGCGATCAGCAGGATCGGGATGAGGAACCGCGCCGCGAACGGCCGCACCGCCATGAAGAACGCCAACGCCCAGAGGCAGATGGCGTACAGCGCGATCGAACGGCGACTGAACCCAGCGAGCTGGAGCCGGCGGGCCGGCAACAGGATGATCAGTCCGAGGACCAGACCGACGGCGAGGAGAGCGGGGGCAGGCAGCATGACCCGACGATGGTAGGCCCCGGGCGTTACTCGCGGCTCAGAGGGTGGGGCAATTCGGCGCGGGAGCCCGCAAGTCTGTCGGTGGCCGGTAGGCTCCAAGGATGGCTCGGTCCTCGCTCCTCGCCTCGCCGATGCCCCGGATCCGAGCCTGGCTCGACCGCTGGGGGGACGTTGTCCCGCTGCTCCTCGCCGAGTTCATCGTGTGGCTCGGGTTCGGGGCGCTGCTCCCGGTCCTGCCGCTCTATTTCACCGAGCAGGGCGTGGACCTCGCGCTGCTCGGCCTCGTCATCGCCGCGTGGCCGGCCGCACGGTTGGTCGGGGAGCCGATCTTCGGCTACCTGGCGGATCGGACGCGCCAGGGTGCCGCTGATGGTCATCGGGCTGGTCGCGACCGGGATCTTCAGCTTCCTGCCGCTGGTCTTCACGGGGCCGCTCGCGTTCGTCCTGTTGCGTGCCGGATCCGGGCTGGCGACCGCCGCCTACGACCCGGCGGCGCGCGGCTACCTGACCGATGCTACGCCGCCGGATCGTCGCGGCGAGGCGTTCGGGCTGTACGGGGCGGTGCAGATGGGCGGGCTGCTGCTCGGGCCTGCCATCGGCGCGCTCGGTGCCCTCTATTTCGGCGGGATCTCGTTCGTCTTCGTGTTCGGTGCCGTCGCCGCGTTCCTGGCGGCCATCCCGATCGGTCTGCGTGGTCGCGAGACCGAAGCGCGGACGCATCCGGCCCCTGCTGGCAGACTCGACCCAGTTCCCGCCCGAGGCGCCATCGACGACCCGGCGAGCCGCAACCGCCGTCGACGCCGATCGAGGCGTCCGCGAGGCGGTCCGGCCCGTCGATCCCGACGCCGACTCTGGAACCGGGGCCTGATCGCGGTCCTGGTCATCAACGCGGGCGGCTACTTCGCGGGCGGGACCTACGAAGTCATCTGGAGCCTCTTCCTCCAGAAGCTCGGTGCCGGCCTCGACCTGATCGGGCTGACGTTCGCGATGTTCGGGCTGCCGGTGCTTGCTGCTGTCTCCGTTCGCTGGCCGGCGTCGTCGACCGGCGCGGCGTCGCGGGCGTTCATCGTCATCGGATCGATCCTGCCGGCGGTGATGGGCCTCGCCTACACGCGGATCTCCGATCCGCTCCTGGCGATCCCGATGATCCTCATCGAGGCGACCGGGTTCGCGATGCTCAACCCGGCCCTCTACGCGGTCGTCGCGGCGAACTCGCCGCTCGGGCGGTCATCCACGGCGCAGGGCATCTTCGGCGCAGCCGGGACGGTCGGCTTCATCGTCGCCTCGCTGATCGCCGGCGTCCTCGCCCAGGAGAACATCGTCTACCCGATGTATGTCTTCAGCGCGGTGCTGCTGGTGAGCCTCGTGGTCGGGCTGCTGATCGGCGGGCGGCGGCTGGACGGGCGACCGGTCGCACCAGAACCCGAGGCCGATGCCGCCCCGGCCTCAGCCTGAGTACGGCGGCCCGAGAGTCAGGTCGAACGCTGCCGCCAGGGCGGCCATGTCCAAGCCGATCATGTTCCCTGGGCTCGTAGCCGCGATGGAACGTCACCTGGAGCTCAGGCGTCCCGCATCGCACGATCCGGCCGCCGATCTCGCCCTCGGCGTCGAGGCTGCCCGCTGGGTATTCGAACGTCTGACCATCGAACCCCGTCTGGATGCCGCCGCCGGAAGGGAGCATGACGATCGGGTGGAGGTCGACCTTGCCCTCGTCGCCCGAGAGGACGACGCGGGCCGGACGCTCGTCGGCGACGACGCCGTAGCCGAGGCCTCGAAGCGCCTCGATCGCGACATCGATAGAGTCCGTTGGCACGCCAAGGTCGATGGCGTCCAGATACGTCCGTGACACCGGAGCTGGGCGCGCAGGGGGCACGATCACGGTCCTGACGACGAGGCGAGAGCCCCCGCCCGCTGGCGGTGTCAAGACAGCAGCAGCAACGGAGGCTCTCGATGGCCAAGTCTACCCGCGGCGTGCTGCCCGGCCCCAAGCGCCCGTATCTGAGCACGACGCCGAGCTCGTTCCAGCGGCTCGGTCGACACCAACCTGCGCCCGACCTGTCGCGCGACGCTCGGCGACGGCTGGCGATGCTGGACTGGCACCGGACCCATGGTCAGAACGTGAGCCTGACGGCTCGCCACTTCGGGGTCGGCCGGCCGACCGTCTATCGCTGGCTGGCGCGCTTCGATCGCTCACGCCTCGAGACCCTCGAGGACCGCAGTTCGGCACCACGCCGCCGGCGCCGGCCGACCTGGACGATCGACCAGCTGCGCGCCGTCCGGGCCGTGCGCGAGACCTATCCGCGCTGGGGCAAGGACAAGCTCGTCGTCCTCCTGCGCCGGACCGGCCTCCGCCTGTCGACCTCGATGGTCGGTCGCATCCTGGCCCGGCTGCGCCGCTCGGGTGAGCTGCGCGAGCCGCGCCGCCGCCGGATGAGCGTCCAGCAGCGCCGCTGGCGGCGACCGTACGCGGTCCGCAAGCCGGCCGACTGGACGGTCGAGCGGCCGGGCGACCTGGTCGAGCTCGACACCCTCGACATCCGGCCCCTCCCGGACCGGGTCTGGAAGCAGTTCACCGCCCGCGATGTGGTCAGTCGCTGGGATGTCGTCGAGCTCGGTCAACGAGCGACCGCCGCGAGCGCGGCGGCGGTCCTCGATCGGCTGGCCGAGCGGATGCCGTTCGGCGTGCGCGCGATCAGCATCGACAACGGGTCGGAGTTCATGGCCGAATTCGAGGCCGCCTGCCAGACCCGCGACATCCGCCTGTTCGTCCTGCCCCCGCGGTCGCCCAAGCTCCACGGCGCGGTCGAGCGCGCCAACCGCACCCACACCGAGGAGTTCTACGAGGTGACCACGGCCGAGCCCGACCTCGCCGCGTTCCAGGCCGAGCTCCTGGTTTGGGAGCGGGTGTACAACACGATCCGACCACATCAGTCGTTGGGCTATCTCACGCCGGCCGAATACCTGGCCTCCGTCGGGGTCGATGTGTAACGGACGTACTGGACGAGTACACGCGTTTGACCGAATGGTGCTTGGGCCCTAGAGTTACAGGTCGCGGGGTGGAGCAGCGGCAGCTCGTCGGGCTCATAACCCGAAGGTCAGAGGTTCGAATCCTCTCCCCGCAACCAAGCCGCATACACCTTGAACCCCGGGCCCGACCACCCGGGGTTCTTTCTTGTCCGGCGAACGGCGCGGTCGGGCGCCGCGGTCGATCAGTCTCGAGCGCGAGGCGCTGCCAGTCGAGGCCGGAGTCCGACAGTCCACGGCAACGCTGACGCACGGACCCACCGGCTGGGTCGAGCAGCGTCGGCCGATCGGCGCTCCCATCGTTCGGCCGGGCATCAGAGCATCGTGCTCGGAATCGACACGATGACCAGACGCCATCGGGCCGTGCCAGTCAACGCGGGACCGGTCTCGATGAGCGGGCCTGGTCTGCCATCGGCTCGGACGACCGTGACGTGCTGATCGGTTGGATCACGAGCCATCCGTTGCGATGTTGCGCCAGCGATTGAACGCGATCCACCTGCCATCGGGCGACGCAGGGCGATCGCCGTCCGAGCCGGACGCCCGCTTCGATCACGAACTCGTGCGGATCGCTACCGTCGGCGTTCATCACCCAGAGCCGGATCGAAGGTCCGGTGAAGCCAGCGCTGAATGCGAAGATCGGCTGCCGTCAGGCGGACCACGCGAGCGTTGCTGAGGTCCTGCGTCCCACGTCGATCCGGGTTCGTCGGTTCGATCAGGGTTCGCACGTGTCGTCCCGTCCGCGTCCATCACGAACAGACCGTATTGTCAGGCCGACCAAGGCACGGAACAGGATCTCTTGCCCATACCGGCGGTCGGAAGGCGATGTAGTCGGGCGTTGACAGAACCATTCAGGACGACGGGTGGCCGGCTTCGCCGTCGACATCGAGGAGCTCGTAGATGGGTCCGGCCATCGACCGGCGTAGATGACCGCGATGTGCCGACCGTCGGGCGTGACCAGTTCGCCCACGGCGCATGCTCGAACGGCGACGGCGTTGATGCGCGTCAGCCCGGTGCCGTCGTCGCCCGCACCACATAGAGGTCGACAGGCGACCTGAGCTGAGAGCCGGTGCCTGGGACTTCGCGGAAGAACGCCATCCTGGTGCCGTCGGGTGAGAAGCCCGGGTGCCGACGGTCGTAGCTCGCGAGGGTTCGTGACGAGCGAGCCGGGTGCTCCCGGAGACCGGGTCACCGACGTAGATGTCGCCGTTCGAGATGTAGGGATCAGCCCGTTCTTGGCCGGGCCGAACGGCGCCGGAACGCGGCGCTGCGAACCGACGTAGACCGCCAGGGTCGCGGCGAGCAGCGCGAGCAGAAGCGGCGATGATGGCGAACTGCCGCAGCGGCAGCCGGACCACCGGGATGGTCCGTGTCGTGATGTCCATGGGGATCCACCTTCCTGGGAAGGTCCAGGCCGGGCGCTGTCGCGTGCGGGTCGGCGGCGGCAAGGACCTCGTCTCGATAGTCGGGAGACGGCCCCAGGTAGAGGTCCTCGAGGATGGCGGGTAGCTGACGTTCGAAGCGGGCTTCAGTGGTCATGCGACCTGCCCTCCCGTGACCGGGCCTGGGGCCGTGTCGGGCTCGGCCGCCGCGGACATGCGCATCGCGGCAAGCGCGTAGTGCAGCCGGGACTTGGCCGTACCGACGGGGATGCCCAGGGACGTCGCCACCTGCGGCAGCGGCATCCCCAGGAGATAGTGCAGAGCGACGACCGCGCGATGGCCGGGATCGAGGCCACGGAGGGCCTGGTCGACGAGCTCGCGGTCGGCAAGATGCGACGCGACGTCGGACGCCGTCGGCGCATCGAGCGGGGTGATCTCGACTTCCATCGGACGCCGTCGCCGGTGCCGAGCGATGTCGAGACAGGAATTGACGGTCAGGCGATGGAGCCAGGCGTCGAACCGATCCGGGTCGCGGAGGCCCGGCAGGTCACGCCATGTCCTGATCAGCGCCTCCTGGACCGCGTCGCGCGCGAGCTCCGGGTCCCGAAGGATGAGGCGAGCTGCCGCGTCCAGCCGCGCGAGGGCAGGGTCGACGAGCTGGGCGAAGGCGTCATGATCGCCCCGCTTCGCACGTCCGACGAGCTCTCGCTGGTCCACGGTCGCCTCGACTGTGTCACGACCTGGGCGGTCGTGTTCGACAGGGTATGGCGTCGCCGTCTCGCAAAAGGTTCAGTCGCACGTGCGAGAACTGGCAGCAGAGGCGAGCCAGATCAGCCTTCGGCTTGGGCGGCAGATCGAGCGGAGGCGCGACGAGCCACGTACTTGCGCATCTTGTCCGCCGTGCCGCAGTCGTCCATCGAGCACCAGCGTCGGCTCCGGTTCTTGCTTTCGTCGAGGAAGTGGAATCGGCATCCGGCGCATCCCTTGACCCGATCGAGCGGGCCGTCGATCAGCAGGGTCGATGCGGCGTGGATGACCGGCCATAGCGGTCGCGCGAGGTCTCCGTCGTGCGCCCAGCTCCAGGCAAACCCGCCGTCGACGGGGACGAGATCTGCGTGCGTCAACGCTTCGGCCTCATCTCTCTGGAGCCGGGCGATCGTGCGTTCGGGTGGCGGCATGCCACGCGCGATCGCATCGAACAGCTCGTAGAGATATCCGCGCGTGGCGACTGCTCGATCGAATGTAGCCCGAGCTCCGTCCGGATGCCGACGCGAGCGTCGGAGGAGTTGGTCGGCCTCGGCCTCGCTCAGCATCCCCACGTGGTGGCCCCAGGCGAGGAGGTCACCGTAGCCGTGCAGGACGTCGTCCTCGGGCGGTCCGCCGGCGCGGCCCGTTCTGCGTATTCAACATGTCCAGGGCGAGGTTGCCGCCCACGACTCGCTGTTGCCGGATCGCCTGAGGTGTTTCCATCAAAACGCAGTTTAGCAGTTGACAAGTCCCACTGGCAAGGCTAGCATGTTTCTAGTCAATCGACGTTTGCAAGTAACACCGGCGCAACGCTGGAAAGGAGCCTGCCGTGAACCTCGATCTCGCCGACATCGGAGCCCTGCTCTTCGTCTTCACCCCGCTGGTTCTCCTCCTCCTGCGGATCTTCGTGATCCCAGACGGCGCCAGGCTCGAGGACATGATCGTGCCGCGTATGGACTTCGACTGGCCGCGTGGGGTCCAGGAAGAGGATCCGGTCCGCTGGCAGGTCGAACGGCTCACGCCGCGAGATCAGCGTCTTCCGGCGCGGACGCCCGCGGACGACAGCGGCCCGCGTCGCGTGCGGGCTCGTGCAGCCGTGAGGCGAGGCTCTTCGTGACCGAGGCAGGTCAGGCCCGGGCGCGGTCCTTGAGGATCCGCTCGGCCGCGAGCTTGCCCGGGGCGCCCATCACGCAGCCACCGGGATGCGTGCCGGAGCCGCACTGGTAGTAGCCGTCGATCGGGGTGCGGTACTGGCTCCAGCCGGGTGCCGGGCGGAAGAAGTACATCTGCGGCGCGAGGAACTCGCCGGCGAAGATGTTCCCCTCCGACAGCCCGACGGTCCGCTCGATGTCGAGCGGGGTGACGACCTCGCGGTGGAGGACGAGGTCGCTGAAGCCGGGGAAGAACGACTCGAACGTCGCCTGGACGGTGTCACCCAGGTTCTGTCGCTCGGTGTCCCAGTCGCTCTCGCGCAACTTGTACGGGGTGTACGCGATGAACGTGCTCATCACGTGCTTGCCGGGCGGCGCCATGTCGGCGTCGATCGTGGACTGGATCGCGCAGTCCATGTACGGCCGCTGGCTGTACCAGCCGTACTTGGCGTCGTCGAAGGCGTGCTCGAGGTAGTCCATCGACGGCCCGATGTTGGTGAAGCCGCGGAACATGTCGCCGCGGTCGCCGAGCGCCGGGTACTTCGGCAGCCCGTCGAGCGCGAAGTTGACCTTCGACGACGTGCCCTGGAAGCGGAAGCGCTGGATGGTCTCGACGAGGTCGCTCGGCAGCTCGCGCGGGTCGACCAGCTCGAGGAAGGTCCGCCGCGGGTCGAGCGCGCTGACGATGATCTTGGCGTGGTATTCCGAGCCGTCCTCCAGGGCGACCCCGATCGCCCGGCCGTTCTTGGTGATGACCTCGTTGACCGGCGATTCGAGCGCGATCTCGGCCCCGAACGACTGCGCGGCACGGGCAAGCACCTTGGTGAACCCGCCGTTGCCGCCCTTGTGGAAGGCCCACGCACCGAACTCTCCGTCGTGCTCGCCGATCGAGTGGTAGAGCAGCACGAGCCCGGACCCCTGCGAGCGCGGCCCGACCTTGGTCCCGATGATCGCCGACGACGCGATGTAGCCCTTGACGATGTCCGACTCGAAGTAGTCGTCGAGGAAGTCGGCGGCGCTGCCGGTCAGCAGGCGGACCGTGTTGTGCAGCGTCCGCTTGTCCATCTTCCGGAACCGCGAGCCGAGCGAGGCCAGCGCGAGAAGCTCCTCGGGGTCGTCGCTGAAGAGGTCCGGCGGCGGTGCATCGAGCAGCGGCTTGAGCGCCTGGCAGACCATCTCCATGTCGTGCGAGTACTGGTTGTAGGCGTCGGCGTCGTGCTTGCTGTGACGCGCGATCTCCTTGAGGTTCTCGCCGTGGTCCTGGCCGAGCCACAGGTAGTCGCCGTTCTCCATCGGCGCGAACGTCGATGACATCAGCAGCGGCATGAAGCCGTGCTTGGTCAGCTCGAGGTCGTGGATGATGTCCGGCCGGAGCAGGCTCAGGGCGTACGAGAAGGTCGTGAACCAGAAGCCCGGGTAGAGCTCCTCGGTGATGGCCGCGCCACCGAACAGCGAGCGACGCTCAAGGATCAGCGTCTTGAGCCCGGCCTTCGCCAGGTACGCGCCGTTGGTCAGCCCGTTGTGACCGCCACCGACGACGATCGCGTCGTACGTCCGGTCGGCGGGACCGGTCCGCTTCGCGGCTTCGAGGGCTTCCGGCTTTGGGCGTCTTCGGCATGTCAGGCCGTCTTCCGGCTGGGGTTGTAGAGCGGGAGGCGGGCCGTCCGCGCGGTCACGTACTCGTAGCGATGGTTCACGTCGATCTCCAGTCGGACGGTCGAGCCCGGGGCGGCGAGTGCCGGTCGCACCCGGGCCAGGGCGATGTGGCGCTGCAGCATCGGGGAGTACATGTAGCTCGTGGTGTAGCCGACCTGGACGCTGTCGTCGTCGTACAGGAACATCTCGCCGAGGATCGGCGTGTGGTCCTTGGGCGGGATCAGGCCCGCCTCGCCGTAGATCCGGTCGTAGTCGGCCCAGTCGACGATCAGGCCGGTCAGCCGCCAGCGCGACGTCTTGTCGGCGAGCTCGCGTTCGATCGCGCGGCGGCCGATGAACGGACGGTCGTCGGTCGCCAGGTCGCGGACCATCCAGCCCCAACCGAGCTCGATCAGCGACGACCGGTCCTCGTCGGTCCAGCCGTAGCGGGAGTTGGCGAAGTCGACATCGAGGAGGAGCAGGCCGGCCTCGATACGGAGCAGGTCCAGCGCGTCGAGCCCGAACGGCAGGACACCGAACCCGGCCATCGAGCCCCACAGCGCGTCCCAGACCTTGAGCGCGTCGTTGCTGCGGACCCAGATCTCGAACCCGAGATCGCCGCTGTAGCCGGTCCGCGACACGGTGACCGGCGAGCCCGCGATGCTCCCCGTCGTCACGCCGAAGAACGGGATCGTCGCCACGCCCGGGACGAGTGCCGCGAGCAGGTCGCGCGATCGCGGTCCCTGGACGGCGAGGATGCCGTACTCGTCGCTGACCTCCTCGATGGCGACCTCGTGACGGCGGCTGATGAGGTCCTCGAAATAGGCGAGGTTCGGTTCGGCGGCCGTCAGCAGGAACTCGTCGGCGGCGGGACGGAGGATGACGCCGTCTTCGACGACGAAGCCGCGGTCGTCGCACCAGGCCGTGTACTGCGCGTTCCCGGGGCACATTTCCGGATGTCGCGGGCGAGGATCCCCGACAGGAACTTCTCGGCGTCACGACCGTGGATCCGGTACTTGTAGAGCGGCGACGAGTCGAAGACGCCGGCCGCGTTCCGGACTGCGAAGTACTCGAACTTGTCCGACAGCTGATAGCGGTGCGCCGCGAGGTGCCCCGACCAATGGCTCCACAGCCCGGTCTCGTTGAGGGCGTTCGTGCGCTTGTGGAATGGCGACTTGCGAATCACCCCGCGACGATAGCCAGCGCGACACCTGGCCGCGAGCGGCGTCCCGCCGGACGGACCGGGGACCGGCGGGGACGGGAAGCCCCGGCGACGGAAGAGGCCCGTCGCCGGGGAGAGGACTACGGAGCGACGCGTTGCCAGGACGGGATAGCTGGTCGCCGTCCACGGGGCTGGCCTGGCCTCGCCGGTGTGCGAATCCCAGAGCTGCTGCTGGAGTCCGCTGCCGTCGCTGATGGTCGGCGTAGCGAGGATCGCCGTCCCATCCGGCGACCACGCCGCGAACCAGTCGTTCGGCGAGGTGAACCGAGGGACAACGTCGGGTGCTGGACCATCCACGTCGATGATGGCCGCTTCGAAGGGAGCTCCGACGGCATCCGCCTCGATGCTTCGCTCGATGAGGAGTCGTCGGCCGTCCGGCGACCAGCCGCTGGGCGCCTCCCACCATGCACCGTCCTTGTGGCCGACGATCTTGTCCATCTTGGTGCGAACATCGATCACATGGACGCGGTTCTCATGCCGGGTCGCGATACGCCCGCGGCCGTCATCGGGGACACTGAAGCCGGGCTCGAAGCGGGCATAAGCGATCCTGGTTCCGTCAGGCGACCAGTAAGCACGACTCCAGATCTGCGCATCGAGCTGCGTCTCGACGATCGTTCGTGGGTTCGTCCCGTCTGCGCCGATCACGTAGATGCCGGCATAGGAACCGTTAAATCCTTGGGACCCGACGTACAGGATGTCCTTGCCGCTCGGGTCGAACATCGCGTTCATGGGGATCGTGTCGGTGTCGAACCGCCTGCTGGTTCCCGCCTCGGTGTCGACGACCAGGAGAGTCGGGAGGTGGTTGATCGTCGGGATCATCACCACGCTGCGGCCGTCTGGCGAGAACGCGTAGCGGAGCGAGGGCGCGTAGCTCGGCGAGAACTTTGTCGCTGTCAGGGCCATCATCGGTTCGGCGCTGAGCGGTTTGATCCCCGTCCCGTTCGCGCGGGCGAGCATCAGGAAGTCGGCCCCCGGCTGATCTGTCGATTCGCGACGGAAGAGCAGCCTGGTCCCGTCCTGTGACCACTGGGGATCGCTGTCGATCTCGGGGCCCGTGACGATCGCGACGGTTTCGCCGGTTCGTGGATCGTAGGTGAGGATGTCCCCGTTCCGCGACATGGCGATGAGGCCGTTCCCGGCCGGCCCGGTCAATGGAGGGAGCTTCGGCTGCGCGGCTGCCAGCAGCAGGCTGGCGGCCAGCGCTCCGACGAGGAGCACCAGACACGATGATCGGCCGCCACGACATCTGCGGCACGATCGGTTGGCGAGTGATCTCGAGCATCGGGAGCCACCTTTCGCGGATGGTCCAGGCCGACCGCTGGTTCGTGTGGGCGGTCTGCCAGAAGAGGTCGTCGTAGTAGTCGGGGGTGTACGGCTCGGCGAGATCCTCGAGAAGCCCGGAGAGGTCACGTTCGAAGCGGCCGATCGAGCGTCATGCGAGCTGCCCTCCGGCGACGAACGCCGGTCTTCTCGACCAGCGAGTCTGCTGCGATCGAGGCGCGCATCGCGCCGAGAGATCGATGGAGACGGGACTTGGCGGTCCCAAGAGGGATGCCGAGGGTGTGCGCCACGTCGGGCAGCGGCATCCCGAGGAAGTAGTGCATGACGACCACGGCTCGCCATTCGGGATCGATCTGGCGGAGCGCGTCGTCGAGGATCTCGCGGTCGGCGATCGCGGACGAGATGTCACCGGTCGCCGGGGCGTGGATCGGAGTCAACTCGACTTCGATCGGCCGACGCCGACGCCGACGCGTCATGTCGATGCATGAATGGACGACGAGTTGACGCAGCCAGGCGTCGAACTTGTCCGGGTCGCGAAGCGCCGGCAGGTTCCGCCAAGCGCGGATGAAGCCTTCCTGGACGGCGTCGCGGGCGAGCTCCGGGTCGCGAAGGATCAGCCGGGCGGCTGCGTCGAGTCGAGCGACGGCCGGGCCAGCGAGCGCGGTGAAGGCGTCATGATCGCCCTTCCGTGCCCGTTGGACGAGGTCTCGCTGGTCCACGACTGCCCCAGGTACGTGCACGGCCGTTCGGTCGTGCTGACATGGTAGGCGTCGTCTGTTCCCAAATCGTTCCGGGATGCCGTAGCGGGACCCGATCAGTCGCGGTCGCCGAAACGTTCAGGCCGGCCTCAGATTGACGCCGATGATGCGGGACGCCTAGGCTCCGGCAGGGGGCCGCGCCATATGTGCCGGGACCCGAGGGACGGAGGACTCGCGAATGATTCGACGGATCACGGGGATCATCCTTGGGGTGCTGGTGTTCTTTGTCGTGTACTGGATCACCGGCCTCGGGACACCGTCAAATCCCAACTGGGCGCTGGCGGCACTCATCGGGTTGGTCGTGGCCCTCATCTGGCCGTGGATCTTCGGCTTGATCATGGTCAGGCGCGTTCGGCAGAACCGTCAGGCCGAGATCGACGCAGGAAGTCCAGAAGCAGCTCGCAGAGCAGCAGAAGAACCCGCCGTCCTGACCGGCGCGTCCCGCGGCATCCGGGCCTGACCCCGGGTGACCCAAGGCTCGCGGAGCATCCGCCGCTACATCCCGCCGCTTCTCTTCGACGCACCCGATTTCCGGCAGCTCTGGCTCGGCCAGACCATCTCGGTCTTCGGCGACCAGATCACCCAGCTCGGTCTGCCGCTGGTCGCCGTCCTGACCCTTGGCGCCGACGCGACCCAGATGGGGACGCTGACCGCGGTCGGGCTTCTCCCGCACCTCCTGTTCTCGTTGGTGGCCGGCGTCTGGCTCGATCGCGTGCGCACACGGCGGCGGCTGATGATCGCGGCCGACCTCGGGCGGGCTGCGCTGATCGCCAGCATCCCGATCGCGTTCGCCCTCGGCGTTCTGTCGATGCCGCAGCTCTACGTCGTCGGCTTCTTGAGCGGGACGCTTGCCGTCGTCTTCGACCTGTCGTGGAACACGCTGTTCGTGTCGGTCACGGAGCGCGCGCGGTACGTCGAGGCGATGGCCCTGCTCAACGGCAGCCGGTCGCTCGCCTCCGTCGCCGGCCCCACCATCGGCGGCATCCTCGTCCAGGTCCTCGGCGCACCGCTGGCGATGCTCGGGGATGCGTTCTCGTACCTGGGGTCGGTGGTCTTCCTGCGCCGGATCCGGGCGACCGAGCCGCCGATCGAGCACGAGGAGGGGTCGACCCGCGAGCGCCTGCTGGCGGGACTGTCGTTCGTGATCGGCGACCCGATCATGCGCCCGACGCTGCTCTCGGTGGCGACCGTCAACCTGTTCACGTTCGCATCGAGCGCGTTGTTCATCCTGTATGCGACGACGACCCTCGGCGTCTCGCCGGGCGCACTCGGCCTTGCGCTGGGGACCGGCTCGGTGGGTGCCGTGATCGGGGCGATCTTCGCGACCCGGATCGGCCGACGGATCGGGCTCGGGCCGGCCTACGCGCTGGGCCTGGTGGTCTACCCGGTCTCGCTGCTGCTCATCCCGTTGGCCGGGCCGGAGATGTCGATGACGCTGATCCTCGCCCTGCTCTTCGGCTCCGAGTTCGGGGCGGGACTCGGGGTGATGATCCTCGACATCAACGTCGGGGCGATCATCTACGCCCGAACCCCGGACCGGATCCGTGCCCGGGCGGCCGGGGCGTTCCGCTTCATCAACTACGGGGTGCGGCCGATCGGGGCGCTGTTCGGCGGCCTGCTCGGCGGAGCGATCGGCGTCCGAGAGGCGATCCTGGTGACGACGGTCGCAGCGATCGGGGGAGTGCTGTTCCTGCTCGGGTCGCCGGTCCTGCGGCTTCGGGATCTGCCGGAGGTCTCCGCGGAGTAGCGTCCCTACCGGCCTTCCCAGCTGAAGGTGCGCAGCGCCAGGACGACCGCACCGACACCCCAGACCAGCAGGGTCACCACGGCCCGACCCAACGTCGACCGCGTCGCCCGATCCCAGGGACGCCCGGAACAAGTCGGCGAGGGCCGCCGCCGGCAGGAGGCCGGCGAGCGTGGCGAGCGGTCCAGGCAGCTCGCTGACCGGGATCACGATGCCGCCCAGCAGCAGGAACGCGATGAACAGGCCGTTGGCCAGGGCGAGGGTCGCCTCGGCTCGCAGCGCGCCGGCCATGAGCAGCCCGAGGCCGGCGAACGCGAGTGTGCCCAGCAGGAGCGCGACGACGAAGAGGGCAGGCGATGCGCCGGGACCGGGTCGCCAGCCGAGGACCACCGCAGCGATCGCGATCAGCAGGACGACCTGCCCGATCTCGACGGCCAGGACGGCCAGCATCTTGGCCGTGAGCAGCCCGCCGCGCGTCAACGGCGAGCCACCGAGCCGCTTGAGGACCCCGTAGTTGCGCTCGTAGGCGGTGGCGATACCGAGGTTGACGAGGCTGGTCGCGATGACCGCCAGCGCCAGGGCGCCGGGCAGGAGGAAGTCGACCGCTGGCCCACTCCCCGTCGGCAGGACCGCGACCGAGGCGAAGAAGAGCAGGACGACGACGGGGATGACGATCGTGACCAGGACGTTCTCGCCGCGACGCGCGGTCAGCCGCAGCTCCATCCCGGTCTGGGCGGCGGTCGCCGCGGCAAGCGGTGCGGGCTGGCTCATCCCGTCACCTCGTCGCGCCCCGCGGCCGAGGCAACGGCCGGCGCACCCACGAGCTCGAGGTACGCATCCTCGAGAGACCCGCCGCTGGTCCGCAGCTCGAGGATCAGCCGCTCGTCGGTGGCGCACCACGCGGCCAGGGCCGCCACCAAGGCCGCGTCGGGCGCGACGCCCTCGAGTCGATAGCGGCCACCGTCGCCGTCGGCCTGGACCGTGGCCCCGGGCCGGACGCCGGCGAGCGCGCGTTCCAGGTCCGCCACCTCGTCCGTGCCGAGCGTCCGGTCCAACCGGAAGCGCAGCCGTGCCGTCACCCCGGCCCGCAGCTCGGCCGGCGTTCCGGACGCGACGATCCGGCCATCCGCCAGCACGTAGATCCGGTCGGCGAGCCGTTCGACGTCGGTCAGGTCGTGGCTGGTCATCAGGATCGCTGCGCCCTCCGCTCCGCAGGTCCGCGACGATCGCCCGGGTCGTGGCACGCGCCTCCGGGTCCATCCCGGCCGTCGGCTCGTCGAGGATCACGACCTCGGGCCGTCCGACAAGGGCGAGCGCCAGCCCGAGTCGCTGACGCTCGCCGCCCGACAGCCGCCGGTAGCGGGTCCGTGCCACGTCGGTCAGCCCGACCAGATCGAGCAGCTCATCGGCGTCGCGCGGCTCGGCGTGGAAGCGGCCGTATTGGCGAAGCGTCTCGCGCGGCTGGGCGCGTGGGTCGATGCCGCCGCCCTGGAGCATCAGCCCGACCCGCGCCCGGAGCGCCCGTGCCGCCCGCCGCGGGATCGAAGCCCGAGGACGCGGGCCGTGCCGCCGTCCGCCTGCCGATAGCCCTCGACGATCTCGACCGTCGTGGTCTTGCCTGCGCCGTTCGGCCCGAGCAGCGCGACCAGTTCCCCGGCAGCCACGGTGAGCGAGACGCCGTCGAGCACGGTCCGCGGTCCGTACCGCTTCACCAGCCCGTCGACGACGACCGCCGGGTCGCCGAGAGTCACTGTGCGATCCGGGCGTACTGGCGCTCGAAGTCGGCGTCCGTCAGCTCGCCGATCTGGATCGAGCGGATGACCCCGGATCGGTCGACGAAGTAGGTCTGCGGGCGGGCGACGACCCGGTAGGCGGTCTTGATCGCCTTGTCGGGATCGACCACGGTCGCCCAATCGCCGCCGTACTTGCCGATGAAGTCTCGGGCGGGTTCGACCGGATCGTCGGTCAGCACGCCGAGGACGGTGAACCCGTCCGCCGCATGCTCGGCCTGCTTGCGCCTCAAGGAGCGGGAACTCGTCGCGGCAGGGGACGCAGCTCGGTCCCCAGAAGTTGACCACGACCGGCTTGCCCCGGAGGCTGGCCAGGTCGAACGCCGCACCGTCGAGCGTCGTCCCGACGATGGCCGGCGCCGGCTGCCCGACCGCCACGCGGTCGTCGGTCCCTCCGGCCCCGGAGCGGACGAGCACGAGGATCCCGGCCGTGGTCGCTACCGCGACGAGGAGTGCGAGAAGGATCGGTCGTCGCGGCATGATCGGGCGCTGCCTACTGGAGCGTCGCGGTCCCCGTCATGTTCGAGTGGATGCTGCAGACGTACGGGTACGTCCCGGCCGGCAGCGCGGGAACCTCGTAGACACGGGTCTCGACGCCGTTGAAGATGTCGCCCTTGTACGCGACCTTGCCCGACGCATCCTTCAGCTCGACGTTGTGCGGCGTGCCCTGGTCCTCGTTGACGAACGCAAGGGTGAACGGCTTGCCGGCCGGTGCCGTGAACGTGGTGTCGACGTACGCGACGCCCTGGGCGTGGACGGTCACGTCAGCCGTCACGGCGCCTCCTGGCTCGCCGGACGCGGGAGGCCCGGACGCGGCAGGACCGGAGGCTGGCGGCCCCGAAGCCGGAGGCGGCGCACCCGGCGAGCCCGACGCGGTCGGCCCACCGGCACCCACCGCCGAATTCGGTCGTGAACACGCCCGACTGCAGGACGGCAGCCCCGACGATCAGGACGACAAGGACCGTGAACATCCGCCGCGGCGTCGCCGGGGGTGGGCCGTTGTCGATGTGGCCGGTCGTCTCCGCCTCGACGACTCGTCGATAGTCGAGGACCGCGTCGGTCAGCCAGCCGATCAGCGTCGTGATCAGGGCGATGACCCCGACCGCCAGCAGCCATCCACCGAACACCAGGCCGAGGAACAGCGCGAACACTCCGAACGCACCGAAGAACGGGCGCCACGACGGTCCGGGCATGTGGACGCCCGGTGGTGGCCCCTCGTGGATCTCGGCCGGGAGCTCCGGGGCTGTCGGACCGATGTCCCTGTCGTACAGGCGCAGGCCCTCGGCGAGCCAGTAGAGCAGGGTGAGGACCAGCGCGATGATGCCCAGGACCAGGGTCAGGCCGCCGAAGACGAGCCCGAGCATGACCAGGAAGAGACCGACCCCGGCGAAGATCGGGGCGAACGACGGGCCTGGCATGTGGATGCCCGCCGGCGTCTTGCGCGTGACGCGACCCTTGCCGCGACGCGCCGGCGGCGCCTTCGCGAGCATCAGGAAGAGCCGCAGCAGGATGACGAGGACGAGGATGAGGATGCCGACCGGGATGAGCGAGACGAGCACGCCCCAGTCGGGCGTGACCACCTGCGCCATCAGCTCCAGGATGCTGGTCCAGAGGCGTTCGAGCATCGGTCAGGTCAGCCCGGGTATCTGCGTCTGCCCTGGCCGGAGGCGGTCCGGATCACTCGTCCGTCGAGCCCGCGACGAGGACGTAGGCCATCAGCGCCATCGCCGCCCCGAGGATGATCAGCATCGTCGTGCCGGCGTAGTCGACGTGCCAGCCGCCGAAGTAGGGGACGGCCCAATAGAGCAAACCGATGACCACGAAGATGATGCCGACGAGGGCCGCGTTGCGAGGGTGCCGGAGTGGATGCATGGCGATCGACTCCTAGGTGGCCGCGGTCTTGCCGGGGAGCAGATAGAGCAACGAGAACAGCAGGATCCAGACGACGTCGACGAAGTGCCAGTAGAGCGACGCCGCCTCGACCGCGTCGTAGTGCTTCCCGCTGAACTGGCCGGCCATCCCGCGGTAGAGCACCACCGAGAGCATGATCACGCCGCCGAAGACGTGCGCCCCGTGGAAGCCCGTCAGCGTGTAGTAGGTCGTGCCGTACTGACCGGAAGAGAGGGTCAGGCCCTCCGCACCGAGCAGCGAGTAGTCGATGAGCTGCATCGTGAGGAAGACGATGCCGAGGACGACCGTGACGGCCATCGCACGGATGAAGGCGGTCCGATCGTCGCGCCGGATCCCCCAGACCGCCATCTGGCACGTCACCGAGCTGAGGATCAGCAGGATGGTGGCCGGCCCGACGAACGGCAGGATCGCGAGCTGGAACGGCTCGCCGTTCTCCGGGTTGATCGGCGGCCACTGGGCGGCGTTGGCGCGAAGGCTGAAGTAGGCGGCGAACAGCCCGCCGAAGAACATCACCTCGGAGGTGATGAACAGGAGCATCCCGAGGACCGGGTTGCTGATGCCACCGTGGGTGTCGTGCGGCATCGAGGCGAGCGGGTTGTGCTCGACCGGAAGGGTCGATTGGGTGTCGGTCGTCATCGCCATCGCCGGCGCCCTCTCAGTGCTCGGCCGTCCGGCCGTGCCGGGCGTCGAAGAGGGGTCGCTCCGAACGAATCTCGGGGAGCCGGTCGAAGTTATAGGCGGGCGGCGGCGAACTGGTCGCCCATTCGAGGGTGTTGGCCTCCCACGGGTCGTCTCCGGCGGGGGTCCCGCTGCGCAGCGAGATGAAGATGTTCCAGAGGAGCAGGACCATGCTCGCCGCGATCGTGAACCCGCCGATCGTTGCCAGCAGGTTGAGATCATTCCAACCGGCCGTCGATGAGTAGTCGGCGATCCGCCGCGGCATCCCGGCCAGGCCGAGCTCGTGCATCGGGAAGAAGGTCAGGTTGAAGCCGATGAACATCACCACGAACTGGGCCTTGCCGACGGTCTCGTTCATCATCCGGCCGGTCATCTTCGGGAACCAGTAGTAGAGGCCCGCCATGACCCCGAAGACCGACCCGCCGAAGAGCACGTAGTGCAGGTGGGCGACCACCCAGTAGGTGTCGTGCAGGGCGAAGTCGACAGGCACTGAGGCGCTGAAGGCGCCGTTGATGCCGCCGATCAGGAACATCGTCAGGAAGCCGAGGGCGAACAGGAGCGGCGTCTTGATCATCAGCTGCCCGCGCCACATCGTGAACACCCAGTTGAACATCTTGACCCCGGTCGGGACCGCGATCAGGAAGGTCATGATGCTGAAGAACGGCAGGTAAACCGCGCCGGTCGTGAACATATGGTGGGCCCACACGGAGAAGCCGAGGGCGCCGATCGCAGCCGTCGCGAAGATGAACGCCTTGTAACCGAAGAGCGGTTTGCGCGAGAAGACCGGCAGGATCTCGCTGACCATGCCCATCGCGGGCAGGATCATGACGTAGACCGCCGGATGCGAGTAGAACCAGAAGATGTTCTGGTACAGGATCGAGTCACCGCCCACGCGCGGGTCGAAGAACGAGCCGCCGTAGTTGCGGTCGATGAACAGCATGATCAGAGCGCTGGTGATGACCGGCGTCGCCATCAGCACCAGGACTGACGTGACCAGCACGGTCCAGACCAGGATCGGCATCCGGAAGAGGGTCATGCCGGGGGCCCGCATCTTGAAGATCGTCACCAGGAAGTTGATGGCACCGAGGATCGAGCTCGTCCCGATCAGCACCAGGGCGACGATCCAGAGGTCCTGGCCGGTCCCGGTCGCGGCCAGGGCACGGTCTTCGGAAAGCGGCGCGTAGCTGGTCCAACCGGCAGCCGCGGTTCCGCCAGTCACGAACCCGAGGAGCAGCAGGATCCCGCCGAGCGGCAGCATCCAAAACGACAGGGCGTTGATCCGCGGGAAGGCCATGTCCGGCGCGCCGATCTGCAGCGGCACCACATAGTTGCCGAAACCAGCCAGGATCGGGATCACGAACACGAATACCATGATCGTGCCGTGCATCGAGAACAGCTCGTTGTACTGCTGGTCGGTGAAGAACTGGAGCCCGGGCTGGGCCAGCTCGCTCCGAACGCCGAGCGCGAGAAGCCCGGCGATGAAGAAGAACACGAACGAGTTGATCAGGTACATGATCCCGATCTTCTTGTGATCGGTCGTGGTCAGCCACTCGTACAGAGAGCTTCGGTATGCAGGGGCGGCCGGCGTCAGCGTGGTGGTCGCCAAATCGGGCTCCTTACTGGACCGTGAGTGTGCCGGTCATGTTCGGATGGACCGTACAAGCGAAGGCGTAGGCACCAGACTGGAGCGCCGGGACGACATAGGTCTTTTCGGCGACGCCGGGGAAGATCTCGCCTTTGAAGACCTCCGGGCCGGTCGGCGAACCCTGGTGGATCGCGACGTTGTGGGGCGTCCCCTGATCCTCGTTCTTGAAGTCGATATTGAAGGGCGTGGACGCCGCCGCCTTGAGCGAGGTCTGGTCGAACGCGATGTTCTTGGCGACCAGCGTCAGCGTCTCGTCGGCGGCTCCGGTGCTAGGCGCCGGCTGACCACTGGGCTCAGGCTGGCCGCTTGGGGCGGGCTGGCCGCTTGGGGCGGGCTGGCCGCTTGGGGCGGGCTGGCCGCTTGCGCCAGGCGCAGCGCTCGGCGCGGGCGTCGACTTCTGGACAAGCCACGCATCGAATTCGGCGGCGGAGAGCGCCTTCACCTCGAACAGCATGATGCTGTGGCCAGTGCCGCAGAGCTCGGCGCACTGGCCGCGGAAGGTCTGGCCGACGTCGGAATCGTTGACCTTGAAGTCGAACTGGTTGGTCCGACCCGGGACGACGTCGCGCTTGAACAGGAACTGCGGGACGTAGAAGGCGTGGATGACGTCGTTGCTCACGAGCGAGAGCTGGACGGTCCGGCCGGCCGGGACGATCATCCCTCCGCCAGCGCTCACGAGCGGGATGTACTCCGTGTAGACGACGGTCGTGCCATCCGGGCCGAGGTAGTCGAACTGCCATTGGAACTGGCCGGCGACGGCGCGGATCTTGGTCTGGGCGTCATTCGAGCTCTTGTCGACCGCGTTGAGCGTCTGCCACGAGATCACGAACATGAAGATGACCAGGATCGTCGGGACGACCGTCCAGACCAGCTCGGCGATGTTGTTGCCGTGGGTCTGCGGCGGCAGCGTGTCGTCGCCCGGTTTTCGCCGATAGCGGATGACGGTCCAGATGATCAGGCCTTCGACGACGATGAAGATCGCCACTGCGATCAGGAAGACGATCGTGTACAGGTCGCGGATCTCCGCTCCCTGGGACGTGACCGCGATCGGCGGGAAGAGGCCGCCGACGAACTTCCTGCCTTCGTCGAGCGCGTTGATCCCGAGCCCGACGAGCACCAGGCTCAGGCCGACGATGGCGGCGCCGACAGCGAGGGCGAAGATCGCGGTCTGGGAGGTCCGCGACCTGGGGGAGCTCGACATCAAGGTCCTCGAGGTGGGCAGCGCGCCCGGCACGTGGCGCGACGACCGGTGACTCAGCAGGCGCGTTCGACCGCCCAGGGTCGAACCGCGGCCATTCTACCCGGAGCGCGGTCGTCTCGCGCGCTCAGAACGGGATTCGCGGTGAAGTCCAGGCGACCGCGTCGCGCGTTCGTGGGACCATCTCGCCGATGACCGGACGACAGGCGATCCGAGCGACCGTTGCGGGGCTGACTGGGCTGCTTGCAGCCTCCGTCGCGGCCGGCCCGGTGCTCGCCCACGGGCCGGTCCCCACCGAGCCGCCGAACGCGGCGTCCCTGCTGCTCGGATGGACATGGCAGCCGATCCCGACCCTAGCGATCGGAGCGACCGTGGTCTGGTGGCTGTGGGCGGTCCGCCGGGTCGATTCGGCCCACCCGCACAACCCCGTCCCGCGACGGCGAACGGTCGCCTTCCTGGCCGGGATGCTCGCCCTCGCGTTCGCGCTCATCTCGGGCATCGAGCGCTACGACACGAGCCTCTTCTCGGTCCACATGGTCCAGCACGTCCTGCTGATGCTGGTGGCCGCGCCGCTCCTGGCACTGGCCGCACCGATCACCCTCGTCCTGCGCTTGAGCTCCGGCGAGACGCGTCGTCGCCGGCTGATCCCGTTCCTTCACTCGCGCGTCGTGCGGTTCCTGGCGCACCCGATCGTCGCCTGGGTGATGTTCGCGGTGATGATGTGGGCGGCCCATTTCTCGCCGCTCTTCAACGCGTCGCTCGAGGACCCGTTGATCCACGACATCGAGCACATGCTCTTCCTGTCCGGGGCATTGCTGTTCTGGTGGCCGGCCGTCGCTCTCGACCCCGCCCCATGGCGGATGAGCCACCCGGCCCGTATCGGCTACCTCTTCACGCAGATGACCCAGAACACGTTCCTGGCCGTCGTCATCCTCAACGCGACGGCAGTCCTCTATCCGCATTACGCGACCCTGGTCCGACCGTGGGGGGTGGCGCGCGCTGGAGGACCAGCGGCTGGCCGCGGGCATCATGTGGATCGTCGGCGATGCGGTCTTCCTGACCGCGATCCTCGCTGTGGTCGCAGGCTGGATGCGGGCCGAGGCGCGGAACGAGGCGCGCGAGGACCGACGCGCCGACGTGGAGCTGGTCCAGATCCGCATCCGCGAGCGCCGCTTGGCCGAGCGCCTATCAGACGAACGGAGCGAGACGGGCCGCTAGGCGTCCGGGCCGAGTTCAGCCCTCCGGTGGGATCGGCGCGTCGAGGAACGCGTGGTAGCGCGCCGGATCGACGTTCCCGCCGCTGACCACGGCGACCACCGACCCATCGACCCGATCCAGCCCGATCTCGCTGGCATGGAACGACATGGCCGCGATCCCCAGCGCGCCCGAGGGCTCGACGACGAGGCGGCTACGCTCGGCGGCGAGCCGCACGCCGGCGGCGATCTCGCCCTCCGACACCGTGACGATCGAATCGAGGTGCATCCGCAGATGTGCGAACGTCCGCGCCCCAAGCGCCTGCGTGCGTGTGCCGTCGGCGATCGTGCGCGACACGCGCTCGGCGGACCAGGCGACGATCTCGCCGCGCTCGAGCGATTCGCGGGCGTCGGCAGCCAGCTCCGGCTCGACACCGATCACGCGCACGCCCGACCGGACCGCTGCGATCGCGGTCGCGACCCCGCTCGCGAGGCCACCGCCACCGATCGGCACGAGGACGACCGCGAGGTCCGGCAGGTCCTCCGCGATCTCGAGCCCGACCGTCCCCTGGCCGGCGATGATCCGGTCGTCGTCGAAGGGCGGGATGATCGCCAAGCCACGTCGAGCGGCGATCTCCTCCGCGACCCGTTGGCGTTCGTCGCTCGCCGTCCCGACCACGACGATCTCTGCGCCGTCGGCAGCGACCCGTTCGCGCTTCACCTCGGGCGCGTCGAACGGCATCACGACGACGGCCGTGGCCCCCAGCAGACGCGCGGCGCGGGCCACGCCTTGGGCGTGGTTGCCTGACGAGTAGGTGATGACGCCGCGGGCGAGCTCTTCGGGCGAGAGCGAGGCGACGGCGACGTACGCGCCTCGCAGCTTGAACGCCCCGATCGGCTGGAGCGACTCGGCCTTGAGGAAGCGCCGGTCGCCAGGAGGCCCGAAGGCGAGCAGCGGGGTCCTGATCGTGATCCCGCGCAGACGCTCGGCTGCGGCGCGGATGGCGTCGAGGGTGACGAGCGGCGCGGCCGTATCGGTCGTCATCCGGCGGTCATCGGTCGCGGGCGGCGAGTCGCTGGCAATCGATGCAGCGGGCTGCCCACGGCAGCGCTTCGAGCCGCTCCGCTGCGATCGGTTTGCCGCATCGGACGCACGTCCCGAACGTGCCGCCGTCAAGCCGCGCCAGCGCCTCGTCCACGAGCACCAGCTGTTGATCTGAACGGTCGCGCAGGGCCAGGTCGCGCTGTTGCGCGAAGACCTGGCTCGCCGCCGCGGCCTGTGAGCCGTAGGTCATCTGGCCCGGGGCGACGATGGTCTCGCCGATCTCCTCGAGCAGGCGAGCACGTTCGGCGAGGAGGGCAGCCCGGACGGCGTCGAGATCGGGGGCATCCACCGCCGGATGGTAAGCCAGCCCTATACTCCATGGGAGTACTCATCCGAGGAGACGCGATGGCCATCGAGATCGATCCGGTGTGCGGGATGTCGGTCGACACCACGACCAGCCAGCTCTCGCTTGACCACGACGGGACGACGTACTGGTTCTGCGGCAAGGGCTGCCTGCTCGATTTCCAGGACGATCCGGAGGCATTTCTCGGGCCGGACGCCACGTCGTCGATGCCTCCCTCGAACCCCGTATAAGGCTGCATCTGGGGTCGCGTTGCACCTGGGGCGCGTGATAGGCTCGCCAACGTCAGCAAGGCTGGCGTGAGATCGAATCAATGGCCGTCTGCGGGGGCGGTGGAGGTCCCATGGTCCGGGCTTCTTTCGTCACCGCGCTCGCCGGCGCGGCCGTTCTTCTGGCGGCCTGCGGAGCGCCCGCGGCAGCACCATCTGGTTCCGAGAGGACGACAGCGGTTGCCTCGGTCGGTCCAACGCTGCCGGCGGTCAGTCCCTCCGCAGAACAGGCAACGCCCGGCGCGTCCGAGGCGACTCTTCCAGGACTCGCCGTCCAGGCGACTGTCAAGGGCGCCACGTACCCTGCCGCGCTGGTCGCGACCGATGACGCAGTCTGGGCCCTGGGCCACACCGATGCGACGTGGTCGCGAATCGATCCGGTCACCAACGCGATCACCGACACGGTGTCCATCGGAGGCTCGTATGCCACCGGCGGCGTGCTCGTCGACGGGAAGCTATGGGCGCTCGATTTCACGGACAACCAGGTCGTCGGTGTCGATCCCGCCACCCGGAAGGTCGTCGCCAAGGTACCGGTCGGGATCGACGGCGGCTGGCTGGTGGCGGGCGACGGGGTGTTGTGGGCCATCGGGAACAATTCGACCGAGCTGATCCGAATCGACCCGAAGACGCTCGCGGTGAAGCGTCTCGCTGTGGATGCCGCGTGCGGAGCGACACCGGTCGCACACGGCAATTCAGTCTGGCTGGTCAGCGGTTCGGGCCACCTGTGTCGAGATCGATCCAGAGACCGGGCAAGACCCTCGCCAGCCTCGATGGCGCCGGCAGTCCGCACGCGATGTTCTGGGCGTCGGATCGGATCTTCCTGTCGAACGACGAGGGCGGGGTCGCGATCGTCGATCCGGTGGCGATGACGGTCGAGGCGGTGGTTCCCCCGCCGCCGCCCGGCACCTTCGACGGCGACAAATACAGCCTCTCCTCGCCGGGCTCGCAGGAAAGCGTCTCGATGCTCGACGCCGACGGCGCCGTCTGGGTTCGCTACACGGGCGCGACCGTCGGTCGTCTCGATCTCGGCGGAGCGAACACCTGGACGGTGTACGCCGGATTGCCGCCAAGCAACGACGGCGCGCCGATGCTCACCGCGTTCGATTCGTTCTGGATCGCCGACGTTGACGGTGACGCCGTGATCCGGGCCGAGATACCGACACCCTAGCCGGCGCGAATAAGTCGCAGCTAAGCGCTCGTCGCGACACTGGGCGCGGCGGTCTCGGACCGGGCACTCCGTGGAGGGGGTCGGCCGCCGGATGAGGTCCGGCCTGCGCCGGCGGAGGTGCCCCATGCGGCAATTCCTCGACACCCTTGTCGCGCTCGTCAGCCCAGTCGCGTTCGCTGTCGCAGTCGCGGTGGCCTCGGACGGTCTGAAGTGGTAGGCCCGGAGCAGGGCCTGCGCTGGGACCCCTAGGTCCGCGCGCCCGCGACGCTTGCCGGATCCTCGGTCAGGCGCGACGCGACGTAGACCGGGATGATCGACAGCAACAGCACGAGGACCGCCGCCACGTTGACGAGAGGCAGCTGGTTCGGTCGCTGGTAGTTGTTGAAGATCCAGATCGGGAGCGTCTGGACGCCGGGCCCGGCCAGGAAGTTCGTGACGATGATCTCGTCGAACGAGAGGGCGAACGCGAGGAGCGCGCCCGCGATCAACGCCGTCCGGATAGCTGGCCAGGTGATGCGACGGAAGGTCGTGAAGGTGTCGGCGCCGAGGTCCGTTGACGCTTCCTCGAATGAGCGCGACGTGCGCCGCAGCCGGGCGATGGCGTTGTTGTAGATGACGACCACGCAGAACGTGGCGTGGCCGACGATGATCGTCGTGACCCCGAAGTCGAAGCCGATCGCCCGGAAGGCCGTGTTCAGGGCGAGGCCGGTGACGATGCCGGGGAGCGCCAGTGGCAGGATGACGATGAACGCGATCGTCTCGCGCCCGAAGAACCGGAAGCGCGCGACTGCGAGGGCCAGCAGCGACCCGAGCACGATGCGCCAGGATCGTCGCGCCGATCGCGACCTGGACCGACGTGGCGAACGACGAGCGGATGCCGGCGTCGTTGAACGCCTTGACGTACCAGTCGAGCGTGAACGAGGTGATCGGCCAGGTCGCGACCTTGGCGGCGTTGAACGAGTACAGGACGATGATGCCGATCGGCAGGTAGATGAACGCGAGAATCAGCCCGGTCGACAACCGCAAGGCGACACGCAGCCAGCGGGGTAGGCCCATCAGATCGCCTCGAAGGCGCCGAGGCGCCGGGCGACGAGCAGGAAGACGAGCATGATCGTGACCGGGACCATCGCGTACGCGGCCGCCAGCGGCTGGTTGCCCGCCACGCCGACGAGGTCGTAGACCACGTTCCCGATGAACTTCGTGTTCGAGACGAGCGTCGGCGTGATGTAGTCGCCCAGCGTCAGGCTGAACGTGAAGATCGAGCCCCGGCGATGACGGCCGGCAAGGTCAGCGGCAGGATCACGCGGCGGAACGTGTTCCCGGCCCGGCCGCCGAGGTCAGCGGACGCCTCGAGCAGCGATCCCGGGATCCGATCGAGGCCGGCGTAGATCGGGATGATCATGTACGGCAGCCACAGGTAGCTCTCGACGATCCAGACCGCCTCGATGCTGTAGCCGGGGCCCTGCAACCCGAAGGGCGCGAGGACCCAGTTGAGGACGCCGTTCTGGCTGAGGATCAGCCGCCAGGCGTAGACCTTGACCAGGTATCCCGACCACAGCGGCAGCAGGATCGAGACGAGCAGCAGGCCGCGGACGCGGGGCGAGGCGACCCTGGCCATGTAGAAGGCGATGGGGAACGCGACGGCGATGCACGTGAGGGTGACGACCGTCGCCATGATCACGGTCCGGACCGTGATGATCGGGTAGACCTCGCCCGTGAGGATCCGCTGGTAGTTGGCCAGCGTCGGCGTCGTGACGATGTTGCCCGTCAGCGAATCGACCGACCAGAACGACGAGACGAAGAAGAGCGCGAGCGAACCCAGATAGGCGATGACCAGCCAGCCGATCGGCGCCGCGAGCAGCGCCGCGAGCTGGACCCGGGGTCGCCGGTAGAGCGCCGCCGCCACCCGCCGCACCGGACTGGCGGGCGGGCGAGCGGCGGCTGTGCTCGTGGTCACGGCAGGCGCACGGGATCAGCCCGTCCGCCTCGGCGTCCGGACCTCGCCTAGGCGCCGGTGATCTCGGTCCACGCCTGCGTCCAGGCATCGAAGTCGGTGCAGATGTCACCCCGACCGTCGAGGCAGCGTGACTGTCGGCGTGTTCCAGTAGTACACGTCGGCGAAGTACGTCTCGTCGGTCGCGTGGAACGTGTCGCAGTGGCCCGGCGCTCAGCTTCTCGGCCTCGGCGCAGGCAGCCTGCGCTGACCGGCGCCTCACCGAAGTAGACGGTCACGTCGGCGTTCGCCTTCGGCGAGATGATGTAGTTCATCCACTTGTACATGCAGTTCGGATGGGCGGCCTTGGACGAGATCATCCAGGTGTCCGACCAGCCGGTCGCGCCCTCCTTGGGCTTGACGACCTCGACCTTCTTGCCGCCGGCGGCGTTGATCGTGTTGGCCTGGTACTGCCAGGCCGTCCCGATGGCCATGTCGCCGTTGGCGAAGCCGTCGATCTCCTCCTGGGCGGTGCCCCAGTACTTGCCGATGAGCGACTTCTGCTGTCTTGAGCAGGGCGACCGCCGCGGCGAGCTGGTCCTCGTCGAGCGCGTAGGGGTTCGTGATCCGAGGTCGGGCTTCGTCTTCATCAGGTACAGCGCCGCGTCGGCGATGTAGATCGGCGTAGTTGTAGGCCGTGACCTTGCCCTTGTAGGGCGAGTCGGCTGCGAACACGATGCTCCAGCTGTCGGGCGCGGTGCGTCACGACGCGTCGGGTCGTACATCAGCACGTTGGCGCCGCGGCCGTGCGGGACGCCGTAGCCGACGCCGTTCGACGGTGTTGTAGGACTGGTTCTTGAGTCCGTCGAAGACGTCCGCGTAGTTCGGGATCGCGTTGAAGTCGACCGGCGCGACGTCGCCGCCGGCGATCAGTCGGAGGGTCGCGTCGCCGGATGCGGAGACGCCGTCGTACTGGCCCGTCTTCATCAGCTGGACCATGTTCGCCGAGTCGAGGCCGACCTTGACCGTGACCTTGCAGCCGGTCTCCGTCTCGAACGGCGTCACCCAGTCGTAGCCGGCGACCTGTTCGCCGCCCGTCCCGCCGACGACGTAGCCGGCCCAGGCGATCAGGTTCAGGGCGCCCTCGCCCTCGCCGACCGTGTACGCAGGGGCCGCTGCCGCGGACGCAGATGGTGCGCCGCTCGCCGGCGCGCTGGCGGCCGCTGTCGGCGCCGCGCTCGTAGCGGCCGTGCTCGATGGGGCGGTGCTCCCGCCGTTGCTGGAACAAGCCCCCACGACGATCGCCGCCGAAGCGGCGAGCGCCATCACGCCTCTGATACGCATTCCCGTTCCTCCTCCACGTTCACGCCCCATCCGCGATGGGGAGTTGATGCTGCCGCTTCCACACGAGCCGGACAGCCTTGCCTTCCTGGGCGAGCGCCTCGGTCGAGGACGTCGACAGGTTCTGTTGGGTGACGACGAGCTCGCCGCCCGCGTCGAGGGTCGACGACGTAGCGCGTATCGGGGCCGAGGTAGACGACGCTCGCGGACGATCCCGGTCGCCGACGTCTCGTCGGGTCCGACCGTCGCGTCGGGCTCGGCGAGGCGGATCTTCTCGGGCCGGACGTGAACGTGCCGGCCGGTCCCGAGGATCCGCTCGCGCGGCCTCGCCCGCAGCAGGTTGGACGTCCCGACGAACCCGGCCACGAACCGCGTCGGCGGGCGCTCGTAGACCTCGGCCGGCGCACCGATCTGCTCGATCCGGCCCTGGTTGAAGACGGCCAGCCGGTCGCTCATCGTGAGCGCCTCCTCCTGGTCGTGGGTCACGTAGATGAAGGTGATGCCGACCTGCCTGCTGGATCGCCTTGAGCTCGATCTGCATCTCCTCGCGGAGCTTGAGGTCGAGTGCGCCGAGCGGCTCGTCGAGGAGCAGCACGCGCGGGCGGTTGACCAGGGCCCGGGCGAGCGCGACCCGCTGCCGCTGGCCGCCCGAGAGCTGGCTCGGCTTGCGCTTCTCGTAGCCCTCGAGCCGCACCATCCGGAGCGCCTCGGTCGACGCGCGTGACGCGGTCGGCCTTGGCGACCTTGCGCACGACCAGGCCGTACGCGACGTTGTCGCCGACCGTCATGTGCGGGAAGAGGGCGTAGTCCTGGAAGACCGTGTTGACGTCGCGGTCGAACGGCGGGATCGCGGTGACGTCGGCGCCGTGGAGCAGGATCCGGCCGGCGGTCGGCAGCTCGAAGCCGGCGATCATGCGCAGCGTGGTGGTCTTGCCCGAGCCGGACGGGCCGAGCATCGAGAAGAACTCCCCGTCGCGGACCTCGAGGTCGACGCCGGCGACGGCGACGACGTCGCCGTAGTGCTTCTCGACCAATTCGAGGCGAACGGCGGCCGGGATCGGGGCACTGTCGTGCGCCGCAGCGCTGGTCTCGAACGGGATCGCCAAGCGGGACCTCGGAACTGGGGCCTGACGGCCGAGGGCGGTCGGGGGTTCGGGTCGCCGCACTGTGCCGTGCCCCGGCGAGACGTGTCAAGCAGCGCGGGACCGCGTTCCGTTCGGCGCGTCATAGACTTCGCGCCGTGTCTCCCCGTGCTGCCGGCCGTCTCGTCGTGCTCCTCGGTTTCGCGGCGATCGTCACCGCCGCCTGCGCAGGCCGGCGCACCGTCGGTGACCCCGCCGATCGTGCCCGGCGCGTCCGGCTCCCCGCGCGAGGTCAACCTGATCGCCAAGGACTACTCGTTCCTGCCCGACGCCCTTGACCTTGCGCCCGGCGAGACCGTCCTGCTCCACGTCATCAACGGCGGTCTCGAGGTCCACGAGGCGGTCATCGGCGATGCCGCGACGCAGGACGCCTGGGAGGTCGCGGAAGCCGCGACCGTCGGCGCACCGCCCGGCCCGACGCCGGTCGTCAGCGTCCCGCCCGGGCGTCGCCGGCATCCGGATCGTGGTGAAGTCCGGCGAGCGTGTCGACCTCGTCTGGACGGTCCCGGCCGTCTCGCCGACCGCCGCCTGGCTGGTCGGCTGCCACATCCCCGGTCACTGGGAACGCGGGATGCAGATCCCGGTGCGCTGGGCGGGTGGCGCGGCGGCCTCCTGAGCGCGCCGGATGGTACGCTTCGGGAGCGCCGACGGAGCGCGAGATCGGTCAGTGTCGAGGAGGGTCCTGAATGGCGTATGTGATCGCCGAGCCATGCATCGACGTGCTCGACGTCTCGTGCGTGTCTGTCTGTCCGGTCGATTGCATCCATTTCGACGAAGGCACCGATCGGAAGCTCTTCATCGACCCGAACGAGTGCATCGACTGCGGCGCCTGCGAGCCGGAATGCCCGGTCAACGCGATCTTCCCCGAGGAGTCGCTGCCACCCGAATGGGCCAACTACACCGCGATCGACGCGACCTGGTTCACCGACAAGGCCGCCGCCCGCGCCGCCGTCGACGAGCTGAAGCCGCGCTGACCGGGCCGATGGCCTCGCGCGGGCTGACCCGGCTCCGATGCGGATCGCCTCCCTCCTCCCGTCCGCGACGGAGATCGTCTGCGCCATCGGCCTCGGCGACTCGCTGGTCGGCATCACCCACGAGTGCGACTACCCGCCCGAGGTCGCCGGGGTGCCGGTCCTGACCCGCAGCGTCCACGACCTGTCGACCGCCTCGTCGCGCGACATCCATCGGCTGGTGACCGCGTCGGTCCACGGCGGCTCGTCGCTGTACGCACTCGATGAGGAGGCCCTTGCCGCCGCCAAGCCCGACCTGATCCTGACCCAGGAGCTGTGCGAGGTCTGCGCGGTGAGCTACCGCGCGGTCAACGAGGCCGTCCGGACGATCGACGCGGACATCACGGTCGTCTCGCTCGAGCCGACCTCGATCGAGGGGATCCTCAACACGATCACGACGGTCGGCGCGATGACCGAGAGCGAGGACAACGCGATCGATCTCGTCGAGAGCCTCCGCGAGCGCCTCGGGGCGGTCGAGGAGAAGGTCCAGGCGCGGCGCGAGGCGGGCGGCCGGTCGCCGCGCGTGGTCGGGCTCGAGTGGCTCGACCCGCCGTTCGCGTCCGGTCACTGGGTCCCGGAGCAGATCCGGCGGGCAGGCGGCTGGGAGCTCCTCGGCGCCGACGGGGAGCGGTCCGTCCAGACGACGTGGGACGCGGTCTCGGAGGTCGACCCGGAGATGCTGCTGCTGATGCCGTGCGGGTTCCACCTGGCCGAGACGCTGGCCGCCTGGGAGCGGACGCGGCGGCCGCCGGGCTACGAGGACCTGGCCGCGGTCCGCCGCGGGCGCGTCTTCGCGCTCGACGGATCGGCCTATTTCAGCCGGCCGGGGCCGCGGGTCATCGACGGCATCGAGCTGCTGGCCGAGATCTTCGACCCCGACGCGTTCGTCGACATCGCGCCGCTCGGCTCGTGGACGCCGGTCGGGCCGTAGGGGCGACGCGAGCCGGTGCCGTTTCGCGCGACGTTCGATTGCCTGTGGTGCGGGGCCGCGCATACCTGCCGCGGTCCGGACGACCTCGAAGGCTGGGCGCAGCTCTGTCCGGACTGCGTCGGCAAGGCCGGCGACAACGGGTTCCTGCGGTTCCGATTGCGCCAGGCACTGACCGAGCGCGGGGCGGCCGGGGGCAGCAGCGACGGCAGTCGCCGAGCCGCCGCGCAGCCGCCATCGCCCCCGACGTCGACGCGACCATGCTCGCCTACTACGAGGCGCGAGCCCCGGAATACGACGACTGGTACCTGCGCCGCGGTCGCTACGAGCGCGGACCCATCCACGACGCGGCCTGGAACGCCGAGCTCGATATCGCCGGGCGCTGGCTCGACGAGCTCCCGATCCGGGGCGAGATCGTCGAGCTCGCGGCCGGGACCGGCTGGTGGTCGCCGCTCCTCGCCTCGAAGGGCGAGCTGTCGCTCTACGACGGGACGGCAGGCCCCGCTCGAGCGCGCGCGCGAGCGCCTCGTCGCGCACCAACTCCGGGCGCACCTCCACGTGCGCGATGCATGGGCCGAGCCCGATCGGCAGGTCGATGCCGTCTTCACCGGCTTCTGGCTGAGCCACGTCCCGCGGGCCAGGCTGGCCGAGTTCCTCGCGATCGTCCGTCGCTGGCTCAAGCCAGGCGGGACGTTCGCCTTCATCAATTCGCTGCCGGACGAGCAATCGAGCGCCGCCGACCACCCGGCCCCGGCCGACGACGCCTCCGTCCGCCACCTCAACGACGGCCGCGCGTTCACGATCGTCAAGGTCTACTACGAACCCGCGCGAGCTGGAGGCGGCCCTCGCCGACGCCGGCTTCGTGGATGCTCGCGTGACCACCACCGGTCGGTTCTTCCTCACGGGTGTGGCGATCGCCGAGCAACTAGGCCGCACCGGCGCCTTGACCGCCGGACCGCCCCGACCCCGCGGCTATACTCCGCGCGATGTCCCCCCTGGCGAAATCCACGATCGCGACGGTCGGCTCCGGCGTCATGGCCGAGGCGATGATCGCCGGCATGCTCCGCGGGAAGCTGGTCGACCCGGGCCAGGTCGTGGCCAGCCATCCACGACCTGAGCGACGCGAGCACCTCGAGCGCGAGTACGGCGTCCGGACCGTCGCGTCCAACGTCGAGGCGGTCGACGGGGCCGACGTCATCCTGCTCGGCATCAAGCCCCAGATGCTGGCCAAGGTCGGGCGCGAGCTCGAGTCCTCACCTGCATCGCGGCCAGCTGGTCCTGTCGGTGCTGGCCGGTGCGACGACCGCGGCGCTGGTCGGGATGCTGGGCCACGACCAGGTCGTCCGGAGCATGCCGAACACCCCCGCCCGTCTCGGCAAGGGGATGACCGTCTGGTACGCCACGCCCGCGACGACCGAGGCGCAACGCGCCCAGGCGGCTGCCCTCCTCGGCGCCCTGGGCCACGAGCTCGAGGTCGACGACGAGAAGATGGTCGCGATGGCGACCGCGGTCTCCGGCACGGGCCCGACGTACGTCTTCCTGGTCATGGAGGCGCTCATCGATGCCGCCGTCCACCTCGGGTTCCCACGCCACATCGCGCACGATCTCGTGATCGAGACGCTCGAGGGTTCGACGCTCTTCGCCAAGCAGTCGGGGATGCACCCGGCCGAGCTTCGCAACATGGTCACGTCGCCGGGCGGCACGTCCGCCGCGGCACTCCATGAGCTGGAATCCGGCCGCCTCAGGACCGTCCTGTCCGAGGCGGTCTGGGCCGCCTATCGCCGGACGGTGGAGCTCGGTGACCAGCTCGAGGCCTCCGTCGGTCCCGAGGCCGAGCGCCGGAGCGGCGGTTGACCACGACGGTCGACCTGCGAACCGCGCCCCTCACCTCGATCCGCAGCCGGGACCTGCGCGGCCCGGAGCGCGACCTGTGGGCCGACGAAGAGGCTCTGTGGGATCGGATGCAGGCGACATGGTCAGGTCTGGACGACGCGGCCTGGCACGTGCCGGGCGCGGCGCCATCGGACGCCGGTGGGCCAGCCTGGTCGCTCGCCGAGCACGTCGGACACATCGCCGACTGGCAGGAGCTCGCCATCGACTACACACGCCGGGCGATCGAGACCGGTGTCTGGCCGTCCGACAGCGATTACGACGACGGCAACTTCGACACGTTCAACGAAGGCCGCCGCGAACCATGGGCGTCGATGCCGCGCGACGCGATCCTCGCGCGGCTGAAGGCTGCCAGATCGCGTCTCATCGAGGTCGCGCAACGGCTCTCTCCGGAGACGATCCGCAGCGACGATGGGTGGGACTGGGTGTATCCGGCCCTCCACGGCCACTATCTCGACCACCTCGCGGTGATCGAGCCGTGGACCGCCGAACTGCGCCGACGCACGGGCGCCGCCCACTGATGCCGACCGCACCCATCACGCCATCGCCCAACCTGACGGTCGAGGCGATCGTCGCGGTCGAGGCCCCGCGCGAGTTCCGTCTCCATCCGCGCGACCGCCTGGTCGCCTTCACCGCGGAGACCGCCGGAGCGCGGCAGCTCTTCACGCTCGCGTTGCGCGGCGGCTATCCGAGCCAGCTGACCGCCTCGGAGAAGCCCGTCTCCGATCCGCAGTGGTCGCCGGACGGTCGGCGCCTGGCGTTCGTCCGCGACGACGAGATCTGGGTCATCGAGGCCGACGGTTCACGCCTCACGCGCGTGGTCGGCAAGCCGGGTGCCGGTCGCGAACCGCGCTGGTCGCCCGATGGGCACCGCCTGGCGTTCCTGTCTCGCCGCCGCGGCTGGTCGCAGATCTGGCTGATCGACGCCCCGGTGCCGCGGCGCGGACGGCCGCGACGGAACCGAAGCCGCCCCGGCCGACGGTCCTGACCGAGATCGGCATCGACGTCGACGCCTTCGAATGGGCGCCCGACGGCGCGCGGATCGCGGTCATGGCGCGACGCGGGCCGGATATCGAGGAGACCGCGCAGATCGCGCTCGTCGACGTGGCCACCGGCGCATCGCGGGTGGTGGCCGGCGAGCGAAGCGTCGATGTCGCCGCCCGCTGGCTGCCGGACGGTTCGCTCCTGTTCGTCTCGGACGCCGACGGCTGGTTCCAGGTCGTCCGGCTCACCGCCGACGGCCACGATCGGATCGTGCTGACCGAGGGCGAGCGCGAGCACGGCGAACCCGGCGGCGGTCCGGGGTCCGCGCCACTCCCGTCGCCGGATGGCAGCCGCTTCGTCCACATCGAAGTCCACGACGGTCTCCAGGACCTGCGGGTCGGCGAGCTGGCCGCGGGCACGGCCCCGAAACGCGGACGCGGCCGGCCGCCGAAGACGCCACGGACCGTCTCGGCGGCCGCGACCGGCAGCAGGATCAACCCATGGGATGGCGTCTGGCGACCGGTCGGCTGGCTGACCGACGGCGCGTGGGTCGCGGCTGTCGGCGAACGCGAGGCGGCGCCGCAGGACCTGTGGCTGCTCCCCGTTCCGGGCGTCGCCCCCGACGACGCGCGCCCGCGCCAGATCACGGACTCGCTCCCGGCCGTGCTGCGCGCCGCGCTGCCCCGGCCGTCTCCCGACCGTGGAGCGTGTGACCGTCAAGGCCCGCGATGGCCTCGCGGTCGAGGGCAATCTGTGGCGCCCGCTGACGGCCACCGGCAAGCGCGGCGGAAAGCGCGTCCCGACGATCATCTTCCCGCATGGCGGCCCGACCGGGCAGTCGTTCCGTTCGTTCCAGCCGTTCAAGCATCTGCTCGTCGCGGAGGGGTTCGCCTTCTTCGACGTCGATTTCCGGGGTTCGACCGGGTACGGGCGGGCGTTCCGGCATCGCGAACCACGGCGAATGGGGTCACGCCGACGTCGAGGACCTCATCGACGCCGCCCGCTGGGCGACCAGCCAGCCGTGGTCGGACGGCCGGCTGGCGATCTTCGGTGGCTCGTACGGCGGCTACATGGTGCTGAGCGCGCTGGTCGAGGAGCCGGGCATGTGGGAGGCCGGCGTCGACCTCTATGGCGACTCGGAGATCGCCGAGAGCTACCGCCACGGGGACCGGCTCGGCCGCCTCGACCTCCACAAGATGATGGGCTCACCCGATGACGCGGAACGCTCCGAGGTCTATCGACGCGGCTCGCCGGTCTACCGAGCCGAGCGGATCGAGGCGCCGCTGCTGATCCTCCACGGGCGCAAGGACAAGCGCGTCGTCCCGCTCATGACCGAGCGGATGGTCGAGGCGCTCGAGATCGAGGGCAAGCGCTTCGAGGTCCACTGGTACGACGACGAGGGCCACGGCTGGGAGCGGCGCGAGAACCGGCGCGACGCCTTCGAGCGCGATCCTGGCCTTCCTCAAGGCCAACGTCCTCGACGAGGCGCCCGACTAAGGCGTTCAGTGCGGGACCGCGGACCGATCGGACGACGCCTCGACCGAAGGACTACCGTAGGCCGTCCAGCGTTCGACGCGGCGATGTCGCCGCTCGGCGGACCCACGGGGAGATGCGAGATGTCCCAGTCACTGTCGCATCCGGCGACCAGCGCCGCGGCCGATCCGGAGGCGATCCGCCCATTCACCTTCAGCGTCTCGGACGAGGAGCTCGCAGACCTGCGCCGCCGGGTCGAGGCGACCAGGTGGCCCGATCGCGAGACGGATCCGGTGCAGGGCGTGCATCTGGACACGATCCAGGCGCTCGCTCGCTACTGGGCGACCGACTACGACTGGCGCAACTTCGAGAAGCGGTTCGCGGCCCTGCCGCACTTCGTCACCCGGATCGATGGCGTCGACATCCACTTCATCCACGTCCGCTCGACGCACGAGGACGCGCTGCCGCTGATCGTCACCCACGGCTGGCCCGGGCTCGACGATCGAGCAGCTCAAGATCATCGAGCCGCTGACCGATCCCGACCGCCCACGGCGCCGACGCCGCCGACGCCTTCCACCTCGTGATCCCGTCGTTGCCGGGCCACGGCTTCTCCGGCAAGCCGACCGAGACCGGCTGGGACCCGGTCCGCATCGCGCGCGCCTGGGTCGTGCTGATGGAGCGCCTCGGGTACGAGCGCTACGTGGCCCAGGGCGGGGACTGGGGGAACGCCGTCACCGAGCAGCTGGCGCTGCTGCAAGCCCGCTGGGTTGCTCGGGATCCACACCAACATGCCGGCGACGCTGTCGCCCGAGATCTCGCAGGGTGTCAGCTCCGGGGCCGCCGCGCCGGCAGGCCTGTCGGCCGACGAGAACGACGGCCTACGACGTCCTGGTCCACTTCTTCGCGACCGGCACCGCCTATGCGCAGGAGATGGGCCTTCGGCCGCAGACGCTCTACGCCATCGAGGATTCGCCGGTCGGTCTGGCCGCCTGGATGATCGACCACGACGAGCGAGAGCTACGAGCTCATCGAGCGCGCCTTCGTCGGACAGGCCGGCGGAATCTCGCGGGACGACGTCCTCGACAACGTCACCCACTACTGGCTGACGAAGTCGGGGTATCTCGTCAGCTCGCCTGTACTGGGAGAGCCACCTCGCCTTCTTCGACATCAAGGGCGTCGACATCCCGGTCGGCGTGACGGTCTTCCCGGACGAGCTCTACCCGGCTCCGCGGAGCTGGGCCGAGAAGGCGTACCCGAAGCTCGTCCACTACAACCGGGTCGGCGGAGGGCGGCCACTTCGCCGCCTGGGAGCAGCCGGACGTGCTGTCCGAGGAGATCCGGGCGACATTCCGCTCCCTGCGGTAGCCATCCCGCGCGATCGGCGGACGCTAGATCTCGGAACGCGTGTCGGTCGTCGGATGGACCGAGTCGTCCATCGCGATGATGCTGATCGACCCGTCGGTCTCGAGCACCGCGAGCCGGACGTCGTCGAGCCGGGCGATCCCGGCGCCCCGGGCGGCTGCCCGGACGTCATCGACATCGACCCCTTCCTCGTCGAGCGCCTTGGTCAGGATGCGACCGTCGCGAACCAGGAGCCGCGGCTCGCCTTCGAGGGTCTTCTGGAGGCGCTGCGATCGACGCGCCGCGAACTTGAGCAGGTTGTCGGCGACGAACAGGGTGACGACCGCGACCAGGCCGCCCCACAGCGACGTGTTCTCGCCGACCATCGAGTTCTGGACCGCGTCCGAGATGACCAGGATCACGATCAGCTCGAGGATCGACATCTGGCCGACCTCGCGCTTGCCCGTCACGCGCAGGACACAGGACCAGGAAGAAGTAGACGATCGCGGTCCGGAGGACGATCTCCGGCAGGGTCGAGCCGAGCTCGGGCAGCGGTCACGTCGCGTGGCGGGCGTCCGGCCCGGCCAGGATCTCCTCGAGCTGCCGCGACGTGGTCGGCGAGGTGCCCGACGATGAACCGTCGGGCATCTCCGCGACCGTCAGCTCGCCGCGGCGTCGGATGGAGACCGCGCCGCGCGAGCTCGGCCGGCGACAGCGTCCGCCAGCGGCGGTCGAAGCGCTGGCAGGTCGTCCGTCGATCCGGTCGTACAGCTCTCGCGGCGGGAGCGACCGGTCGCGTTCGACGAGGGCGATGCGCACCGGGTCGGTCGCGACCCGGCCGAACGGCACCGGGCTCGGGGTCGCCCGCCAGGACCCGCTCGATCTCGCCGAGCCAGTACGGGGACCATCTCGGCGAGGTGGGCGAGGACCTCGCCCGGCCCCCAGCGCGCCTCGTCCGAGTCGTCGAATGTCTCGGCCAGCGGCCACGGCGCCCCGGCCTCGACGGCGGGTCGGGTGGCAGCCAGGCCGGCTCTCGCAGCCGCCAGAGCGGTCGAGCAGGTCGTCCATGCGCGCCAGTGTGGCATGCGAGGGGTAGCATGGATGGCAGACCATCGGGGCACCGTCGCGGACCGCCCCGCCGACAGCAGGGGAGACCCGTCGATGACACAGACCGAATCGCGTGGCGCCGCCAACCAGGCCGGCGCCCGGATCGACACGGACGCCTACGCCAAGGCCGAAGACTTCCTGCCGCTCAAGGGCATCGACCACGTCGAGTTCTGGGTCGGCAACGCCCGCCAGGCTGCCGCCTACTACCGCGCGCTGTGGGGCTTCACGCCGGTCGCGTTCAGCGGCCTCGAGACCAAGGTCCGCGACCGGGCCAGCTACGTGATGGTCCAGAACGACATCCGGTTCGTGTTCACCGCGCCGCTGACGCCCGACGGCGAGATCGCCGAGCACGTCCGCGAGCACGGCGACGGCGTCCACGACATCGCGTTCGCGGTCGACGACGTCGAGTCGGCGTGGCGCGAGACGACGACGCGCGGCGCGGTCTCGGCCCTCGGCGCCGACCGAGCTCGACGGCGGCGAGGACGGGACGCTCCGCAAGGCGTCGATCCACACCTACGGCGAGGTCCTCCACTCGTTCGTCGATCGGCGCGACTACGCCGGCGTCTTCGCGCCCGGCTACCGCAAGGTGACGAAGCCGGCGCGCCGGCGGCCGGCGGGCTGTCGCTGCTCGAGGTCGACCACTGCGTCGGCAACGTCGAGCTCGGCCAGATGGACGAGTTCGTCGACTTCTACCGCGACGTGCTCGGCTTCGCCCAGCTGATCCACTACGACGACAAGGTCATCCACACCGAGTACTCGGCGCTGATGTCGAAGGTCATGACCAACGGCAACGGCCGGGTCAAGTTCCCGATCAACGAGCCGGCCGCGGGCAAGAAGAAGAGCCAGATCCAGGAGTACCTCGACTGGTATCGCTCGCCCGGCTGCCAGCACATCGCGCTGCGGACCGAGGACATCGTCACGACCGTCCGCCGGCTGCGCGACAACGGCGTCGAGTTCCTGGGGCTGCCGCACGAGTACTACGCGACGCTGGCCGACCGCGTCGGCGACGTCGGCGTGCCGATCGACACGCTCGAGGAGCTCGGCATCGAGGCCGACCGCGACGAGGAGGGCTACCTCCTCCAGATCTTCACCCGCCCGGTCCAGGATCGCCCGACGTTCTTCTTCGAGATCATCGAGCGCCACGGCTCGCGCGGCTTCGGCGTCGGCAACTTCAAGGCGCTGTTCGAGGCGATCGAGCGCGAGCAGGAGAAGCGCGGGAACCTCTAGGCGAGGCTCCCGCGCCGCGTGTCCGGGCCTCAAGGAGTGACCGCGGTCGCGGGAACTGGAAGCTCTCGATGATCGGCATCGCGTCGGCGAGGAATGCCTCGGATCGGACGCGTGCTCGAGCCGAGGAAGATCACGATGACGCCGCCAGCCGGGGGGGTCGAGCAGGATACGTTGCGGTGCGTCCGCGAAGTCGCTCGTCGGCGGGTCGTCCGAGTCGACCCGGGCTGCCTCCCAGTCGGGATTGAGCTGGACGTCGACCTGCTGCCGGTCAGGCCACCGATCGTCACGTCGATCGGACTTCGATGTCGGCATAGGCGCCAGAACGCCGAACGCTGCGGATCGTTGGCCACCACGGCGGCGACCATCTCGGCCGCCGTCGCACCCTGGTGGACTCCCGGGCGCATCGCACGCGAACATGTTGTTGTCGAGACCCTGTCCGTCAGGATCGCTTCCGGGCGGTCTCGCCGGAGGGAGCGAACTCGGCCTGGTTGGCGGGCGTGTCCGGGAACAGGCAGTAGATCGCCGGATCGGTAGTCGCCGTCGTTGACCCAGCCGGTCGGGACGGTGAACGTGGAGCCGGCGCGGAAGCGACCGGGTCGTCTGGCTGCCTGCGGGCAGGATCCCGGCTCCGCTGCTGCCGCGTGAACCACGGCGGGAACCCGGCGCTCGCCGAGGGGCTGGTGAGGCGGAGCGGCGCGGCGTCGACGACGGCGTGGCGACGGCTTGGGGACGGCGGTGGGCCGGCCCGCCGAGCCCGTCGACGAGCCCGGCAGCAGGTCGTAGCCGACGACCGCGACGACGATGACGGCCGCGCGACCGCCGAGCTTGACGTAGTCGTTCACGGGGATGCCCTCCGATCGAGGCGCCACGCGGGTCGCTGTGGCTGACGGCCGATCCGCTCGGCGACGACGTCGATGACGCGATCGGCACTCTGCTCGGACCGTCGATGAGCCACTGGTCGAGGAGCCGCTCGATGTCGCCTCGGTCATGCCGATCGTCCTCCGATGTCGCGGACCGGGCCTCAGCGTCGAGAGCGGCCCGCATGGCGCGATGGGCGTGATGGAGTCGGGAGCGGACCGTGCCTGCCGGCAGGCCGAGGGTCTCGGCGATCTCGGACGAGCGTGTAGCCCGCGTAGTGGTGCAGCACGAGGATCGCTCGTTCGTCGGGCGTGCAGCCGGCGGAACGCCACGCTCCAGCTGGTCCCGATCGGCCGACGCGAGCAGGTCGTCGGGTGCGGCCGGTCCGTCGACCGGCAGCACCCGCAGGTTCACGGTCCGGCGACGCTCGCGCGTCGCCTGGCCGATGCAGACATTGGTGAGGACCCGGTGCATCCACGCGTCGAAGCGGTCCGGATCGCGGAGCGTCCTCGAGGTCACGCCAGGCGATCACCAGCGCATCCTGCAGGGCGTCCTCGGCCCGATCGACGTCGCGGAGGATCCGATACGCGAGCGCGAAGAACCGGTCGCCGGTCGAGCGGACGAGGTCGACGAATGCCGACTGGTCGCCGCGCTGGGCCGCCTCGACGAGGGTCCGGTCGCGATCCACCACTGCCTCTCCTGACGTCCATCGGGGACGTCGTCCATGAGTCTAGGTAGCGGCGCCGGCGAAAACGTTGGAAAACAAATGACCCTCCCGGTGGAGGGAGGGTCACGTCGAGCTGCGCTTGCGCCGACTTGCTACGGCGCGAACTCGAACGACTCGATGACCGGCATCGCCTCCGTGACGAATGACGGTGAACCGCCCGGGTGGATGAGAAGGGTCCCCCCGCCCGGCAGGTCGAGGATGATGTAACGGTCGAACGAGCCATCGGTGACGCGTTCGGCAGTCCAATGCAATCCGGTCCCCGCCGACGCCGTGGGGTCCGTCACCGTCGGCACGGTCGGGCGACCTTCGCTGAATGGACAGGGCGTCGTCCAGTCCGGCGAGAGCGTGATGTCGATGGTGAAGCCGGACAGGCCGCCGATGGTGACCGGGGCCGGCTCTGTCGTATCGAGGCCCGCACGGGCCGCGAGCGCCTGGACCATCGCTGACGGCGGTCGTGCCAACGCCGGGTTCGGCTTCCTCCACGCAATCGGCCCGGGCGACCACGAGGTCACGCTGGACTTCCAACGAGGTGTTCGGGCCGGATTCGAGGCCGTAGCCGCGAACCTGGTCGAACTTGTTGTACCACCCGCTCGGGACCGTCAAGGTCAGCGCGGGGTCCATGGCTCGTGACGTATACGTGCCGGCCGACAGCGCGCCACGGCAGGTGCTCAGGGAGCCGCCACACGCCCCGTCCACGTTGAAGGTCGGGGTCGCCGTCGCGATCGGCGTCGGTGATGCCGGGGTCGCGGTCGGCTCGGGACCGCCGACGCCGGTCGACCCGGCCGGAAGAAGGTTGTAGCCGATCACGGCCACGATGCGACGGCCAGCGCGGCCGCCGCGAGCTTGAGAGTCGGGTTCATCGTGTATCGCCTCCAGTCGAGGCGCCATGCGGGCCGCTGCCCTTGCCGTTCGATCCGATCGACGACGACGTCGAGGATGCGATCGGGCGCGACGGTCGGACCGTCGCCGCAGCCAGGCGTCGAGAAGCCATTCGATGTCTCGATGCTGCGTCATGCCGAACGACCTTCCTTGGCCAGGGTCCGGGCGTCCGCCTCGAGTGCGGCACGCATGGCGCGGTGTGCGTGATGGAGTCGGGAACGGGCCGTACCGGCCGGGATGCCGAGCGTCTCGGCGATCTCGATGGGCGCGTACCCGAGGTAGTGGTGGAGCACGAGGATCGCCCGCTGTTCGGGCGGGAGCCGTCGGAACCCACGATCGAGCAGGTCCCGGTCGGCGACGTGAGAGCAGGTCGTCGGGCGCGGCCGGTCCGTCGACCGGCAGCACCCGAAGGTTCGCGGTTCGGCGACGCTCGCGCGTCGCCTGGGCGATGCAGACGTTGATGAGGAGGCGTTGGAGCCACGCATCGAAGCGGTCCGGATCGCGGAGGCCTCGGAGGTCACGCCAGGCGATCACCAGCGCGTCCTGGAGGGCATCCTCGGCCCGATCGATGTCGCGGAGGATCCGCTGGGCGATCGCGAAGAGCCGGTCCTCCGAACGCGGATCAGGTCGACATACGCCTCCCGATCCCCGCCCTGCGCCGCCTCGATGAGATCGCGATCCACGGCCTTCGCCTCGTCGATCGCGCCCGTCGGGGGCGCCGTCCGAACTCTACTGGTCGACGCGAGCGGCCCAGCGTTCATTCTTCGCACGACGCGGCCATGTGCGGCGTCGGCGCGTATCCTCGGCCCGGCCGGCCAGGTGCAGAGGGAGGGTGTCCGGTGGAGTTCTACCCGTGGGTCGTCTTCATCCATGTCGCGGCGGCGTTCCTGTTCGTGATGGGCCACGGCGCGTCGATGTGGACCTCCGACCAGATCCGCCGAGAGCGTGACCCGGCCCGGATCCGGGCCTGCTGGAGCTGTCGAGCCGCAGCCTCGGCCTCGTCTACGTCGTCGCTCCTCACGCTGCTGATCGCGGGATCGTCGCGGGCATCATGGGCGGCCACTTCGGCCGCGGTTGGATCTGGGCCGCGATCGTCGTGCTCGTCGTGTGATCGTGCTGATGTATGCGCTGGCGTCGCGCTACTACGGCCGAGTTCGCGAGGCGGTCGGGATGCGCTCGTATCAGATGCCGAGGATGCGCCGGACCCGACGCCCGTGTCCGCCGAGGAACTCGCTGCCCTGGTCGATACGCGGCGCACCGGATGTCATCGGACTCGTCGGGCATCATCGGGTTGTTCGTCCTGCTGTGGCTGATGATGTTCAAGCCGTTCTGAGCCGACCGGCCGGGCGCGGCGCCAGCGCGTAGAGCGGGCGGCGCGCGCCGAGATGCCCTTGAGCTCGTGGATCCCGGCGTTCTCGAAGGCGAGGCCCGGTCCCGGCGACGAGGTCGTGGGTCGTGGCCGAAGACATAGACACGGCCGGCGGGGCGGCGGCCATGACCCGCGCCGCGAGATGGACCGAGAGCCCGCGAACGTCGCCCGCCGCGAGCTCGACCTCGCCGGTGTGGACGCCTGCCCGGATCTCGATCCCGCGCGCCCGGACGGCGTCGGTCGATCGCGGCCGCCGCAGCGGATGGCCCGCTCCGGAGCCATCGAAGATGGCGAGGAACCCGTCGCCGGTCGCACTATCGCGAGCCGGCCGCGGAACCGATCGAGCTGGAACTGGACGTCCTGCTGGTGGGCCAGGAGCTCCTTCCAGGCGGGCGCCGAGGCGCTCGGCGATCGCCGTCGAGTCGACGATGTCGGTGAAGAGGATCGCGCCGAGGATCCGCTCGGCGCCTTCGTCGACGCGAGCGAACGAGCGCATCCCGGCGACGTCGATCGAGACTACGGCTCGTCGCCGACGACCCACGGCGTCGTGACCCGGGCGGGATCTCGTAGACCGTGTCCGGCCTGATCTCCAGTCTTCCCGTCGTCCGTCAGGACGGCATGGAGGCGGCCCGAGATCGTGTACCCGACGTGGTGGTACTGCGCAGGACGGTGCCCGCGATCGGCCGGACGTGCTCGGACCAACGCCAGCCCGGCTGGAACACCGTCCGGCCGAAGACGAGGTCGTCGATGTTGTAGATCTCGAGGGCGGCCGAAGGGGAACTGCCGGACCTCGTCCGGACGCGCCGATCGGTCTTGCGACTGGGCCGCGCCACGTCGGATATCGCCTCTGACACACCGGGCGCGCCATAGACTCGCGGACTGCGTGAAGATCGCCCACGTCCGCGAGCGACACGGGCCGGCCGGCCCGCCGTGGCGACTCGCGGCGCGCTCGAGGGCCGGCGGACGCGTCCGCCGCTGGCTCGACCTCGAGGTCGCCCGGCGCCGGCGCCGTCCGGCCGACCCGCGACTGGCCCACAACTCGCGTGCTCCTCCGCCAGCCGGTCACGACGCTCGACGACCACCTGGCCCGCGGCCTGCGGGTCGAGGCGCTGCGGGAGCTCGTCGACGGGTTCGCGCCGCGCGGACGACGACGACGACGCGGTCCTCGACGCCGCGGACCTCGCGCTTCGGGCCGCCGATCCTGCGGCCGCCGTCGTTCCGCGACTTCTACGCGTTCGAGCGCCACGTCCGGACGATGTGGGAGCGCCGCGGCGGCGAGGTCCCCGAGACCTGGTACCGCCTGCCGATCTTCTACTTCTCGCAACGTCTCGGAGATCCGCGGCCCGGACGATCCGATCTGGGCGCCGGCGGCTCGCACGGAGCTCGACTACGAGCTCGAGGTCGCGCGCGCTCGTCGACACGCCGGCCGTCGACCTGCCCGCCGAGCGCGCCGAGGAGGCGATCGGCGGCTACACGATCTTCAACGACTGGTCGGCCCGCGACCTGCAGCGCGAGGAGACGGCGGTCCGGCTCGGGCCGGCCAAGGGCAAGGACTTCGCGACGCTCGATCGGGCCGTGGCTCGTGACACCGGACGAGCTGGCCGACGCGCGGCCCGGGCGACGGGCTACGACCTGGCGATGACCGCCGACGGTCAACGGGCATGGAGACCGAGCCGCGGCCGCTGGTCCGACGCCCAGTTCTCGTTCGGCGAGATGCTCGCCCGGGCGTCCGCCGACGTCCACCTCCGGCCCGGCGACCTGCTCGGCAGCGGGACGGTCGGCACCGGCTGCCTGCTCGAGGTCCGGGACGAGACGCTCGGTCGCTATCTCGAACCGGGCGACGAGGTCGTCCTGCGCGTCGATCGCCTCGGCGCGCTTCGTAACCCGATCGTCGCGCGACGGCGCCTGACGTAGTCCGCCACCGAAGATCGAACCGTATCGCGTCCCCTCGCGACTCATCGGGGGCTAGAGCGTCCACGTCGGACGCACACGAAGGAGTACCGGGTGCAGCGAGCACTCGTGGACCTGGCCCGTCGAGGGTGATGAGGAAGCGTTCGCCGATCTCGCACGTGCGGTCGGCGATCGGCTGATGGCGATCGCGTATCAGGATCCTGCGCGACGTCGATCGAGCCGAGGACGCGGTCCAGCAGGCCCTGGTGATCGGCCTGGCGCGAGCTGCCGATCGCTGCGCGACGACGACCGGTTCGATGCCTGGCTGCGGCGGATCCTCGTCCACGCGTGCTACGCGGAGGCGCGGCGCCGACCGGCGTCTGGGCGGCCAACATCCGCGATCCTGCCGCGCCGACGGGCCGGACGGGCCGCGACGAGACGGTCGACGGTCGTCGAACGCGACCGCCTCGAGCGCGGGTTCCGCCGGCTGTCGCCGGAGCAGAGCGCGATCTTCGTCCTGCACCACTACGTCGGGCTGGACGCTCCCCGAGATCGCCGATCGAGCTCGGCGTTCCCGCTGGGGACCGTCAAGTCCCGCCTCGACTACGCGCGACGCAGGCCCTCCGCGCGGCGCTCGACGCCGATTCCCGGACACCGACCGTGACGGAGCGACTGGCATGACTACCGACCGCGACTTCGACCGGATCGCCATGGCCTGGTTGGCCGACGGCCCAGACGAACTCTCCGATCGGGTGCTGGATTCCGTCACCGACCAGATCCATGTGACTCGACAACGGCGCGCCATGCGCGTGCCGCGGAGGTTCCCGACCATGACCTTTCCTGCCCGCGTCGCCGCGGCCGCCGTGATCTGCGTGCTTGCTGTCGGCGGCGCCTTCCTCGTATTCGGCAGATCGGGCCAACCCGCCGTCGGCGGGCCGACTCCATCGCCGAGCGCATCGCCGTCGGCCGCCGCCCTTGACGTACCCGCCTTGACGGAGACGTACGCATCGCCACGCAACGGGCTCACCATCTCGTATCCGACGGGGTGGACCGCGACGCCCGCGACAGTGGCCTGGACCAGGGGTCTGACACTCAGCTGGGGAGCTCCCACGCTCGACACGATCGCAACGGACGACGTCCGCCTCGTGATGTCATCCCAGGCGCTCGATCCGGCGCAGACCCCAGTGGCATGGCACCAGGCGAACTGCGAGCTCGACACGCCGGCGAACGAATGCGCGGCGGCCATCGCCGGCGGGTGGCAGACGGTCGATATCGACGGCGCGACCGGCTATCGCGATGCGGACGGCGGGCCGCCGCCGGTCGCCGGGATCGCCGCGGACGGCCAGATCTTCGGCGCCGAAGTCGTCAGCAGTGGCCGTGGCTACCAATTCGTCATGGACGGGCACGTCGACCGCGGGATGTTCGACGCGTTCCTCGCGACGGTGAAGTTCCCGGCCATCCCGGCATTGGACCGAACGTATACCTCGGCCCTTTCCGGGTACTCGATCAAATACCCCAGCGCCTGGGCCGCGACGCCAGCGACAGGATCGTGGACGGCGGGCTACGACACCGAGAGCTACTCCGACTTGGTCGGAAATGGCTCGGCCACCCTCTATGGAGCCTCGATGAAACTGCCCGCCGGCACGTCTTTTGAGGATTGGTTCGCGGCGTATGACGCTGACCGTTCGGTGAACACGTGCGGAGCTCCGTCCAACAACGAGGACGTGACTGTCGACACCCTCATCGGGCATCTCGACGTCCACTGTGCCGCGTCCTACCTGGAGGCGGTCATCCCGGCGGGCGGGCGGGTCTACGTGCTGACGATGTTCCAGCCGTTCAATCAGGCCCTTGTTCGAAGTCGCTGCTCGCGACGGTCACTTGACCCCGGAGACCGCGACGCGCTAGGCCGACGACGACCGTGGCTGAACGGACACGCCATCCTCTCGGCCGTCGCTACGATGTCGGTCTCCGCGGGAGGCCACCAGACCGATGACGCCGGACCGCAGGCCCGCCTTCAGCATCGAGCCGATGACCGCTAAAAGACTGGCCGGCGGTCCGGCGGATCTATACCGAGGGCATCGCGACCGGCAACGCGACGCTCGAGCGCGAGGCGCCCGACTGGGGTCATTTCGATCGATCGCATCCGGCCGAATGCCGCCTGGTCGCACGATCCTCCGCTGACGGCGTGGTCGGCTGGACAGCGCTTGGTGGCGATCCGGCGCGCACGGTCTACCGCGGGGTCGCGTGGGAGAGCATCTACGTCGCCGAATTGGCCCGTGGCCATGGCATCGGCCGCAGCCTTCTCGAAGCTCTTGACCCGGCGTCCGAGCAGGCCGGCGACCGGACCCTTCTCGCGGGGGTGCTCGCCGAGAACGCAGGAAGTCTGGGCTCTCCATCAACGGGTCGGGTTCCGCCAGATCGGCGTGCAACGGCGGTTCGGCCAAGATGCCGCGGGCCGTTGGCGCGACGTGGTCCTGCTTGAACGCAGGAGCGAGATCGTCGGCTCCGACTGAACGTTTCGACCGAGGCCTCCCGTCATAGTGGGTAGTCCGGAGCCATCCAGGCACCGGCGACAGGAGGTCGAGGTGGATCGAGACCTCGTCGAACGGGCCCGTCACGGCGATCGAGAGGCATTCGCGGTCCTGGTGCACCAGGTCAGCGATTTGCTCTACGCGGTCGCCCACCGGATCCTGCGCGACGCGGGCCCGCCGAGGATGCGTTGCAGAACGCGCTCGTGCTCGCCTGGCGACGGCTTCCGCATCTTCGGGAGCCGAGCGCTTCGAGGCCTGGATCCATCGCATCCTCGTTCACGCCTGCTACGACGAGTCACAGCGGGCGCGCCGTGGACGGCGAACGTCCGGGTCCTGCCCATCGACGGGCCAACGACCCCGGACGACACCGACGCCGTCGCCGACCGCGACGAACTGGAGCGGGCCTTCCGCCGGCTCCCGGTCGATCAGCGGGCGGTCTTCGTCTTGCACCACTACCTCGGGTTGCCGCTCGTGGAGATCGCCGAGATGCTCGGCATCCCGGCCGGTACCGCCCGATCGCGACTGCATTACGCCATCGCCGGCCTTCGCGACGCCCTGACGGCCGATGCGGAGCCCGTTGTCCACGGAGGACGGCTCGCATGACCGACGATCGCTCGCTCGAACGCGCTGCTCGATCGTTCATCGAGCCGGTCCGACCGAGGCGCCCGACCGCGTCGTCGAGGCCGCGCTCCTGACCATCCAATCGGCACCCCAGGAACGGGACTGGCATGTCCCGTGGAGGTACCCAACCATGACCACAAACGTTCCGCTGTCGCCGCGGCCGCCGTCGCTTGCCGTCGTCGTCGTCGGCGGCGCGCTTCATTCTCGGACCCGGTCCGGTTCCAACGTCGGCGGCCGGCCATCGCCGTCCGACCTCATCCACCGCGCCGTCCGGACATTCACCGGCGACCCCGGGCCGTCTCGCGGCCTGCGGGCTCCTTTCGAGCCGAGGTAGCGACCGAAATCCGACATCCACTATGCCGCGACCTCCGAAATCGGGACGACGTGCACGTACACCGAACGGCCCGGGCGAATGGTCCTGCGGAGTCGAACGTACACGAGACGCGGGCGAGTCGGCGGCGTACGCGGCAGCGAAAAATGCCCCAGGGGCTCGGACCATCGACCGGCATCGAGCGCCGACGCGTGGGTCTTCTGACGCTTCGGGAACGATCGACTGACCAAGGTCTTCCGACAAGGCGACGCATCAGTGGTCGCCGATCGCGGCAATCGAAGCAGAGTCCGGAAAACGCATCAGTTCCCGGAGTCGCTGCGTGACGCGGCCGATCCCATGCCCGGCATCGTTCCTGACGACCTAGACTGGCCTCCTCGGACCCAGGAGGCCAGTCGCCCATGTTCTACGCGGCTCGCGGCAGCATCCCGCACACCGCGCCACACCCAGCACCGCGCTCCGGACGGCTCGCTCTACGCCGAGGAGCTGTTCGGCGTCGAGGGCTTCACCGGTCGCAGTTCGCTGCTCTACCACGTGACGCCGCCGACCCGGACCCACCGGATCGAGCCCGTCGCGACCATCGACCCTGGAAGAGGCCGACGACGGCTATCACCACCACCGGCTGATCGACGCGGCGGGGATCGAGCCGCACGGCGACGCGGTGACCGGGCGCATCCCGCTGTTCTTCAACAACGACGTCGTGATGGGCGTCGTCCGCCCGGCCGAGCCGATGCCCGAGACGATCTTCTACCGGAACGGCGAGGCCGACGAGATGCTCTACGTCCACGAGGGCGAGGGCCTCCTCGACACGAACTTCGGGCCGATCCGGTACGGCCCGGGCGATTACCTCGTGATCCCGATCGGCACGACCTGGCGCCTCGCGCCCGACGCGGGGAGTGCCCAGCGGATGCTCTACCTGGAGTGCCCGTCGGAGATCGAGCCGCCCAAGCGCTACCGCAACGACTACGGCCAGCTGCTCGAGCACTCGCCGTACTCGCAGCGCGACATCCGGCTCCCCGACGAGGTCCCGGCGCGGACCGACGAGGGCGACTTCCGGGTCCACGTCAAGATGCGCAACCGGCTGACCGCCTACCACTACGCCCATCACCCGTTCGACGTCGTCGGCTGGGACGGCTACCTCTGGCCGTACGCCTTCAACATCGCCGACTTCGAGCCGATCACCGGGCGGGTCCACCAGCCGCCGCCGGTCCACCAGACCTTCGCGGCGCGGAACTTCGTCGTCTGCTCGTTCGTGCCGCGCAAGTTCGACTACCACCCGCTCGCGATCCCGGCGCCCTACAACCACTCGAACATCAATTCCGACGAGGTCATCTACTACGTCGCCGGCAACTTCATGAGCCGTCGCGGTGTGGGGATCGCCTCGTTCACGCTCCACCCGGCCGGGATCCCGCACGGGCCGCACCCGGGGACCGCGGAGGCCTCGATCGGCAAGGAGGCGACCGAGGAGCTGGCGGTGATGGTCGACACCTTCCATCCGCTCAAGATCACCCGCCAGGCGGCCGACCTCGAGGACGGCCGCTACCCGTATTCGTGGCTGCCAGCCGAAGACGCCTCCGGCGAGGCCCGCGAACTGAGCGAGCGCGGACCGGAGGCGTTCCCGGACTGAGGTGGTCAGCGCGCACTCGATCGAGTCGGCGACGAGGCTGCAGCTCGGCGACCCGTTCGGCGTCGAGACTGATCGGATCGTGCTTGCCCGTATGCCCGCGTAACCCGCCGAGGCGGAGTTCGACCCGAGCCTCCACCGCGGGATCGTGACTCCGGGGATCGGGCCGACCTGCACGTTGTCGGTCACCGGTGCGAAGATCGAGACGGCGCGCCGCGATGGCCGCCGACCGTCGTCTTCGATCTGCCCGGTGACGGTCGAGGCGCCGGTCGCCGCGACCAAGCCGCGAGGATCGTCCGGCGGCGCTGACCGTCGGCCGACAGGATCGTCACCGTGTTCACTGGGCGCTGATCTCGAGCCTCGGGATACCGATCTCGAGGTCATCGCCAGGACGGTTGCTCGATACGGCCGCGACGGCGAAGCCAGGTACGCAGTCGAGCGCGACTCCGTCCGACGAGGCCCGGGACAGAGGCGCGTAGAAACCGGCGCCCACGGCGGCGGAGTGGAGGTAGTCTGCGCCGCGAGTTGGAACGGTGGTTGCCACCGACGGGCCGGCTGGGGTCGGCGACGCGAAAGCCGGGCGACGCTGAGGCACGGGCCACGACGGGGCCGCCGACTCGGCCGCACAGGTAGAAGTACGCGCCCGCCGACAACGAGGACGACCGCGACGCGGCGAGGGCGATCGATCGGTGCCATTGAAGGTCTCCCTCGGGCAACCAGTTCGGGAGTCGCCGTTGAGTGGGGTTCGGGTGGTTACCGCGATCGCCCGCCGCGTGGCATCGGGGAGCCCGGCCGGCCCCTCGTGGAGCCACGCGGCGAGGATCGCGTCGGGATCGCGCTTGACCGTCATGCCAGTCGTGCCTCCGCGGAATCGACCTGGCTGTCAGCGATGATCGCAGCGCGCAGGGATTGGGTCGCGTAGTGCAGCCGGGACTTCACCGTGCCGACGGGTGCGCCGACGATCGTCGGCGACCTCGGCCAGCGGGAAGCCCGGCGTGGTGGTGCAGGACGAAGACCGCGCGATGCTCGCGGCGTGAGGCGCCGGAATGCGCGGTCGAGGGCGTCACGGTCGTCGACCGAGACCATCGGGTCGGGCCCGCCCGGTCCGTCGACCGGCAGGACCCTGATGTTGGTGCTCCACCGCCGATAGCGGCGGAGCTCCTCGTAACAGGCATTGACGAGGAGACGATGGAGCCATGGACCGAAGCGTTCCGGGTCCCTGAGCCGCGGGAGTTCGCGCCAGGCGAGGAGGAATGCCTGCTGGACGGCGTCCTGCGCCCGCTCCGCATCTCGCAGGATTCGAAACGCGATCGCGTAGCACAGGTCACCGTCGAGGTCGACCAGTTCCGAGAAGGCGACGTCGTCACCCTCTCGTGCCCGTTCGACCAGCCTCGTCCGCATCGGCGGTACTCCAGCGGCGCCCGGGATGGGCGCTTCACCCCTACAGATGGTCGCACCCGCGCAGAAGGTTCAGATATAGGAGGCGTTGCCAGCCGGAACCGGACCACGGGGTCAGCCGGCCGGGACGACCGAGGCATTCCCGTCGGGACGCCCCGGGCGCACGATCGGGACATGGATCGCCCACGGCTCGTCACGCGCGGATCGCGCTTGCCGGCCGTCCTGCTCGTCGCGTGTCTGGTGACGCCGGCCGTGGCGGTCGCCGCGACCGATACCGATCACGACGGGCTGCCCAACACCTGGGAGCGGACGTATTCGCTGACCAGCCCGTCTCGTGCCGACACGGACCGCGACGGCCTACCCGATGGGCGCGAGGATCCCGACCGCGACGGCCTGACCAACCGGCAGGAATACGTCGCGCGCATGCACCCGCGCCGCGCCGACACGGACCGCGATGGCATCCGCGACGGCCGCGAGGACACCGATGGCGACGGGCTGCGGACCTCCTTCGAATTCCTGGCCGGCACGTCGCCGCGCCGCGCGGACAGCGACGGCGACGGTCTGCGGGACGGTCGCGAGAACCCCGACCGTGACGGCCTCTCGAACACGACCGAACAACGTCTCGGCACGAACCCGCGGGTCGCCGACACGGACCACGACGGCTGGACCGACGGAGCCGAGTACAAGGCGGGCACCGACCCACGCAAGGCCTCGAGCCATCCGCCGGCGACGACCGCGCCGCCACCTCCGCCTCCTCCGCCCGGGGGCGCGCCCACGGTCCCGGGCGCTCCGGCCTGCCCGATCTTCCCAGCGGACAACGTCTGGAACGTCCCGATCGACGGACGCGCCGTCGCGGCGAACTCGGCCACGATGATCGGTGCCATCGGGCTCGATCGGGGCCTGCACATGGACTTCGGGTCGTATGCCGGCTACGGCATCCCGTACCAGGTCGTCACCGCGTCGACCCCGCGCTCGACCGTCACCTTCGAGTACGACGAGGAATCCGACCACGGCGGTTACCCGATCCCCGCCGTCGCCGCTGATCGAGGGCGGGTCGGACGGCCACATGCTGATGGTCGACAAGGACGCCTGCCGTCTCTACGAACTCTTCGCCGCGCAACAGGTCGGTGGGGCATGGACGGCGGGAAGCGGCGCGATCTGGGACCTGCGCTCGAACGCGTTGCGACCGGCGGGCTGGACGAGCGCCGATGCGGCCGGCCTGCCGATCCTCCCCGGCCTCGTCCGCTACGACGAGGTCGCCGCCGGCGCGATCGCCCACGCGCTGCGCTTCACCACCAACCGCTCCCGGATGAGCTACATCTACCCGGCCCGCCACGAGGCCGGCGAATCGACCTCGACCTCGCTCCCGCCGATGGGCTTGCGCGTCCGCCTCAAGGCCGGCTACGACACGAGCCGCCTCTCACCGCAGGCACGCACCATCGCAGAGGCGCTCAAGCGCTACGGGATGATCCTCGCCGACAACGGGTCGCCCTGGTACATCACCGGCGCGAGCGACCCGCGATTCGACGACGACATCCTGCACGAGCTCGACGTCATCACCGGCCGCGACCTCGAGGTCGTCGACACGACCGGGCTCGTCAACGGACCCTGAACCGCCGCCATCGCTCGCACGGGTGACCTGCGACCGGGCATCATGACCACATGACAGACCAGACCGCCATGCCGCCCGTCCCGGGTGTCGTCGACCTCCACGCCAGACTCGCTGCCGGGGAGACGCTCTACGGCGCGTTCGCTGGACTCGGGTCGCCGGTCGCGACCGAGATCATGGCCCGCTCCGGCTTCGACTGGCTGATCATCGACCTCGAGCACGGCGCCGGCACCGAATCCGACCTGCTGGCCAACCTCCACGCGATGGGCGCGACACCAGCCGCGGCGCTGGTCCGGCCTCAGTCGGGCGAACGGCTCCGCATCGGCCGTGCGCTCGACCTCGGTGCGCACGGGATCATGGTCCCGCGGGTGGACCTGCCGGAGCAGGCCCGCGAGGCGATCTCGTTCATGCGCTACCCGCCCGACGGCACACGCGGTCTCGCCCTCTCGACGCGCGGCGCAGGTCTCGGCGAGCAGGGCCACACGCAGATCCAGGCAGTCAATCGCCGGATCCTGGGCATCATCCAGATCGAGACGCGGAGCGCCGTCGAGCACGCCGTGGAGATCGCCGCCATCGACGGCGTTGACGTCCTCTTCGTCGGGCCGACCGACCTGTCGCACAGCCTCGGCATCCCGGGGCGCTTCGACGACGCGGTCTACCTCGATGCGCTCCGCCATGTGGTCGCGACGGCCGAGGCGGCCGGGAAGGTGGCCGGTGTCCTGCTGCGCGACGCGTCGTCGCTCGGCCGTCACCGCGAGCTCGGGTTCCGATTCATCGGGCTAGGCTCGGACGGGGCGTTCATCACCGATGCCGGGCGGGCCGTCCTGGCCGCCACGCGCGGCTGAGGTCCGTTCCCGCCCACACGCGGGGGCGCCTCAGCCCTCGACCTCCGCCTCCAGGGGCGTCGCGGGTTCCGGTGCCCCGCGCGGTCGGGGAGATGTCTGGGCGATGATCACGCCGACCAGGATGAGCCCGGCCCCGACCAGCTGGATCGGGGCGAGGCGCTGATCGAGGATCACGAACGAGAGCACGACGATGAAGACCGGCTCGGTCGTGCTGACCAGCGCCGCCTGCGCAGCTCCGATCCGCCGAGCCCCGGCATACAACGTCTGGATCGCCAGGAACGAGGCGAGGAAGCCGATGCCGACCAGGTACGGCCAGGCGGCCGATGGAACCGTCCGCGGGTCGAGTGGCGCACCCGCGATCGCGGCCATCGAGGCGAACACGAGGGCCGTCGCGGTCATCATCACGGCAGTCGTGCCCGCCGCGTCTCGGGCGGCCGTCGCGTCCGCGGGCACGTCGCTCCCCAGCCGATCGCGGCGTTCGCCGGAGAGTCGCGCGGACAGGACGATCCAGACCGAGTAGATCGCCGCCGAGGCGAGGATCAGCAGGATGCCCTGGATCGGCAGGTCGGCGCTGACATCGACGCCGCCGAGCGCGAGCACGATCCCGACGACCGCGAGGGCCAGCGCGAACCACGGCCGACGACCCGGCAGCCGCGTCGCGAACCGAAGCGAGAGCAAGGCGACGAAGACCGGGTAGATGTAGACGATCACGCCGGCCAGCGAGGCCGGGATCGTCTCGATCCCCGCGTAATAGGTCCCGGCATTCCCCGTGTAGACCGCTCCGAGCGCCAGCGTCACCGCCAGCTGCCGGCGCGTCAGGCCGCGGACTGACCCGCGCCGCGAGGGCGAGAGCGCGACCCACGCCCAGGCGAGGCCGGCCCCGATCAGGAAGCGCCAGCCGAGGAGCGTCAGCCAGTCGAGTCCTTCGCGGTAGCTGAGGGTCGCGAAGATGGACCCGGATGCGAAGCTCGCGCCCGCAACCACGACGAGGCCGATGCCGAGAGCGCGTCGCCGATCCATCGCCGGAGGCTAGCAGCGCAGGCCGGCCGTCCGCCGGCCGATGCGTGTCGCGAGCGTGCGCGACCGACCGCGTCGAGGGCCGCTTCGCGCACGAGGCACTACACTTGGCTCGTGACCGAGTCCACCGAAGCGACCGTCGCGCGTCGCGTCCCCTCCATCACCGAAGAGCGCCTGCGCGTGCTCAGCCGTCGCCAGCCCGTGACCGTCGAGCCGGGTACCTCGCTGGCGGACTGCGTGCGTGCGATCCAGCGCACGGGGACCGGCGATTCGGTCTTCGTGTGCGATGCCTCGGGCCGGCTGGTGGGCGTCCTGACCGAGCGCGACGTCTTCGCCCGGATCGTGGGCGGCACGATCGACCTGCAGCAGCCTGTCGAGTCGCTGATGACGACCGACCCGAAGACGCTCGACCTCGATGACACGATCCGCGACGCGATCGTCCTGATGCAGACCGGTCGGTACAGGAACGTCCCCATGGTCGATGCCAACCGCCAGCTGGTCGGTGTCGTCCGCCAGTCGGACATCATCAAGTTCCTCGCCGAGTCGTTCCCCGAGGAGCTGCTCAACCTGCCGCCGCGACCCCACCAGCGCATGAAGGAGCCTGAAGGCGCGTGACACTCACCAAGGAGCTCGAGCCCGACGTCCAGGAGCTCGAGCGAGTCACCATCCGGTTCGCCGGCGATTCCGGCGACGGGATGCAGTTGACGGGGACCCAGTTCACCCGGACGGCGGCCGTCTTCGGCAATGACATCAGCACCCTGCCGGACTTCCCGGCGGAGATCCGGGCACCGGCCGGCTCGCTGCCCGGCGTGTCGGGCTTCCAGATCAGCTTCTCGTCATCGGAGATCCACACGCCCGGCGACCAGCCCGACGTCCTGGTTGCGATGAACCCGGCGGCGCTCAAGACGAACATCGGCGACCTGCCACCGGGTGGCGCGCTGATCGTCAACAGCGACGCATTCACCCAGCAGAACCTCAACAAGGCGGCCTACACGAGCAACCCGTTGACCGACGGCTCGCTCAAGGCGTACACCGTCTTCGAGGTCCCGATCTCGACCCTCAACACGGCCTCGCTCCAGGGTCTCGACATGACCTCGAAGCAGATGGACCTGACCAAGAACTTCTTCGCCCTCGGGCTGATGTTCTGGCTCTACGAGCGCAGCCAGGACGGCACGATCGCCTGGATCGACCAGAAGTTCGGGGCACGGCCGGTCGTCGCCGAGGCCAACAAGCGGGCCCTCCGCGCCGGCTATGCCTTCGGCGAGACGACCGAGGCGTTCCACACCCACTACCGGGTCAAGCCGGCCAAGCTGGACCCGGGCGTCTACCGCAACATCACCGGCAACGAGGCGACCGCCCTCGGCTTCCTGGTCGCGTCCAAGCTCGCGGACCGCCAGCTGTTCTACGGCTCGTACCCGATCACCCCGGCCTCGGACATCCTCCACCAGCTGTCGGGCTACAAGACGTTCGGGGTCAAGACGTTCCAGGCCGAGGACGAGATCGCCGCGATCGGGGCGGCCATCGGCGCGTCGTACGGCGGGGCGCTCGCGCTGACCGCCTCGTCGGGTCCCGGGATCGCGCTGAAGACCGAGGCGATGGGTCTCGCGGTCATGGTCGAGCTGCCGCTGGTGGTCATCGATGTCCAGCGCGCCGGCCCGTCGACCGGGATGCCGACCAAGAACGAGCAGGCAGACCTCCTGCAGGTGATGTTCGGGCGCAACTCGGACTCGCCGTTGCCGATCGTCGCGCCGGCCACGCCCGGCGAATGCTTCGACCTTGCGATCGAGGCCGTCCGGCTGGCGTTGAAGTACATGACCCCGGTCGTCTACCTGTCCGACGCGTTCCTGGCCACCGGTTCGGAGCCGTGGAAGATCCCGGCCCTCGCCGACCTTCCCGGGATCGGTGTCGCTAATGCCACCGATCCGGCCACGTACCGCCCGTACCAGCGCGACCCCGAGACGCTCGCCCGCCCGTGGGCCGTCCCGGGCACGCCCGGCCTCGAGCATCGCATCGGCGGGCTGGAGAAGGCCGACATCACCGGCAACGTCAGCTACGACCCGGACAACCACCACCGGATGCAGCTGCTCCGTGCCGCCAAGGTGGCCGGGATCGCCGACGACATCCCGCCTCTCGAGGTCTTCGGGCCCGAGCAGGGCGAGCTCCTGATCCTCGGTTGGGGCTCGACCTACGGGGCGATCCGGTCGGCGGTCGAGCGCTTGCACGGCGACGGGGTGTCCGTCGCGCATGCGCACCTGCGCCACCTCAACCCGTTCCCGGCCAACACCGAGGCGGTCCTCAGGAACTACCGGCGGGTGCTGATCCCGGAGGTCAACCTCGGTCAGCTGCTGATGCTGATCCGGGCGCGCTACCTGATCGACGCCGTCGGCTACGACAAGGTGCGCGGCAAGCCGTTCCGCATCTCGGAGATCGTCGAAGAAGCCCAGCGCATCCTCGCGGAGCAACAGTCATGACTGACACCAACGGCCACGCGACGGCCGTCCCCGGCCAGCCGCCGCTCAGCGCCGAGAACGCCGCCGTCATCCAGCTGACTCGCAAGGACTTCGTGTCCGACCAGGAGGTCCGCTGGTGCCCCGGTTGCGGGGACTACTCGATCCTGGCCCAGACGCAGAAGGTGATGCCCGACTTCGGGTACGCCCGCGAGAACATCGTGTTCATCTCGGGCATCGGCTGCTCCGGCCGGCTGCCGTACTACATGAACACCTACGGCTTCCACACCATCCACGGCCGCGCGCCGACGCTGGCCACCGGGCTCAAGGCGGCCCGCCCCGACCTGATGGTCTGGGTCATCACCGGCGACGGCGACGCGCTGTCGATCGGCGGCAACCACGTCATCCACTCGATGCGCCGCAACGTCGACATCAATCTGGTCATGTTCAACAACCGCATCTACGGCTTGACCAAGGGCCAGGCGTCGCCGACCTCCGAGTTCGGCAAGAAGACGAAGTCGACGCCGGCGGGCACGGTGGACACCCCGATCGTGCCGCTGACGATCGCCCTGGCCGCTGAGGCCAGCTTCGTCGCCCGCTCGGTGGACACCCACACGGAGCACCTCCAGATGACGCTCGAGCGGGCGGGCCGGCACAAGGGCTCGTCGTTCGTCGAGGTCCTCCAGAACTGCAACATCTTCAACGACGGGGCGTGGCGCGACTTCACCGACCGCGAGGTCCGCGAGGACCGGATGCTCTTCCTCGAGCACGGCCAGCCGATGATCTTCGGCAAGGACCGCGACAAGGGGATCAGGCTCGCCGGCCTTCATCCGGAGGTCGTCACCATCGGCGAGAACGGCGTGACCGAGGCGGACCTCCTGGTCCACGACGAGCAGGCCGAGGAGCCGTACCTGGCGCTGATGCTGTCGCGCATGTCCTGGCCCGACTACCCGGTCCCGGTCGGGATCCTGCGGGCGGTCGCCCGTCCGACCCACGACCGCCTCATCGAGGAGCAGATCGCGGGCGCGATCGCCAGGAGTGGCGCAGGAGACCTCGCCGACGTGCTCAACGGCGGCGAGACCTGGACGGTCGAGTAGACCCGGAACCGAGAGGAACCAGCCATGAAGTGTCCGGTCTGCGGGTTCGACAACCTGACGGGGACGGAGGTCTGCGACAACTGCGGTGCGGACCTGGCCGGTCACGACACCCCGCAGCCGGCGCTGTCGTTCCATGGCCGCTTGCTGGGCGAGCATCTCGATGAGCTCGGGGCTCCGCCGCCGCTGACCGTCGATCCGGAGACCCCGGTCAGCGTGGCGATCGCCCGGATGCAGGACGCCGAGTCGGATTGCGTCCTGGTCACCGTCGATGGCCGGCTCGTCGGCATCTTCACCGACCGCGACGCCGTGGTGCGGGCGGCCGGCACCCGTCTGGATGCCTTCCACGTCCGCGACTTCATGACGCCCGACCCGGTCGTCCTCCGCCATGACGATCCGATCGCGATCGCGATCCACAAGATGGCGGTCGGTGGCTTCCGGCACATCCCGATCGTCGAGGATGGCCGGCCGACCGGCGTCGTGACGGCGCGCGACGTCTTCCACCACCTCGCGGAGACGCTCGACTGACGACGCGGGTCGCGATCCTCGCAGATGACCTGATCTGGGCGACGCGCCTGGCCGACCTGGTCCACGCAAGCGACGGGGTCGCCGTTCCCGTCCGCTCGGCAGCCGGTCTCGAGGGCGCGCTGCCCGACGTCGATCGGGTCATCGTCGACCTGACCGCCCGCGCCTACGACGGCGTCGAGGCCATTTCCCGTGTCCGGGCCGCCGGCACGCCGGTCCTCGCTGTCGGGCAGCACGATGACGCGGAGCTGCGCCGCCGCGCGCTCGCGGCGGGCGCGGATAAGGTCCATACCTATCGCCAGCTGTTCGAGGACGGCCCGCGCCAGATGGCACGCTGGCTGGCCGTCGAGGATCGTCATGACCGCCACGCCAGAAGAGATGGAGTCGCCACGATGATCACCTCCCGCCCATCGATCCCGGCCGAGCGCTACCGCGAGCGGATCTCGGCTGCCCAGGCGCGCGCTGCCGAGGCCGGCTTGAGCGCGATCCTCGTCGGGGTCGGGGCGGACCTGCGCTACCTGACCGGCTATCCGGCGATGCCCCTCGAGCGACTGACGATGCTCGTGATCCCGGCCACCGGCGCGCCGTCGCTGGTCGCGCCGCGGCTCGAGGCGACGCCGGCCCGCGCCTGTCCGCCGGCCGCGGCCGGCTATCTCCCCGTCGTGACGTGGGAGGAGGCCGACGACGCCCACGCCTTGGTCGCCTCGATGGTCCGCGCGGCGCTCGACGAACCGCGCGGACGAGCCCTGCGGGTCGCCGTCTCCGACGACCTCCCTGCGCGCCACCTGCTGCGCCTGCGCGATCACCTCGCCGAGGCCCAGCTCGAGCTCGCCTCACCGGTCCTGCGCGAGCTCCGGATCGTCAAGGACGCCGACGAGATCGCGCTGCTGACCGAGGCCGCCCACGCGGCCGACCGGGTCGTCGCCCAGATCGCCGGTGGGTCGCTGGTCGGGCGGACCGAGGCTGACGTCGCGCGCGAGGTCCGAGAGCGCCTCATCGCCGAGGGTCATGACGACGCTCATTTCGCGATCGTGGGCTCCGGCCCGAACTCGGCCTCGCCACATCACGAGGCGTCGGAGCGGGTCATCACGGCCGGTGAGCCGATCGTGCTCGACATCGGCGGCACGATCGACGGCTACGGCTCGGACATCACGCGCACGTTGTGGGTCACCGGTGGCGACCCGGCCAAGGGACCCGACGAGCGGTTCCGTCACCTGTTCGCCGTGCTGCACAGCGCCCAGGAGGCTGCGACCCGGGCCGTCCGACCCGGCGTCACCCCCGAGGCGGTCGATGCGGCCGCCCGCGACCCGATCACCGCGGAAGGGTTCGGGGACGCGTTCTTCCATCGGACCGGGCACGGGATCGGCCTCGAAGGTCACGAGGATCCGTACATCATCGCCGGCAACCATGAGCCGCTCGGCGAGGGGATGGCGTTCTCGATCGAGCCGGGCATCTACCTCGTCGACGAATACGGCGCCAGGATCGAAGACATCGTGATCTGCGGCCCGGATGGCCCCATCGCACTCAACGAGGCCCCGCGCGAGCTGTACGTCGTCGACGGCTGAGGACCCTCGAGCCCGTGGCGGCTCGGCCTTCTCTCCTGCGGGCTGCGGTATCATCGGTCGACGGGTCGCGCCCGATGCGTCCCGCCTGCATATCCGAGAACGCATGACCATCTCACCGCGACGCTCCGGCGTCGCCTCACCAGCCCGCGCCGAACGGCTCGGACGTCGAAGCCGATGAGCAGGCGCCATCACGGTCGACCGCATCACCCCGCCCACGGGGGTCAAGACCAGACCCGCCGCGCTGCGGGCGTGAGCCCGGGCCCGGCCGTTCCCGCCCAGCCGCGCGCCGATCACGTCGATCGCACCACGCTCAACGGCACGCCGCCGCTCGGGGCCCCGATCCCGGGCGCCTCCGCGGCGCCGACGAACGGGACTCAGGCAGGCGCTGACCCGGCGAACGGCGCTCCGACGCCCGGTGCCCACGCGAACCCCGCTCCGGCGCACGGATCGCCCATGAACGGCGCTGATGCGCCCATCGCCTCCATGAACGGCGTGATGCCGGCCGGCGGCGCTCCGCGACCGAATGGCGCCCCGCCACCGAACGGCGCCGAGCGGCAGCATGGCCCCGTACCTGCGCCGACCGGGCACCCGGCGGGGCCCGGTCCCGGGCCGGGGGACCACGCGAACCCCGAGCGCAACGGCCAGTGCACGGCGCCCCAGCTCCGGCGCTTCATCAAGAGCCGCCCGTACGTGCCGATGCACGAATTGCGGCGTCGCTTCGGCATCGACGGCGGCGACGACGACGTCACCCCCGTCAAGCTCGATCCGGGCTGGGTCTACGTCGGCCTCCCGAACCGCGAAGGGTCGCTCCTCGGCGACCTGCTCCGGGCCGGAGAGATCGGCTATGAGCTGTCGCTCGACCCCCGGACGCCGATCGTCATCGGCGTCTACCCGATGAGGCCGATCCCCCGCGGCTGAGCACGAACGGTGCGCGAACGCACCGCGGTCGGATTGGTTGACTTGACACCGAACCTGCCCTGCCGCAATCTCCGGCGACAGAGTACTTTCGTACTACCCCCGTCACACTGGTTCCGAGGCCCGAGGGGGCTTCGGGCAAGGAGAATCGATGCGCGCGACTGAATTTCCCACGCCCACCGCGACGTCGCGGCCTCATCACCGGGCTCGTCACGGCCTCGGTGCTCGCACTCTCGCTGTTCGCTGGCGGGACCGTCCTCGGAGCCAACCCAAGCTGGGTCGTCGGTCATGGCACGGACAGTGCGCCGACCGCACCGCAGCCTGACTCGGGCGCGTCATCGTCGGCGGTCGGCGCCGGCCGGCAGGTCGGCTTCTTCGAGTGGCTCCGGAATGGCGATACGAGCAACATCTCGCAGCTGTACCTGACTGCATCCACGACGCCGAGCGCGACCGTGGCCGGCGCGACCTGGACGATCAAGACCGCGGCGGGCGCGACGGTCCGCACCGGCGTCTGCCCGACTGCGACGCCGCTCACCTGCTCGTTCGGCGCCCTGAACGCCGGCAACACGGTCTACCTCGTCGCGGCGTTTACCACGCCGTCGACCCTGGCCGACGGCGCCACCCAGGCGGTCCACTTCGAGTTCAACACCACGGGCACCCCGGGTGGCAAGAACAACAGCCACGGCGACGCGAAGACGATCGACGACCAGGTCGCGGTCACCAACAACGGCGACGCCAACGGCGACTTCAACCTGGCCCAGACCAGCCTCACGGTCGCCGACGACCAGGCGCTCCAGAAGAACAGGAACCCGCAGGCGACGACCGTCACGGTCAATGCCAGTCGCGGTCGGAGCGGCAGTCGGTGACAGCCCGACGTTGACGACGCCGTGCAACGCCACCCTGACGGCCGGCTTCCCGTCGTTCTTCTCGTGCTCGCTGCTGACGTCGTTGACCTCGACGGTCGAGGTCGGCAACGGCAAGATCTTCAACAACGCCAACGGGGCCGGGACACCGGGGATCAAGGTCATCGTCTCGTTCGCGAAGGCGCCTTCGCAGCTGAGTGGCGCCAACAAGTTCGTCTACCACTACTGGACGGACGCGGCTGGCGCGCATGCCGAGCTCGTCACGGCGACCTGCACCATGGTCGGCGGTTTCCCGAGCAACACCGGGCCGTGCCTCATCGTGGGCAACGGGAACGTCACCGTCTGGCTGACCCACAACGGCCCGATGCGGATGTAGTTCTAGGGCCGGACGCCTTGCTCGAGGCGCGTCCGGACGTGGCTCGCCAGGACGAGGTCGCCCTTCCGCTCGTAGAGCGCCAGGGCGGCTCGCAGGGGTGGGCCCTGCTCGGAGGCACGGCCCGCAAGCCCCAACACCTCGTCGAGGTCGACGAGCGCGTCGGCCTCCTGCTCGATGTTGGTCGTGCCGGCAGCAAGATCTACCGCTTGGCTGGCGAGCGCCACCGCCTCATCGGGCATCCCGTTCCGCGCAAGCACCTTGGCGCGAACCGTGCGCCACGCCACCTGGCTCCAGACATCGTCCGGATCCGACAGTTCCTCGGCGACGTTCGTGAACTGCTCTGCTTCGTCGAAGCGGTCGAGCCTCCACAAGGCCTGGGCAAGGAATCCGGCGAGACTCGATCGAAAATAACGTTCGCCGAGCGCCTCGAGCTGAACGTAATCGCGCCGAAGGACCTGTTCCGCAGCCTCTGGGTTGCCCGCAAGCATCTCGACGCGCGACGACTCGAGGGCGATCGACGATCCCGTCAGGCTGGGACCGAGGTCGACCAGGAGTTGCTCGCTCTGCCCGTATAGGTCCCGCGCCAGATCGAACCGACCCTCCATCGCATGCAGCTGCGCGACCGCGCTGAGGATCACGGCCTCCGCCTTTCGGTCGCCGCGTACCTCCTCGACGAGCTGTTCGGACCGAGGAAGCGCCTCGGAGACGGGCGTGACGCCGAGCAGCACGGAGGTCGAGTAGCCGACCGCGCCGCTCGCGGCGAGCCGGGTATCGCCGATCTGTGATGCCAGCTGGACGACCCGTTCCGCGGCCTCGGCCGCCCGATCGAACTGCCCCGACGTGCCGTGGAGAAGCATCAGTAGCCGCCAGGCGAGGGCGGTACCGCCGATGTCGCCGGCGCCCGAAAAGACGTCAAGCAGTGGTTCGACGTCGGCCACGACTTTGTCGGAGTTGCCACCGGCACCGGCGTAGATCGCCTTGCTGAACCTGGCGACATCGGTGCGAGCCGCAAGTCGGTGGTCGCCGATCGCCGCGGCGGCGTTGGCGGCATCGGTCAGAACGGTCGTCGCAGCATCGAATTCTCCAAGCTCCACCAGGGCGTAGGCCAGGTCGGTGAGCAATTCGATGCGCGTGTGGTGATCGGCGGGTAGCACTGCGGCGGCTCGACGAAGGAGGTTCGCGGCCGCCGGTGCGTCACCGCGTCCAAACGCTCGTTTTCCGGCCGAGGCGAGCTTCGCTGCCGCGCGCTGGCCGATTCCGCGGCCGCTGTCGTCGACGGGCCCGAGCTCGCTCCGGTATCGATACGCCTGTTCAAGGTGGTAGCCGAGGATCTCCTCGAATTCGAGCTCACGGCCGCGCTCGCGATTGACGGGCTCTGCCCAGCTGACGAATTGTTCGTGGATCTCCGCGCGGGTGCGCTTGAGCAGACTCCGATACGCAGCGTCCTTGATCACCGCGTGGCCGAATCGGTACCACTCCTCGTCAGCGACAGTGGGGCGAACGAACTGCTTGGTCGTCAGCGACGCAAGACGAGATGGGACCGCCGCGGCCGCATCGTCCGGAACGAGATTGACGACCGCTTCGACGGCGAAGCCGAGGCCGATCACCGACGCTGGGTCGATCACCTGGCGGTCTTCGTGCCGCAGGGCGTCCAAACGCGCGCCCACGAGGGCATCCACGGTCGGCGGGATGGCGATGTCTCCCGATCGGCCGGTCGCGACCCACTGATCACCCTCGCGGACGATGGCGCCGCTCTCGACCAGCATCGCCGTGATCTGCTCGACATACAGGGGATTCCCTTCGGCCGCGGAGGTGATCCGCTCTCGAACAGGAAGCTCGAGGCCGCCCAGGAGCTCGGCGACGATCGCCTCGGAATCCGCGGTCGAGAGGGGTTCCAGGACTACCTGGGCTCTCCTCATGTCCGGCGGCCCATTCCTCCCGCGTCTCGAAGAGCTCGTGGCGCGCCGTAGTGAGCAGCAGGATCGGCGAGTCTTGCACCGCATCCGTGAGGTGGTCGAGGAGCTCGAGGAATGTCGGCGCGGCAACGTGGATATCGTCGACGATCGCGACGAGCGGGCGCCGATTCGCGATCGCTTCGAGCAGCTTGCGGATCCCCCAGAACAGTTCCGGGGCCGGAAACTGGGTCGAGGAGAGGCCGATCGCAGACGCCACCCGATCGACGATCGCCGCTGGGTCGTCAGTCCCGTCTGATGTGCCGCGAGCGATGTCCAGGATCTTGGCGAGAGCCTCCTCCCGCGAATCATCATCGCCATAGCCCGCGACGTTTCGAACGATCTCGGCGATCGGCCAGAACGTGACACCGTCACCGTACGGAAGGCAGCGACCGCGCAGCACCTGCGACTGTTCCTGTGCGGTTGCCCGATCGGCGAACTCGCGGACGAGCCGCGATTTACCCACGCCCGCGTCGCCGATGATCGTGAGGAGCTGGCAGGAGCGGGCGGTGGTCACCTCGAGCAGAGCGGACTCCAGCCGCGACATCTCGACCTCGCGCCCGACGAACGGGGTGGTCGCCGCGGCCCGCTCGCTGGGACGCTGGGCGACGTTGACGAGCCGGTAGGCCGCATACGGCTCCGCCTTCCCCTTCAGCGTCAGCGGAGCCATCGGCTCTGCCTCGATCTGGTCGCGCGCCAGGCGATAGGTCAACGCCCCGAGCACGATCTCGCCCGCGCCGGCTGCCTGCTCGAGACGGGCCGCCGTGTTGACCGCGTCACCCGTCACGAGTCGCTGACCGAGGCGTGCGTCTCCGGCGATCACTTCGCCCGTGTTGACCCCGACATGGTTGCCGATCTCCATCTCCGAGGTCAGCCGCAGCTGGTCGTTCAGGGCGGGGAGGGCCGCCTGCATCGCCGCCGCCGCACGGACCGCTCGGAGCGCGTCGTCCTCGTGTCGGACCGGCAGACCGAAGACCGCCATGACCGCGTCGCCGATGAAACGCTCGACGGTCCCACCGTGCGCTTCGAGTGGGACCCGCATCGCCTCGAAGTAGCGGGTCATCACGTCCCGGAGAACCTCGGGGCTCGGTGTCACGCCGTCGAGGGCGGCGGGCTTCGGGTCCGCGAAGACGATCGTGACGGTCTTGCGGCTGTCGCGGACGGCCGCCGTCGACGCCAGCTCGGTGCCGCACATCCCGCACACCAGGAACGACGCCGGGTTTTCTTCGCCGCACGCGGGACAGAGATGCAGGCCGGCGGCCACGGTATCGGCTCCGGCATGGCCGGCCTGTGGCCGCGCCGCGACCGAGACGAGTCGGTATGCCGAATGCGCCTCGGTGCCGCCTTTCGGGGTGACCGGGTCGACCGGTTCGGCGTCGACCATGTCGCGCACGAGGTCGTAGGTCGAGCCGGCGATCAGGACCTCGAGGGGCGGGGCATTCTGCTCCATCGCCGAGGAGATGACCATCGTGTCGCCGGTCAGGATGTGCTGGCCGAGGCTCGCCTCGCCGAAGGTCACCTCGCCCGTGGCGATCCCGGTCCGGACGACCAGCCGGACGTCCCAGGTCTGTTCGAGCCGGTCGTTCAGGGCGGCCAGCGCGCGCTGGGTCTCCGCGGCCGCCTCGACCGCGCGCAGGGCGTCGTCATCGTGACGCACCGGGAGCCCGAACACAGCGACGATCGCGTCCCCGATGATCTTCTCGATGGTGCCGCCGTGCGACTCGAAGACCAGCCGCATCTCATCGAAATAGAGGGTCAGCACCTCGCGAAGCGTCTCGGGATCGAGGCGCTCGCCGAGCGCCGTCGAACCCTTGAGGTCGGAGTTCACGACGGTCGCGAAGCGCCGGATCTCGACCGGCCCTCGCGCGGCTTCCCGAGGCGTCCCACACGATCCGCAGAGCCGATATCGCTCCGGGATCGAGGCGCCGCAGCTTGAGCAGGTCGTCGCTCCCATCCTCCTGAGTCTAGCGGCCGCGGCGCGTCTTCCCATTCGTCAGTCCGCCAGGGGGCGAGGGCCGGGTACGATGGCGGACATGGTTCCTGGTTCGCCCCAAGACCCGCTCGTCCGTGAGGCGCTCGTCGCGTGTCGGCTGTTCGCCGGCCTCGACGAGTCGAAGATGGACCTCGTCATCGGAGCCATGCGGTCGCGCCGGTTCCGACGAGGCGAGGTGATCTTCCATGGGGGAGACCCGGGCGACTCTCTGTTCATCGTGGCCAGTGGCTCGGTCAAGATCATGGTCGACCCGGAAGACGGCAGCGAGCCGGCGATCCTCACGACCGTCGGTGCCGGCGGCTTCTTCGGCGAGCTGGCGCTCCTCGACGGCCGTGCACGGTCCGCAACGGCGGTCGCCGTCGATCGAGCCGAGACGCTCGTCCTCCGTCGCGACGCCTTTGACAGGCTGATCGACGAGGAACCTGCCATCAGTCGCGCGCTGCTCGCCGCGCTCGCCGGCGAGATCCGCCGCCTGACGGATCAATTCGAGGACCTCCATTTCCTGGACCTGCCGGGTCGGCTGGCACGACACCTGCTCCGCCAGGTCGTGCCGGACGGTCAGCCGGTCCCAGTCGGCGAGGTGCGTCAGCCGTGGCCGTATACCCAGGGTGAGCTCGCCGGCATGATCGGTGGCTCGCGCCAGTCGGTGAACCGGTTGCTGGCTGACTTTGTCGCGAAGGGTCTGCTGCGGTTCGAGGGTGATTACCTGGTCATCCCCGATTCGCGCCGCCTTGCCGAGGCCGTGAACCGGTGAGCGACGACCCACCGGGATCGGATGCGCGTCAGCGCGACCTGGCGCTTGATGCGCTCGTTGCTGTAGCGGCCAGGCTGGCAGCGGCTGACCGGCTCGTGCCAGCCGCCGGCGAACCGGCGCTTCACGCAGTGGCCGAGGCGGCGGCCGACTTCATCGGTGTCACGGCGGCGTCCGTCGCGCTGCATGACCCCGCCACCGATCGACTGGTCTTCCGCGCTGCTGCGGGCCCACAGGGACGTGGCGTCATCGGCTTGAGCATCGCGGCACACGAGGGCATCGCCGGCTACGTCTTCTCTACCGGGCAGCCCATCGCCGTCGCCGACGTCGCCGCCGACCCGCGGTTCGAGCGCTCGACGGCCGAACGGACCGGGTATGTGCCACGCACCCTGTTGGCGGTGCCGCTCGTCGACGGGGTCGAGATGATCGGCGTCTTGGAGTTGCTCGACCGGCGCGACGGCATGCCGTTCGACTTGACCGACGTCGAGTCGGCGACGCGGATGGCGGCCGCCATGACGGCCGTGGCGCGTGCCAGCAGGGTCGATCGCGAGGCGCAGGAATTGCTGCGGGCCGTCCTGACGTCCATCGCACAGGTCGAGGGCGCTGGCCTAGATCGCGACGCGGTCGAGGTTCTCGTCACGGACGTCATCGAGCGCCTGACCGAAGGCGACCCAGTCTGGCGACTGGCAGACCGGATCGGTCGCCTTCGGGCCGCAGACCCAGATGACGTGGAGCTGGCCATCGACTGGTTGGATGTGCTCCTGGCGCGAACCGAGCGGCGTGCCGAGTCGGGTCGCAGGCGGTTGGTCTGAGGCGGCGGTGACGGACCTGTCCCGGCCGGCCTGGAGCGACGCGTTCGCGGCCGGCGCGCACCTCGGCCTTCGGCGGAACCGTCCGTTCGGGACGATGGACCGTCAGGCGGCGTTCGGTGACGCGGCGGGGCGGGACGTCACAGTCGCGATCGTCGATTCGGGCGTGGAGGCCGATCACCCGGCCATCGGCGGGCGGCTCATCCGCAGCCTTCGCGTCGAGTCGAGCGGCGATCGCCACCATGTCGTGGACGACCCCGAACCCGGCGATCTCGTCGGGCATGGGACGGCCTGCGCCGGGATCATCCACGCCATCGCTCCGGCCGCCGCATTGGTCTCGATCCGCGTACTCGGCCCGGATAACCGCGGCGCGGGCGCGGCCTTCGCGACGGCCCTCGAGTGGGCCATCGGCGAGCGGTTCGGGGTCGTGAACCTCAGCCTGTCGTCACGCAGCGACGCGATGGCCGAGCGGTTCCACGAGCTCGCCGACGAGGCCTACTTCGCGAACACGCTCCTTGTCGCCGCGGCCAACAACGTGATCGGTCCTTCGTACCCGTCGCTCTTCGCCGCGGTCGTCTCGGTGGCCGCCCACGACATACCGGATCCGGACGTCTGGCTGTACAACCCGTCACCACCCGTGGAGTTCGGCGCCCACGGCCTCGATGTCGACGTCGCCTGGCGAGGCGGCAGCCGGATCCGGGCAACGGGCAACTCGTTCGCAGCGCCACATCTCGCTGGTCGGGCGGCACTCATCCGCGCTGCGCACCCCGACGTCAGTCCGTTCGAGGTCAAGACGATCCTCGCGGCGACAGCCGACGACCTCCGAACGTGAAAACACCGCCCGGCGTCGGCCGGACGGTGTCGTCTGTGACGGGGACTGTAGTCAGACCGTGCGCTCGTCCTCGGCGGGCTCGTCGGTCGGGATGGCCTCCCCACCGGATGAGGGGCTTCGCGGGATGAAGTCGGCGGGCGGGGCAGGATTGACGAACCCGTGGCCCTCGACATCACTCTCGGTGTCCGGACCGAGGCTCTTCGAGTCATCCGACGCGACGACTCCCTCCCTCGGAAGTCGGATTCGCTTGTTCGACATGTGCTGGTTCCCCTTCCCGCCGCGCCTTGCGCGGCCCTGATGCGCCGACAATACCCCGCCGGCCGGTCTTCCTCGATGCGCGGCGAGACGACCGCGCTGTCGGCTAGACGATAGTCTCTCCGCCCCGATCAGACCGTCAAGGCACCGTCTCGACCGCCGGCCGAGGGGTGCGCAGGTCGCGCAGGTCGTCCTGGTCGAACCCGGCCAGGCGCGGAAGGTCCGCGCTGGTCGTTCGTGTCAGCCGTTCGGTCAACGTCGGCAGGATGAGCTCGCTGATCGCCGGCTCGCTCATCAGCGATCGCAGCGTCAGCGGCGGGATCTCGAGCAGCGTCGTGTCCGTGTCCGCGACGACGTCTGCGGTCCGTGGGCTGCCGGTCAGTGCGCCGATCTCCCCGAAGAAATCGCCCTCGGTCATGGTCGACAGGCCACGGTAGCCCGCGTCGGTCGGGATGCCGGCCGTCGTCGAGCCATCGAGGATGAAGTACGCCGACGACGCCGTGTCACCGTGCTCGACGATGCGCGTGCCACTCGGGACCTGGAGGACCGTGGCGCCCTCCAGGAACGACGCCCGCCGTTCCGCTGAGAGCGAAGTGAAGGCGCCGATGCGCCCCGCGAGGAGATCGAAATCGGCCAGCGTGGCGGCTCTGACCGGGCTCGCATCGAGGCCCGGCGCCGCCCCGGACGCGTGCAGGCGAGCGGCCGCGGCGCGCCACGTCGAGATGCCCAGCCCCGGCGCAACGAACGTGAATGCGGCCGACACGAACAGGAGCAAGGACGCGAAGATGATCAGGACCCGGATGTCGACGATGTCGGCCAGGCCCGCGCTCGCCATGCCGATCAGGAAGATGACGTCGCGCATGACATAGAACGCGGAGAAGACGCGACCGCGCATCTCGCGCGGGGTGTTGCGCTGGAGGAGCACGGAGCGCGCGATCGATGACGGCGCATTGAAGAAGCCGGTGATCGTCACGAGGACGAGTGCGATCCCGACCTCGCTCGACAGGCCATACAACACGCCGGCGGCGCCCATCCCGGTGAGCGCGACGATGAGCCAGACCGGCTCCGGCAGAAGCCGCGAGAACCTGGCCATGAAGAAGGAGCCCGCCACGAAGCCGACCGACGTGAGCCCTTCCTGTATCCCGTACTGGAACTCCGTCGCCCCGAGGACCTGCAGCGAGAACGGGAGGAGCAGGACGTTCCACAGGCCGAACGAGAAGAACATGAACGCGCCGACGCCGAACAGCGAGCGGATGATCGGCGTCCCGAACAGCGTCGACAAGCCGGACTTCAGGTTGTCCACGATGACGGCGACGCTCGCATCGTCGTCGGGCTTCGGCATCGGATGGCGGCCCATCAGGCTGATGCAGCCGGCCGCGAAGAGGAAGGTTCCCGCGTCGATGATGAACGCCCAGGTCAGGCCGACGGTGCCCGCTAGCAGACCGGCGGCGGCGAACCCAACGGCCGTCGAGCCGAACGACGCGATCGACAGGAAGGAGTTCGCGGCCGCGAGCTCCTCGTCGCTCGCGATCTCGGGGATCAGGCTGTCGTGCGCAGGATCGAAGAACTGCTTGATCCCCGCATTGAGAAAGAGCAGGAGGTACAGGCCGGCGAGGGCGATCGTGTCGATCCCGATGACGACTGCGATGAGCCCGACCACGACGGCCTGGGAGAGGCAGGTCCAGACCATGATCCGTTGCCTGTCGTGACGATCGACAAAGACGCCGGCAAGGAGCCCCACGATGAGGCTCGGGACCGCGGTGACCATGAGAGTCAGGCCGACCGCCAGGGTCGATTGGGTCTGCCGCCAGACATAGATGCCGGCCGCAAGATCGGTCAATCCCGACCCCGCCGTCGAGACCAGCTGGGCGAGCCAGAGGAGGGAGAAATCGCGCCGGCGGAATACCGCGAACATGGACGGGGCAGCGGCAGCGGCGACGGTCATCGAACCTCCTGAGCGACACCCCCGCTGGCGTCGCGCGGAGTCTAGCGGTTAGCGGCGGAGAGCGTGACCCCTTCGCGCCGGAGCAGATCGCGCTTCATCGCCAGTCGCTCCTCGCGGCTCCCCCAGCCGTCGCCTCCGTAGCCACCGATGCCGCCGTCCGCGGCGATCACCCGATGACACGGGATCAGCAGGCTGACCGGGTTGCGCCCGACGGCGCCACCGACGGCGCGTGCAGCCCGCGGGGCGCCGACCTGCCGGGCGATCTCGCCGTAGCTCGCGGTCCGGCCCCAGGGGATCATGGCCACGGCCTCGAGGACATGTCGGTCCCAGGCCGGCCGATCGGTCAGGTCGAAGGCGACGGAGCGCCGGATCGGTCGCCCGGCGAGCAGGCCCTCGAGCGAGGCCAGGCCGGCATCGAGGTGGATCCGCCGCGGATCGGTCGCTGGGATGTCGCGCGCGTTCTCGACCGCGACGTGGAGGCGCTTCGCCAGCTCGGCGTCGAATGCTGGCTCCGTCGTCAGCCACGCAACGGCGACGACGCCACGATCGGTGGCGGCGAGGTGGAAGGGTCCCCACGGGCCTGGGATCGTCGTGCGGATGACGGCGTTGTCCGGCATCGCACGAGTCTCGCACAGACTGGCCGATGGTATACTCCCAGGGAGTATGGATAGCAAGGCGACCACCGAACTGACCCTGCCCATCGAGGGCATGACCTGCGCGTCCTGCGTCAACAGGATCGAGCGCTTCCTGGGCAAGACACCGGGTGTCGAGACAGCCACCGTCAACCTGGCCACCGAGATGGCGACGATCCGCTACCAGCCCGACCGCGCGGATCGGGCCGATCTCGTCGGAGCCATCGAGGCGGCTGGCTACGACGTGCGGACGCGATCGACCCCGGCCGACTCCGGTCCGCCGCCCAGCCTTGCCGACGAGCTCGCCGCGGACGACCTCGAGCGGGCGCGCTCCGCACGCGGGCTGCTCCTCCGAGCGCTGGCGTCGATCGTGGTCGCCGCCGGGATCATGATCGTGATGTTCGTGCCGCAGACGGCTGTCCCGGTGACGGCCCTCAACTGGCTGGTCCTGGTCCCGGCGACGTTCATCCAGTTCTGGGCCGGCGGCCGCTTCTACCGGGCGGCATGGCGCGCGGCACGCCATCGGGACGACCAACATGGACACGCTCGTGGCGGTCGGCACCACGGCTGCCTGGGCCTACAGCGTCGTGGTCACGCGTGTGGCCGGACCTGGTCGTTTCGGCCGGCGTCGAGCCCGTCACCTACTTCGATTCGTCGACGATCATCATCGGCCTCGTCCTGCTCGGGCGCTGGCTCGAGGCGCGGGCCAAGGGCCGGACGACCGGCGCGATCCATCGCCTGGTCGGCCTCAGTCCGGCGACCGCGCTGGTCGTGCGTGACGGCACGGACCACCAGGTGGCGCTCGAAGCCGTCGCCGTCGGCGACCTCCTCCGTGTCCGGCCCGGTGACCGGATCCCGGTCGACGGCGTCGTGGTCGAGGGCGGATCCGCGGTCGACGCATCGATGCTGACCGGCGAGCCGATCCCCCACGCGGTCGGACCAGGCGACGAGGTCATCGGGGCGACACAGAACACGACCGGCACGTTCGTGATGCGCGCGACGCGGGTCGGGCGCGACACGGCGCTGGCCCGCATCGTCGACCTGGTCCAGCGGGCGCAGGGCTCGAAGGCGCCGATCCAGCGCCTCGCCGACCGCGTCGCCGAGGTGTTCGTGCCGCTCGTCCTGGTCATCGCGGCGGCGACGTTCCTCGCCTGGTTCGTCGCCGGCCCGGAGCCGCGCCTGACCCTCGCCCTGACCTCGTTCATCGCGGTCCTGGTCATCGCCTGCCCGTGCGCGATGGGCCTGGCGACGCCGACCGCGATCATGGTCGGGACTGGTCGTGGGGCGGAGGCCGGCATCCTCATCCGTGGTGGCGAGGCGCTGGAGACCGCCCATCGGGTCGATACGGTCGTGCTCGACAAGACCGGCACGCTGACCGTCGGCCGCCCGTCGATCGGCGGGATCGTCACGGCACCGGGCGTGGCGCCCGACGAATTGCTCGACCTGGCTGGCTCGGTCGAGAAGGGGAGCGAGCACCCGGTCGGGGCCGCGATCCTCGCCCGTGCGCGTGAGAAGGAGCTCGGCTTCCGGCGCGTCGAGGGTTTCCGTGCGATCGGCGGACTCGGCGTCGAGGCGATGATCGATGGGACCCGGATCCTCGTCGGGACGGCTCGCCTCCTGCGCGAGCACGGCATCGACGTCGCCTCGCTCCAGGCCGACGCAGACCGGGTCGCGGCGCAGGGGATGACGCCAGCCTGGGTCGCGGCCGGGGACCGTCTGCTCGGTTTTGCCCCGGTGACCGATGCGCTCAAGCCGGGCGCAGCCGAGGCGGTCGCAGACCTGCGCCGTCAGGGGCTCGATGTCTGGCTCGTGACCGGCGACGAGGAACGGACAGCACGGGCGATCGCCACGCGGGTCGGCATCCCCGCCGATCGCGTCATGGCCGACGTCCTCCCCGCCGACAAGGCCGCTGCCGTCACCCGGCTGCAGGCCGAGGGTCGCACCGTGGCGATGGTCGGCGACGGCATCAACGACGCACCCGCGATCGCCGCGGCCGACCTCGGCATCGCGATCGGCACCGGCGCGGACATCGCCATCGAGGCGGCCGACGTGACGCTGGTCGGCGGCGACCCACGGGCCGTGGCCGACGCCCTGGCCCTGTCGCGCGCGACGATGTCGGTGATCCGCCAGAACCTCTTCTGGGCCTTCGCCTACAACGTCGTCCTGATCCCGGTCGCGATGGGCGTTCTCTACCCGACGTTCGGGATCACCCTCAGCCCGGCGCTCGCTGCCGGAGCCATGGCGCTGTCGTCGGTGTCGGTCGTCGTCAACTCGCTCCGGCTGCGCGGTTTCGACGCGCGACGGCCCGTACACTCGGGCGATGCACCAGCACCCGCACGCGAAGACGTCATCGCCTGACCCGCGCGACCTGGCCGGGCCATTCAGGCATCACGTCGACATCACCGTCCGCTTCGCCGACACGGACGCGATGGGCCACGTCAACAACGCGAAGTACCTGACCTACTGCGAGATCGCCCGCATCCGGTACTGGACCGACGTCACCGGCGAGCCGATCGCGCTCGGGACCGAGGGTGCGGAGAGCCTGATCCTCGCCGAAGCCCGGATCACCTACCGCGCGCCTGCCTTCCACGGCGAGATCGTCACGGTCGAGACGCGCGCGACGCGGATCGGCCGATCGTCGTTCACCCTCGAGCATCGGCTGCTGGCATGCGTCGAGGGCGACGAGCCACGGCTGGTCGCGGTCAGCGAGTCGATCCTGGTGCGCTACGACTACGCGTCGAGCCTCCCGGTCGCGCTGTCGCCGGAGCACGTGTCGGCGATCGAATCGTTCGAGGGCCGCTCGCTCCGCGCCTGAGGCGCGTCGGCGCCGTCAGCGCCGGGTCAGGCCTCGAGCTTGCGGAAGATCGTCACCGCATTCTGGCCACCGAATCCGAAGCCGTTGACGGCGACCGTCTCGACCTTCGCCTTGCGGGCGACGAGCGGGACGTAGTCGAGGTCACATTCGGGGTCGGGCGTGTGCAGGTTCGCGGTCGGCGGGATGACCTGGTCGCGGATCGCCCCGAACGCCGCCAGCGCCGAGGCGATCCCGGCGGCCCCGACGAGGTGGCCGATCATCGACTTCGGCGAGCTGATCGCGACCTTGTCGCGCGTAGTCGCCGTAGGCACCCTTGATCGCCTTGGTCTCGGTCGAGTCGTTGAGCTGCGTCGCCGTGCCGTGGGCGACGATGTAGTCGATCTCGTCGGGGGCGACACCGGAGTTGCGCAATGCCGAGGTCATCGCCCGGGTCTGGCCGCGACCCGACGGGTCGGGGGCGCTGATGTGGAAGGCGTCGGCTGTCAGCGCGCCACCGAGGATCTCGGCGATCGGGGTCGCGCCGCGCGCCTGGGCGTGGGCCAGCGATTCGACGATGACCACGCCGGCACCCTCGCCGAGCACGAACCCGTCGCGCGTCGCGTCGAACGGCCGCGATGCCGTAGCCGGATCGTCGTTGCGCTTCGACAGCGCGGTCATGTTCGAGAGGGCGGCCAGACCCATCGGCCAGATCGGCGCCTCCGAACCGCCGGTCAGCACGATGTCGCAATCGCCATCGCGGATGAGCCGGAGTGCGTCGTGGAAGGCGATGACCGACGTCGCGCAGGCGGCGACCTGGGTGATGACCGGGCCGGTCAGCTTGTACTCCATCGACAGCATGCAGGCCGCCATCGAGCCCGACAGGGCGGGGACCGCGAACGGGCTGACGAAACGCGGGCCCTTCTGGTCGTGGATGTGCGTGCCGTCGATGATCTGCTCGATCCCGCCGCCACCGGTGTTGACCACGACACCGACCCGGTCGCGCTGGTCCTGGTCCATCGCCGCGAAGTCGATCCCCGAATCGCGGACGGCCTCGGTCCCGGCGCCCATCGCGAGCTGGATGAAGCGACTCATCCGGCGGGCCATCTTGGCGTCCATCACGGTCGTCGGGTCGAAGTCGAGGACCTCGGCCGCGATCCGGACCTCGAACGCGGACGCATCGAAGCTCTTGACCTCGCGGGTCCCGGTCACCCCGGCGACCAGGTTCGACCAATACGTCTCGAAGTCATTGCCGATCGGCATGATGGCCCCGAGCCCGGTGACGACGGCCCGGCGGGCAGGATCTTGTTCAGGCGGCAATGCGATTCCTCACGGTCAGACTCATCCGGCGATTGTAGTGCAGGGACGCTCGCGAGCGGCCAGCTCGCACGTCAGTCGCCGTCGTAGCGCTTGAAGATGACCGCGCCGTTGTGGCCGCCCAGGCCGATGTTGTTGGACAGCGCGTAGCGGATCGGGAGCGGCTGGGTCTCCTGGACGACCCACAGGTCGCACTCGGGATCCGGGTCGCGGTAGTTGATCGTGCCCGGCACGCAGCCATCGGCGACCGACATGACCGTCGCGAACGCCTCGAACGCCCCGGCCGCGCCCATCATGTGGCCGGTCATCGACTTGGTCGCGCTGATCGCCAGCGACTTGGCCGCGCCACTCGAGCGCGGCCCGAAGACCGTCCAGATCGCCTCGGTCTCGCGCTTGTCGCCGAGCGGCGTGGACGTGCCGTGCGGGTTGATCAGGTCGACCTCGTCGGCCGGGACGCCGCGCCGCTCGAGCGCCATCTGCATGGCTCGGGCAGAGCCGACGCCGGCGTCGATCGGCTGGACCATGTCCCAGCCGTCCGCCGCCGACCCGTAGCCGACGACCTCGGCGTAGATCTTGGCGCCGCGTGCCTTGGCGAGCTCGAGGTCCTCGAGGAAGAGCGAGCCCGCGCCCTCGCCGAGGACGAAGCCGTCGCGGGTCGCGTCGAACGGCCGCGAGACGGTCTGCGGGGCCTCGCCCGGCCGCGGCATCCCCATCCCGCGCATGTTCGAGAAGCCGGCATGTCCCACTTCTAAAAGGGGTGCCTCGGTCGAGCCGCTGATGACCGCGATGCAGTCGCCGCGGCGGATCGCCTCGGCCGCCTCGCCGACGTTGTGCGTCCCGGTCGCGCAGGCCGACACGACGCACATGTTGTGGCCGATCGCCCCGGTCTCGATCGCGATCATCCCGGAGCAGCTGTCGGTCAGGGCGTTGGCGATGAAGGTCGGGGCCACGGTGCGCGGGCCGCGTTCCCTCATCGACACGTAGTTGTCGATCATCAGCGTCTGGCCGCCGGCGCCCGAGCCGAAGATCACGCCGACCTCGGTCCGGTTCTCGTCGGTGATCTCGAAGCCCGAGTCGGCGAGAGCCTGCTTGGCCGCCGCCACGCCGAAGTGCATGCTCGCCTCGCTGCGGCGGGCGGCCTTGGCATCCATCCAGTCGCTGGCCACGAAGTCGTGGACCTCGCCGCCGAGCTTGGCCTCGTACGGGGTCGTGTCGAAGCGCGTGATCGGGCCCAGGCCCGAGACCCCGTTGAGGAGGCTGGTCCAGGCTGTCTTGGCGTCGTTGCCGACGGAGCTGATGACCCCCAGACCGGTAACGACGACGCGGCGGTCGTAGTCGGGCTTGCGCAAGATGGTTCCTCTTTCTGCGACGTTGGTTAGGCGGGCACGGTGGCGAGTGCGAGAAGTCGATCGAGTGAGCCCGGATCGTCGGCCGCGATGACCTCCGCCTCCGGGGCGATGCGCTTGATGAGTCCGGTCAGGACGCGTCCCGGGCCGATCTCGACGAAGGTGGTGACGCCGGCTGCGGTCATCCGCTCGACGGCCGCGGACCCAGTCGACGCCGGCCGTCAGGTGCTCGACGAGCTCGGTCCGGCAGGCCTCGGCGGTCTCGATCGGGCGGCCGTCCTTGTTGGCCAGCAGCGGGACATCCGGGTCGTGGAAGACGATCCCGGTCAGCGCTTCGCGCATGCCGTCGGCCGCCTCGGCCATGAGCGGGGAGTGCGCCGCGACCGAGACCGGCAGCACGATGGCGCGCTTGGCGCCGAGCGACTTGGCGAGCTCCGCGCCGGCCTCGATGGCGGGGCGCTCACCCGAGACGACGACCTGCCCCGGCGCATTGCGGTTGGCGACGACGAAGACGCCGTGCTGCGAGGCCGCCGTCGACCAGTTCGGGGAGTCGCGCATCGTCGAGGCCGATCAGCGCCGCCATCGCGCCGTCGCGTCCCTGGCCCGACGCCTGCATCAGGCGGCCGCGCTCGCGGACGAGCCGGATGCCGTCGGCGAGGTCGAGGGCGCCGGCCGCGACAAGGGCCGAGTACTGGCCCATCGAGTGACCGGCGATGAACGACGGGGTCGGTGCCGCGAGGCCTTCCGCGGCCCATCGCTCGCGCAGCGCCGCCAGGATCGCGATCGATGCGGCCAGGATCGCCGGCTGGGCGTTCTCGGTCAGGTCGAGGCGGTCGGCGGGGCCAGCCCATGCCAGCTCGCTGATCGGTTCACCGAGGGCTGTGTCCGCCTCCGCGAAGACCGCTGCTGCGGCCGGAGAGGCCTCTGCGAGGGTCTTGCCCATCCCCGGGGTCTGGGAACCCTGGCCCGGACAGACGTATGCAAGGTGACTCATGCACGCAGCCTAGGCGCACGGACGTTCACTACGCGCAACTACCGTGCATGGTTGCATACGTTCCGTGCGACAGGCTACGCTTCGCGGCGTGTCCGAACACCGTCCAGCGACGCGGCATGCCGCCCGCCCCGCCCCCACGCGCGCCATCGCCCGTCAATTCGAGGCCGACCTCTCGGCACCCGTGCTTGCCGCCGGCAACCGGCTCCCCAACGTCCGCCAGATCAGCGAGCGCGTGGCGATGGGCCGGGCGCTCTGGCGCGAGCTGGTCATCGGTTTTGCCGGTCAGCTCGGGGAGCTGCGCCTCGGGTTCACCCAGCTCGCGGCGCTGTACGTCCTGGCCGACGGCAGCACGCTGACCGTCGGGGAGCTGGCGGAGGCGATCGGCCGCTCGCCGTCGGCCACGAGCCGGCTGGTGGACGGGCTGGTGCGGCGCCGTCTGGTCGAGCGTCACGAGGAACCCGAGGACCGCCGGCAGCGTACGCTGCGCTTGACCCAGCGTGGACACGCCGTCCTGCGCGTCGTGGACCGGGCTCGGGCGGATCAGTTCCTCTCCGCGGTGCGACCGTTGCCGACCGCCGAGCGGGCCATCGTCGCGATGGGCGTCGCGGCCCTCGCGACCCATGCCATCAGCCGCCGCGGACGGCTCATCCGGACTCCGCGGACCTAGGAGGCATCAGGAATGGACCTCATTCCGTATCGCCGATCTCGGCTTCAGCTTCCAGCATCAGCACGAAGACGGGTCGTGGGGCAGGTTCGAAGCGACGGGCGAGCACCACGACCCGAGCGAACACGATCCCGGAGCGCGAGTGGGCGAACGGGCACGATCTACCGCTGCACCACGTGCGATGAGGAGATCGTGGTCACCCCTCCCGAGGAGCCCGCGGAGCCGCGCGTCTGATCCGCCGCGAGGGTCTCAGCCGCAGAAGCCGCGGACCACGTCGTAGAGGACCGGTAGCCCCCAGCGCAGGGCGTCGACCGAGACGCGCTCGTCGATCCCGTGGAACCGCTCGAGGAAGCGCTCGTCCGGGTCCAGCCGCAGGGGCGAGAAGCCGTAGGTCGGCACGCCGAGTGCCTCGGTGAACTTGGCGTCCGTGGCGAACGGCGCCATGACCGGCAACGGGATGCCGTCGGGATCGTGATCGCGGATCGTCGACACGAGGAGGTCGAAGAGGGGACCCTCGGCCGGCGACTCAGCAGGAGCCCCGAAGACGATCAGCTCGAGAGTGCACGCGGCGGCCAGCTCGGGCCCGAGGCGCTCGATCAGCTCGGCGCGCATCGCCGGTTCGGTCGTCCCCGGCAGGACGCGGCAGTCCACCTCGATCACGGCGTCGCCCGGGATCACGTTGTACTTGATGCCGGCGTGCACGACGTCGGGGCTGATGGTGTCGCGCAGCAGCGCGCGCAGGGCCCGCGCGTACATGGGGTCGCAGGCGACCGCGAGTGCCGCCTCGGCGCGCCGCGGGTCGTCGCCCGACAGGGCGCGCAGGAGCTCGCCCGCCTCGGCCGGCAACTCGTCGGCGGCGAGGTCGAGGAAGCGGGCCATCACCGGGGTCACCCGCGTCGGACCCGGGACGGCGAGGCGCTCGATGACCGCCGCAGCCAGCACCGCCGCGTTGTCGTCGCGCGGCATCGAGCCATGGCCCCACGTCCCGCTGACCGCGATGCGGTAGGCGGCGAAACCCTTCTCGGCGACCTGGATCGGGTAGAAGCGCCGTCCGGCGATCGTCGCCGAGACGCCGCCGCACTCGTTGAGCGCCCCGGCGGCGCGCAGCCAGTCGGGGCGGTTCTCGGCGAACCACTTCGCGCCGGCGATCCCGCCCGCTTCCTCGTCGGCGGTCGAGGTGAACAGGACGTCGCGGCGCAGGCCCGGGATCGGGTCGTGCGCGGGATCGAGGCCGGCGGCACGTGCCTCGGACGCGAGCATCCGGACGACTCCCAGCTCCATCGCGATCATGGCCTTCATGTCGACCGCGCCGCGACCGTAGATGTAGCCGTCGACGAGGTCGGCCGCGAACGGATCGTGGCTCCAGCGGTCGGCCGGCGCAGGCACGACGTCGAGATGCGAGAGCAGGAGCAGAGGATCGCCGCCCGTGCCGTCGCCGCGCAGCCGGGCGTGGACGGAGCCCCGGCCGGGGACCGGTTCGACGATCTCGGGCTCGAGGCCGGCCGCCTCGAGCAGCGTCGCGAGGTGGCGCGCCATCCGCGTCTCGCCGTCGAGGGCATCGGGTGACGGCGGATTGATCGAGGGGATCCGGATCATCGTCCGGAGGGTCTCGACGAGCTCGTCGACGGCCTCCGTCCAGGTCGTCTCGGCGACCTGCCTCGACGGCGCCACGGCGCCGAGCGTCACGGTGCGCTCCCGAACGCGAGCGCGAGCGCGATGCCGATGACGAAGCCGCCGAACATCAGCGCGAGGACCATCCAGAGCAGCAGCTTGCCGTAGTGGCGCTCCTCCTCGAGGCCGACCTCCGGCTCGGGATCCAGGCCACCCGCGATGTACGGCGCCTGGAGGCCCTTCGCTCGCGCGATCTGTGCCCGCGCCGAGTCGTACTCGGCCGGATCGGGCGGCAACACGTCACGCACCGGATCGGCGGTCTGCTCCACGTCGTCGCTCACCCGTCCCTGCGCCCGGTCATCGCGCCGTCAGGTTCGCGGTCATCCGCGGTCCGGTCGTGACCGCCCCTTCCGACGCTGACCCGACGAGCGCCGCGTACTTGGCCATGACGCCGGTGCGGTAGCGCGGGGCGGGCGGCGACCAGCGCTCGAAGCGTCGGGCGATCTCGTCCGCCGGCAGGTCGATGTCGAGTGCCGAGCGGTCGACGTCGATGACGATCTCGTCGCCCTTCCTCGACGATCGCGATCGGACCGCCGAGCGCCGCCTCCGGCGCGACGTGGCCGACCATCAGCCCGTGCGTCCCGCCGGAGAAGCGGCCGTCGGTCAGGAGCGCGATCGAGTCGCCGAGGCCCTCCCCGACGAGGGCGCCGGTGACCAGCAGCATCTCCTGCATCCCGGGCCCACCGACCGGACCCTCGTAGCGGATGACCACGACGTCGCCCGGCTTGATCAGCTGGGCACGAACGGCGTCATAGCAGGCCGCCTCGGAGTCGAAGACGCGCGCCGGGCCGCGATGCTGGCGACGCTCGTGGCCGGCCAGCTTGACCACGCAGCCCTCGGGCGCCAGTGAGCCGTGCAGGATGGCCAGTCCGCCGGTCGGCTTGAGCGGGGTCTCGAGCGGGACGACGACCTTCTGCCCGGGCGTTTCGACCGCGGCGGCGGCGACCTCGGCGATCGTCCTGCCGTCGACGGTCATCTCGTCACCGTGCAGCAGCCCGGGCCGCTTGAGCAGCTCGCGCATGACGAGCGCGACACCGCCCGCCTCGAACATGTCGGTCGCGGTGTAGCGGCCACCCGGCTGCATGTCTGCGACGACCGGGGTCCGATCGGCGATCACCCCGAACTCGTCGATGTCGAGCGGGATGCCGTACTCGTGGGCGATGGCCAGGAGGTGGAGGACGCCGTTGGTCGAGCCACCGGTGGCGGCGACGCTGGCGATCCCGTTCTCGAGCGCACGGCGGGTCACGATCGACGACGGCCGGATGTCCCGCCGGACGAGGTCCATGACCAGCTCGCCGGAGGCATGGGCCGCGGCGTCCTTGGCCGGATCCTCGGCCGGGATCCCGTTCAGGCCCGCCGGCGACAGCCCGATGAACTCGAGCACGGTGCTCATCGTGTTGGCGGTGAACTGGCCGCCACACGCGCCCGGACCCGGGCAGGCCGCGTTCTCGACCTCGTACAGGCGCTCCAGGCTGATCTTGCCGGCGCGATACGCGCCGATCGCCTCGAAGACCGTCACGACCGTCGCGTTGCGGACGCCGTCGACGACGCCCGGGTAGATCGTGCCGTTGTAGAGCGCGAGGCCCGGAACGTCGAGCCGGCCGAGCGCCATCGCCGCGCCGGGGAGCGTCTTGTCGCAACCGACCAGGCAGACCAGGCCGTCGAGCAGGTGTCCGCGGACGACCAGCTCGATCGAGTCGGCGATGACCTCGCGGCTGATCAGCGACGCCTTCATGCCCTCGGTGCCCATCGAGACGCCGTCGCTGACCGCGATCGTGTTGAACTCCATCGGGGTCCCGCCGGCCGCCCGGATGCCGGCCTTCACGTGCTCAGCCAGGCGACGCTGGTTGTAGTTGCACGGCATCGTCTCGATCCAGGTCGTCGCGACCCCGACGAGCGGCTTGGCGAGGTCCTCGTCGGTGAACCCGATCGCCTTGAGCATGGCGCGGGCGGCCGCACGGTCGGGGCCGTCGGTCAGTGCGGCTGAATGGCGCTTGGCGGGGTCGGATGCGGGCGGCGTCTCGGGCATCGGGGACTCCTGGGTCGAAGAGGTCACGTGCGACTCACGCTAACCCTACACGGGCCGGACGACGCGAGGCTCCTGCCGCTAGGTCCGCACGCAGTCGCCGGTGTCGACCGCGGCGGTGCGCCCGAGCCCGGGCGTGATGCGCGCAGCCACTTCCCGCGCCGACAGCGCGTAGCCGACGTCCTCGTTGGTCTTGGCCTCGGCGAAGACGACGCCACCGACCGAGCCATCGGTCAGGATGAACGGACCGCCGCTGTCGCCGCGGTCGATCTGTGCCCGCAGCTCGAGCACCTCGCGCCGGACCTTCGAGACGCCGTAGATGTCGAGGCCGGTCGCCGGGAAATGGGCCGAGACCGCCGCCGGCACGATCTTGAGCGCGCCGCCGCCCGGGTAGCCGAGCGCAGCTCCGATCGCGCCGCGGCCTGGATCCGTCCGGGCGAAGGCGAGCGGGGGAACGGCGAGGCGATCGACGTGGAGGACCGCGACGTCGAGGTCCGGGTCGAAGAGCACCGGCACGGCATCGAGGACGCGCCCGCCCGGCGCGTTGACCCGCACCCCGTCCGAGTCCGCCCCGGCGACGACGTGCGCGTTGGTGACGACGTAGTCGTAGGCGACGACGAACCCGGTCCCGACCGACGACAGGCCGCAGGTCGCCGCCGAGACCTTGAGCGTGCTGGCCTCTGCGACGGCCGCGATGGCGCGCGCCGCGGGATCGGCCGGACGATCGACCGGCGGCCCGGGCAGCGGCTCGAAGCCGATGAAGACGTCGGGCAGGCCGGTGTCGTCCAGCCACCCGCCGAGCCCGACGGCGATCTCGGTCGGTGGCGGCAGGATCGCGGTCAACGTCCGGACCGCGGTCGAGCCGCCGGCCGTCTCGGCGAGGCGCGGGACCGGGCCTTCGGCGAGGAGGCTGCCAGCGAGCCACACGATGAGCAACGCCTGGACGACCCCGAAGCCCGCGCCGATCGTCCGGTCGGCGGCCCCGAGCAGGCCGTTGCCGAGCCGGCGGGTCACGCTGCTGCCGAGTCCCGCCCCGAGCGATTCACCGATGGCGACCGCGCCGATCAGGGCACCGAGCACGACGATCGGGCGCAGCACGGGGTCGATCTCGCCCAGGGGTCCACTCGCCAGCGGGATCGCGTACAGGATGGCCGCGCCCGCCAGGACCGCGCCGACGAGCCCGAGGAGCTGCGGGATCGCGCCGGAGCGCCAGCCCAGGATGACGGCGACGACGACGAGCAGCAGCGTGACGGCGTCGATGGGGTTCACGGCCCGATCGTCGCACAGGCCGCCCGAAGCCGCCGTCGACCGGTTCGTGGCCCCGTCAGGCCGGTGGCAGAGCCGCCTCAGTAGCGGCGGTCAGTCGACGGTGACGGTGATCGGTGCCGCGCCACCGGTCGTGTCGCTGATCGCGTACGTGCCGGGCGCCAGGTCGCCGAGGTCGACGATCGCCCGCCTGGACTCGGCGATCTCGATGCACATGACCTTCTCCGGCCCGTGCCCCTCGCGCAGGGTGATGGCGAACGTCTTGGCGTCAGCGCCCACGGCGACGACGATCGAATCGAGGATGTTGCAGGGCTCGACGCCGCTGGTGTAGTCGATCGTCAGCGTCACGTGCCGTCCGGCCGTGGCCGCCGAGAGCGTCTGTGCCGGGATCGGGCGGACGTCGAGCTGCCCCGGCTTCGGGACGACGATCCGCACCGAGCGGGTCGATCAGCGCCGGATCCTCGCTGGGTGCCGGCAGGTCGATGCCGACGGAGCCGTTGGGGTCCTGGCTGGGAGCAAGGCTGGCGGGAGGCGAGCTCGGCGCTTCGACGGCCGGCGGAGCCGCTGCGGAGCCGCAGGCGGCGATGCCCGCGACGAGCACGATGGCCAGCAGGGAGATGAGGGCTCCAGGTCGCGAGACGCGACGGCGCGGGAGGGTGTGCATGTGCGCCCAGACGAGTGCCACCGTCATCGGGTTCCGCCCGGCCGTACCCACCTCAGGCCATGGCCCGGACTGGACATGCGTCCGTGTCCAGCGGGTCCGTCTGCCGATATCGGCGACGGTCCGTCGCACCCAGTCTGGTGGCAGTGACCAGAACGGTCGCCACGACCGTCCATCCCACCGACCACGAAGACCCTTGGAGACCATCCGATGAAGCGCCAGATCGGCCACCCCGCCGCCAATCCCTATCGACTGACCCAGGCCGCCATCCAGGCGCACCGGGAGCATCTCCCGACACCGTTCCTCGGTTGCCCGGTCTGCGCCCTGCGCGCGCCGGTCGAGCCGCTCAAGATCCGCTGGATGTCGCCCCGCCGGCCTTGACCGGCGCGGGATCGCCCGTCAGCCGGGTTCGGCGAGCGAGTCGATCCGCGGTGGGTGGGCCGCTTCCCATGCCCTGAGCTCGGCATCCTTCGAGAGGAGGTAGCCGAGCTCGTCCGTGCCCGCCAGGATCATCCGCTTGGCGAACGGGTCGATGTCGAAGTCGAGGGTCGTGCCGTCCGGCAGCAGGACGCCCTGCTCGGCGAGGTCGATGGTCAGCTCGGCATCCGGGTCTGCGGCGATGATCTCGAACAGCCGGGCGTGGGTCGCCGCGTCGACGACGATCGGCAGCACCCCGTTCTTGAGGCTGTTGCTGCGGAAGATGTCGGCGAACGATGTCGACAGGATCGCCCGGACGCCCCACGCGGTCAGCGCCCACGGGGCGTGCTCGCGCGACGACCCGGCACCGAAGTTGTCGCCGACCAGCAGGATCCTGCGGCCCGCCATCTCCGGCCGGTCGAGCACGAAGCGTGGCTCCTTGAGCGAGCCGTCCTCCTCGAACCGCCAGTCGCGGAAGAGCGCCTCGGCCAGCCCGTTCTTGTCGGTGACCTTGAGGTAGCGGGCGGGGACGATCTGGTCGGTGTCGACGTTCTCGGCCGGGATCGGGACGACCCGGCTGGTGAAGACCCTGAACGGCTCGGCCACCCGGTCAGCGGCCCCCGACGCTCGCCAGCGTCTCGATGCCGGGCAGGCGGCGCGGATCGGCGACCACCCCGGCGATCGCGCTGGCCGCGGCGGTCAACGGGGAGGCGAGGAAGGTCCGGCCGCCCTTGCCCTGGCGACCCTCGAAGTTGCGGTTGCTGGTGCTGACCGCGTACTGGCCCGGCCGCAGCTGGTCGCCGTTCATCGCGATGCACATCGAGCAGCCGGACTCGCGCCATTCGGCACCGGCCGCCTTGAAGATCTCGGACAGGCCCTCGGCCTCGGCTTCGCGCTTCACCTCGTCCGAGCCCGGGACGACCATCAGGCGGACGCCGTCCGCGACGTGGCGGTCCTTGAGCACGCTGGCGGCCAGGCGCAGGTCGCTGATCCGGCCGTTGGTGCAACTCCCGACGAAGACGACGTCGACCTTCTGGCCGAGGATCGCCTGACCGGGCTGGAGGTCCATGTACTCGAGCGCCCGCTCGAGGGCGCGCCGCTGGCTCGGGTCGGCCTGGTCGGCCGGGGAGGGGACCCGGCTGGTGATCGGGATGCCCATCCCGGGGTTGGTGCCGTAGGTGACCATCGGCTCGAGCGCGTCGGCATCGATGGTGATGGTCTTGTCGTAGGTCGCGCCGTCGTCGGTCGGGAGCGCGCGCCACGTCTCGACCGCGGCGTCCCAGGCCGGTCCGACCGGGGCGTGGGTGCGGCCGTGGAGGTAGTCGAAGGTCGTGTCGTCCGGGGCGATCAGCCCGGCCCGGGCGCCGCCCTCGATGCTCATGTTGCAGACGGTCATCCGCTGTTCCATCGTCAGGCCGCGGATCGCCTCGCCGGTGTACTCGAAGACGTGCCCGGTCCCGCCGCCGATCCCGATCCGGGCGATCAGCGCGAGGATGATGTCCTTGGCACTGACCCCGGGGACCAGCCGGCCGTCGACGCGGACCTCGTAGGTCTTCGGATCGCGCTGGAGGAGCGTCTGGGTGGCCAGCACCATCTCGACCTCGCTGGTCCCGATCCCGAACGCCAGGGCGCCGAACGCGCCGTGGGTCGAGGTGTGCGAGTCGCCGCACACGATGGTCATCCCCGGCTGGGTCAATCCGAGCTGCGGTCCGATGACGTGGACGATGCCCTGCCCCGGATCGCCGATGCCGTGGAGCGGGATCCCGAACTCGGCGCAATTGGCCTCGAGCTGGTTGACCTGGGCGAGCGCCATCTGGTCGATGAACGGCAGGCTCCGGTCGGTCGTCGGGATCGAGTGGTCCGCGGTCGCGACGGTCTGGCCGGGTCGGCGGACGCCGATCCCACGCGCGCGCAACCCGGAGAATGCCTGCGGGCTGGTCACCTCGTGGACGAGGTGGAGGTCGACGGCCAGCACCGCGGGCGCACCCGGGTCCTGGGTCACCACATGGTCTGCCCAGATCTTGTCGACGATGGTGCGGGGCGCGGGAGCGGTCATCTGGCGAGCGTACCAGAGGCTCCCCGCGAGGGCCCGGAACGCGAGGAGCGCCCGAGGCCGCCCGGTCCCAGTCGAGCGTCACGCCCGGTCAGGCCCGACGCACCGTCGCTCACCAGGCGACGATGCCTTCAGCGCGCTCCGGGGTCCGGGCGGCGTGCGCCCGCGCTCGACGCTTGACCGGCGCGGCCATCTGCGCGCTCGCCGCGTTCATCAACACCGATTGGATCTCCTCGGCGGCGGCCGGCTTGCCGAACAGGTAGCCCTGACCGAGGCCGCAGCCGAGGCCGCGCAGGACCCGCAGTTGCTGGGGCGTCTCGATGCCCTCGGCGACGGTCGACAGGCCGAGCGAGCGGCCCAACGCGACGATGGCGCGGGCAAAGGCCCACGCCTCGGGATCGTCCGATTCGGCGGGGCCGGCGATCAGCTCGCGGGCGATCTTGAGGCTGTCGACCGGGAACCGGCGCAGATAGGCGAGCGACGAGTAGCCGGTCCCGAAGTCGTCCATCGCGATCCGGATGCCGAGGTCGCGGAGCGCCTCCAGCGTCGCGATCGTCGCCCCGATGTCCCTGAACATCGCGGTCTCGGTCATCTCGAATGTCAGGTCGTTCGGATCGATCCCTGCGTCGTGGATCTCGGACACGACCTCGTCGATGAAGCCCGGCTGCTGGAGCTGGAGCGGCGAGAGGTTGACGCTCAGCTGGAGCGATTCCAGGCCGGGCAGGCGATGCCATTCGACCACCTGTCGCGCGGCCGTCTGGAGGACCGCGCGGCCGAGGGCAAGGATCGTGCCGTTCTCCTCGGCGAGGCCGACGAACTCGGTCGGGTCGATCGGCCCGCGCGTCGGGTGATCCCAGCGCACGAGCGCCTCGACGCCCACGATCCGGCCGCTGGTGAGGACGACGATCGGCTGGTAGGCGACGGTCAGGTCGCCACGGCTCACGCTTCGACCGAGCTCGGAGGTCAGCGCGTGGCGTTCGACGATCGAGCTGTGCATGGTCGGATCGAAGACCTGCGCCCGACGCTTGCCGTCGGCCTTGGCGCGATACATCGCCACGTCGGCGTTGCGCAGGACCTCGTCGACCGCGGCACCAGGTCGGACCGCACTGACGCCGGCGCTGCACCCGACGATGACCTCCGTGCCGTGGATCTGGAACGGCAGCTCGAGCGAGGTGATGATCCGCTGGGCGATGGCCAGCGCATCGGCCACGGTCGAGCCGGCGATCGGCAGCAGGGCGAACTCGTCGCCACCGAAACGGGCGACCATGTCGCCCGGCCGCAGCTGTTCGACGATCCGCTCGGCGACCCCGATCAGCAGCTCGTCGCCCGCGGCGTGGCCCTGTGTGTCGTTGACGACCTTGAAGTCGTCGAGGTCCAGGAAGGCGACGACCGGAGGCTCGTCCGTCTCGCTCGCGAGCGAGATCCGCAGCTCCACCTCGTTGACGAACGCCGGCCGGTTCGGCAGGCCCGTCAGCGAGTCATGGAAGGCCTGGTGCCGCAGCTCCTCCTTGAGTCGCGACAGCTCGTGGAGGGATTGCTCCAGCTGCCCGTTCTCGAGCGCGACGGCGGCCTGGTTGGCGACGGTCTCCAGCAGGCGGAGGTCGTCCGGCTCGAAGCTCGTGCCCTCTCCGAGGCGGTTGATGATCGTCAGTGCGCCGAAGACGCCGTGCTCGCCGACGAGCGGACCGATCATCGCCTCCTCGACCGTTTCCCAGTCATTGGTCCATGACCGTCCCGGCAGGGCGCTGAACGCACGGCCCTCGCTCGTGGTCCGCATCCGGAGCGTGTCGTCCGTGGCGACCGTGACCGGGACCATGGTCTCGGGCCCGCCGCTGCCGCCCGATGAGCTGCGCAGGCCCGCGTCGAGCGACGGTTCCGGGAAGAGCATCAGCTCCGCCCGCTCGGCACGGAACATCCGGCGGGCATGTTCGAGGAGGGCGCCGATCGCCGAATTCGAGCTCCGGGGCGTAGTGGAGCAGCCGGCTCGACTCGTAGAGGAGCTCGAGTCGTTCGTGCTTCTCACGCTCGCCGATATAGGCGCGATAGGCAACGAACACGACGGCCGTCGGGACCGCGAGCAGGACGATCGACCGTGGGTCGACCAACAGGACCATGACCGCGAGCGTCGCGAGGCTGGCATTGGCCATGGCCACCATCTCGCTGAAGCTCAACATCTGGGGCAGCAGGCGGAATTGCGTGGCCCCACCCGACAGTGAGATGGCCGTCGCCACGAGGGTGGCCTCGAGTGCGCTGGTGACGCCTGCCGCGACGAATGCCGCCAGCCACTCGCGTGGTCCGGGCACAGCCACGGGCGTGGCGATCGCGTGGAAGATGATCAGGCCGACGACGGCGGCGAGGCTGAACTGGGCGAGGTTGAACGCTCGCCTGACACCCGACTGGTTCCGGTCCATCAGGAGCGCCAGGCCCGTCCCGAAGACACAGGCGGCGACGTACTCGGTCGGTGGCAACAGGAACAGGAACGCGACGCCGGGCACCTCGCTCAGTGAGAACGAATGCCGCTCGCGCATGAAGTGGATGTCGACGACATTCGTCTCGCCGAGGAAGAAGGCGACGGCCGCAAGGGGCCACGGGACGTGGAGCCCCACCGGCGGCGCCGGCAATTCGCGCACGATCGCCAGATAGAGGATCGCGGCGACCGCGGCGATGATGACCGTGAAACCACGGACACGGACGGCGGGGGTCAGCCACGACGGTGCGACGAAACGCCGGCGCTCAGGGGTGCCGGTACGTTCGCTCGTTGCCTGGGAGTCGTTCTCGCGCGCGGCAGTCGCCATCGTGACCTGGCTACGGGGCTGTTGCCTTCGGGGGCCCGGCCAGTGTCCGGCAGGCGGTGCGTGGACGCGCTAGCCCGAAAGTCCTATGCCCGCCAGGACGTGCATGAGAAGAGCGACCCGGAAGGGCCGCTCTTCATGAGTGCGACGTGGACCGCGAACGGTCCAGCTGGGCTCAGCCCCAGCGATGACCCGCAAGCGGGCCCGGTCGCGGTGTATCGATTCGGGAACTGGCGACTGCAACGTTCTTCACGTTCAGTACCAGTCCCACTTGACCCCTGCCCCGAGGGTTAGTGCCATCGTCGCCAGAAGCGACACGACAAGGGTGAAGCGCGCCAGGATCGCCTTCACGGGATTCACCTCGAATATCGAGCTCTAGTGAGGGACTCCGGCGACCGGGCGGTCTTCCGAGGAAGATCCCTGGCTTTGCGTCCCCGCCTCACGACGGGTTTGCCCTGGACGGTGGTCCATCACGAAGCGAACTTCGCTTCAATGTCCCGAACCTTGCTGGCCATCGGTCACGGAGGGAATACGCCGGTAGTACTAGTCGGACCTGCACTGTGGGGTCAGTGCATCGGACGCACCGCGCCCGGCGGATCGGTCAGGCCGGCTCGCCCTGGACGGAGGCGGCGGTCGCTCGCGTCGTCAGCGGCGCCGCGCCCATGCATCGCGGCGACCACGGCGATGGCGGCGCCGACGCCGATCAGAGCGTCCCCGACGCTGAAGACGTTGGCGAGTGGGATCCAGGTCGGCATCGCGAAGATGTCGGTCAGCGGACCGAGCACGACGCCGTCGACGAGGCGGCTGTTCGAGTAGCCCTCCTTGGGCACCCGTCCCATCGCGACCACCGCCTCGGGGCTGACCGGCATGTATCCGCCGTTGGCGACGATGGTGATGAGGTTGGCCGCCCCACCGATCAGCACGAGGATCATCCCCGGGATCGAGAGGTTCCGGCCGACGGCGATGAGGACGACGAGGTTCGACGCGACGTAGGCAGCCGGCGCGGCGTCGCCGAGGGCAGCCCCGATCCCGGTCGAGAAGAGGAGGACCTGGCCGACCATCCCGAGGGCGATCAACGGCGCCCAGCGGAAGTGCAGGTCGCCCAGCCGCGACGGCGAACCGCCGGTCAACACGCCGATGAGCAGACCGGCCACGACGGCATACAGGATGAACACCCGGCAATGGTCGCCCGCGCGTCAGGCAGGGTGACGTCCCCGATGGTCCTGGGTCTGACCAGTACCACGGTGCTCGTCCGCCGGGTACCACCGCGCGGCTATAACGGTCCGACACCGGGGGCCCCAGCCACAGGAGTCTCGAGATCCACGACGAACAGACCCCAGGCAGTGTCCTCGGCGAGTCGACCAACCTGCGACTCGTTCGGCTCCGCCTGTTCCTCGCACTGATGACGATGTTCCTCATCCCGATCGCCATCGCGGCGCCGGTGATGTACGGGATGGCCACCGGATTCGGCGCCTCATTGCTGGTGCCGACTCTGGGGGTGCTCGTTCTCGCCGTCATCCTCGGGATGCTGACCGTCTGGCTGGCACGTCGCGTGCTGGAGCCCGCCCAGCGCATCGAGGAGGCGCGACGGATCCTCGAGGACGCCTACGACCGGGCTCGTTCCGAGGCGCTCCGCGATTCACTGTCCGGGCTGGGGAACCACCGCGCGTTCCAGGAGGAGATGGAGCGCCAGTGGGCGACGGCGACCCGCCACAACCAGCCACTGGCGCTCGCGATCGTGGACCTCGACGACTTCAAGAAGATCAACGACTCGCGCGGCCACGCTGTCGGCGACGCCATCATCCGCGCGGCCGGGACCACCATCGCCACGTACCTGCGGCGGAGCGACCGCGCGTTCCGGATCGGTGGCGACGAGTTCGCGATCATCATGCCCGGCACCGACGCCGACCGCGCCCACGCAGCGGTCCGCCGTCTTCTCGCCGCCTGTCTCGACGAGGAGGTCGACGGCAACCCGACGGCGATCTCGTTCTCGGCCGGTGTCAGCGCGATCCCCGGCCAGGCGCGCGATCGTGACTCGCTCTACGGCCAGGCCGAGGCGGCGCTGACGTGGGGCAAGCATCACGGTCGGACGTGCGTGACGATCTACGACGCGGAACGCCACCTCGGCACCGCCGGTCTCCGCCCGCCGGCCGAGCTGTCCGCACTCGTCGCGCGCGTCGCGGCGACGGGCGCGATCCGGGCCGTCTTCCAGCCGATCTACGACCTGACCACGGGCGCTCCACGCGGCTACGAGGGTCTCGTCCGGCCGCTTCCGGACAGCGGCTTCGCCGATGCCGGTTCGATGTTCGAGGCCGCCGAGGCGACCGGTCGCACCGCCGAGCTCGACCTCGCTTGCCTCAACACCGTGATGGAGACCGCCGCGCGTCTGCGCCTCCCCGGCTCTCTCACCATCAACCTGTCGCCGCGGACGATGGAGACCGACGAGTTCAGCGTCCACGCTCTCCTGCGCATGCTCACCCGCCACGGCCTCGACCCGCGCTACGTCGTCCTCGAGCTGACGGAACGCGAGGCGGTCGAGGACATCGGCCGGCTGCGCCGCGCGGCCGAGGACTGCCGGGTCGCCGGCATCCGTCTCGCCGCCGACGACGTCGGCTCCGGCAACGCCGGGCTCCGGCTCCTCAGCCAGCTCAAGTTCGACATCGTCAAGATCGACCTGTCGCTCGTCCAGGGCGGCGCCGTCCACCAGGCCTCGCTCGAGGTCGTCCGGACGCTGCGCGACCTCGCCGACCGCTGGGGCGCGCTGGTCGTCGCCGAGGGGATCGAGACGCCCGCGCAGCTCGACCTCGTCCGCTCGCTCGGCATCGGCGCGGGACAGGGCTACCTGCTCGGCCGCCCGACCGACCGCCCGTCGACCGAGGCGCTCGACCTCGACACGCTCAGCCGGAGCACCGACTGGCTGATCGACCGTCTGCGCGTGATGCCCACATGAGCACCGAAGCGCGACCCGGGCAGGACCTTTGGTCACGGTTGACGCGAGGCTCATCCCTGCTAGACTGCCGAAACGTCGCAGGATCCCTGCGGCCGGAGCACGTGGAGACCCGATTGGGCTGGTTCGAATCCGGAGATCGCCGCAAGGTCGCCGTCGTCGTCACGTCGGACGGCCGCCGCGTGCACGTCCCGATCGACCCGACCGGTCTGGCCGACGTATCCCTGCTCGAAATCCTCCTCTCCATTCCGGGGCTTGGTGGCCTTCTTGGGCTTATTACCGGCTCCCGGCGGGACCGAGGGACACGGAGGAACGAGCGCCGCTAGGCTCGACACCACCGACCAACCTCAGGACCCTTGCCGGGATGGCGAGGGTCTTTCTGTTTCTCGAAGGACCACACGGAGGACCCGTTCAGATGACGATCGCAAAGGGAGAGCCCGCGCACCCGTCGCGGACCGCGGCGCCCCCCGGCACACGGCGCAGCCACGTCCCCAATGACGGCACCGCCGAGGCCGCCGCGGTCGAGCGCGCCCGGAAGGGGATGCTCCATGAGGGACGCGACCTGAAGCGGACCCGGATCGGCGCGGACGTCCTGTGCGAGGCGCTCCTGCGCCAGGGGGTCGAGGTCTTCTTCTCGTATCCGGGCGGGGTCATCCTGCCGTTCTACGACATCCTCGGCGACTACCCCGAGCTGCGCCACATCCTCGTCCGCCACGAGCAGGGCGGCGCGCACGCTGCCGACGGCTACGCGCGGGTGACCGGTCGGGTCGGCGTATGCATGGGCACCTCGGGCCCCGGGCGCGACCAACCTCGTCACCGGGATCGGGACGGCGCTCCTGGACTCGGTGCCGATCGTCGCGATCACCGGCAACGTGCCCGGTGTCCTGATCGGCAAGGACGCGTTCCAGGAGATCGACATCAACGGCATCACCCTGCCGATGACCAAGCACAACTACCTGGTCCGTGACGCCGACGACCTCCCGCGCGTCGTGGCCGAGGCGTTCCACATCGCCCGGTCCGGCCGGCCCGGCCCGGTCCACATCGACATCACCAAGGACGCCCTCCAGCAGGAGACGCGGGCGCAGCATCCGACCGAGGAAGAGGTCATCGCCGGGCTTCCCGGCTTCCGCCCGAACATGGACGGCCACGCCCGCCAGCTCAAGTCGGCCGCGGCCGAGATCGCCGCGGCCAAGCGCCCGGTCATCCTGGCCGGCCACGGCGTCCTCCACGCCGAGGCATGGGACGACCTGCGCGCGTTCGCCGAGAAGGCGCAGATCCCCGTCGCCTGGACGCTGCTCGGGATCGGTGCCATCGACGAGACCCATCCGCTCGCCTACGGCTACATGGGCATGCACGGCTGGAAGCACGTCAATCGTGCGATCCAGAGCGCCGACCTGCTGATCGCCGTCGGCATGCGCTTCGACGACCGGGTGACCGGCAACGTCCGGACCTACGCCCCGTACGCACGGATCATCCACGCCGACATCGACCCTGCCGAGATCGGCAAGAACGTGGCGGTCGAGGTGCCGATCGTCGGCGACGCCAAGCGCGTCCTGCAGGCACTCACCGGGCTGGTCGAGACGGTCGATCCCGAGACGCGCGCCGACTACTTCGCCCAGCTCGCGGAATGGAAGGCCGACTCGGTCGCGTCGAGCTGGCACGGGTCGGGCGCCTGGCGCGACGGCGTGCTCTCCGCCGACTACGTCATCGAGCGGATCGGCGAGCTGACCGACCACGAGGGGACCTACGTCGCCGACGTCGGCCAGAACCAGATGTGGCTCGCCCGCTACGCCGGCTTCCGCCACCCCAACACGCACGTCAGCTCCGGCGGCCTGGGCACGATGGGCTTCTCGGTCCCGGCCGCGATGGGAGCGGCACTCGGCGCACCGGAACGCGAGACCTGGGCGATCACCGGCGACGGTGGCTTCCAGATGACCTTCCAGGAGCTGATGACCCTGGTCGCCGATCACATCCCGGTCAAGATCGCGCTGCTCGACAACAAGAAGCTCGGGATGATCCGGCAGTGGCAGGAGATCATCTACGCCGGGAACTACCACTCGGCCAACCTGCCCGGGCCCGACTTCGCCAAGCTCGCCGACGCGTTCGGCATCCCGGCCTTCCGGGCGCGGACGCCGGGCGAGGTCGATGACGCCATCCGCGCCGCCCAGGCGGTCGACGGCCCGGCGCTCGTCTGGTTCGAGATCGCCGAGGAGCAGAACGTCTTCCCGATGATGCCGGCCGGCAAGGGCCTGTCCGACCTGATCGAGAACTGGGGCGGGGCGGACGAATGAGCGGAGACCCAGCCTCCAACGGTCGACCCCCCGCGGGAGCGCCCGGCACGGCGCCCGCCGGTGCACCCGGTGCCGGCACGACCCCGTCCCACGCGGCCCCGCCGTCACGCTCGCTCCCAGGCGGCGGCGAGACCCGCCGACACGTCCTGGTCGCGGTCGTGCTCAACAAGCCGGGCGTCCTGAACCGCGTCTCGAGCCTGATGCGGGCGCGCAACTTCAACATCGATTCGCTCGCGGTCAGCCATACCGACAGCGACGAGATCAGCCGGATGACGATCACCCTGCACGGGGACGACGTCGCGGTCGAGCAGGCCGCGAAGCAGCTCTACCGGCTGATCGACGTCCTGAAGGTCCAGGACGTCACCGCCGAACCGACCGTCCAGCAGGAGCTGGCCCTGGTCAAGATCCGCGCCAGCGATTCGACCCGGGCGGAGGTCCTCAAGCTCGTCGAGCTCTCACGCGGCCGGGTCGTGGACCTGGCCGATGGCTCGGTCATCGTGGAGGTGACCGGCACCGAGTCCGAGGTCGACGCGTTCGTCGCGCTCGTCCGGACCTATGGCATCAAGGAGTTGGTCCGGACCGGAGCCGTCGTGATGGCCCGGGGATCTGGATCCATCGAGGAGGCGATCAAGCGATGACTGCGACCATGTACTACGACAACGACGCAGATCCTGCGGCACTGGCCGGGCAGACCGTCGCGATCATCGGCTACGGGTCGCAGGGCCATGCCCATGCCCTGAACCTCCACGAATCCGGCGTGGACGTGATCGTCGGGCTGGCGCCGGGATCCAAGAGCCGGGCGCTCGCCGCGGACGCGGGCCTGCGCGTCGCCGACGTCGCCGACGCGGTCAAGGCCGCGGACGTGATCATGATCCTCGTCCCCGACACCTCCCAGAAGGCCGTCTACGACGCGGAGATCGAGCCGCACCTACGCGCCGGTCACCTGCTGATGTTCGCCCACGGCTTCAACATCCATTTCGGGCGGATCGACCCGCCCGGCATCGTCGATGTCGGGATGATCGCGCCGAAGGGCCCGGGACACCTGTTGCGCTCCGTCTACCGGGCCGGCGGCGGCGTCCCCGCCCTGTTCGCGGTCCATCGAGACCAGTCCGGGACGGCCCGCGACCGCGTCCTCGCCTACGGCCGGGCGATCGGCTCGACCCGGGCCGGCGTCCTCGAGACGACCTTCGCGGAGGAGACCGAGACCGACCTGTTCGGCGAACAGGCCGTCCTGTGCGGCGGCACCGCGGCGCTGGTCAAGATGGGCTTCGAGACGCTGGTCGAGGCCGGCTACCAGCCCGAGCTCGCCTACTTCGAGACGATGCACGAGCTCAAGCTGATCGTCGACCTGATGTACCGCGGCGGCCTCAACTTCATGCGCTTCAGCGTCAGCGACACGGCCGAGTACGGCGACTACGTCAGCGGTCCGCGGATCATCGACGAGCACGTCCGGGAGACGATGAAGCAGGTCCTCAAGGAGATCCAGGACGGGACGTTCGCCCGGAACTGGATCGCCGAGAGCGAGTCGGGTCGCAAGGAGTTCGAGCGCCTGCGCGCGGCCGATCGCGACCACCTCGTCGAGCGGGTCGGCTCGCGGTTGCGTGGCCAGATGCCGTTCCTCGACCCGGTCGAGGTCGTCGCCGGCCAGTCCCAGGCGTCGGCCACGACGCCCGGCGCGGCCCGGTGAGCGCGCCGGTACCCCGGCCCGCGGGACCGTTCGTCGCCGCGGGCAGCGTCCGCATCTTCGACACCACCCTGCGCGACGGGGAGCAGGCGCCCGGCGCCGGCCTGACCGCCGCCGAGAAGCTCGACGTCGCGCGCCAGCTGGCGCGCCTCAAGGTCGATGTCATCGAGGCCGGCTTCCCGGCCGCCTCGCCCGGCGACTTCGAGGCGGTCCGCCGGATCGCGCAGGAGACCCGCGGCGGGATCGCGGTCGCGGCTCTCGCCCGCTGCAAGGACGGCGACCCGCAACGGGCGATCGAGGCGATCAAGGTCGCCGAGCGGCCGCACCTCCACGTCTTCATCGCGACCAGCGACATCCACCTCAAGCACAAGCTCCGCATCGACCGCGAGACGGCGCTCTCCGAGGCGGTCCGCTGGGTCCGCTACGGGCGCGAGCAGCTCGGCCGCGACGCCGAGATCGAGTTCTCCGCCGAGGACGCCTCGCGCACCGATCTCGACTACCTGCTCCAGGTCTACGAGGCGGTCGTCGAGGCCGGCGCCTCCACGGTCAACATCCCCGACACCGTCGGCTACGCCATCCCGTCCGAGTTCGGCGCGCTGGTCGAGCGCGTCGTGGGGCTCGTCGGCGACCAGGCGACGGTCAGCGTCCACTGCCACAACGACCTGGGGCTCGCGACCGCGAACACGCTCGCCGCGGTCCAGGCCGGTGCGCGCCAGGTCGAGGTGACGATCAACGGCCTCGGCGAGCGTGCCGGCAACGCCTCGCTCGAAGAGGTCGTGATGGCGTTGCGCACGCGTCCGACCCAGTTCCCCGAGCTCGCCTCGGGCGTCGCGACGGAGCAGCTCACCGCGGCCAGCCGCCTGGTCAGCTACCTGACCGGCTTCGCGATCCAGCCGAACAAGGCCATCGTCGGTGGCAACGCGTTCGCCCACGAATTGGGGATCCACCAGGACGGCGTCATCAAGAACCCGCTGACCTACGAGATCATGACCCCGCAGTCGGTCGGGCTGTCGGGCAGCCAGCTGACGATCGGCAAGCTGTCCGGCCGCAAGGGCCTCCAGGGCAAGCTCCGCGAGCTCGGCTACGAGTACGACGGCGACGCCCTCGACGAGATCTACGGCCAGGCCGTCGCGCTCGCCGATTCGAAGAAGGAGGTCACCGACGCCGACCTCCACGCCCTCGTCGAGCAGCGCTCGTCCGAGGTCCCGGCGTCGGTCGCCATCGTCGGCTGGAGCGTCACCTCGTCGCACGGCGGGAACGCGACCGGCTCGGTCACGCTGACGATCGGCGGCGAAGAGCGGACCGCGGAGGCGACCGGCAACGGCCCGGTCGACGCACTGTTCGACGCGGTCGACGACGCCCTCCAGCCCGTCCTCGGCTGGCATCCGACGCTGACCGAGTACGAGATCAAGGCGGTCAGCGCCGGCGAGGACGCCCAGGGCCAGGTCCTGGTCCGCTGCCGTCGTTCGTCGGACGAGGGCCCGGGCGCCCTCATCGTCACCGGCCACGGCTTATCGACCAACATCATCGAGGCGTCGCTCGAGGGCTACCTCGTGGCGGTCAACAAGCTCCACGGCGCCGAGATCAACGGGGTCTCGGTCGCGTTCGTGTCGCCGCGCCAGGGCGAGACGCTCCCGTGACGAACGGCACGACCTATCGCGTGGCGACGATCCCGGGCGACGGCGTCGGGCCGGAGGTCGTCGCGGCTGCGCGGCGGGTGGTCGATGCTGCCGGCGACCGGTTCGGGTTCACGGTCGACTGGTCGGAGCACGTCGTCGGCGGCGTCGCGATCGACACGTTCGGGGTCGCCATCCGCGACGAGGACCTCGCGGCCTGCGGAGAGGCGGATGCCATCCTCCTCGGCGCGGTCGGCGGCCCGAAGTGGTCCGATCCGGGTGCTGCGGTCCGCCCGGAGCAGGCGCTCTTCGCCCTGCGCGGCGGGCTGGGCCTCTACGCGAACCTGCGTCCGGTCACCGTCCAGCCGACGCTCGCGGCCTCCTCGCCGCTCCGCCCCGAGCTCCTCGCCGGGGTCGACATGGTCATCGTCCGCGAGCTGACGGGCGGGATCTACTTCGGGGACCGGACGGAGGCGTCGCCCGAGCCGGGCGCTCGGACGGCCCTCGACACTCTCCCCTACGCCGAGCACGAGATCGCGCGGATCGTTCGCCTCGCGTTCGAGCTCGCACGGAGCCGGCGCGGCTCGGTCACGTCGGTCGACAAGGCCAACGTGCTCGCCACCTCGCGCCTGTGGCGGCGCGTCGCCGACGAGGTCGCGGTCGACTACCCCGACGTGCGGCTCACGCACCAGCTGGTCGATTCGTGCGCGATGCTGCTCATCCGCCGGCCGGCCGACTTCGACGTGATCGTCACCGAGAATCTGTTCGGCGACATCCTGTCGGACGAGGCGTCGGTCCTTGCCGGGAGCCTCGGCCTGTTGCCGTCCGCGTCGCTCGGAGAGCGGCGGACCGAGCACGGCCAGTTCGGCCTCTACGAGCCGATCCACGGCTCCGCCCCGGACATCGCCGGTCGCGACATCGCGAACCCGATCGGCACGATCCTGTCGGCGGCGATGCTGCTGCGGACGTCGCTCGGACGGCCGGATGCCGCGGATGCGATCGAGACAGCGGTGGCGCGCGCGCTTGCCGACGGCTGGCGGACCGGCGACCTCGCCGATCCCGACCGATCCCACCGATGGACTGGTCGTGGTCGGCACGACCGGGTTCACCACCGCGGTGCTCGAGGCGCTCGCGACGGGCGCCGGGGTCGCGGCATGAGCGACGCCCCGGTCGTCCTCTACGACACGACCCTGCGCGACGGGACGCAGGGCGAGAACATCACGTTGTCGCTCGCCGACAAGCTGCGTGTGGCGCGGATGCTCGACGAGTTCGGGATGCCGTTCATCGAGGGCGGCTGGCCGGGGTCGAACCCGAAGGACATCGACTTCTTCGCAGCCGCCCGCAAGATGCGCTGGGAGCGCGCGAAGCTCGCGGCGTTCGGCTCGACCCGGCATCGGTCGAACAAGCCCGGCGACGATCCCAACCTGCGCGAGCTGGTCGCCGCCGAGACGCCGGTCGTGACGATCTTCGGGAAGTCGTGGCTGCTCCACGTCATCGAGGTCCTGGGCGCGACGCCCGCGGAGAACCTCGACATGATCGCCGACTCGGTCGGGTTCATCGTCGACCACGGTCGCGAGGCGGTCTACGACGCGGAGCACTTCTTCGACGGCTACCGGGCCGATCGCGACTATGCCCTGTCCACGTTGCGTGCCGCCCGACAGGCCGGCGCCCGGACGCTGGTCCTGTGCGACACGAACGGCGGGACGATGACCAACGAGCTGGTCTCGATCATCGGCGACGTGCGCGGCTCGCTCGACGCCGACCCGGACGCGCCCGCGGTCAGCTGGGGGATCCATACCCACAACGACGCCGACCTGGCCGTCGCAAACTCGATGGCCGCGGTGGCCGCCGGGATCCGCCATGTCCAGGCCACGATCAACGGCTACGGCGAGCGCGCCGGCAACGCCAACATGGTCAGCATCCTGGCCAACCTGGCGCTGAAGACGCCGCACGTCCTCGTCCCGGCCGGTGGCGGCGACCTGGCCGGCCTGACCGACCTGTCGCGCTCGGTGGCGGAGATCGCCAACATCACCCCGAACGACTACCAGCCCTACGTCGGGCGCTCGGCGTTCGCGCACAAGGGCGGCGTCCACGGCGCGGCGGTGGCCAAGGTCGAGCGGAGCTACCAGCACATCGATCCGACGGCGGTCGGCAACGCCGGCCGGCTGGTCGTCTCCGAGCTCGGCGGCCGGGCCAACATCTCGATCCGTGCCGAACAGCTCGGTCATCAGCTCGAAGGCGTCGTCGACCCGCGCGAGCTGTCGAAGCTGATCAAGCAGCTCGAGGCCGACGGCCTCGCGTTCGAGGGCGCCGAAGCGAGCTTCGAACTGCTGATCCGCCGCCATGCCGCCGACTACGCGCCCCCGTTCCGGATCGTCGACTACACCTGCCTCGTCGAGCAGCGCGACGGTCGCGAGATGCTGGCCGAGGCGACGGTCAAGGTCGAGGTCGACGGCGAGGTCCTCCACACCGCGGCCGACGGCAACGGCCCGGTCAACGCGCTGGACGCGGCCTTGCGCAAGGCGCTCGGTGCGTTCTACCCGGGCATCGAGGAGGTCCACCTCGTCGACTACAAGGTGCGCATCCTCGATGGCGGGGCGGCGACTGCGGCGCGGACGCGGGTCATCATCAATTCGATGGACGGCGCGCGGACGTGGTCGACGATGGGCAGCGACACCAACATCATCGCCGCCTCGGCGTCGGCCCTCGCCGACTCCCTCGAATACGCGATCTGGAAGTCGGGCTCCGAGCTGCGGCGCCGCGACGAGCGCCATTTCACGACCGCCTCGGGTCGCGACGGCGTGCCGACCACGCCCGCGACCCGCGGCGCGACCGCGACCCCACGGAGGTGACCCGATGACCGAACCCCAGGCCGACTCCCTGCAGCTGACCCGCTGGACCGCCACGTCGGGCAGCAACGTGCGCAGCCGCGGGGCGGTCGTCATCGGCTCGGGCGATCACGAATGGCGCGCGTCGTCCGAAGGGAATGGTGCGATCGACGCGCTGTTCCGGGCCGTCGACGAGGCGCTGGCCGGCGTGCTGACGGGTCATCCGCGGCTCCTTGCCTACGACATCCACGCGCTCGGGGAGGGGACCGACACGATCGGTGCCGTGACCGTCCGGATCGCGCCGCCCGACATCGGCGGGGAACGCGGGAGCGGCGAATACAGCGGCGAGGCGCGCGGACCGAACATCATCGCGGCCTCGATCGAGGCCTACATCACGGCGCTCAACGCCCTGCTCGCCGAATCCCATTGGTCGGGCGCGACCGAGGCGGCCGGCAACAGCAAGGGCGTCGCCGTCTCGGCCGGCACGGCCCGCGAGCAGCGAGCCGACCTCGACGAGGGCGAGGCGCCGCACGACACGACGGCCTGGTTCGAGCGCTAGGGGCGACGCCGCGCGACCATCGGATGTCGTATGGTGCGGACTCCTAAGAGGGACTTCCTGACATGAAGCGACACCTCGGTCCGATCGCGGCCGTCCTCCTCGTTCTGGTGGGTTGCTCGTCGGCGCCCGCCGGGGGCTCGGCCACGCCCGACCCGACCATCGCCTTCTGTTCGTCCCTGGACGCCTATACGAAGACGCTCCGCGACTTCGAGGCGTTGACCCCGTCCGCGACCGTCGACCAGTACAAGTCCGCGGGTGCGGACGCCAAGGCCGCGCTGGCCGTGCTGACCACGGCGGCAGCCCCGTTCGCCGGCGCCCAGATCTACACGCTGCAGAGGGCGCAGATCATGCTCGACGGGGCCATCAATGATCTCGGTGCGGTGGCGACCCCGGCCCAGGTGGAGGTCGCCCTCGACCCGTACATCAAGGCCGTGATCGTGCAGGCGGTCGCCCAGCACAACGCGATGTGCGCCACCGGGCTGCCGAGCCCGTCGAGCTCCTCGTAACCCCGGACGAGTCGCCGGGCGTCCTCCGATGAGCCAGGGGCAGGCGCTCCCGATCAGCTATGCCGGCGAGCCCGGCGCCTTCGCCGAGGACGCGGTCATCGCCGCTTTCGGCGACGTCGCGCGGGTCTCGCTGGGCGCCTTTCGCGAGGTGTTCGAGATCGTCACGACCGGTGGGGCTGAGGCGGGCGTCGTCCCGATCGAGAACGTCCTCAACGGCACGGTCCGCGAGAACTACGACCTGCTGCTCGAGCACGAGCTGGAGATCCGCGGGGAGGTGGTCGTGCCGGTCCGCCTCTGCCTCGCGGCGCTCCCGGGCCAGCGCCTCGAGGACATCGAGCGGGTCTACTCGCACATCCAGGCGCTCGGCCAGGCTGAGGCGTTCCTCCGGACCCGGCCGTGGCAGCTCCTCTCGACCTACAACACGGCAGGTGCGGGGAAGGCGATCAGCGACCGTGGCGAACGCGGCGCGGCGGCCGTCCTCTCGCCCCGAGCCGCGGGCCTGTTCGGCCTTGAGATCCTCGCCGACGAGATCGGCGATCAGCCTGGCAACCGGACCAGGTTCGTGGTCCTGGCGACGCGCGGACGCCGGACCGCTTGCTCTCCGCCCGACGGGGACGCGCCACCGGACGACGCTCGTCGTCGCCGTTCGCAACGAGCCGGGCACGCTGCTCGACGTCCTGCGGGTCATCGCGGCGCATGGCCTGAACATGCACAAGCTCGAATCGCGTCCGAGTCGCGAGCGAGCCTGGGAGTACGTCTTCTGGATCGACCTCGACGGGGACGTCGCCGACCCGGGCATGGCCGCGGCGCTCGATGAGCTCGCGGGGGTCACGACCATGCGTCGGGTCCTGGGCTCCTACCCGGCGGCGCCCGAGGGCTGACTCTGCCCCGTGCTGGCGGTCAGGCCGGGCGGCGGCGCAGCTCGTCACGGATCTCGGTCAGCAGGACCTCCTCGCCTGAGGGGCCGGCCGCCTCTTCCTCCTTGATGAAGAGCTTGGCGATCAGGTACACGACCAGCATCACCACGATGAACACGATCAGGGCGTTGAGGAAGAGGCCCCAGCCGATCGCGACCTCCTCGCCCTTCGCATTGGTCCCGAGGACGGTCTTGATCGACGCGAAGTCGATGCCGCTCAGCGCGGAAGGAGTCCCGAGGACGGTCTTGATCGACGCGAAGTCGATGCCGCTCAGGCCCAGCCGATCGGCGGCATGATGATCGCGTTGACCAGCGTCATCACCAGCGAACCGAGCGAGATGCCGATGATGACGCCGATGGCCAGGGCGAGGGCGTTGCTCTTGGTCAGGAACGCGCGGAAACCTCCCACCTCACACCTCCGACTTCAGTGTTCGACGACCTTGGGTAGATCCTTCGACTCGGCGATCCAGCCGGCGATCTCGGTCTCGCTCGGGATCCGGCGGACGATGTTCGGCCGGGCAGCGACGACCTCCTGGAAGGTGGTCGCGAGGTTGGCGGCGTTGCGGTTCGCCAGCTCGGACGGCGAGTCGACACCCGCCGCTTCGAGCAGATCGGAGTACTCGGACCCGACGCCCTTGATGCGCATCAGGTCGACGTGGTTGACCCACTCCAGAATGAGCTTGCCGCTGATGCCCGTCGTGTCCTCGAGCGACTGGCGTCCTGCCTTGTTGGCGCCCCATTGAAGGAGTTCTTCGCTCGTCACAACGCCCGCCGCGGCGAGCTTTGCGGCCTGCGCCGCGCCGATGCCCTCGATCTCGTCCATCTTCATCGTCCAAGGCCCTCCATCACCGTGTCGGCCACCTTTGGCCCGGCCAGCGCCCGATGATACGCTTGCCCGCCGCACGCAAAAACACCCCGCGACCCGGAGGACCGATGGACAAGGCGTTCCACGACGCGATGGCGGCCGGCTATGCGCTGACCGAGCCAGGTCTCGTGCTCGGCAGCCCGATGGTCGATGGCGAGCTCGCCAACGACGCGCGCGTCCAGGTCGCGCTGAGCATGCTCAATCGCCACGGCCTGATCGCCGGCGCGACCGGGACGGGCAAGACCAAGACGCTGCAGCTGATGGCCGGCCAGCTGTCGAAGGCGGGGGTGCCGGTCTTCGTGGCCGACATCAAGGGCGATCTGACCGGTCTGGCGGCGCCGGGCGACGCGACCAACCCCAAGGTCGTCGAACGTGTCGCGTCGCTCGGCTGGACGTTCCAGGCGTCGGGCCACCCGGTCGAATTCCTGTCGCTCACTGGGAAGCTCGGAGCCCAGGTGCGCGCGACGGTCCATTCGTTCGGGCCGCTCCTGCTCGGCAAGGTCCTCGACCTGAACGAGACGCAGACCTCGATCCTGGCGCTGATCTTCAAGTACTGCGACGACAACGACCTGCCGCTGCTCGACCTCAAGGACCTCGAGGCGACGCTCAAGTACCTGGCGTCCGATGAGGGCAAGCCGATCCTGGCCGAGTACGGCGGGATGTCGAGCGCGTCGGTCGGCGTGCTCCTGCGATCGATGATCGTCCTCGAGCAGGAGGGCGCCGACATCTTCTTCGGAGAGCCCGAGTTCGAGGTCGAGGACCTGCTGCGCACGACGCCGGAGGGCGAGGGGATCATCAGCATCCTCGAGCTGTCCGATGTCATGGACAAGCCCCGGCTCTTCTCCACGTTCATGCTCTGGATGCTCGCCCAGCTGTACGAGTCGCTGCCCGAGGCGGGCGACCTCCCCAAGCCCAAGCTGTGTTTCTTCTTCGACGAGGCGCATCTCCTGTTCGATGACGCGTCCGAGGCGCTGATGGACCAGGTCGAGCGGACCGCGCGACTCATCCGCTCGAAGGGCGTCGGCGTCTACTTCGTGACCCAGGCACCGACCGATGTCCCCGCCCCTGTCCTCGCCCAACTCGGCAATCGCGTCCAGCACGCCCTGCGGGCGTTCACGCCCGACGACGCCGATGCCCTGCGCAAGACGGCGCGGACCTTCCCGACCACCGAGTTCTACGACATCGAGAAGACCATCACCTCGCTCGGCACCGGCGAGGCGTTGGTCACGGTCCTGTCGCCGAAGGGCGTCCCGACGCCGCTGGCCGCCACCCGGCTCCTCGCTCCGGACTCGCTGATGGCGCCGATCGACGCGGTGCAGTTCCAGGGTCGGATCGCCACCAGCCCGTTCCAGGCGAAATATGGCGCGACGATCGATCGCGACAGCGCGTACGAACGGATCACGGCGCGGATCGCGGCAGCGCGCGCGGCCGCGACAGAGGCTGCGGCGCAGGCAGCGGCGTCGGCCGGGATGCCACCGACGACCGCCACCGGGATGAACACGATGACACCGGCCCAGCAGCAGCGGGAGATCACCCGTCAGGCGAAGGAGATGGCAGCCGCCCAGCGTGCGGCGGAGCGCGAGCGAAAGGCCGAGGAGAAGGCCCAACGTGACGCCGCCAAGGCGCAGCAGCGGACGATCGACAACGCGATCCGGACTGGCGGCCGTGTCGTCACGTCGCGGCTCGGGCAGGACATCGTGCGCGGCGTGTTCGGGACGCTCTTCGGCGGAGGCAAGAGCCGCTGATCCCGACTGGCGCGAGGACGTGGCTCGACCCTGAGTGGCGAGCCGGCGCGGAGGCCTGGATCGCGGCCACGCTCGACGGGCTGGGACGTCGTGTGACCGGGCCGATCGAACAGCCGCACGTTCGGCCGTGGTCGACCGCCATGCGGGTCCCGACCGATGGCACCACCGTCTGGTTCAAGGCGTCGGGCCCGGGCTCGGCGCACGAAGGTCCGTTGCTCGAGGTCTTCCGCCGCCATGGGGTCGAGGACGTTCTGCTGCCGCTGGCGCGTCCATCCCGATCGGCCGTGGCTGTTGCTCGAGGACGGCGGGCCCACGCTCCGCGCGACCCGTCCCGACGGGACAGGCGATCACGACATCGCCGCGTGGGAGCGGATCCTCCCCGAGTACGCGGCACTCCAGCGCTCGGTCGAGGACGACGCGACACGCGACGAGATGCTGGCCGTGGGCGTCCCCGATGGGCGGCCGAGCCGGCTCCCCGGGGAGCTGGCTCGCCTGCTCGAGGATGACGCGGCCTGGTCCCGGATCACGGACGATGAGCGTGCCGCGGCCGACGCCGCTCGCCGGCGCCTCGGCGGCACCCTCGCTGCGGTCGACGTCGCCGTCGCGGAACTGGAGGCGGCCGGCATCCCCGCCTCGATCCAGCACGACGACCTGCACGGCGGCAACATCCTGGTCGGGCCCGACGGCGACCGGTTCTTCGACTGGGGCGACGCCGTCATCGCCCACCCGTTCTCGACGCTGACCACGACCTTCAACTCGATCGCCCATCACACCGGACGAACGCTCGACGATCTGGTCTTCGATCGCCTGCGCGACGTCTACGCCGAGGCCTGGTCAGACCGGCTCCCAACGGCCGAGCTCGCGCGCGCCGTCGCGCTCGCACGCGCTCTCGGCTGCATCTCAAAGTCGCTCGCCTGGGAACGCAACCTCAGCGGGCTCCAAGCGGAGGAGATGGACGGCAACGGCGACGCCGTCGCGGGCTGGCTGATGGAGTTCGACGAGCGGTTCGAGGCCCTTACTCGATGACCAGGTCGGGCGGGAGGTCCGGCGCCGGCGGGTAGGCCGGTTTCAGGTCGGCCATCGTGTCGGCCAGGATGGTCGCCACGGCCAGGTTCCGGAACCAGTTCCGGTTGGCCGGGATGACGTACCACGGCGCACTCGCGGTCGACGTCTTGTTCAGGGCATCGTCGAAGGCCGCCTGGTAGTCGTCCCAGAGCTTGCGCTCCTCGAGGTCGCCCATGCTGAACTTCCAGCGCTTGGCGGGGTTGTCGACAGCGCTCCTGGAACCGCTTGCGCTGCTCGTCGCGGTCGATCGACAGGAAGAACTTGACGATCGTCGTGCCATTCTCGGTCAGCATCTCCTCGAAGTCGTTGATCTGGTCGTAGCGGGTCGACCACACCTTGCGCGGGACGAAGCCGTGGACGCGAACGACGAGGACGTCCTCGTAATGCGAGCGATTGAAGATCCCGACCTCGCCCTTGCGCGGCGTGTGCCGGTGGACACGCCACAGGAAGTCGTGACCGAGCTCCTCCGGGGTCGGGACCTTGAACGAGGTGACCGGGCAGCCCTGCGGGTTGAATGCCTCCATGACCTTGGCGATCGTGCCGTCCTTGCCTGCGGCATCGATGCCCTGGAGGACGACAAGGACCGAGTGTTTCGCCTCCGCCCACATCCGGTCCTGGAGGCTCCGCAGGCGCTCCATCTGGTGGAGCGTCCCCGCCACCGACGACTCCTTGTCGTGGCCGAATGTCGCACCGGCATCCATGCGTTCGAGGTGGATGCGTGAGCCCGGCTTCACGCGAAGGGCGTCTCGGAGTGCCTGCGAGCGAGCCATCGTGTCCTCGGATCCAGCGGGCAAAGGAGCAGCCCGGTTGTACGATGAGAACGTACCCCAAAGGAGAACTTCGGATGACCGTAGCCGCCGGCACACAACCACACAAGATCTTCCTTGCCGGCCGCTGGGTCGAGTCGCCGGACGTCCTCGAGATCGTCAACCCCGCCGATCCATCGACGCCGGCCGGCTGGACCTACAACGCGACCGACGCGCAGTACGAGGAGGCGGTCGAGGCCGCCGTCGCCGCCTTCGATGTCACACGAACTCTGCCGGCCTACGAGCGTGGCCGGATCCTGCGCGAGATCAGCGCCGGCATCCGCGCCCGGCGCGAGGAGCTGGGCCGGTTGATCGCGCTCGAGTCGGGCAAGCCGATCCGCGACGCCCTGGTCGAGGTCGACCGCGCGACGCTGACCTTCCGTCTCGGCGCCGAGGAAGCCGAGCGGATGACCGGCGAGCTCATCCCGCTCGACCTGATGCCGGCCGCCAAGGACAGGGTCGGGATCACGCGGCGCTTTCCGATCGGCCCGATCGCGGCCATCAGCCCGTTCAACTTCCCGCTCAACCTGGCGGCCCACAAGCTCGCGCCGGCGATCGCGAGCGGCAACCCGATCGTGCTCAAGCCGCCGTCCAAGGACCCGCTGACGATGCTCGCGGTCGCCGAGATCGTCGAGGCTGCCGGGGTCCCGGCGGGCTCGGTCTCGATCCTGCCGATGACCCGCGAGCTCGGCGACAGGATGGTCGCCGACCCGCGCTTCAAGCTGCTGACCTTCACCGGCTCGCCGTCGGTCGGCTGGCGGATGAAGGAGCGCGCCGGCAAGAAGAAGGTCGTGCTCGAGCTCGGCGGCAACGCGGGCGTCATCGTCGACAAGTCGGCCGACCTCGACTGGGCGATCAAGCGCTGCCTGGTCGGGGCGTTCGCGTACGCCGGGCAGGTCTGCATCAGCGTCCAGCGGGCGTTCATCCACGAGGACATCTGGGACGAGTTCATGGGTCGCTTCGTCGAGGGTGCGCGGGCGCTCAAGGTCGGCGACCCGCTCGACCCGACGACCGACCTCGGCCCGATGGTCGACGCGAACGCCGCGAGCCGGACCGAGCGCTGGGTCGACGAGGCGGTCGCCCTCGGCGGGAAGGTCCTGCTCGGTGGCAAGGCGGACGGCACGTTCTTCCCGCCGACGATCCTCACCGACGTGCCGCCGACCGCCCAGGTCTGCTCGAACGAGGCCTTCGCGCCGCTCGTCGTCGCCTTCCCGTTCAGTGACTTCGACGAGGCGATCGCCGGCGTCAACGACTCGATGTTCGGGCTCCAGACCGGCGTCTTCACCAACGACCTGGCCGGGGCGTGGCGCGCGTTCAGCGAGCTCGAGGTCGGCGGCGTCATCGTCAACGACGTGCCGACGTTCCGCATCGACCACATGCCGTACGGCGGCGTCAAGGACTCCGGTCTCGGGCGCGAGGGGCTGCGCTACGCCATCGAGGACATGACCGAGATCCGCATCATGGTCCTCGCCCAGCCCGCCTGACGTCCGCGCGAACCCGCGCGGTGCCCGGGAGCACCGCCCCTGACCGCACCCCACTGGTCGCGGCCCGACATGCGTCCGGGACCAAGGTACGGCTGCGACTGGTCCCAACGTCCCGTGGCGGCTCCGACGACAGCGCGCCATTCAATGGTGACACCCACCGGCCGACCGCCGCCCCGTGCCCCGGTCGTGCCGGCGGCACCGCACGCAGGGACCCGATGCACCGGCCGCACCCGACTCCGGCTCAGCAGGCGAACGCGCCGGCTGTTGCTCATCACGACCCTCGCGTCGTCCACCGCGATGGTCGGCGCCGGGGCCTATACGCTCGCCCTCTTCACCGACAGTGCGGCCAACGCCGGCAACGCGTTCGTGGTCGGCACGGTTGCGATCGGGGTCAGTCCCGCGTCGGCGCTGATCACCCTGACCGGCATGCTGCCCGGCGATTCGACGACCGGGACGTTGACGGTGTCGAGCACGGGGAACTCGACGCTGCGCTACGCGATCTCGACCGCGGCGACCAACCCGGACGGCAAGGCGCTGCGCGATCAGATGGCGCTCGTCATCAAGACCAAGGACACCAACACCGCCGGCTGCGGCAACTTCAACGGCACGCAACTGTTCAGCGGCACGCTCGCGAACGGGGCGGTCGGCGACCCGGCCCAGGGCGCGCAGGCCGGCGATCGGAGCCTGGCCGGGGGCGCCAGCGAGATCCTCTGCTTCCGGGCGACGCTGCCGGGCTCGACAGGGAATGCCTTCGCGGGTGCGGCGACCAGCGCGACCTTCACGTTCAGCGCCGAACAGACCGCGAACAACCCGTAGATGGAGATGGACCAGGCGACGATCTCGCAGGAGCCGGCGCGCAGGCGCCGGGCTGTGGCCAGGTTCTTCGCCGTCGCCCTCGGCGTGCTCGTCGTCGGTTCGGGGACGGGCGTGACCCTGGCCAACCTGACGAGCTCCGCCACGCTCGGGGGGAATGCCTTCACGACCGCGGCGTCGTTCGACACCGTGGCGCCGACGGTCTCGACCACGGTCGTGGCCAAGACCGGCCAGTACGTCCGCGGGGTATCGTCGGCCCAGGGTGGCACCTACTACGTCTACGCCAACGCCACGGATGGCGGCGCGTCCCCGAGCGGGATCGCCAGCGTCCGGGCGGACGTCAGCGTGTTGACCGCCGGCGCGACGTCAGTGGCCTGGTCGCGGGGACATACACCGTCGAGGGCGTCAGCTACGGCTATCGGAGCGCGGCGCTGACCGTTCGCAACCCGCTCGCCGCGGGGGTCAAGACGTACACGCTGACCTCGACCGACAACGCCGGCAACAGTCGTCTCCAGACTGGCTTCACGACGACCGTCGACAACACCGCTGCCCACCGCGTCGGACATCCAGACGACCAACGGCGGCGCGACCGTCGGGCGGATCGAAGCGGCCGACACGATCATCTACACGTTCAGCGAGGCGATCGATCCCGAGAGCATCCTCGCCGGCTGGACGGGTGCCGCGACCGACGTCGTCGTCCGCTTCACCGACAACGCCGGCGCCGACACGTTCGCGATCTGGAACGCGGCGAACAGCCAGCCAGCTCGCGCCTCGGGTCGGTCAACACGAAGGCCAACGTCGTGACCGGGTGCCGCGACGGCGGGTGCGTCGGGGACGCCGTCCCGGATGGTGCTCGATACGGCCACCGGGACCGTGACCGTCACCCTCGGGACGGTCGCCGGCGGGCCGCTCAATACGGACCTCGGGCAACAACAAGATGATGTGGTCGCCGTCGACGAGCGCGTTCGATCGCGCCGGCAACGCGATGTCGAACGCCGCCGTGAACGAGAACGGAGGCGAACGACTCGGACTTCTAGGCGCTGGAGCGTCGGGTGAGACGGTCGCGGGCTGGCCGCCGTCTCGCGGCCTGCGACCGGTCGGACGCGGCGCATCCACGGTGGCGCATCCTTGCCGGGATGGACCTGACGTTGACTCCCGCTCAGCTCGAGCTGCAGGCGCGTGCCCGCGCATTCGTCCGGGATGAGCTCCAGCCGCGCGAGGTCGAGTTCGAACGGGCCGGCGGGCGCGTCCCTCGCGACTGGGGCGATCCGATCCGCCGCGCGGCGATCGCCGCCCGGCTCCAGGGCGGGTCGTTGCCGGTCGAGGTCGGCGGGCAGGGATGGACGGTGCTCGAGCAGGTGCTCGTGCATGAGCAGCTCGGCCAGTCGACCGGCGGGCTGTGGTCGTACATCCCGGGCGCCTACAACGTCCTGCTCCACGCCGACGCCGAGCAGCGCCGGCGCTACCTCGAGCCGTCGCTCCGCGGCGAGCGCTCGGGGAGCTACGCCATCACCGAGGACGGGGCCGGCTCCGACGCGCGGACCCTGCGCGGCCACCGCCGTGCGCGACGCGGCGACCGGCGAGTACCTCCTCAACGGGGAGAAGTGGTTCGTCACCGGCCCGGACGACACCGATTTCATGATCTTCCACTGCCTGGTCGTGGACGGCGAGGAGCGGCGGCCGACGCTCTTCCTGGTCGACTACGACACGCCCGGCGTCACGCTCCAGCACGACCCCGACTACACCCACACGTTCGCCGACCGGCACCCGCAGTTCGTCCTGGCCGATGTGCGCGTGCCGGCGTCGGCGGTCCTCGGCGGTGTCGGGCGGGCGGACGAGCTGACCAACGAGTGGTTCGTCGAGGAGCGGATCCACATCGGTGCCCGCTGCTCCGGGGCGATGGAGCGGCTGCTGACGCTGGCCCTCGAGTGGGCGACCGAGCGGGTCCAGTTCGGCGAGCGGATCTACGACTTCCAGGGCGTCAGCTTCCCGCTGGCCGACTCGGCCGCCGACGCGTCCGCGGCGCGGCTGCTCACCCGCGAGTGCGCCTGGCTCGCCGACACCGGCGCCGATCCGAAGGTCGTCCACGCCAAGGCGTCGCTGGCCAAGCTGTTCGCCTCGGAGGCGGCGTGGCGCTGCGCCGATCGCGTCGTCCAGGTCTTCGGCGGGCGCGGCTACATGCGCGAGTACGCCCCGGAGCGCTTCCTGCGCGAGCTGCGGGTGGACCGGATCTGGGAGGGGACCTCGGAGATCCAGCGGCTGATCATCGCGCGGGCGCTCGAGAAGCGCGGCGTCGATCGGGTCGTGGGATGACGGACGTGGCGGGCGCCTCCGGCGTGATCGACCTGCGGCCGCTGTTCGCGCCGACGAGCGTCGCGGTCGTCGGGGCGTCGCCGCGCTCGTGGATCGCCGAGACCGTCCGCGACAACCTGCGCGTGATGGGCAGCGAGACCCGCTGCCACTTCGTCAACCCGAAGTACGAGGAGCTGTACGGCCAGCCGTGCTACCCGTCGCTGGAGGCACTCCCCGAGCGCCCGGACGTCGCGGTCGTGGCGATCAACCCGTTGCGTGCCGCCTCGATCACGGCGGCGGCAGCCGCGGCAGGCGTCCCGGCGGTCATCATCCCCGGCGGCGGCGTGGTCGAGGGCGGCGAGGCGGCCGCCGCGATGCAGCTCGATGTCGCGCGGATCGCCCGTGAGCACGGCCTGGCGCTGGTCGGCCCGAACTGCATGGGCGTCATCGACCTGACCTCGAACAGCGCCACCTACATCGGCGACGTCTCGCCGTACCTGCCACGCGGCGGCGTCGCCGGGATCGCGCAGTCGGGCTCGGTCACCGACGCGTTCGTCCACTCGGGGAACCGGATCGGTTTCTCGCGGATCATCAGCTGCGGCTCGGAGGTCGTCCTCGACCTCTGCGACTACCTGGCCTACTGCCTCGACGACCCGGAGACGAGCTCGGTCATCCTGTTCGTCGAGGGGTTCAAGCGGCCCGAGCGGTTCCTCGCGCTCGCGGACCGGGCGCTCGAGCTGGGCAAGCCGATCATGGCGGTCAAGGTCGGGCGGAGCGACCAGGCACAGGCCGCGGCGGTCGCCCATTCCGGGTCGCTGGCCGGCGAGACGCGCGTCACCGACGCGGCGCTCGATGCCGCGGGTGTCATCCGCTGCCGCGACCTCGACGAGCTGCTCGAGACCGCCGAGCTGGTCGAGGGCGTGCGGCGGACCGGCCGGCGGATCGGCCGCGGACGGACGGGCGTCGTGACGGTCTCGACCGGCGAGGCGTCGCTCATCGCCGACCTGGTGCCGCGGACCGGCGTCGACCTGCCGCCGATCCCGCCGTCCGGGCGGGCAGCCATCCTCGAGGCGCTGCCGACGATGGGCTACATCGGCAACCCGCTCGACCCGTGGGGCGCCGCGGACCCCGGGACCGCATACGGCGCGGCCTTCGAGGCGATGGCGGCCACCGACGCCTACGACGTCCTGGTCCTCGTCCACGACTTCCCGTACCGCTCGCTGCCGTCCGAGGTCGCGACCGCCAACGAGGTCACCCGCGCGCTGCTCGACGCGACGAGCGGAACGCCCGGGGATCCTGCCGGTCTACGTGTCGCTGACCTCCGGCGAGCCGCCGCCCGAGACCAAGGAGCTGCTCGACGGGGAGGGCCACGGCGCCCCGCTCCTGCGCGGGGCCACGGAGGCGTTCCGGGCCATCGCGGTGGCCGCCGACTGGGAGGCCCGCCACGCGGCCAGGCGCGAGGGAGGACCCTGGCGGTCGGGATGGCCCGCACTGGCCGCCGATCGGACCTCGTACGGGGCCGATCCGACCGCTGCACCCAAGCCCGCTCCCGCCTCGATCGCCTTGTCCGAGCGGGAGAGCCTCGCCTTCATGGCGGCCGCGGGCATCGCGGTGACCGACGCGGTCGCCGTCGCCGACGCCCCGGCGGCCGTCGCCGCGGCACGCCAGATCGGCCGGCCGGTGGCGCTCAAGCTCGATGCCGTCGGGCTCGTCCACAAGACCGAGCTGGCGGGGATCGCGCTCGGGTTGCGCGGCGACGATGCCGTCTACGGCGCGGCGCTCGGTCTGCTCGAGATCGGGCCGGCGACACGGACTGACCATCCGCGGTCTCCTTGTCGAGCCGATGGCCGCGCCGGGCCTCGAGCTGATCCTCGGCCTGCGCCGCGACCCGCAGTTCGGGCCGGCCGTGGTGGTCGGCCTGGGCGGCGTCCTGACCGAGATCCTCGACGACGTCGCGATCCGACTCGCGCCTCTCGATGCCGCCGTCGGCGGACGCGATGCTCGACGACCTGCGTGGCGCGCGTCTCCTGCGCGGCGTCCGCGGCCGGCCGGCGGTCGACCGGGCCGCGCTCGTCGCCATGCTCGTCGCGCTCGGGCGCCTCGGACTCGAGCGGCCGGACGTCCTCGAGGTCGATCTCAACCCGGTCATCGCGACGGCCGGCGGCGCGCTCGCGGTCGACGCCCTCGTCGTCCTGGACGGACCCCCGCAATGACCGCCGACGAACCCGTCCTTCTCACGACGCCGACGACCTGGGGCGTGCGGCTGACGCTGAACCGGCCGGCCAAGCTCAATGCGCTGTCGGGGGAGCTGGTCCAGGCGCTGACGGACGCGATCGATGTCGCCGTCGCCGACCCCGATGTCCGGGTGATCGTCATCGAGGGAGCCGGCCGCGCCTTCAGCGCCGGCTACGACCTGACCGAGGAGGCCGAGGGCGCGATCGGCGGACCGGTCCAGTGGCGCGAGGCGCTCGCCGTCGACGTCGCCGCGACTCTCCACGTCTTCGACTGCCCGAAGCCGGTGATCGCCCAGGTCCATGGGTATGCGCTCGCCGGCGGCCTCGAGCTGGCGATGGCCTGCGACCTGATCGTCGCCGCCGAGGGCACGAAGCTCGGTGAGCCCGAGATCCGCTACGGGTCGGCGCCCGTCACGCTGCTGATGCCGTACCTCATCGGCCAGAAGAAGACCCGCGAGCTGCTGCTGACCGGCGACCTGATCGATGCCGTCGAGGCGGAACGGATCGGGCTGATCAACCGGGTCGTGCCAGCCGACCGGCTGGCGGCCGAGGTCGACGCGCTGGCCGATCGGCTGGCTCGCACCCCGCCCGAGGTCATGGGTCCGACCAAGCGGATGCTCAACAGGGCGATGGACGCGGCGGGCTTCCGGCTCGCGGTCGAAGCCGGTCTCGATCTCGGCGCGATCGTCAACGCCGCCGACACACCCGAGCAGCGCGAGTGGGACGAGATCGTCCGGCGCGACGGCCTCAAGGCGGCCCTCGCCTGGCGCGACGCGCGGTACGACGAGCGCCTGGGTGGTCGGGCAGCGACGACGGACGCCGAGGGCTCTCCTCAGGACTAATGCCGCCGCGACCGTTCGGCGACAGGGGACCAAGGTTCCGCGCGGAATGGTTCATACGTCCTGTATCGAACTATCCCCTGACTGGATTGAATGCGATCAAACGCCTCGGGCCGTCCCGTCACGACGGTCCGGATCAGATCCAGCACTCATCCGGCCTTCCTGCCGACATCACCAAAGGGGATCCTTCGAATGACGCAGCCCGAACCCAGTCGCCGACGACGCCGCGGTGTCCTCGGCGTCCTGCTCAGCCTGACCGTGGTCACGCTGGGCGCCGGCGTCTTCTCGCTCGCGATCTTCACCGACTCGGCCGCCTCGAGCGGGTCGTTCGCGACCGGCACGATCGACATCACGTCGAACCCGGCCGTGGCGTTCACGGTCGGCAACATGATGCCCGGCGACACGAACACCCAGGCACTGACCATCGCCAACGCGGGCACCGCGACGCTTCGCTACGCGATGGTGTCTGCCGCGACGAACGTCCTCGGGTCGACGCTCCTGCTGGAGGTCAAGGACCCTCGGTACCAACTGCGCGACGTTCGACGGCACGACCGTCGTCGGCCCGACCACCCTCAACGGAGCGCTCATCGGAGATGTCGCGCCGGGCTTCCAGGCGGGCGATCGCACCCTGACCGCGGTCACCAATGAGGTGCTCTGCTTCCAGGTCAGCCTTCCGAAGGCGACCGGCAACGCGCTCCAGAACACGACCTCGGCGGTGACCTTCACCTTCAGCGCCGAACAGACCGCGAACAACCCGTAAACACAGACCACGGGCTGCACCCGTCGGCCGCGATCCCGGTCTCGGGGTCGCGGCCGTCGCCATGACCGAGGGCACTCGACCCATGTCGCTCGAACCGCGTCTCGCCGGCTGGACCCGCGATGTGTGCGATGCCGCGCTGGTCCTGCTCGTCGCTGTTTGCCTGCTGACGATCGCGCTCGGGCGCGTGCTGCCGCTCACCGGTCGCACGACGCTCGCGGTCGCTGGCGGCTCGATGGAGCCCGCGATCCACCTCGGCTCGGCGATCGTCGTCGAGCCGGTCGACCCTCGCTCGCTTGCGGTCGGCGATGTCGTGAGCCTGCGCAGCGGACCGGACCGCGCGATCTTCAGCCACCGGATCATCCGGGTCGTCGTCCGCGACGGCGACCGTCTGGATCGAGACCAAGGGCGACGCCAACGCCGCCGCCGATCCGTCGCTGACACCGGCCAGCCAGGTCATCGGGAGAGCCTCGGCGACCATCCCGATGGCCGGGTACCTGATCGCGCTCCTGTCGTCGCTCCACGGGATCGTCTTCGTCGTTTCGCTGGGTCTCGTGCTGATCCTCGCGGCGTCGATGGTGGAGGGCCTCGTCCCTGCACGGCGCCGGAACGCGGGGCCGTCGCGACAGGCGGAACCCGCTTCACGCACCGCCCCTGACCCGACCTGATTCGCCCCCGGCTGACAGCCGGCGTGAGCAAGTTATCCACAGAAATGGTGCGTTGACGCACCACCTGTCGAAAAGTGTCGGCTGAACGATTGCGCTAGTACGTTCGTACTGCTACACCAAGCGTCCGCACGCGGAAGTCGCAGCGCCGGGGAGCGCGCCTACGCGGGCCGTTGGAGGGGGGCGGAACCCAGATTCCGCTCTGAGTTTGCAGGCGACCGTCGTCGCCGTAGAGGGGCAGTTCCGAGATTCCGGGGGAGGAAGGATCGGAACCAATGGGCTGTCCGCGTCATGGACACCCCGACCATCGGAGCTCGGCTTCGTCGCGCCCGATCGCCCGCATAGCCGGTCTCCGGACCGGGTCTGTGCCTCCGCGCCCTGAACGCGGGGGCACAGCCGTGTCTGCATCGGATCCTGGGAAATGGAATCCTCGAGGAGGGCGCATGACCTAGGGCTCCGTCAGATGTGGTCGGTTCGTCGGGGGCGGACGGCCGAGAAGCGCGTACGCATCTGTTGACCGGGAAGGAGCTCCGTAGTGAGCGGTTTCAAGAACGAAATGAGGGGGGACCGATCGTGTTGAGTCGAACTGTGTACAAGAAGCGGCGAGGCCGTCGATTGCTGACGGGCATCGCCGGCATGTCCCTTGTGGCCGGTCTGTTCCTTGGTGCTGGCACCGTGTTGGCCGTCCACGACCTGGACTTCCAGCTCGACGGCAACACCGCCGACACCTGTCCGCCGTCGCCCGACACGGGCCTTTGCGACACGGACCAGCAAGACTGGAACGACCTGTTCACGGTCACGCCCGGCACCGGGTCGGAGTCGGTCACCAGCAACACCCCGATCGTCGGCGAAAGCGGCGATTTCACCGCCGCGACCTTCACCCGCGACCTCAGGACCGGGGCGAGCACGACGATCTGTAAGACCGACCCGGCCCTGAGCTCGACGTCGACGACGTTCTGCACCTACGACAACACGACGTTCGCGACGGGCAGCAAGGACACCCTCGACATCCCGGGGTGGGCCTGCAACGCCGACAACAACGTCAACAGCAAGATCGACATCATGAACGCCTACTCCGGGTCCTACACCCGGACCTCGGACGGGGACAAGATCCTGTACTTCGGGCTCGACAAGAACAAGGACAACGGCACCAACGACGCCGGGTTCTGGTTCCTGCAGGGCGACGCCAACTGCGCAGTGACCAGCACCAGCGGGGCACACCCGAGCTTCACAGGCGGGCACAAGCTCGGTGACGTCCTCGTCGTGGCCGAATACTCGCGCGGCGGCGGCGTCGGCAACATCACCGCCTATCGCTGGGACGGCGTCACGCCGCTCGTCCAGATCGCCAATGCCGGACCGGGCCTTGCAGACTGCAAGACCAAGGCTGCTCTCGACGACCTGTGCGGCACGACGAACTCGGGCGCCAAGCAGTTCAACACCAACATCACCACCTCATGGCTGACGTCGGATGCGACGCTCGGCGTCGGGCACACTGTCGTTCCGCCCGACTTCTTCGAGGGTGCCATCAACATTACGGAAGCGTTCAAGAACAACGGTGGTGCCACCGCGCCGACCTGCTTTAACACGTACGTCGCCGACACCCGCTCGTCGACGTCGCTCACGGCGACGCTGTTCGACTTCGCGCGCGGCAGGCTCGGCGAGTGCTCGTCGAGGACGACGACCAACCCGGTCGATGCCACGGACAACACGCTCCCGCCTGCCTCGACGATCCCGACTGATCCCGCCGACGCGAAGGTGGAAGTGAAGGACAAGACGGTCATTACCGTCAGCGGCGTCTCCACCTTTAGTGGGTCGATCAGCTGGTTCATCTGCGGCAACAACGCGACGACCAACTGCGACAGCGGTGGCGTCAGCGTTGGCTCGCAAAACATCACGACGGCCGGAACTTATTACTCGCCGAAGGTGACCGTCACGGCGGCCGGGACATACTGCTTCCGGGCAGTGTTCTCGGGCGATGAAGCGGCGGGTGTTCCTGGCTCGAGCGATTCCGACTCGAGCGAGTGCTTCACCGTCTCTCCCGTTACTCCGACGATCGCCACTCAAGCAGGCGCCGGCACTGTGGACTTCGGCAGTCCTGTGACCGATACCGCGACCCTCACGGGCACGGCGCATCGGCCTGGAACTGGTGGGCCTTCTGGCGCGACCCCGAGCGGTTCGATCAATCCGACCACGTTCGGTGGTGACGCTGGCGGCACAATCACCTTCACGCTGTACAAGTCGGACTGTTCGACGCTTGCGACCGGCACGGGTACGAACCCGCAGACCCGAACCGTCAGCGGGGACGGGGACTACGGACCTGTCAGCTTCACCCCGGACGCACCCGGGACCTACTACTGGGATGCTTCCTACCCGGCCGATTCGCCGAACACGAATGCGGCGACAAACCTTTCGCCGTGCCCGAGTAACAGCGAGAAGGTAATCGTCCGAACCATCTCGACCAATGTCATCACGAAGCAGAGCTGGATCCCGAACGACACCGTCACGGTGTCGGCATCGGCCGGCAATCTCGGTGCGAACGGATCTGTGCTGTTCGAGCTCTTCGACAACGCCACGTGCAGCAACACCGCCCTGTACAGCCAGAGTGTCGCGATCACGGGCGGAGGCCCGACGCAAGAAGTGAGCACGACCAACACCGGTTCCGGTGCGGGCATGCTGAAGATCACGACCGGCTACGCGGATGCGGCAGGCAGCACCAAGGGCAAGTATTCGTGGCGGGTCACGTACACCCCGAACGTAAGTGACACGGCGCACACGGGCTCTTCGAGCTCGTGCGACGCTGAGAACTTCACCATCACGTACACGAACGACAACAGCTAGCCGTTCCTCCGGAACGAGAATGGGAAGAGGCCCCGCCAATCGGCGGGGCCTCTTCTATATCTCACGATGTCCTGCGCGCGGTGCGCGCAGGTGATGCGCCGCTACGCGCCGACGTCGAAGCTCGTGGAGCCGAGGACCGAACCGCTGCCGTTCACGAGCTTGGCGATGCAGTTCGCTGTCCCGCTCGCCCACGACCCGCCGTACAGGCCGAAGTTCCCATCGTCGAGCGCCCCCGGGAAGTAGCCCTCGGAACCGCCGGCGACGAAGTTGCCATTCTGGTAGCAGTACAGGTTCACGTAAGGGGCGGTGGTCGTCGTCGACACGTTGAACCGAACGACGTCATGCCAGTTCGGCGCGCCGTCGCCGTTGTTGTCGACGACGGGCGGCGTCACGAGTGAGACCGTCCCGCTGCCACCGGTGCTGCCGCCGCCTGGCTTGTGGTGACCTCCGCCTCCCGTCGGCTTTCCGGCGAGCGCGGTGCCGGCCATCAGACCGACAACGAGTGATGCGACCAGGGCGCCCTCAAGGACGGCCATGGTCGAGTGCTTGAGAACGGATCTGATCCGCATGAGTCGAGACCTCCTGGGTCTCCGGCTACACGGACTCGCCCTGAACAAGCCGTAGCGTCGGCAACCCGGCTAACTGGATGGGTGGGCTGCACCCAGTCCCGTGGCTTTGCGTCCCCGGCTCACACCGGGTTTGCCTTTATCGATTGCCGGTGCGACGGGGGTCGCAAGCCGACGACGGCAAGGGCGTAAGCGGGAATTCGATCACGTCGCGCCCTGAGCTGCTGGGGAACACGCTAGGGCCATTCGTGGCGACGTATCAATGACGGCATGGTACCAGCGGGTTCCACCGCTGTCCCCACTCTCGTCCACCCAACCCATCCCGACAGCCCAACACTGCACGCGATTAGCCTCGGTGCCGGTGCCGTTTGGCACCGCTCAATGCGACGTCTCCGTCGCCTTGCTCCAGTGGCGGGAATTGCTCACCGTCGAAGTCGCGGCGACCCTCCACGTCCACGATTGTCCGCAGCCAATGATCGACCAGGTGCACGGATACGTGCTCGCAGGCGGCCTCGAGCTGGCGACGGCCTGCGACCTCGTCGGATCGGGGTCAGCCCCGGGCACCGCTCGAGGGCTCGTCCGGAAATCCAAGCCCGAACGACCAGGCGTGACGCCGCTGCCCTATGACGAACGCGATGCGGCGTCCGCCGATGCAGTCCCTGTCACCAGCTCCCGAACCCCGCGGTCGAGCGAGATGGCCGGCCTCCAGCCGATGGCCTTCAGGCGCGACGCGGACAGGGCGGAGTCGTGGACATCGCCGGCCCGCACGGGCCGACGGATGCGGCCCAATACCATCCCGGCCGCGCGCTCGACGCTGTCGGCCAGCGCCGTGATCGATGTCCGCCGACCCGCGGCGATGTTCCAGGTCCCGCTCGGGACGAGCGGGATCGCCGATCCGGACAAGGGCATCGACCACGTCGGCGACGTGGACGAAGTCGCGCGTCTGGCGTCCGTCACCGTCGATCGCCAGGGCCTGCCCGGCGATGGCCTGGCCGACGAACGCCGCGACCACGGCGCCTTCGAGTCCGCTCGTCTGACGCGGCCCGTAGATGTTCGATGGCCGCGCGATCGCGTAGGCGAGCCCCGACAGCACGACGTGGCTCTCGCCGGCCAGCTTGTGAACCCCGTAGTACGACGTCGGGGCTGCGCGCGTTGTCTCCGTAGCCGCGCGACGCGTGTCGCCGTAGATGGCTCCTCCGGACGACACGAAGACAAGCCGATCGGCACCCGCTAGGCGGGCAGCGGTCACCACCCGGTTCGTCCCTGCCACGTTGACCGCGAGATCACGCAACGGTGCTTCGATCGAGCGGGGCACGCTCGCCTGTGCCGCGAGGTGGTACACCACGCGCGGACGCCAGGCGCGCATGACAGCGTCGAGATCGTCGACTGCAACGTCGAGTCGCTCGAGACGGATCCGGTCTTCTAGGTTCGATGGGAGCCCCGTGGAGAGGTCATCTATGACGAGGACCGCACAGCCGTCCGCGACCAGGCGATCGACCAGATGACTTCCGACGAACCCGGCACCACCGGTCACGATCACCCGCGGGTGGCTCAATCGGGCGTCTCCGAGGCCGGCGGCTCGGACCGCTCCGCGGCCGATTCGAGCTGGCTGTACGAACCGCCGTGATAGAGGAGCGGCGGCGCGTCGACCGGGTTCACCCATGCGCGATGGATGAGTCCTAGGAAGACCGTGTGTGAGTACACCTCGAAGGATGTGGCGACCTCGCACTCGAGGTGGGCGAGCGATCCGAGCAGGCGGGGCGTTGCACCCTCGGGCGCGTCGGCCGCGAGCCAGTCGTCCGGGAGGTGCTTGTCGCCACCGATCCGGCTGCAGTGGAGTGCTACGCTGCGCTGCCCGACCGACAGGAGATTCACGCCGTACCGGCCGCGATCCGTGATCTCGGCGTGTGCTCGCGATGAACGGTTGATGCAGACCAGGAGAGACGGTGGCGACGGCGACAGCGAACACATCGACGTGGCCGTCATGCCGCTCGGCCGTCCGTCGGCGTCGAAGTAGGTGACGATGACGACGGTCGTCGCGTATCGCCTGAATGCCTGCCGGAACAGGTCGGTGTCGGCCACCCAGTCGAGATCGGCCGGGTTCCTGGGCATCTGGGGTCGGTCCATCGAGGTCGGGCGTCTCCGATCAGTGTCTGCTCATTGTGCAACGGGGCGGGATCGAGGGCCTCGCTGATGCGGCGCGATCCCGACGATCCGGGGTCGGGTCAGGAACGCCGGAAGCTCTCCCTCGCCCATCGCGTGCGACGGGCGGCCGGGTATCCAGCGGATCCGCGGCCACCGATGCTCGTGCTCCTGCACGGGGTGGGGAGCAACGAGCTGGCGATGGCTGCCCTGATGGACTGGTTCGATCCCCGCTTCATCGTTGTCAGCGCGCGCGCCCCGATCGAGCTCGAGCCGTTCGCCTTCGCCTGGCTGCACGTCACGTTCACGCCAGACGGCCCGATCATCGAAGGCGATGAGGCGGCCGCCGCCTGCCATGACGCCGCGGGCTTCGTCGACGAAGCGGTGGCCGCGTATGGCGCCGACCCCGATCGCGTCTACCTAGCCGGGTTCAGCCAGGGTGGGATCGTCGGTCTCGGCACCCTGCTGACTGCGCCCGAGAAGGTGGCCGGCGCCATATGCATGAGCGGCCGGCTGCCGCTGGAGCTGCTGCCTCATGTCGCATCGCCGGACCGGCTCCGCGACAGGTCCGTGCTGCTCGTCCACGGAGTCCACGATCAGACGCTCGGTGTCGCCTACGCGCGAAGTGCGAGGGCGTTGCTGGAGACCCTGCCGCTGAACCTGGACTATCGGGAATTCGACATGGGTCACACGACCACCGACGAGAGCATGACGGTCGTTGGTGCCTGGCTGAGCGCGCGCCTCGGGTCTTGAGTCAGCTCTGTCCGGCGTCCGCCAGCCGGTCCAGCTCGGCCTCGAGCAGCTCGTGGTACGCGCGCTGCGCGACCACCGGTCGGAGCGTGTGATCCCGACCCGGCAAGTGGGCGAGGACGAGATTGGGCCAGCGGCCGAGGTTCGCGAGCAGGCCGTCCGCCTCGAGCTCGTCGCGGACCGGCTCGTCATCCGCGAATGCCAGGATCACGCGGGTCCCGTGATCGCGCAGGGCGTCCAGCAGGCTCTCTGCCTGGGCGACGGCGGACGGCATCGGTTGGTCGGACCCGATCCGGCGCAGCCTCGTCGTCGCGGCACTGGTCGCCGTCCGCATCAACGCCCGCGAGATGTCCACCATGCGCGTCGCCGGGATCTGGCCGTGAAGGACGCGCTCCCAGAGGGCGGGCTCGATCAAGCGTCGAACGGTCTTGGCCTCGCGACGCGTCAGCAGCTCTGGGTCCCAGATCATCGCCCGAGGGTTCAGGATGATGGCCTCGATGACCCGCGGGTCGGCGGCGCCCGTGTGGAAGGCCCAGTAGCCCCCGGCACACAGACCGATCAAGACGAACCTTGGGCCGAGACCGCGGCGCTCAAGCTCGTCGACGATCGAGCCGACCTGGAGACCGATCTCGGGGGTGTAGAAGTTGCCGACGTTCCGGTAGCGGGCCGGATCCCCCTCGGCGTCGCCGATCCCCTCGAGGTCCACCCGGATGGTCGCGATCCCACGCGCGTTCCAGCGCCGCGATGTCTCGACCCACAGGCGGTTGGGGCCGATCCGGCGGACGGCGCCGGCGTTCAGGAAGACGGCCGTGACGGCCGAGGGCTGTCCGTCGACCGGCTCGCCGAGGACGCCGAATAACGTCCCGAACGGCTGCTCGATGGGGATCGGCGATTCCCGGATCCGGAATCGATCCTCGAGCATCTCCGATCTGTCGACGACTAGCGGTGCTGCGACCGTCTTCGCCCGGGCACGCCTCGGCGGCGGCTCGGCCAGCCAGGCCGCCACCTGGCCGAAGACCCGCACGGGCGGGTCGTACTGCTCCGGGTGGAAGACAAGGCCCGTCCAGCCGGGCCCTGGGGCGGTCGTCACGTCCACGCCGGCGGCCCGGAGCTCGGCTTCGAGGGCGCCATCGTTGGCGATGCCATCGCGTTCGAGGAGCAACGTCCGCTCGAGGCCGGCGAAGGACATCGTCGTCATCTGGAGCGATCCGAGCGCGGCCATCGTCTCGGCTGACAGTACGAACCCGCCGCTCTCCAGCCAGCCGTCGGGCAGCCCATCCATCGCCGATTCGCCGGCCGCGCCGAGCCGCGTGTCCTGGAGCGCCGAGAACGCGCGCTGCTCGCGCACGAAGGTCCGGCCCCGGACAGGCGCCGACCAGAGGATCAGGTCGTCGATCGGTGCCCCACGGGCGATCGCGGCCGCCGTCAGGAGACCCCCCATGCCCAGCCCGATGGCGGCGACCCGCGAGACGCCGGGGACTACAGCCAGCCACGCAGCGGCGGCGCTGATCGCATCGGTCCAGGCGCCCACGAGACCAGGATCCCCCCGCCGTGCCAGCACTCTCACCCGTTCCGGGCAGGTCGATCCGGAGGGTCGGGTGACCGGCGTCGGCGAGGCTGTCCGCCCATGCTCGCCGGCCCGTGTAGGACGCGGTCTCGTCCCAACCCCACGGCGGAACGATGAGGACCGCGGTCCCACCGGGATCCTGTCCTTCGCGCGGTGGGTGGTACACGCAGAAGACCGGGCCCGCTGGTCCCTCGAGGTAGAGCGGTCGGGCTGCTGCAGTCGCCACCGTCACGCGCCGCCCGCCGTCCCTCGGATGACGACCCGGCCGGCCAGGTTGAGCCCGGTCAGCAGTCCCCCGTCGAAGCGCGCCCCTGGCTGGATCGGTCTGAGGGTCACCGTCCGACTGCCCGACGGCTCGACCGAGAAGGCGTCGTCGCTCGGAGCGAAGCCGCCGGCGTGGATCCGGACACCAAGCGCCAGACGCCGGCTGGTGATCTCGACCTGGATCGTGCCGTCGCCCGCGGTCGAGGACGTCGCCGTGAGGCCCAGCCGATCGGGCCTTTCCGGGGCAAGCGGTCGACCGGCCGGAAAATGGAACGCCTGCGACAGCACCTCGGTCGCCTCGGCGACGCCGCCATCGACCCGCTCGAGCGTCGCGACGATCGCGTCCTGCGCAGGCGGTCCAAATCGATACGCCCACGAGGCGTCAACGAAGCGGCGCAGCATCCCTTCGATGTTCCGCTCGATCGCGCCGTGGGGCGGCAGCTCGAGCACCTCCGATGCCCCGCCCACCGCGATCTCGAGGTCCGTGAACAATGAGATCCGAAGCCGGGCTGCAAGCCGCTCCGGGCCGTCGTTCGCGACGTGTGCGACAACGCCGCCGATGCCCTCGTCCACCAGCCACACCGCTGTCGGGGCGAGGATCCTGCGGAGGTGGTGGTAGGCGGCCTTGGGGCGCCCGCGATGGTCGATGACGCCATAGCCGGCGCCCGCGACGAGGTCGCGCAGCCACAAGATCATGCCGCCACCTGACGGCGATCCGGTGCGCCGCCACTCCCCGAACACCTGGGCCATCACCTCGCCCGTGACCGCCCGTGAGAGGTCAAGGTACCGGTCGTGGTCATACCGCCTGATCCCGTCCGGATCGACGCCGAAGACAAGCTTGAGGTAGTCATCGCGCAGGTCGTCGAAGTCCCAGCCCGATCCGGCATCGCGAGCCACGCCCGCCTTCCAGTACGGATTGTGGACGAAGGCCTCGTACGGCGGAACCGGCACGAGGGTGGCGAGAGCCTCCTCGTCGGGAACATTCGCGAACGCGAGGCATTCGGCCGCGAAGCGGACCCCGCTCGTGCGCGCGTCCGACAGTGGGGCCCGATAGCCACCGACGCCGTAATAGCCGATGACGCCGCGGTCGGGAACCATCGGGACCGTGCCGCCGAACGGCGCGGACGGAACGTAGACCGCGTCAAGGCCGGCCGCCCGTGCCATCGCCGGGGCCGTCTCGTCGAAGAACGGGATGCGGGCGAGCCCGAGATCGAGGCCAAGCATCGCGACTTGCTGCTCGACCTCGCTGTTGCCGCACAGGACGGCCGTGCTCGGCCGGGACGCGATCCGGCCTACGAGGGCGTCGACCTCGTCGGCCGCGAGGCGACCGAACGCCTCGTCCTCGAACGGGTAGTCCATGCTCATGAACGCGAGGTCCTGCCAGATGAGGATGCCGAGCTCGTCGCACGCGTCGTGGAATGCCTCCTCCTCGTACGGTCCGAAAGCCGGAAGTCGGACCATGTTCATGCCCGCGCTCCGGACGACCTCGAGAGCGTCGCGGATCTCCCCGCCCGACGGTGCGAGGCCGACGATATCGAGCGGGGTCCACAGGGCGCCGCGCGCGAATACCGGAACGCCATTGACGTGGACGAACAGACCGTCCCGTTCGACGTCGTGGTCGGCGCGTGCGCCGGGGGTCAGCGCCCGGAATCCGATCCGGCCGCCCTCGATGGTCTCGCCGCCCGCCGATCCGGTGACCTCCAGGCGAACGTCGTACAGGGCAGGATGACCGTGGGTGTGGGGCCACCAGCGCTCGACGTCCGTGACCCGAACCTCCCCGCTTGCCACGACCAGATCCGTGACGGTTCCGTCGAGCGTGAGCGGTCCGCGCGTCGCGATCGTCGTATCGCCGGGGCCTTCGAGGACGACCTCGATCGCTGTCGGACGCTCGCCACCGAGGACCCGGAGTCGGACCGTGACCGCCAGGACGCCGTCGCTGGCGTCGAGACGTGGGCGAAGCCGGAGGTCCTCGACGACGATGTCGCGTCGGCGCTCGAGCGTGATCGGCCGCCACGGTCCAACCGCAGCGGGCCGGGGCGAGAAGCTCGGGATGCGACCGAGAAGCATCGTCCGAAACCAGCGGAGGTTGTTGTCCGCGACCAGCCGGGTCCGCCAGCGCGCCCGGGGGCGGCGCTGTTTCGCCAGTTCCGGGGTCAGTGCCCGGCAGCGGATCGCGAGCACGTTGTCGCCGGGCAGGAGGAGATCCCCGACATCGACGGTGTGCTCCTGGAACATGGACACGCTCGACTGGACCATTTGGCCGTTCAGGAACACCTCGACGAGCGTCGCGATGCCTCCGAATCGCAGGACGACCTCTTCGCCGGCGGCGGCCGGTGGTGTCGTGAAGGTCGTCCGGAACCACCAGTCCTCGGCATCCAGATCGCCTGCCTCGAGCCCGGCGGCGCGCAGGGCCCCCGCCGCGGTCCCGGGTACCGTCGCCGGGATCCATGACGCGTCGCCAAGGTCGTTTGGCGTCAGGCGCTCGCCCGGTGGCGTGGATGCTGCCTGCCAGCCGTCGAGGATCGGCATCAGGGCGTGACTCCGGACCCGACCTCGGACGGGCGTCGCTCGGGGCGCCATGCCGTCAGACGACGGCTTCGTCGAGCGCGCCAAGCGCCTCGGTCCAGGCCTGGCTCAGGGCGGTCATCGCGTCGGTCGGATCGAACGGGCGCCGGCGCGCGAGCTTGAAGCCGAGGATCTTGCAGCCTTCGACGATGCGGCCCATCGCCTCCGCCGCAGGGACGCCCCGCTCACCGAGCAGCCACTCGGCGTGCGATGCGAGCAGCTCGAACCCGGCGCCGGCCATGCGGAAGGTCGCGAACGTAAAGGCGTGGTAGCGAGCTTCGTCGCCCTCGAGGAGCGACGGCAGGTCGGCCGTCAACCGCACCGCGAACCGGTCGAACGGGTTGCCTGGCGGGACGCGATCGAGATGGCCTCGGAGCAGGCCGCGTGCGACCTCGTGGAGCTCTGGGTCGCGGACGGCCGGCCCGGCGTCGAACCGGATCAGCTCGGTGTACGGCGGCAGGACGTCAGGCGACCAGTCCTGCCCGGTCCGGAACACGCCCCGGAAATCCTCATCCGCGAGCTCGTAGAGCGAGGCGTTGTGGTAGTAGCGGAAAAGCTCCCGTTCAAGGTCGATCGCCTCGGCGATCACGCCGGTCTTCACGTGCCCGGTCCGATAGCTGGTCGCAGCCGTGTCCGGGAGATACCAGCCGTCGAGCTCGATCGTCATCGTCCGCCCCAGGGCGAGCTGCTCCGCGACCTGGTGAGGGATGGACCGGTATGGCTGGATCTCGTGGATATCGAGTCCGTACAGGAGCTCCATGTCCTCCGGCCGCGGCTTGAAGAACGTCCACTGATCGTTCTCGAAGTCCATCCGCACGAAGGACCCGAAGGACGCCACGGGTTCGTCACCACGAGCGTGGAGGAGCTCGCTGATGATGTCGGTGAAGCAGTTCGTCTCGAGATAGTTCCGCTCGCCCGTGTGGATCGCGTGCGGTCGGTAGGTGGCGGGATCATGGCCGAACAGGCTGACCATCGTCGACGCCTCGGAGCTCACGCCCACAACTCCGCGCGCACCTCGGTCGGCCACGCCTGCGGGTCGAGGCCGTGGGCCCGGAACAGGGCGAGCGTGACCCGTTCGATCCCGAACGCAACGCAGCCGGTGTGGGCGATGCCGCCGCCTTCGAGGCCGATCTCGTAGACCTGCGTGAAATGGTCCTGGTGGTAGTTGAAGGAGGCGATCGCCGTCGGCTCGGGTCCGCCGACCATCGCCACGAGCTCGAACTTGAGCTCCTGCTCCTTCTGGTTCGCGGCCAGCATCCGACCGACGCGCCCGAAGAAGGGATCCGAGGCGACCTCGGATTCCGCGACGAGGCCCAGCCGCCCGAAGAGGCCGAGCGTCCGCTCGAGCCAGGCGTCGCGGAAAGTCGCGACGTCGGCGGGATCGCCGATCCGGACGAATTCGCGCATGTGGAACGAGCGCATCCGTGCCGGATCGCCCGATGGCTCGTTGCGGAAGACCCAGGCGCTGCCCGTGTCGACGATCACGCCGTCCGGCGGGAGCGGACCGCGGCGGGCGATCTGCGGATAGACGGGGTAGCAGGCCGCGGGCAGGAGCACCGCGTCGGTCTTGGACTGGAACTCGCTCCAGTCTTCGTGGCGCGCCGCGCGCCCTTCGAGTTCGAGCGCCTGTGCGTCGTTGCCCTCGAACGAGAAGACGCTGCCCGCCAGGTGGGGGAATGACGACAGGTAGCCGTTCTTCTCGATCTCGAACGTCGACGTCAGCGGCGGGAATCGCATCGATTCGACCCGATCCGAGCCCGACGCCCGGGTGACCGCGGCGCTGAACGCCTCGCGCACATCGTCGAAGATGGGGCCTTGGCCGAGGAGGCCGGGCGCACCCGTGTCGAGGAGCAGGCCGGCGTCGAGCAATGAGCTAAGGAAGGCGGCCTGCTCCGGGCTGGCCTCGCGATAGGTCGCCACGACCTAGACGTCCTTGGCGATGAGCAGCAGGCTCGCGTTCGTCTGGTGGATGCGGTCGTTCGCGACCATCAGGCATGCCGACATCGTGTCGCGCAGGTGGCGTCCGACGCTGAACGGCGTGTCGTTCTTGTAGCCGACGATGCCGCACACGCTCATCGCCCCCTGGCAGACGCGCGGCGCCTGTTCCGAGGCCGCGATCTTCAGGTTGTTGAAACGAAGGATTGTGGCCATCGTGGAGAGGGCCTCGCGATCGCCGGCGGATGCGTCGGTGAAGTCGCGGAGGCCGGTGCTGACCTCGGCCCGGAGCAGCGACAGCTCACTCATCAGCTGTGACAGCCGAACGGCCGTCGGCGGCAGCTGGTCGGGCCTGCCTTTGGCTGAGGCGCGGACGAAGGCCCGTGCCCGGTCGAACGCGTCGGTCGAGATGCCGAGCCACAGATGAGACCACAGGATGTGGGAGATCGGCACCATGGATTCCGTGCCCACCGTCGAGAACGGGGTCGGCAGGACCTGCTCGCTCGGGAAGGTCGCCCGGACGACGTAGCCGGGCGAGCACGTGCCGCGCATACCCATCGGGTCCCACGTGCCAGTCTGCTCGAGCGTGTGCTGGTCCCGATGGGTCAGGACGACGACCTGGTCGCCCGGCTCGGCGTCGGGTGCCCGCCGAAGGGTCGTGAGGAGGTCGTCCGCATAGGCGCCGTACGACACGGTCGGCGCCTGCTTCTCGAACGTCGCGAGGCCATCGTCACCGGGCTGGACCGACGCGATCGACTTGCCGATGTCACCGCCGGTGCCGATCTCGGATGTGACCGAGGCGACCAATCGCTGCTCGCTCGCCACGTCGCGCAGGTATGCCTCGAACCAGGCGGCGCCCTCGACGTGACGGACGATCGCCGCGATCTGGATCTGGTGCATGGCGAAGACCATCGCGCTGGCGCCGCACCGCCGGCCGAGTTCGAAGCAAGCCGCCGCGATGGCCTCGAAGGAGACGCCATCGCCACCGTATTCCTCGGGGATGTACGCCGAGAATGCCCGCTCGGCCCGGAGCGCCTCGACGGTCTCGGCCGGGAATCGCGCGCTCCGGTCGACGTCGTCGGCGTTAGGCGCCGCGACCTCGTCCGCGATCCGCCGGATCGCCGCGAGGAAGGCCTGGTCGCGATCGATCGCGATGCTCATGCAGCGGCCGCCCGCAACTGAGACAGGGCGGCGGCGATTGCGGAGACGCTTTGGAAGACGCTCCGCTTGAGCATGGCGTCCGGAAATTCGATGTCGAACGCCGCTTCGAGACCGAGCATCAGATTTACGCTCGCATGGGAGGTCATGCCAGCCTGGAAGAGGTCGGCGTCGTCGTCGAGCGTCGCCACGTCGACCGGCAGGTGGCCGTGCTCCCGCACGACCTGCCGGATCCGTTCACTTACTTCCGATGCTGGTTCCAGACCCATCTCATCCTCATGTGGCACTCATCCGACGGACGAGAGCATACGACAGCATCGTCAAAATCCCAGTGCGCTTGTTGCTTCCCAGCACCACTCCCTCGAATCAGGCAACGAATGGCCCTGTCGGGCGTCGTCCGCGTCGTGACTTGACATCGGTTCGAGCGTCATCAAGGATCGGATGATGGTGATTCACGTCGGGCTCGACCTCGTGTCGGTCGAGGCGGTCGCCGAGAGCCTGCTCGGGCCGCACGGCGGCCGGTACCTCGCGCGCGTCTACACCGATCGCGAGATCGAGGACTGCCGGACGGCGTCGGGCATCGATCCGCGACGCCTGGCGGCTCGCTTTGCCGCCAAAGAGGCGGTCCTGAAGGTCCTGGCGTCCAACGAGGCGGTCGCCTGGCGTGACATCGAGGTATGCAGCGGATCGTCGGGTCGCGTCTGGCTTGCGCTCCACGGCCGAGCCGCGGAGGTCGTGGCCGAGGCCAACCTCGCCGACCTCACGCTCAGCTTGAGTCACGATCCGGGATTCGCCATCGCAGTCGTCCTGGCTGACCTCCGGCCGATCGGAGATCGCTCGGTGTGAACCATTCAGCCGCGAGCGAGGACCTCCGTCGTTCCACGGATCTCGACCGTCGATGATCCCTCGGATCCGGACTCGAGACGTCCCCGTTCGAGCATCTCGCGGGCCACTGCCCGGTAATCCCGTGCACCCGTCCCGTTGGGTCTGTAGAGCGTGATGGGAACCTGGAACGAGGGCGCCTCCGCCAGGCCGATCGTCTCGCGGACGATCGTCTCGAACACCAGGGAGCCATAGCGCTCGCGCAGGAGCTGGACGATCTCGCGGGCATGTCGGGTGCCGTTGACCCGACACGCCAAGATCCCGTCGATCGATAGATCCGGATTGAGACGTTCCTGGACGGCCTCGATCGTGCCCAGGATGTTGATGAGCCCGGTCAGGGTCAGGATCCTTGTCTCTACAGGGATGAGGACATGGCGACACGCGCCAAGCGCAGAGACAGCCAACGATCCCTGCGAAGGTGGACAGTCGACAAGGACATAGTCCCAAAAGGGCGAAAGACTCTCCAACCTGCTCATGATCCCCAAGCTGATTGCGATCTCCTCCTTGCGGTCGACAGCCACGAACCATGGGGACGACGGCACGACATCGACGCCAGGGGCGCTAGTCTCCATCGCCATTTCGGCGAGGTCGCGACGCGAGAGATACGCATCAAGGATCGAGCGTTCGCCCAGTGACGAGCCCAGCCAGGTCGTCGCGGAGCCCTGTGGATCCAGGTCGACGACGAGCACGCGACGACCCAGTTCACCCAGTGCGGCGGCCAGATTGACGGCCGTCGTCGTCTTCGTGCTGCCGCCCTTGTGATTGGCGATCGCGACGGTAATCACTCACCCCGCCGCAGCCTCTCCACCTCGAGGTCGTTGATGACGCCTCGTGATGCCATCCGGGCTTTTGATGCGGAGCCTTTCGCGAGTGGATCGATCCCGATCGTGCTTGAACTGCGGCCCGTCTGATCTGATTGCGCTCGACCTTTGGCCATCTCGTCGGGAAGACTTGGCTGAGATCGCGTCGCGGACGTCGCGATCGCGTGCGTCGAGCGTCGCACCAGTGCGAGATTCTGCGACGAGATGTTTTCTCCGAGGAACGCGATGCTGATCGTGAGAAACAGGGCGATCGCGGCACCCAGCCCGACCCTCGTCAGCAGACCGGGTCCATCACGGACCGTCGGTGGGATCGCCGGATCGACGACCGTGAGGACGACCTGCAATCCGGCTGTCGCATCACTGCCTCCGGGCGGGGCGTACGCCCGGAGCTCCGACGCGATCGCATTCGCCAAAGCGGCCGCACCGATCGCATCCCGGTTCGAGACATTGATGCTCAGCAGGCTGGTATCGACCGGCACATGCGTAGTCACCGATTGGATGAGACTCTCTGTATCTGTATCGATCTTCGTCGTCTGGATCACGCGATCGAGCACCGGTCCGGTGGTCGCCAATTCAGCGAAGGTCGGGGTGAGCGCCTGTGCGACCTGCAAGTCGCTGTTGGTGATGCCCGCCGCCTTTGGGGCAGGAGTCACGAGTAGCGTGACGCGGGACGTATACGAGGGGGCGGCGGCGGCGGCCAGCGCAAAGGCGACAAGCGCTCCGATCAATGTGCCGGCAAGGATGAACCAGAACCAGGCGCGAGCAATCGATCGTAGGCCGGTGGGCCGGACGGAATCGCTCATATCGCGCCGGGCGCATCTTCGGTGACCATGTCCCTATCATCGCACCCTGTCCACCTCTGTGGGAATCTGAGGGCATGCCGGCGATCCGGAAGAGTTGACTGGTGGCAACGCGCCTTCATACCATCCTGCCCGTGTCAGTCTCCGACTCCCCGGGGAGCACCGCAGTGCAACCCGCTCCCGGTCTGAGCGCTGTCTCTCCCATCAGAGAGCGCCCTTGGCTTCGAGCGATCGTCATCGTGCTCCTTGCCCTCTCGCTCGGATACTTCGCGTGGCGAGGTGTCTGGCGTGGCTTCACGAATTCCGGGGACCTGGTCGTCGGCTATGCGGCTGCGGAGACATGGGTCCGTGGCGACGATCCATACGACCTGTCCACGTTGAAGGCTGACGCACTCTCAGCTGGCGGGCCTGACGTTCCGATCAGCCAGCTCGATGTCCTACGGAACGTCTATTTCCCGACGACACTCCCGATCTTCGTTCCACTCGCCCTGGTGGCCTGGCCGGAGGCCCGGCTCCTTTGGCTCGCGCTCAACGTCGGGTCGACGGTCTTCATCGTCGTGGGCCTCGCGCGGGTCTCCGGATGGCGCCTGAATTCGACACGCACCCTGGCTTTTGGGGCGTTCATCTTCGCCCTGGCTCCGGTCCATACCACGATCTCTCTGGGGCAGACTGCCCTCGTGGCAACTGCGGGCCTCGTTGCAGCGATGTGGCTCGAACGATCCGGGCGCGCGAAACCTGCGGGCCTCATGTACGGCATCGCCACCGCAGTGAAGGTCCAGATCGGTCTGCCGTTCGTGGCCTATGTCGTCTGGCGGCGCCGTTGGGGAACCGTGGCCCTCGCGACTCTGACATTGGCTGGCTTGACGATCCTCGGCATATCCCAGATGCAAGCGTCCGGCATACCGTGGTTCCAGTCGTGGACTGCGAATCTCAGCCTGCTTTCCCGGTCCGGGTGGGATGAATGATCCAAGTCCCCAGAATCCAGATCGCTACACCCTCGTCAACCTCCAATACCCTCTGGACTCGTTGCTCAACAACGACGCTGCGGGAACTGCGCTCACCCTCGCATTCGTCGGAGTCGCCGCCGCATTGCTGGTCTGGCTCATCCGAGGGCACTACCCACGCGCTAAATCCCTGGCCTTGGCAACCGTGGCCGTTCTGGGCCTCCTCGTCACCTACCACCGGTACTACGACGCGGTGTTGCTGGCGATACCGGTCGCCTGGGCGTTCTCTACCTTCGGGACCAGGCGCTGGGCGTCCGGCGCCCTCCTCCTGGTGCTCTGTGCAGATTTTCTCCTTCCATTGCAGACAGCTTTGAACGACATGCAACAACGGGGCCTCGTGCCGGCCTGGCTGACCGGCAACTGGATCTGGGATTCAGTGGTCCTTGCTCAGCACGCGTGGGCGTTGGTTTTGATGGTTGGGATCCTGCTGTGGGCAGCCTGGCGCGAACGAGCAGCCGGGGATGACAACGTCGAGATCGGCCACCCTGAAGCCGCTGGCTGGCCAGATCGCCTTACAGACGAACCTACGCTCGGCTTCGATCAAGCGCGCACCGGAGTCGGAATGTCCGATTAGCGTCGGGCGGCGGCGCTCGTCGCGATCGTTGCCGCATGGGACGGGCGGCCCAATGATTCGCCGGCGATCGAGCGATACCAACCCAGGAGTGTGGCAGCGTTCGCATCCACGTCATACTCCTCGACAACGAGTTCGTGAAGCCGTTCGGCTGCCGCGTCGGCCCAGCCACGGTCGCCCAGGAACCGCATCAAAGCGGCAACGATGCTCGAGGGTGAGACATCCGCCAGGGTCGTGCCACGATCCTCGCCGAGGAGTTCCGGGATCCCGCCGACGGCGCTTGCGATCACGGGCAACCGTAACGATCCTGCCTCGACCAGGACGGTCGGCAAACCCTCCGTGTACGAAGGCAGCACCAGGACGTCGGCGGCGGACATGTAACGGACGACCTCGGAGTGGGGCTGGGCTCCTCGATAGTCGAGCAACCCTTGGGCCGCCGCCTCCTGGCTTCCGTACCCTTCCTCCGAGCCGCTGCCCACGAACACTCCGAGGAAAGGTGGGCCGACGGCGAGGATGGCATCGGCGAGCTCGCGAATCCCCTTCGTTGGCTTCAGGTTCCCGACAAACAGCACGATGACACGATCCATCGGTAGCCCGAGCAAAGCGCGCGCCTCGTCGCGTGGCATCGAGGATGACCCGAGCGAACGATGATCTGATCCAAGCGGGAGGTGGATAGGCCGCACGCCCGTCACCGCTTCGACACGGTCGGCAAGGGCCTGGCTCACGGCAAACACGGCTCCGGCCTCTGTCGCCGCCGTCCGAAGGTCGACCACGCGCTCTGGGCGCTCCTCCGGCCAGATGTTGATGTCGCTCCCGTGGAATGTCAGAACGAACGGGAGGCCGGTTCGCCTCGCGAGATGCCATGCCGCGAGACCGGTGATCGAATAGTGCCCATGGATGATCCGGGCCCCTGTCCACGCACTCCGAGAACGCCACATCGCGTCGGCGATGAATCGATCCGGACGCGCCCACGTCGGTTCACCGGGAACGTTGGGGTAGCGTGGCCGGAATACGGCGACCCCCTCGTCGACTGCATGGCGCGGTGCGTTCGCGTAATCACGCCAGCGAACGCGAAGCCTGGACAAGGGCCAGGGAGCCCACGGCGTGGGACATGCCACCGTGATCACCAAGCCGAGCCTCGCGAGCGCCCTCGCCTGCGTCTGGTAGAAGACGCCGAACGACGGCTGATCCGTCCACGGGTACGTTCGTGTGATCAGGACCGCGTCAGTCACACGCTGGATCTCGGCGTCAGCCATCGCGGTGGCGGCCCTAACGCCGGTTGCGCCGCCGGCCCCGTGCCGCCAGCCGGCTCGCGGCGGCCCCGGAGATACGACAGGCCGCACGCCAACCCGATCAGGAGCCAGAGCTCCTTGCGGGCCAACACGTCGAGAAAGAGCGCAATGACGACCAGCGATGCCAGGGCCGCCTGGACCGCGGCGGCGTCCTCCCCCCACCCGGTGCGGACGATCAGCGGCGCCAGGAACATGGTGAGCAAGACGATCCCGATGACGCCCAGTTCGCCCAGGGTGCCGAACACGACATTGTGTGGTCCCAGGTTTGCGATGGCATCTGCCGATTGGATCGAAACGGGCGTGTCGCGAGCCAGTTCGGGGGTATTGGCGATCGAGAAGTTGGCAAAGCCGACGCCAGTCCACGGTGCCGAGCCAAAGATGCGCAGGCCGATCGACCAGATGTCAGTCCTGCCCGACCCTCCCGACGCCAGGGCGGTATCGGTGCGTTGGTCGACGAGCGTGGCCACTCCGGGGACCTGGAGGCCGACGATCAAGATGGCGAGGACGATCCCGATCGCTGCCACGCGTCGCATCGGCTCCAAGCGGGGAAGGATAAAGAACACGAAGACCACGAGCACACTCACCCATGCGCCACGCGTCCCGGAGATCACGATCCCCAACGCGCACAGGAAGATGACCATGGCGCTTGGTAGGACCCAGCGTAAGAAGAGGAGCTCGTGGAAGGCGAACACGAGGGCTGGCAGGAGGATCGCCGCGAAGTAGGCCGGATTCTGGTCCGCGAGTCCGGCGACCCTGTCTCCGCCGGGCCCTCCGGTGAGGACGAATGCGACGATCGCCAGCAGGGCCGTCGCTGCCGCGGAAAGGCTGTATGCCCACAGGATCGGCCGTACGATCGTCGGTTGCTCCACGATCACGCTGGCGACGAGGACCGCCACGACGAAGCCGAGGAGGAACGCCTCAAGATGACCCCGCGCGATGGAGGAATCGATGGCCCACGTCACGCTGAAGATGGCCCACGCCACGTATCCCCATCCGGCGACGGGCATCGCTCGGATGGTCAGACGACCGAGACGCGGGATGCCGTAGACGACGATGAACATGATCATGGCGTAGCGGCTGAGGGTCCCTAGGCCGCCGATCACGACCGCCTCCTCGAAAGGGATCAGCACCGCCAGGGCAAACAATGGCACAAGGGGCCAGCGCAGACTCACGAGAAAGCCGATCAGGACCAGGGAGAGCGCAGCGATCTCGACGTCACGCCCGGTGCGGATCGCGACCGCAACGAGTATCGCGATTCCTCCCAGCGCCACGCCGCTGGCAACGAGCAAGCGGATGGCCGAGCGCACGCCAGGGTGCCTGGCCGATGCCGGCGCCAGGTGAGCCATGCTGATGTTCACCGACCGATCGTACCGCTCAATCGTCCGAGCTATCCTCACTCTGTCCGTTCTCGGTCACCAAGCGGACGGCCCGTGCCGCGGGTGGCCGGGAGCCGGCGACCTACGCGAGGGTCCTCTCCGGGTCGACGCTGCGTCGATACTCATCCCGCAGGAGGCCCATGACCAGAACGTCGACGAACCGTCCATCCCTGGATTGGTGCTGTCGCAGCCGGCCCTCTGCGACAAAGCCGAGGTGTTCATAAAGCCTTCGAGCGCGCGTATTCGTCTCGAGTACATGCAAATAGATTCGTCTCAGGTCCAGTTCGTCGAAACCGTACTCGATCATGAATTGCGTGAACGCCGTGCCGAGTCCTTTGCCCCACACGGCCTTATCACCAACGAGGATCCCGAACTCGGCGCTAGCAACGGTTCGATCGATCCGGTACAGCGCCACATGCCCCAGGACACGATCTCCCTCACCGGCGATCACGAAGAATGCTTCGTCACGCGCGTTCCTATGGAGGTCCACCCACGCGATCAGGTCCGACATCGAAAAAGGGCGTGTCGTACCCGCCAGGAGAGCCGCGATCCCCGGGTCGTTCTTGATGATGTAGAGCGAATCGACGTCCGATGGCTCGGGCCTCCGGACTGAGTAACCGGCGACCGAATATCGCCTCGCTCCTTCGTCTGGGTCCTCGAGCGAACGTGCGAAGTCGAGGTCGTCGACGTCATCGATGTTTTGGCCTGGGAGGACGCCGCGCGACCGGAAGACGTCGCCGATGGTCATCAGCAGGATCTTCATGTCGAGTCCAAGGCTGAAATGGTCGACATACCACACATCCAGCTCAAGTCGCCTGCTGACTTTGAGCGTCTGCCGTCCATGCACCTGGGCCCAGCCCGTGATCCCGGGCCGCATATCGTGACGACGCGCCTGCTCCGGCGTATAGAGCGACAGATATTGGGGCAGCAGCGGGCGAGGCCCGACCAGGCTCATGCTCCCGCGCAGCACCATCCACAGCTGTGGCAGCTCATCGATGCTGGTTCTGCGCAAGAAGCGACCCACGCGGGTCAGACGCTGCTCATCTGTGCGGAACCAAACTTCGCTGTTGGTCGCTGGTCGCATCGTCCGGAACTTGCAGATCCGGAATGACTCTCCTTTGAGGCCGGGCCTCTCATGACAAAAAAGGATGGGCCGACCCATGCTCACCGCGACCGCGACCGCCGCGGTGACGAGAACCGGGGAGAGCACCACCAGTCCTGCGCCGGCCCCCAAGACGTCGAAAAGCCGTTTGATCCCGAGGGCGCGCGCACGGTTCACGCGGACTACTCTACGGTTTCTTTTGGCAAGGCCGGGCAATGGATCGATCCCTTCCGCTTCTAGTCCATCGCCAGCGATGTGAACGCAAATCAGGACTGCCTCGGCACGCCATCGGACGGGCGACACACGAGGTCTAGACGAGGGCCGCGGAGATGCAGATCCGGCACATTCACCATCTGCGATGCCTGGTACAGGCAGGCGAGGAATACGTTTGATGTCGCCATTGGTAAGCGTCGTGATCCCGACGTTCAATCGGGAGCACGTTCTGCGCGAGGCGATCGAGAGTGCACTCGCTCAGCGGCATCGAGATCTGGAGATCATCGTCATCGACGATGGTTCCTCTGACGCCACACAAGACCTCGTCGCTCGTGTCTACGGAGATGACGCGCGCGTCCTGTATCGATACCAGACGAACGCAGGAGTGGCTGCCGCGCGGAACGCCGGTCTACGGATCGCGAGAGGCGAGTACATCGCGTTTCTCGACTCGGATGATGTGTGGAAGCCGTGGCACGTCGAACTGCTGGTGGCCTGCCTTGATCGCATCCCCGAAGCAGGCATGGTCTGGACGGACATGGATGCCGTCGATGCGACGGGAACGATCATCTGGACCTCTGGCTTGACCCGACTGCTATCGGCCTACCGCTACTTTTCGAGGGAGGACCTATTCTCGCGATCGTTCCCGCTTCGCGATCTCGGCATCGACTTGCCGCCCGGCGCAGGCGATCGCAGGGCATACGTCGGCGACATCTTCTCCCAGATGGTGATGGGCAACCTGATCCTCACATCGACCGTCCTGATGCGTCGGGATCGAGTCGAGCGGATGAGTCAGTTTGACGAAGGCATGTCGAGCGGGGAGGACTACGAATTCTTCTTGCGCGCCTGTCGAGCCGGCCCCGTCGCATTCGCCGATATCGCCGACGTGCGCTATCGGATCGGGACCGGCGACAGGTTGAGTGGTCCAGCCGTCGGACCGGCGATGGCTCGCGGTTACCTTGACGTCCTCGAGGCGACCCTTGATCGCGACGCGGATCGAATCACGCTGTCCCCCGTCTTGATCGACAAAGCACGCGCTCATGCACATCGGTGGCTGGGCGCCGCACTACTTCAGGCCGGTTCTACCAGCGTCGCGCGCAGGCATCTCGTACACAGCATTCGCATCCGTCCACGCCAACCTGGCGCCATGGCCCTGCTCATCCTCACGTTCGTCCCACGCAACGTCTTTCAGGCCGCGGTTGATCGGCGTCGACAGATCAGGCGTTGGTTCGGGTCATTCGTGTAACGATTGGTGACGCTGAAGGCGGTCTTTGACGTTGGACCCCGGTGCTCGAGGGCGAGGAGATCAGGTGAAGTTCGAACCGGTGTCGCTGCCCGAAGTGGAATGGTCAGTGATCGACCAGTACGACGACCGCACCTTCTGTCAGCGGCGAGGTTGGCTTGAGTTCGTTCGGCAGACTCAGAATGGCGAGATCGATCATCGCCCGACTCGTCGACGGAGGCGCCACCGTCGGATTCTTCAGTGGAGTCATGGTCCGCCGATTTGGCGTTCGAATCATGGGAAGCCCATTTCCCGGCTGGACCACTCCGTATCTTGGATTCAACCTGCTACCCGGGGTCCCGCGTGCCGATGCCGTACGAGCCCTGCTTCCATTCGTCTTTGATGACCTGGGCTGTCTCCACTTGGAGCTCTCGGATCCCCTTATCTCGAGATCAGATGTTCGACCACTCGGATTTGAAGCGGATCTGGGAACGACGTACATTTCCGACCTGTGCGAAGACACAACGACATTGTTCGGTCGCATGGACAGCTCAGCTCGGCGAGCCATTCGCAAAGCGGAGAAGAGCGGAGTGACGATCGAAGAGGCGTCCGAGATCGGCTTCGCGGACGAGTACTACACCCACTTGTTAGATGTCTTCGCCAAGCAGCAGCTTCGCCCGACCTACGAGCGTTGATCGCGTCGCAGCACTGATCCGGAATGTCCACTCGACTGGCGATCTGTTGTTGCTTCGAGCCCGAGGCCCCGACGGTCGCAGCATCGCTTCGGGGATCTTTCCCGGGTTCAATCGGCGCTCACATTTCTGGGGCAACGGCAGCCTACGCGAGTACCAGATCCTCCGGCCCAATGAGGCTCTTCATTGGCACGCGATGCTCTACTGGCAGGCCCGCGGCGTGTACGAGCACAACTGGGGCGGCGGCGGCGACTATAAGGAGAAGTACGGCGGACAGCGCGTGGAGACCCTGCATTTCCGAGTGTCTCGATATGCCGCCCTGGGAGCGGCCCGCGAGCTGGCGCGTCGTGCCTATTACCTGCCTCGTTCGATCAAGCGGCGGCGCCATCTTCGACGCGTCGAGAGCGCCAGATGACCGATCGCTACCCCGACGGCAAGCGGTTCGCTTTCTCGATCTTCGACGATGCGGACGGCGCGACTGTCGCCAACTCTGCCCCGGTCTATCGGCTCCTCGCCGACCTCGGGATCCTCACGACCAAGTCAGTCTGGGTCTACCCGACGCGCGGAGCGTACCGAGGTGAATGCCTACAGGATGCCGACTATCGCGCCTGGATCGAGCAGCTGATCTCAGAGGGGTTCGAGATCGGCCTCCATAACGTGGGCGATGGCGATTTCGCCCGGCACGAGATCCTGGCCGGTCTCGAGATCTTCCGGAATGTGGTCGGGTCGTACCCGCGGGCACACGCCAATCACGTGTCCAACCCGGATTGCATGTATTGGTGGGACAAGCGGTTCGAGTGGCCATTCAGCCTGATGTACTCCGCCGCCTACCGTATCCGCCATGGGCGGCGTCGGGAAGGGTCCGGGGACGACCCACTCTCACCGCATTTCTGGGGCGACGCGGTCAAGGAACATGTGTCGTACATCCGGAACCTCACGTTCAACGGCATCGACACACTGGCCGCGGACCCACGTATGCCGTACACCGTCAGTTCCAAGAGCCGGTATTCGAACCTCTGGTTCAGTTCGTCCGACGGTCAGCGGATCGAAGAGATGAGGGCGCTTCTCTCAGACGAGAACATCGACCGGCTTGAAGCAAACGGCGGCGCGTGCATCGTGTACACCCATCTTGCCAGCGGTTTTGTCGACGACCGCGGTCGGGTAGACCCCGTCTTCTCGCGGCAGATCGAGCGCCTTGCGTCGAAACGCGGATGGTTCGTCCCCGTCAGCACATTGCTCGATCACCTTGCCGCCGCTCAGTCCACGACCCAGGATCCTGGGTACCTCTACCGACTCAGGCTTGATCTGCGTTGGGCAACGGATCGGGTCCTGAAGCGCTGGCGATTTCATCGCTAGCGCACCGACGCGAGCCATGGCCGAGAGGGCTCGTTTCGCACCGTTTCGCGTCGCGTCTGAGGCACACGGCCGTCCGATCAGCCGGCGCGATGCGCCCGGAGCGGCAGCCGATCTGCGAGCGACAGGACCGTCGTCGATATGAATTGGACGTCGGTTCCGCGAGGGACCCAGAAGTCCGCCACGGACCATCGCGAGAGGCGGGCTGAGATCACGGAGAACGCCAGGGCGGAGGCCGAATATGAGATCAGCGATGCCATCGCCGCGCCAACGATCCCGAACCGCGGGATGAGGACCAGATTGGCGACCACGTTCAAGAGGAGGGCGCCGACGTTGACGACCGACGTTCGGCCGCTGAGGCCGAGACCGGCAACGTAGCTGCTCAACACCTTGGTGGTACTGAGCGCGACTACTGCCGGGAGCAGGACGTACAAGGCCGGCAACGACCCTACGAATGCCGGCAGGAGAACGGCGATCAGGAGTGTGGCGACCGGACCCAGGACGATCGCGCAGGCCGCAGTCACGAGGAGCGTGACTCTCGCGACCATCGGCACCTGTCGATTCGAATCGTCTCGACTCGATCCGGCGACATGGGGAAAGAAGAGGGTCGACACCGCATTCGGAAGGAAGAAGACCAGCTGGGCCATGGTCACGGCCAGACTGTACAAACCGATCGGTGCCGACGGATCTGGAACGAGAACGGCGAGCAGATAGACGTCGATGCGGAGGCTGAAGAACTGCGTGAGGCTGCCGGGATAGAACGGCAGGCCGTACTTCACGAGTTCCCCATAGGAAACACGTTTGGGCGACGGCACCAACGAGCTCACCCGCCGTGATCCGATGAGAAAGCCGCCGGTGCTGATGCAATTCGCCAGGAAGTACGCCCATAGGGCGCCCAATAGACCCAGGCCCAGGGCACCCACCAGAACGAGAAAAAGGACGATCGAACACAGGCTCTGCCCGATGCTCACCGCGCCGTACCACCGAACGGACTGGCGCCCCAGCAGCACCGCGGTGCTGAAGGTCGCATTCATGGCCAGCGGCAATACGGCGAGGCCCAGGATGACCTGAGGCGGGTCAAGGAAGCCGAGGCCGCCCCCTTGGCTGATGATCGACAGGGAAGAGATCGCAATGATCAGGGCCGGGACCGTCAGGGCGATCGTCAGGACGAGTCCCTTGACATTGATCCCGACAGTCTGGCCGCGAGCGGCGTAATACCCGAACGCTTGTGGTAAGCCGAACTGGATCAGGACCATGATCGTCCCGGGCAGCAGGGTTATGAGATAGAAGTCGCCCTTTCCGGCAGGCCCAAGGACGCGCGCGAGGACGAAACCGATGATGATGCCGAGCCCTGTCGTGAAGACGGACGTTGCAAAGAGGGTGAAGACCCGATCGGAGAAGGTTTGAGCGTGTCCGGCAGCGGCAGGTTCGTCAGCCATCCGGGGCGTCAGGTCGAAGGCTCCAGGGTGCCGGGAAGTCTATCGACCCAGACCCAATCGACTCTGAATGGGCTGAAACCGACACGTTCCTTGAAATAGGCGAGTCCGCGACTCGCGCCCCAGAACGTATCGGCCATCAACCAGTGTGGTGAACCATCGTCTCGTCGGTCGGCGATGCACTCTCGGACGAGCTCGCTGACGAGCAGATACATCACGCCACGCTCGAGTGCTTCAGCGTGGCCGATCAACATCGTCAGCAGGAACACATCGCCGAAGATCCGCATGACGGCATATGCCCGCAGATGGCCTTCGGAATCGATCACAGCGTGGATGACGGGAAGTTTGGCGAACGTCTCGCGGACCTGATCGGCGTCGACGTAGGCCTCTCTCATTTCACGTCCTTGTCGGCTTGGAGCTGAACGATTGACCTCCAGGATGTCGTCCAGGAAACCGTCCGGTGAGACCGTCGCATATCGGTAACCTGCCTCCTCAGCCCGACGCCGATTTTGGCGTACCGCCTTGCGAGGGCGGCCGTTGATGTACTCGTCGAACGTCGCGGGCAACGCCATCAGCGCCACACCCCAGCGTTTGTTCGCGGCGATCTTGATGCGTGGGTGGCGGGCCGTGAAATGCCGAAAGATGTCACGGGTTTCGCCCGTGCCGTACACCTCGACTCGCACTCGGGGTGCGCGAAGCACGACTCTTGTCTTCTGCCAACGCTCTCGCAGTCGAGCTAGCGACTCGCTCATCTGGCGATTTTGTCCTCTCGGCGAAGGCGCCGGCGATCCGGGACGGGACGCTTCGGAGCCCTAGACTGGAAACAGGAGCGGCGCAACCCTTTGGACGCCGCTGGTCTCCGACCGACACGTGCGACGGAATGGTAATCCATGCTCGAGCGGAATCCCGCGAGTAACGATGTCACAAGCCCCTCGATCCGAGGTCATAGCCAGAGTATGGAGTCGACAAGCGTGATCTCGACCGCCCCGACGGTACCGAATCGCCCCGGACGCGCGCCGGGGAACGCGTGGCCTGGATGAACGAGCAAGGCCTGCGCTTCGCCATCGCCACCGACGGTCCCTTCACGCTGTGGCAGGCCCGCTGCATCGAAAGCCTGGCGATGGTGCCGGGAGTGACCCTCGCCCAGTGGTTTCCTGAGCCGGCGATGATGACGAAGAACAGGTCAGCGACGGCGGCGGCGCTCGCGGTCGTCCCGGCGCCGGAAGATCTCCTGGCGATCGATGCCCGACGATCGAAACCGGCGTCGGCATCGGCCGAGCCGATCGCCCGCGCCGATGTCCTTCTGGATCTCACGCGCGATGGCGCTCGGGGTGCCCCGGATCAGGCGACCGAGGTGTGGCATTTCGCGTACGGCTCGTCGCTGTCGCGAGATCCCGTTCGATCGGCTCTGATCGACTACATCCGAACGCCGGGTCGCTCGTACGTGGCCCTTGTGGGCGAGCCCGGTACGAGGATCCTCCGCGAGGGCTGGTTGTCCTGGTGGCGCGGCGAGGAGCTCGACCGCCTTCTTCTCGATCCCGCTGGCTGGCCCGCCGCCATCGCCGCCGACGGCATGAGCGCGATCCCCGCTGTCGCAACGGCAGTCGTGGGCGCGGTCGAGAGGAGGACGGGCGGACGAAACCGAATGAACGGCGTGCCACGGCCGGTCCTGACGGCCGCGGCCCTGGGTCGCCGCATGGTGATGACACGGGATGTCCTGACGCGCCATGACGACTGGAACGTCGGGATCATCGATGCGCCGATCGAGCGTTTCCTGTCGTCTGACGTCGACGAACCGACTGTCTGGCTACCGAAGCGGCGCGAACACTTCGCGGCGGACCCGTTCGGGCTCGAGCGCGACGGGCAGCTCCACATCTTCTTCGAGGACTACGATCAGCGCCGCGGGCGAGGATCGATCGCTCATGTCGCCATCGCCGCCAACGGCTCGACATCCGATGTCGACATCGTCCTCGATCCCGGTGTCCACACCTCGTATCCATACCTCCTCGAGCACGCCGGGGAACTGTTCATGGTTCCGGAGACCGCGGCAGCCGGTGAGCTCTCGCTGTACATGGCCGTCCACTTCCCCGACCGCTGGCGGCGAGTCGCGACGCTGCTCCGAGGGGTGCCTGCCGTCGATGCCACCGTTATCCAGCACGAGGGACGCTGGTGGATGTTCGCGACGCGCGACGACATGGGCGCCAATCACAATCTGTTCGCCTGGCACGCGCCGGATCTGACCGGCCCCTGGACATCGCACCAGGCGAATCCGGTCAAGACGGACGCGAGATCTGCGCGACCTGGAGGCTCGCCCTTCGTTGTCGATGGGCAGCTCTACCGGCCGAGTCAGGACGACTCGATGGCGTACGGCGGACGGTTGGTCCTGAATCGCGTCGATACGCTCACGACTCGACGTTTCGCCGAGACTCCGGTCCGAAGGATCCTGCCTGACGCCGCGTCCCGCTATCGGGATGGATTGCACACCCTTTCGGCGGCCGGCAGCCGAACGTTGATCGATGGCAACGTCCGTCATCTGGTCAAGGCAACGCTCGATCGCAATATCTCGGGCCGGGTCAGGCGTCTTCGACGTTCGACGAAGGATTGACGCTCGATGCCTGGACTCGCGACCGTCCGCGATCGGATCTATAGCGATTTCCTCATGCCGTCGCGGCTCGAGGAATATCGACGCCTGCTCGAGTCCGCCCTCCACGCCGGCTATTCCATCGTGTCGATCGAGCAGTACTGGCGACTCGTGACCGAGGCTTCGCTCGATCCCGCGAGACGTCATCTCATCCTCCGCCACGACATCGATACCGATCCCGGGACCGCGTCCTTGATGTGGCAGATCGAGCGATCGCTCGGCGTCGGAGCCTCTCACTTCTTCCGACGATCGACCCTGGATGTCGCGTTGATGCAGACGATCGCCGAGGGTGGTGGACAGGCGAGCTACCACTATGAGGAGCTTGCGACAGTCGCCAAACAGCGTCGCCCTCGGAATCGAGACGAGGCCCTGCTGCTTATCCCCGAGGCACAGGATCGGTTCGCCGTGAACATCGGCAAGCTACGTGCACGGACCGGTCTCGTGATGGACGTGGTCGCTTCACACGGCGACTTCCTCAACCGGAGGCTCGACATCCGGAACACCGAGATCCTCGCCGATGCCGGATTCCGCACGGAGGTCGGAGTCGTCCTGGAAACCTACGACCAGGCGTTCCTCGACACGGTCTCGAGCTACCACCGGGACCTGCCTCCCCCGACGCGCTGGATGCACCAGGATCCGTTCGTCAGTATCAGTCGAGGCGATCCGATCATGTACGTCCTGGTCCATCCGAGACCATGGCGGGTGAATCGATGGGTGAACGCGCTCGACGACGTCAATCGGCTTCGTGATGGGCTGTCGTATCGGCTGCCCGGCCGCTCAGGTGGTCGCTCGGGCTGACCTCGGCCCTCAGCGGACGCGATCGCGCGCACCGACCACGGAACCGATGATCAGCCCGATGGCGAATCCGGTCAGGTTGTCGACGACATCGGCAGACTGACACGCCCGGTCAAGGGGGATAACGTGCAACTGTGTCGTCTCTATGATGAAGGGCAATGCAGCAGCGCCCACGACCAACCACGCCTTGCGGCGTGACCGGGGAGCGATCCCGAGCGTCACGCCGAGCGGGATGAACAACAGGATGTTGAGCCCGACATCACCCGAATCGAGGATGTCATCCAGCGACGCAAGCCCGACTCGTGAGAAGTCGCAACCGGCCGCCTGTATCCCCCCGGGGGTGGCAGCTTCATGCAATGGCGTCAGGGTCGCCGACAGGATGATCCCGAACGCGACGATCGTGGCCCAGCCAACGGTGCTCGATACCCCCAGCCATCGCGCTGCCGATCGACGAGCCAGGAACCCGAGCGCCGTCCACAGTGCGACGCCTGGCAGGAACCAGGGGACGTTGATCGCGAACTCCAAGACCCCTAGCACGTCCGCCTCACTGCGGCACGGTACATCGTCGCCGCTTTCTCGGATCCAGGACGCCGAGCCAGCGTCGAGGAACTGGATCGGCGATCGCCTCGGCTGGTTCGATCTGGTGGAGTCACCATGACCACGCGGCACGACTCATTGCCTCGAGCCATCGGACTCGCGCGCCCTGACATCGGCGAACGAGAGATCGAGCTCGTGACCGAGGTGCTGCGCAGCGGGGTGCTCGCGCTCGGACCGTTCGCGGCTCGTTTCGAGGCGGCCGTCGCATCGGCCGTCGGGCGCCGTCACGCGATCTCGTGCTCGAGCGGCACGGCCGGGCTCCATATGGGCGTGCGTGCCCTTGGGATCGGCGAGCGCGACGAGGTCATCACGACCCCGTTCAGTTTTGTCGCCTCGGCGAATTGTCTCCTCTACGAGCGCGCCATCCCGCGGTTCGTCGACATCGAGGAGACCAGCCTCGGGATGGACCCGGAGCTGGTCGAGGCAGCTGCCACACCGAGGACCCGAGCGATCCTGCCCGTCCACGTGTTCGGCAAGCCTTGTCAGATCACGCGGCTCTCGGCGGATGCGCGGCAGCGAGGATGGGCGGTGATCGAGGACTCGTGCGAAGGGCTCGGATCCTACACCGGCGACATGCCTCTCGGCAGTTTCGGCGACATCGCGGTATTCGCGTTCTATCCGAACAAACAGATCACGACTGGCGAAGGTGGCATGGTCGTCACGGACGATCCGTCCCTGGCCGAAGCGATGCACAGCATGCGCAACCAGGGCCGAGACAGCGACGGGACGTGGCTCAGGCACGTCCGACTCGGTTTCAACTACCGGCTTGACGAGCTATCTGCCGCCCTCGGTGTTGCGCAGATGGAGCGTATCCGCGAACTTCGCACGGGACGCGAGCGCGTCGTCCGAGCCTACGAACGAGAGCTTGGGTCGCGCGATTGGATCACCCTCCCGAGGGCCGGGCTGGGCGAGACGGTCGATTGGTTCGTGTATGTCGTGCGAATCGACCCTGAGATCGACCGCGATCAGCTCATCCGACTGCTGGCCGAGCGCGGTGTGGCTTCGCGCCCCTATTTCAGCCCGTTGCATCTCCAGCCCCTGTATCGGGACATGTTCGGCTACCGGCCCGGCGACTTCCCGGTCACCGAGCAGGTGGCGGCGTCGACGCTGGCATTGCCGTTCTCAAGTCGGCTTTCGGATGACGACGTCCAGTACGTCGCCGAGGCACTGGCCGAATCGGTGAATGCCGGATCCGCCAAGAAACGCACGTGACCCAGCCCCGGCCCACGCTTTGGATCGTCAACCATTACGCGGACGCGCCAGACCGGGCAAACGGAACGCGCCATTACGACTTCGCCAGACGGCTGGTCGAACGTGGGTTCGACGTGACGATCTTCGCATCGAGCTTCAGTCACGTTACCGGTGCCGAGGAGCGCCTGCGTCCCGGGCAGCTGTATCGCAGTGAGCTGTTCGATGGGGTCCGTTTCATCTGGCTGCGGACCATGCGATATCGCGGCAACGGCGTGCGGCGCCAGATCAACATGCTGTCGTTCGTGGCGACCCTGCTCGTGGTCCAAACGCGTTTCCGGGCCCCGGACGCGATCATCGGCTCGACGGTCCATCCCTTCGCGGCACTCGGCGGATGGGTCGTCTCGAAGCTGCGGCGCGCGACATTCATGTTCGAGGTTCGGGACCTGTGGCCGCAGACACTCGTCGATCTGGGAGCGATGCGGGTCGGGTCGCCTGGGGAACGCCTTCTCCGAATGCTCGAGGCGTTCCTCGTTCGTCGGGCCACGGTCGTCATCACCCTGTTGCCTGGGATGCGCGACTATCTCCTCGAGCGCGGCCTCCCTGCCGGACACGTGCGATACATCCCGAATGGCGTCGACCTCAAGATCTTCGATGAGGCGTCTGCATCCGATGCGCCGGAGCTTGCCGAGTTCTTTGCGGCTGTCCAGCGGATGCGTGCCGAGGGGCGTGTCGTGCTCGCGTACGTCGGGGCGATGGGCCGGGTGAATGCCGTAGGAACGATCGTAACTGCGGCCGCCATCGCCGAGGCTCGCTCGCCCGGCTCCGTCGGCGTGCTCTTGGTCGGCGACGGCCCGGAGAGGCCTCGACTCGAGCGTCAGGTCGCGACTGCCGATGGAGTCGAGATCATCCGCCCGGTTCCGAAGCGCCTTGTTCCGACGATCCTCCGAGCCATCGACGCCGGGATCGTCCACACAGCGTCGAGTCCGATCTATCGATACGGCATGAGTTTCAACAAGCTGTTCGAATATCTTGCCGCGGCCCGTCCCGTCGTGTTTGCGTGCGAGAGCGCCTACGACCCAGTGGCGATGGCCGGTTGCGGGATCTCGCTGCCGCCGATGGATCCGGATCGTCTCGCTGACGCCTTCCTTCAGATCGCGGCCGCAGGTCTCGAGGAGCGTTCTCGAATGGGTCGAGCGGGTAGGGACTATGTCTCTCGTGAGCACGACATCGAGCAGCTGGCGGCAACGATTGCACGATTGACCACGTCAGCGTCGCGGCCACGTTCGTGACGCTCGACCTTGGTCCCGCACGCGGCGACGTTATAGCTGAGGGCGTCGCCCCTGTCGAACGGGTGTCCGTCGAGCACGCAACAGGCCTCGCCGATCGACGGCTGTGACCATGGAACGCCTGATGATCGTCGGTCCAGACTCGGACCTCTGGCGGGACGTCCTGGGGCGGCTCCCGCACGATTACTGTCACGAAGGCGCCTACGTTCAGCTCGAGGCTGATCGTCTGGGTGGGTCTCCGATGGGCTACCACGCGGTCCTGGGTGACGCCGAGGCGTTCTTGCCGCTCATCTTGCGAGTGATCCCGGGCACCGAACGGTTGGATGCGATCTCTCCATATGGGTATCCGGGACCGCTCTTCCTCAACGCGGCGACCGGGGACATCCAGCAGGAGCTGATGCGGGTCATCCTGGCAGGGCTTGCCGCACAGGGGGTCGTCACCGCCTTCGTTCGACTGCATCCGATCCTCAACGATGGCCTCGCGACCGTGCCCCGCGGGACGCTCATCCATCACGGCCAAACCGTTGTGATCGACGTGACCCAACCGATCGAGGAACTCTGGAGACAAACCCGTCGCGATCACCGTAGTCACATCAAGCGAGGTGATCGCGCTGGTTACCGAGCCCATTTCGACGACGACTGGCAGCATCTCGCGGATTTCGCGACGCTCTATCGCGAGACGATGCAGCGAGTCGGCGCGACACCGGAGTACCTGTTTCGCGATGAGTACTTCGCCGAGCTGAGCAAGACGATGGGGCGGTTCCTCCGACTATGCGTGATCGAGATCGATGGAGTGGTGGCGGGCGCGGCGATATTTTCGATCTGCGATGGGATCGTTGGTTACCACCTGTCCGGAACGGACTCCCGATCCTCTCGTATCGCGCCAACGAAGCTCATCCTGCAGTTCGTGAGGGAGTGGGCCCACGATGTCGGCGCGGCCTGGTTCCTGCTGGGTGGCGGACTCGGCGCCCAAGGGGACTCGCTCTACGAATTCAAGGCCGGCTTCGGGCCCCTGCGACGCTCCTTTTCGACGTGGCGAGTGGTATTGGACGCGCCCACGTACGAAGACCTGGGGGGATCCACGTCGGATCTGGACGGCTTCTTTCCGGCCTATCGACGGGCGCTCGGATCAGAGGACGGCGACCCGACACTCACCGGGTAGCCTGCAGCTCGTCATAGAGAGCCACCAGGCGAGCAGACTCGATCTCCCAATTCCAGCGTCGATCGGCGGACCGGAGGCAGCGGTTCCGAAGGGCAGCCCCCTCATCCGGTGACCTTTCGAGGATGGCTCTGATCGCAGCCGCGATCGAAGCTGGATCCGCAGGCTGACAGACCTCGCCGAGCGGTCCCTCCGGGTCATCCATGACGATGTGACGCATGACCGGGAAGTCACTGACCAAGACGGGCACCCCAGCCGACAGGCTCTCCCATAGCTTGTTCGGAGTACAGAGCCAATGGTTCAGGGTCGATCTCTGGAGTGGCATCGCATCGACGTCGGTTCCGGCCACCCATTCGAGCAGTTCGGTCGGGGAAACGGCCGGCAGGACATGGAATCGTCCGTTCGCCTCGACAGCGTCAGGGTCGAGGGCCAATCGTCGGACGTCGCCGAAGCCGAGCAGAACCAGATGGGTGGACTCCATGCCCGGCATGTGCAGGGCGTCGACAAGCTGCTCGATCCCGCGATTGGGGCCGATCGCTCCGTGGTAGAGGACGATCGGGCTCCCGGCCGGGACCCGGGCGGCGTCGCGGAGTCGCGTGGCCGACGCCGCGGTTGGCGTCCATCGCGGCGGGCAATTGCGGACGATCACGACGTTCCGTGGCGCCAGACGGCGACGGAGGACTGCACCGTACGCCTCATTGACCGTGATGAGTGCTGCGACGCGACGAACGAGCCTCCGCTCATACGCCGCCAAAACGCGCCGGAGGGGGCCCGGCATCCGCGTGGCCGCCCCGGCCTCAAGGAAGATCTCGTGGCTGTCGTAGACGAGTCGCGTTGGTGCCTGGCTGAACGGTCCCACTGCCATGAGACCCGGAAGGTCATGCGCGTGCCACACATCGACCTCGCCGGCCGCTTTCACGATCCAACGTCCCCAAGCGCGGACGTTCAGGACATAGTCGCGCATCCAGGTCACGCGGCGAGTGATCCGCCGTGCCAGCGATGAACGCGAGGTGCGCAGGAATGGGCTGGTGCCATCAGGCACGACGCCGGAGCGTTCCGGTACATGGGTGACGACTCGGAACGCGGTCGGCGGCTCGCCTTCGAATGATAGGCAATAGACGGTGACGTCGTGGCCGACGATCGCGAGGCTGGCTGCTTCGCGCAGCACCCGACTGTCGTGATCCAGATCGGAATACAGGGCCATCGCGATACGGAGTCTCTTGGGAAGGGTGCCTTCGGCCTGGGTGGCCGTTGCGGCACGATTCGTCATGGGATGACCGTCTCTCCGGAGATCGATATGTTGACCGAGCTTTCGCCATCGACCAGATAGTCGTAGACGTGCGGCGTCGGATAGGTCGAGCTGATGGAGTTGTCGACGATCCTGCCGCCCTCGAGTCGCACCAGGGTGATCGCGGTCCTGTCCGTGCCGCCTTGGACCTGGGTCGCCTCCTCAAGCCGGTTATCCAGGATGTCGATCGCCTCCGGTCGATATCCGGCCCCGTCCCCCGTGATGAAGAACGGCCGAGCGCAACGACGGATGAGGTTGTTCGAAAAGGTGATCCGGCTTCCGGCATGGGTGTCGATCCCGTGCCACAACGGGACGTCCTCGATGAGGTTGCCATCCACGACGAAATCCGATGATCGTGGTTCGGCCTTCAGGTCTTCTGAGCCGACGCGAGACAATGCGATGCCGTAGGCGTTGTTGCCATTGGGGCCGTTGGTGTCGATCCCGTAGCCGATCCGCTGGATGGTGTTATTGGTGATGCGGCCGCCGATCCCCGAGTAGACCATGATCCCGCCGTAACCGGCGTCCTCGATCAGGCAGTTGTCGACGACGAGATTGACGACGTAGCGCACCTCGATCGCGGTATTGAACCCCTTTATCGTGCAATTGCGGATGGTCAGGTTGCGGATCGGGTTGCTGGCCGAACCGACGGCCTCGATGGCGATGCCCGTCGAGCCCGATGAGGTGATCGTGACGCCGTCGATGGTTCGGTCATCGGTCGTCACCACGATCGGTCCCGACGTGGTCGATGTGGCACCGGGGACGACCCGTGATCCCGCCACCATCTCGGGTTCCGGGTTCGGGGCGGAGGTCAGTGGCCACGCGGCCGCGGGGATGAGGAATGCTGCCGCGCCAACAAACCCGGCGACCACGAGGACCTTGAGCTTCCGGGTGTGCACGTTTGCCTCTGTTCAGATCGGGGCGAATGGCACCCACCCATCCAGAGGCATCTGAGTTTCTCCGGTGCCGGCCCGAGAGCGACGCAAGGTCGCCAGGGCAGATGCTCCTCGCATCATAGCCGTGGGACGGTGAACGTAGCGGCCAGGGTCCCCGGCGGCCGGCGGCTCCAGGCTGGCCGGCGCCGTCGGCCGGATGTCACGGGATGACCGTCTGGCCCGAGATCGTGACGCCGACCGAGCCGGCCGGGTCATTGCCTAAGTAGTCGTAGACGAACGGTCGTGGATACGTCGAGCTGACGGCGTTGTTCGTGACCGCGCCGCCTTGGAGGTTTACCAATGTGATCGCCGCCAAGGAACCGGACCCAGTGAACGACTTGGCTGACTCGATCCGGTTATTCGACAGGACGTTGTCGATGGGATTGATACCGTTGCCGCCTGTGATGAAGAACGGCCGCATGCATCGCCGAACAACGTTGTTCGACCAGGTGATGTTCCGTCCCGCGTGGGTATCGAGCCCGTGCCACGTCGGGACGTCCTCGACGATGTTGCCGCTAACCGTGAAGTTCGATGTCGGTGGCTCGGCCGTCAGGTTCGATGTGTTGCCGCGCGAAAGAGCGATCCCGTAGGCGTTCACAGCCACCGCTGGCGCAGTCTGGTAGCCGATCCGCTGGATCGTGTTCCCCGAGATCCGGCCGCCGGTGCCCGAGAAGACCATGATCCCGCCGTACCGCGCGTCCTGGATGAGGCAGTTCTCGATGACGAGGTTGACGACGTAGCGAACCTCGATCGCCGTCTTGAAGCCCTTGATCGAACAGTTCCGGATCGTCAGGTTGCGAATCGGATTGGCCGCCGATCCGACGGCCGAGATGGCGACGCCGGTGGTCCCGGACGAAGTGATCGAGACGCCGTCGATCGTTCGGTCATTGGTGGTGACGGAGATGGGTGCAGATACCGTCGGCATCGGCGTTGGGACGTGGGTCGGAGTGGGGGCAGCGGGGGTCGGAGCCGAAGTCGGGGCGACGGCGCGAAAGAGTCCCGTCGCCGCGTAGACGGAGGACACGCCGTAGAGAGCCTTGACGGACTTACCGCCAACGGAGGTGATTCGGAACCATGACGATCCGGATACTACCCTGCCCCTGCAATTCGCCCGCCAATGCGAACCGCTCACCCTCGTGACAGCGCCGACCTTCGTGCCCGCCCTGATCACGGCACGGACTCGCGCGCGCGTTGAGGGGGCGGCCCGGAGATTCGCCGAACAGACTGCTTGCTTTGGGTAGCTGGCCGCAGACACTGTTTCCGGTCCCGCCACTGCGGTCGTGACATAAACGAGTGCAGCTGTCAGGACCGCCGCCAGAACCAATGCGGAGCGCGGTGCGCGGGGCGAGCGCTGAAGGAACTTAGGCATGGTGGGGCACCTCGCTTGATCTCGCACCGAGCGTTGTCGACAGCTCGGGTGTCGCGCACTCACCCCTTCGGGTCAGACGCGTCGGGACCAGACAGGCCAGACTTGGCGGCTCCTGGGGGAGGACCATCCGGTCGTGGTCGGGGATGATGACCACCGCGCCAAGAGTACCCAGCCGCCGGCCGCGCGTCCAGTCCTGCTCACCCGTCCAGCCTGCACGGCGATTGAACAATCGGACAGTTGAGATCACGGGATGACCGTCTGGCCCGAGATCGTGACGCCGACCGAGCCGGCCGGGTCATTGCCTAAGTAGTCGTAGACGAACGGTCGTGGATACGTCGAGCTGACGGCGTTGTTCGTGACCGCGCCGCCTTGGAGGTTTACCAATGTGATCGCCGCCAAGGAACCGGACCCAGTGAACGACTTGGCTGACTCGATCCGGTTATTCGACAGGACGTTGTCGATGGGATTGATACCGTTGCCGCCTGTGATGAAGAACGGCCGCATGCATCGCCGAACAACGTTGTTCGACCAGGTGATGTTCCGTCCCGCGTGGGTATCGAGCCCGTGCCACGTCGGGACGTCCTCGACGATGTTGCCGCTAACCGTGAAGTTCGATGTCGGTGGCTCGGCCGTCAGGTTCGATGTGCCGACGCGCGAAAGAGCGATCCCGTAGGCGTTCACAGCCACCGCTGGCGCAGTCTGGTAGCCGATCCGCTGGATCGTGTTCCCCGAGATCCGGCCGCCGGTGCCCGAGAAGACCATGATCCCGCCGTACCGCGCGTCCTGGATGAGGCAGTTCTCGATGACGAGGTTGACGACGTAGCGAACCTCGATCGCCGTATCGAAGCCCTTGATCGAACAGTTCCGGATCGTCAGGTTGCGAATCGGATTGGCCGCCGATCCGACGGCCGAGATGGCGACGCCGGTGGTCCCGGACGAAGTGATCGAGACGCCGTCGATCGTTCGGTCATTCGTCGTGACCACCATCGGTCCAGAAACCGGCGGCATCGACGTTGCAGCGGGGGTCGGAGTCGGAGTCTGGGCAGTTGGAGTCGGAGCCGAAGTCGGCGTAGCCGGCGTTGCGGTCGGAGTCGGAGTCTGGGGAGCCGCGGTCGGAGCCGAAGTCTGAGCAGCCGGGGTTGCGGTCGGATTCGGAGTCTGGGGAGCCGCGGTCGGAGCCGAAGTCTGGGCAGGCGGGGTTGCGGTCGGATTCGGAGTCTGGGGAGCCGAGGTCTCGGCAGGCGGGGTCGGGGTCGGAGCCGGAGTCTCAGGCGGAGCCGGGGTGGCCGCTGCCGGCGTGGGCGTCGGGCGCGGTGTGGCATTTGTTGTCGGCACGGGAGTTGGATCAGGCGTCGACGGAGGGCTGGCGGTCACATCGAAGGTCGTCGAGGCGACAACGCCTGCATCATTCGTGCCAACGGTCTTCCCGGGCGCGGCTTTGCCGTTCGGAACCGACGCAATCAACTCCGCCGCGAGGGCATGCGAGCCGATGGCTGCATTCGGCACTCGAATCACGATCTTGAACGCTCCCCGACCAGTTGCCGTCACCGTTGGCAACCCGGTTGGTGATCCGTCCCAGGTCAGCTGGATCAGGCTCTTGCCTGGCAAGTTCCGACCGACGACAGATACTGAGCTTTCTGCAACCCCACTCGCCGGCGACATCGAGATCGATGGTGATGCTGCGCTGGTGGAGACAAACGGAAGGGTGAACGCCAAGCCAACCAGGACCATCGTGATCGTCGCCGCCCAATCGCGCCACGTTGCCCGCGTGGAAGTTTCGACTGCCGGGGACTCCGACACCCACCGTGTGCCATCCCAAAAGGACATGTCGTGTCTCCATTCGGCGACCCGGCTGACTCTGTGAGTCCCGTGGCTTTGCGGCCCCGCCTCGCGACGGGTGTGCCATTTCTCGTGGGGTCACGCGCCCAAAGGCGGTGCCGTGCGCCGGCGGCAGCTTGCATGGAGCGGGCCTATGCAACTCGGGAGCCACCTGAGAGCGACCGTACACTGGCGCTGACATGGCTGCCAATAGCGCGGAGGTTCGAAGGAGTTCCACCGCGGGTACTAGGTCGTCGACTCGGCGCAACAGTCGTCGCGACTCCGATCCTCGATGGAGTTGCCACGACGCACCACCGAATAGGTAATTCGACCTATTGCGACATACTTTCTTCTCGTATTTTCGTCGTCGGTCGCCTAGAGTAACGGTCCGGCTCACTACAACGGGGCCGCGCCGGCGGATGCCGGCATCGGGACGGGGGTCCGAGTTCTGGGGAACTCATTCGGTGGGGCACAGATCGATGGTTGGCTCGAGGGCGACGGCGTCGTCATTCGGTAGTTACTGGCTCGACGCATCTTGTGCGGCCGTACCCGGCGTCCGATGACGACCGTCGGCGCGTCGCGCGTCGCCCTCGACTCGGCCCAGAGACTGACATTCGGCCTCGGCAGCAGGTTCGCGATGGCGATCCGTGCGCTCCGTGGGCGGCACCTCCTGGTCATCGACCTTCTCGCCATCGCGATGTCCGTCTACCTGTCTCTGTCCCTTCGCGTGGACGCGCTGCTCAACGTAGATGGGCTCGCACCGTATGTGCCGATCGCGCTCCTCCCGCTGGCGGTCCGGCCGCTCGTCAACTTGCGGTTCGGTCTCTACCAGCGCGCGTGGGGGTACGCAAGCGTCCCCGATCTGACCCAGATCGTCTGGGCCGTCGTGGTCGGGACGATGATCTGCGTCGCGGTCTTCTACGGTGTCCTCGTCCCATCCGGCCTCCCGGCAGCTGTCGCGTTGCCCAGGTCGTTCTGGATCCTCGAGATGGTCCTGAGCCTGGCGATGATCGGAGGCGCTCGCTTCTTCATTCGCGCCTGTAATGAGTTCGGGACCTGGGCGGTCATCGAGGGTGAGCCGGTCGCGCTGACACCGGCCCTCCTCTTCGGGGCGGGCCGGACTGGCGCTCTCATGGCTCGCTCGGCTATGCGTGAACCCAAGGCCGGTGTCAAGCCGGTCGGGTTCCTCGACAACGACCCCGCCCGTCACGGCTCCAGCGTGGCCGGACTGTCGATCCTCGGCGGCCTCGACGGGCTCGAGGAGGCGGTCAGGCGGACCGGCGCGCGGATGCTGCTCATCACGATGCCCAATGCATCCGGCGAAACGGTCCGGAAGATCATGGACCGAGCCGTCGAGGCGGGGCTGACGGTCCGGACCGTGCCGCCCGTCTACGAGTTGCTCGATGGGAGCCGCAGCGTCAATCGGTTACGCGAGGTCCGGCTGGCGGATCTGCTCACCCGCGAGCAGGTGACCGTCCACGCGCCAGGCGTCTCCGACACGATCCGGGGCCAGGTGGTGATGATCACGGGCGCCGGCGGGTCGATCGGCTCCGAGCTCGCCCGGCAGGTCTACGCGTTGGGACCGAGTCGACTCGTCCTCGTCGATCGCGCCGAGAGCCCTCTGTACATCATCCAGCGGGAGCTTGAACTCCGGGCCCAGGACGGCCGTGGCCGTGGCGACCTCTCGATCCACCTCGCCAACGTCGCGAGTCGCGCGGTCGTGACTCGCCTCATTCAAGATACCGAGCCCGCGGTCATCTTCCATGCCGCCGCCTGCAAGCACGTGCCGATGATGGAGGAGCACCCCTCGGAAGGCGTCCAGGTGAACGTCGGCGGGACGATGGCCGTCCTCTCGGCAGCGGTCGATGCGGGCGTCCCACGCTTCGTTCTCGTCTCGACCGACAAGGCTGTTGAGCCTTCGAGCGTGATGGGTGCGACCAAACGATTGGCGGAATGGCTCGTCGCCGACGCTGCCGCGCGCACCGGGCGTCCGTACGTGGCCGTCCGGTTCGGCAACGTCCTGGGTTCCGCGGGTAGCGTGTTGCCGATCTTCCAGGCCCAGCTGGAGAACGGGGAGGCTATCACCGTCACCCATCCGGAGATGTCGCGCTACTTCATGACCATCCAGGAGGCCGGCTGGTTGATCCTCGATGCCGCGGCGATCGGCCGGCCGGGCGACCTGTTCGTGCTCGACATGGGCGAGCCGGTCAAGATCATCGACATGGTCCACGACCTCATCCGGCTGGCGGGTCGCGACGTCGAGAGCGTGCCGATCCGGTTCACCGGCCTGCGGCCCGGCGAGAAGCTTCACGAACGGCTCTTCTACGAGACCGAGACCGTGGCCGTGACCGACGTGGACAAGATCTTCCGGGTGGTCGACGCCCATCCGCCCGCCGATATCGAGGAGCGAGCCCGCCTGCTGCTGGCCCTGGCCTACGGCGATCGGGACGACGAGCTGCGGACCGCGTTGTTCGACTCCGTCGCCGCGCAGCGGCGCCGAGCCAGGTCGCGGCGGCGCCGCCGAGTCGGTGACCTCCCGCGCGATCGTGGCCAGACGGCCAGCGATCCCACGTCGGCGGCGGCCAGCGCCTGATCGCGAGGGCCAACGCCCTCGTCGTCGCCTGCGACCCCGATGGCGACCTTCCGATGCCCGATATACTCCCGCTCCCCGTCATCGGGCGGGAGACCGCCAGGAGGCGCGACCCCGTGATCGACCCGTCCGCGCAGATCCATGCCACGGCGGACCTCGAGCCCGACGTCAGCGTCGGACCGGGCACGACCGTGTGGCACCACGCGCAGATCCGGCGCGGCGCCCGGATCGGACGTGACTCGGTCGATCGGTCGGGACGTGTTCATCGACGAGTCGGTGACCCTCGGCGATCGGGTCAAGGTGCAGAACGGCGCGCTCATCTACCACGGCGTGACGATCGAGGACGGTGTGTTCATCGGCCCCGGTGCGATCCTGACCAACGACCGTCGACCGCGGTCGCTGAACGCCGATGGGGGCCTCGCCAGGGCAAGCCGACTGGACGGTCAGCCCCATCCGTATCGCTGTCGGCGCCTCGATCGGGGCTGGCGCGGTCGTCGTCGCCGGTCGCGACGTGGGCCCCTACGCGATGGTCGGGGCGGGCGCGGTCGTCACCCACGACGTCCCGGCGCACGCGCTTGTCGTCGGCAACCCCGCCCGCCAGATCGGATGGGTGTGCATCTGCGGCGAACGGCTCGTCGAGGATGCCGATGGTCCAGGTTCAGCCGGGCTTGTCTGTCCGGCCTGCGAGCGGCAGTTCGACCGCAACGGTGCCGACGGTACGCTCGTCGCAAGGGCCACTCCGGCTGGCGGTTCCGGAGCGGGCGCATGATCCCCATCGCGCAGCCGGACATCGGGCCGGAGGAGATCGCCGCCGTGACCGAGGTCCTGCAGAGCGGCATGCTCGCCGGCGGCCGTCGCGTGGCGGAGCTCGAGGATCGCTTCGCCGCGTTCATCGGCGTCAAGCATTCGATCGCGGTCAGCAATGGGACGCGTTGCGCTCATGTGCCTGTTCGAGGGACTCGGCCTGGGCCCCGGCGACGAGGTCATCACGGTCGGGCACACCTTCAACGCGACCGTCAGCTCGATCCTTTTCACGGGCGCGACGCCCGTCTTCGTCGATATCGAGCGAGACACGTACGTGATCGACGCGGCCCGGATCGAGGCAGCGATCACGCCCCGGACGCGTGCCATCAGTCCGGTCCACCTGTTCGGCCTGCCGGCCGACATGGCGGCGATCACAGCGATCGCCGAGCGCCACGGTCTGGCGATCGTCGAGGACGCCTGTCAGGCGCACGCGGCGGCATTCGACGGTCGTCGCGTCGGGAGCTTCGGTCATGGCGCGTTCAGCCTCTATGGCACGAAGAACATGACCACCGGTGAGGGTGGCCTGATCACCACCGACGACGACCGGCTTGCCGACTGGCTCAGGCTCTATCGGAACCAGGGGATGCGCGAGCGCTACCGCCACGAGATGCTCGGCTACAACTTCCGGCTGACCGATCTGGCGGCTGCAATCGGTCTGTGCCAGCTCGAGAAGCTCGAGCGCAACACAGCCCGCCGGCAGGCCATCGCGGCGCGCTACGACGCGGCGTTCGCCGATTTGCCGGTCGCGACGCCGGTCATCCCGGCTGGGCGGACGCACGTTTTCCACCAGTACACCATCGCAGTCGGCGACGACCGCGATGGGATCGTGGCCGACCTCGCCGCGCGCGGAGTCGGCACGGGCATCTACTACCCGATCCCGGTCCATCGCCAGCCGTACGTCGTCGATCGCGGCCTGAGTGCCGATCTGTCAGTCACCGATTGGGCCTCGGCGCACACGCTCTCGCTGCCCATTTACCCAACGCTGTCCGACGAAGACCAGGATACGGTCATCGCCGCGGTCCGGACCGCCGTCGAACGCCGCGCCTTCGACGCCGCCATGCCGATCGACGCCGCGTCTCATGGGGCCAAGCGATGACCGCACCTTGGTCGCCAGTCGGCGAACGCGAGGTGCGGGTCGGGCTCATCGGGTTGGGGGCGATGGGCCGGAACCACCTGCGAGTCCTTGGCGGGCTGCCGGGCGTGCGAATGAACGCGGTCTCGGATCCCGAGCCCGTCGCGCTTGGCGCCGCCAGCGCGCGATCCGGCGCCCAGCCCTACAGCGAACCCCTGGCGATGCTGGCCGAGGCCGATCTCGACGCGGTTGTCATCGCGGCACCTACTACCAGCCATCTGCCCCTGGCGCTGACGGCGATCGAGCGCGGGATCGCCGTCCTCGTCGAGAAACCTCTGGCGTCGACCACGGCAGAGGCCGATCTGATCGTCGCAGCGGCGTCGACGGCTGGCGCTCCGCCGGTCCAGGTCGGCCACATCGAGCGCTTCAATCCGGCCATCCTCGAGCTGGGTCGGCTTCTCGAGGCGGGCTGGCTGTCTTCGGTCTTTGCCATCTCGAGCCGTCGCTCGGGTCCGTTCCCGGCGCGCATCCGCGACGTCGGGGTCACTCTTGACCTCGCCACACATGACGCTGACATCCTGTGCGCGATCGCGGCCGAGCGCCCGGTACGTGTCTCGGCTGAGACGGCCCGGCGGATCCATGCCGACCACGAGGACCTCCTGTTCGGCCTGATGTCGTTCCCTTCGGGGACGGTGGCGATGCTCGATGTCGACTGGCTCACCCCTGCCAAGCGACGCCAGCTGACGGTCCTCGGGGAAGAGGGCATGTTCGAGCTCGATTACCTCACCCAGCGCCTGACCTTCGCCCGCGCGACGGACACGCCGGCACCGCGGCTCATCGGTGGCTATGCGCCGACGTTCGAGAGCGACGTCGTCGAGTTGCGTGTCGCGACGGGCGAACCACTGGTGGCCGAGCTCGAGGCCTTCATCGGCGTCGTCCGGAATGGCGGCCGGCCCGTCGTGGATGCGGCCGACGGCCGCTGGGCGGTCGTGCTGGCAGAGGCGCTCCTGACCGCGGCCCGGGAACGCCGGACGGTGGAGCTGGTGCCCGGTTGAGCCCGATCGTCTCGGGCGGCTCCGGAGCTTCGCTGGTCGGTGGCTCGATCATCCTGCCGGCCAACGAGTGCCGGCACCTGCCGGCTCGCCAGGTGCGGCCATGGACCGGCGAAACCGGGACAGCCGGCACCGTCGCGGTCGTGGGCGCCGGCAAGATGGGCTTGCCGCTGGCCGCCCAGTTCGCGTCCCACGGCTGGACCGTGATCGCCATCGACATCGATCCGTCCGTGGTGGCGGCCATCAACAACGGCCAGTCGCACATCGGCGAGGAGCCCGGAGTGGCGGGGCTCGTTGCCGACGCGCATCGAGCCGGTCGCCTGCGCGCCACGACGGACGGTGCCGCGGCCGCGGCCGAGTCCGACGTCGTGGTCCTGATCGTGCCGGTGATGCTCGACGCAGGAGATCACCCGGATCGCCGCTCGATGGATGCCGCGGTGGCCGCGATCGGGCCGGGTCTACGGCCAGGTGCCACGGTCGTCCTCGAAACGACGCTGCCCGTTGGTGACACCCGGGACCGCTACGCACCGATGTTGGCCGAGGCGTCCGGGCTGGCGCTCGAGCAGGAGCTCTTCGTCGCTTTCTCGCCGGAACGGCTGTACAGCGGGGCCGCCCTTCGTAACCTCGCCACGTACCCGAAGCTGGTCGGTGGCCTTGATGAGGCCTCGACCGCGCGGGCAGCCGCCTTCTACGCCAGTGTCCTCGATGCCGACGTGGTCACCATGTCCAGTGCCGAGGCCGCTGAGTTCGCAAAGCTTGCCGACACGACCTACCGGGACGTGAACATCGCCCTTGCCAACGAGTTCGCCCGGTACGCCGACCGGATCGGGGTGGACATCCTCGAAGTCGTTGCGGCTGCGAACAGCCAGCCGTACAGCCACATCCACCAGCCCGGCCTCGGGGTGGGTGGGCACTGCATTCCGGTCTACCCTCACTTCCTGCTCGACCGCGCGCCGGAGATGGAGCTTGTCGCGCTGGCGCGCCGAGTCAATGACGGGCAGGTCGACGTTGTCCTCGACGGACTCGCTGAAAGCCTCGGGACGCTCGGCGGCGCGTCCGTCCTGGTCTTGGGGTTGACCTACCGCGAGGGGGTCAAGGAACTGGCCTACTCGCGGGCGTTGCCGTTGATCGCCGGGCTCCGTGAGCGTGGGGCGGTGGTCCTCGCATTCGATCCGCTCCTCACGGCTCCCGAGATCGAACGGCTCGGCGCGCAGCCATGGTCATGGGGGCAGGACGAGCCGGACGTGACTGCCATCGTGACCCAGACCGCCGACCTCGCGTGGCAGACGGTCGAACCGGCCTGGTTCCCGAGCCTCCGCGCTTTCGTCGACGGCCGGAACTCGCTTCGCGACCTGTCCCTGCCGGAGCACGTCGACTATCACGGGATCGGTGGTCGGCGCTAGTACTTGACGCCTGGATCAGTTGACGCTGCGTCCCGGCTCCGGCGCATGGATCCGAACGCCGTTGAGCCCACGCTCGTCGAGCGCGGTCCGCAGTTGCTCCGGCGTCCCGGCCAGGATCGGGAACGTCCCGTAGTGGATCGGCACCACGTCCTCGACGCCGAGCAGACCGACCGCCAGGGCCGCCTCGCGCGGGCCCATCGTGAAGTGGCCGCCGATGGGCAGGAACGCGAGCTGCGGGGCGTGGAGCTCGCGGATCAGGGCCATGTCGCCGAACGCGGTGGTGTCGCCCGCGAAGTAGAAGCGGAACCCGTTCTCGAGCTCGACCACCAGGCCGACCGGGTCGCCGAGGTAGAGCGTGGTCTCGCCGCCGGGGTTCCAGTCGCCGGCCGAATGGTCGGCGTGGGTCATCGTGACCTTGATCCCGTCGACCTCGAACGTGCCGCCCTTGTTCATCCCGACCGCCGCGTCCGCCCCACCGGGCAAACGGCGGCCCAGCCACAGGCTCATCTCGTGCATGCACGGCCAGATCGGCCGCAACCGGCTGGCGATGGCGACCGCGTCGCCCATGTGGTCGAAGTGGCCGTGGGTCACCAGCATCAGATCGCAGCGCTCGATCGAGTCCGCCGTGCGCGGACTGCGCGGGTTGCCAAGCCACGGATCGATCAGGATCGTCTTGCCGCCGGGGGTCCGGACCTCGTAGCAGCTGTGGCCGAACCAGGTGAACGTCGTATCCGGATCGAGACCCATGGGGACACCTCCGGGGGCGATGCTACAACGCGGCTACACTCGGGCGGTGCCCGCGACGCAGATCGCCCAGAACCTCGCGTTCATCAACTGGACCGTCCTGACCGGACTGGCTCTCGGCTCGTATGCCGCCGTCGTCCTGCTCCGGCTGCGAACGACGGCGACGCCCGGCTACCTGCGATTCACGACCTTGTGCGCGCTCGGGTTCGGGGTCCTGGCGGTCATCTCGGACAGCGCGCTGCCGAGCACCCTCGGCGACTCTCCTGTCGTGGTCGATCCAGCCTGGGACGGACCGCGCCACGTTGCGCTGCTGCTGTTCTGCATCCTCGCCGCGGCCTCGCTGGTCGCCCGACGCGCCGGAGCGCAGGTCGCCCAGGCCGTCGAATGGGGCGCGCTCGTGGCTGCGGTGGCGACGCTCCTGTTCGGCGCCCTCGCATGGGGCGGTGGCTCTCTTGGCGCGGTCCCGCTGCTGGTCCAGCTGGTGGTCGTCAGCGCGGCCATCGGCGGGGTGTTCGCGGCGATGATCCTCGGCCACTGGTACCTGGTCACGCCGAAGTTGCCCGAGGCGCCACTCATCCTTCTGGCTCGCGCGTTGCTCGTCATCGTGGTCGTCCAGGTCGTGCTCTTCGTGGCCTGGGTGGGCACGGGCGCCGGGCCTGCCGACGTGGCGCCGTTCTCGTCGCTGGTCGGGCCATGGGCGCTGTTCGTCTGGCTGCGCCTGATCGTCGGGTTGATCTTCCCGTTGATCGTCTGCTGGGCATCGGTCCAGACGGCTCGGACGCGATCGATGGAGTCGGCGACGGGGCTTTTGTACATCAACGTGGGATCGATCGCGGCCGGGACGATCCTGGCCGCGGGCCTCTATTTCGGAGCCGGATTGCTGGTGTGAGGACGAGATGAGCAAGATCGATCGAAGTTGGATTCCCGATGCCGTCGACCTCGACTGGATCGAGTCGCTGTCGCCGCCGCCGTCGGGCGCGCTGGCTGCCATCGAAGCGGCGGCCAAAGGGCCTGATATCCCGATCGTCGACCGGGATGCGGGGCGGGTGCTCCAGGTCCTCGCCGGCAACCGGCGGCGGATCGTCGAGGTCGGGACGGCCTACGGCTACTCCACGCTCTGGATGGCGCTGGGCCAGCCGGCCGACGGCACGATCGTGACCATCGACCCGGACCGCGAGCGGACCGACCTCGCGCGCGGCTGGTGGCGCGAGGCCGGGGTCGCCGACGAGCGGATCACGGTCGTCAACGCGCCGGCGCTCGACGCCATCGGGTCGGATCCGGCGCTCGCCGGTCCGTTCGACATGGTCTTCATCGACGCGCTCAAGCCCGAATACGAGGGCTACCTGGCCGCGCTGTCCGACCGATTGCTGCCCGGCGCGCTCATCGCCGCCGACAACGTCCTGTGGAGCGGCCGAGCCTCCGGGACGCGACCGGCCGCGGCGGACGACGCCAATACCGCCGCGCTCCGGGCGTTCGACGCGGCCGTGCTGGCCGACCCCCGCTTCAACGCCACGATCCTGCCGCTCGGAGATGGGCTGCTCATCGCCACGTGGCGCGGCTGACCGAGCCGCCGATGTCCATCCGTGTTCGGGTCCGCCTGTTCGCGATCCAGCGCGAGCTGGCCGGTACGCGCGAGGTCCCGCTGGAGCTTGCCGATGACGCCGATGTCGAGGACGCCTGGGTGGCCCTGGTCGCTCGTCACCCGGTCCTTGGGCCCGGTCGCGCGTCGCTCCGGTTCGCGCGCAACGGCGACTACGCCGACCCGACGACGACACTCACCGACGGCGACGAGGTGGCGATGATCCCGCCGGTCTCCGGAGGGAGCGGCGCGGCGAATGGATCACCGGCGCCCGCCCGGATCCTCGAGCTACGGGAGGCGCCCTTCACGACCGCCATCCTTGCCGAGCTCGCCGATGCGCTCGCCGTGCCCGAGGACGGCGCCGTCGTCGGCTTCCTCGGGCGGACGCGCGCCACGCCCGGCACGCCAGCACCGGGCCAGGAGGAAGAGGCCGCCCGCCACGCCGGGCGAACCGTCGATTCGCTCGAGTACGAGGCGCTCGACTCCCTGGCGCTGCGGACCCTGGAGACGATCGCGGACGAGATCGCGGCCCGATTCGCGGTGGATCGCCTGGCCATCGTCCATCGCATCGGTGAGGTGCCGCTCGGCGAGCCGTCGATCGCAGTGGTTGCCGTGGCGCCACATCGGGACGCAGCCTTCGATGCCGCCCGCTACGCCATCGATGAGACGAAGGCACGCGCGCCGATCTGGAAGGCCGAGCGGTTCGCCGACGGACATGTCTGGATCGGCCACCAGGCGCGAACCGGTCCTGAGGAGGCGTGATGCGGGTCTATATCAGTGTCGACATGGAAGGCATCGCGGGCGTCAATCATCCGGGCCCGACCGGCTCGGGGCACGCCCGCTACCCGGCTGCGGTGGACCTGATGGTCGGCGAGACCAACGCCGCGATCGCCGGGGCAGTCGCGGCCGGGGCCGAGGACATCCTCGTCAACGACAGCCACGGCAGCATGTTCAACCTCCTGCCGATGGCGATCGATCCAGCCGCGCGCGTCCTGCAGGGCCAGAAGGCGTGGTCGATGGTCGAGGGTGCCGGACCGGACGCGGGGTTCGATGTCGCTCTGTTCGTCGGCTACCACGCGCGCGCGGGCCATGCCCGCGGGAACATCGCTCATACCTATTCGATGGCGCCGGTCGAGACGCGCCTGAACGGCCGCCCGACCGGGGAGTACGGGCTCAACGCGATGATCCTCGGGGCGTGGGGCATCCCCGTCGGCCTCGTGGCCGGGGACGACGCCCTGGCCGAGGAGGTCGCCGAGTGGCTGCCGTGGGCGGAACGCGTCGTCGTCAAGACCGCGGTCGGTGGGAACGCGGCCGCGTCCGTCCATCCGACGCGTCGCCGCCGAGCGGATCCGGTCCGCCTCCGAGCGAGCGGTCCGTGCCGCGGCCGCCGGCAGCCTCGAGCTTCTGCGTGTCGGGCCACCGGTCGTCATCGAGGTCGACTACAGCCGTGGCGTGGAGGCGGACCACGCGGCGATCGTGCCCGGAGCCGAGCGGTTCGGCGATCGGGGCGTTCGTTTCGAGTCGGACGACCCGGCGCTCGCATATCGCGGCTTCCTGGCCGGCAACCGGCTGGCGAGCGCCGTCGAGCGGTGACGCAGCCGGCCGGACCGACGTCACACGCGGGTGCGGCCGGGCCATACTGCGGGCAGACCGCCTGGGGCCACGGTCCAGCCGGGCGGCGGATCGAGGTCCACGTGCCCGCGACACAGCCCCGACAACGCGCCGCATGACGTCCGACTGGCCGCTCGATCGCCTGGTCGCGCGCGCCGACGCGCTCGCCGGTGCCTGGGGCGCCCGCGCTCGAGCCTCGACGACCGTCGGCCAGGAGCGGGCGATCCTCCGATTGTTCGGCGTGAGCGGACTCGATGCCGCCGGACGCCCGCTGGCCGGGGCCACGGTCGACAGGTGGCTGGCCGGCGACCCGCGCGCGCTGGGCAATGGGATCGCCCTGCCTTTCGCGATGGCGCTCCTCGAATACGACCTCGAGCCGCACCAGCTGGCGATGGACATCGCGTCCGGGACGATCGACCTGGCCCTCGAAGGCGAGCTGCTTCGCGAGCACGACCGGCGTGTCGTCGCCGAGGCCGAGGCGCAGCGTCTCGCCAGCGCCGCGATCGAGCGGATCGACGCCCAGCGGACGGTGCGGCGCGAGACCATCGGGATGCTCGGGGAGGCAGATCGGCCGTGGCTCGGGGTCACCCTGCGCGAGCCCGAGGTCGAGGCCGCTCTTCAGGAAGCCACCAACCTGATCGCCGCCGGGATCGACCTGATCCGGATCGAGGTTCCGATCGGGCGCGAGCTGGCGGACCGGTTGACCGACGCGGGCGTCGACGTCCCGATCTGGCAGCCGCGCGAGGCCGGTGCGGCCGGGCTCGATCCCGTGGAGTCCGCCCCGACCGGGAGCCAGCGGGCGATCACCCGCTTGCGTCGCGCGATCGACCGTGCCGCGGCGCGGCGCCGCGCGTATGTCCGCCTCGCGACCGCGACGCCGGCGCTCGGTGCGCCCGAGGGCGCCGTCGTGGCCGCGTTCGAGCGGATCGACCTGCTCGCATCCGATGCGATGGCCGAGATCGTGGCCAACGCCGTCGAGCCCGACCGCGCCCTCGCCGACCACGCCTTCGCCCATCGGCTCGTCCGGCGCGCCGGGACGACGATCATCATCGGCCCAGGCCCGCTGGTCGTGGCGCCCGACCTGTCGTCCGGCGTGCCGTCCGACCCTGCCACTCGTGCCGGCCGGGCCCTCGCGCTCCAGCTCCTCGGTGTCACGCTGGCACGCGGGGATGGGGTGCTGCCGGACCAGATCATCGTCGGGGCACTGCCGCCGTGGCTGACCGATGAGAACGCGCCAGGCGCCCGGGCCATCGCCGAGGTTTCCGTTCGGCGGGCACTCTTCCCGGCCCACCCACTCGGATTCGTCGAGCCCCCGACCGGGACCGACCGATCCATCCTGTGGCCGTACGTCCAGGCGGCGGCGGCCGCCCACGGCGGCAACATCGCGCTCGTCTTGCGCGCCCTCGATTTCGCGCCGGACGACCCGGTCGCGGCCGCTCGTGCGGCGAGGGCCGCGTCCCTCGTGTCGGTCGATGTCGCCGGCGCCACGGCCCCCGGAGCCCTGACCGGGATCGCGAGCGACCACGCCCGCGGCATGGTCGAGGCGGCGCTCGAGACGCTCGATCGTCTCGGGGACCGGGGCTGGCGGACCGTCGCCGGCGATCCGCCCGGCACCCGTGGTGCGCGAGGGCGTGACGCCGCGACGGAACGGACGGAGTCGTTCGACCCGTTCGCATCGATCCTCGGCCCGCGCTGATAGCTCAGACGGCGATCGCGTCGCGCAGGAGCGGCCGGCAGCTGATCGTGTCGTCCCGCCACTCGAACGCTTCGAGGCGCAGCGCGTTCGGGTCGTCGGCCTCGAATTCCTCGGCCAGCCACGTCGCGAACCCCAGGTCGACGCTGTCCGGGAGACGGACGAGGAGGTCGCGCGACGGAGCGATCAGGAGGGCAGGCTCAGGCCCGAACAATCGCTCGATCGCCTCGGGCACGAGGACGGCCGTCGACGCCCACCCGTCACGTGACTGGAAGGCGACCGTCGGCACGCCGCCGATCGGCTCGCGAACGATGTCGTAGTCGTGTGCCTGCCGCGCGCGGAGCCGCAGGTTGCGCAGCGCGCGCTCGGTCAACCCGGCGAGGTCGACCGGCCATCCCTCCAGTTGGGCTGCCCCGACCCGCGCGAAAGCCAGACCCAGGTCGACCCCGAATCCGATCGTGACCCCAGGCGGGACGACCGCGTGAGCCGGTGGTTCGACCTCGTAGGTGAACGGTCGGGCGCGCTCGAAGACCGGCAGGATGTCCGCGGCCACGTCCTCCCAGGTCAGACCGCCCTTGTCGATCCGGCTGAGCAGCGTCCGCACGTGGGGGTTCCGCTGCAGGAACGAGTCGCTTGCGCCGACGAGGTGGCGGTGCGTCCCGTGCTTGCGCGGCTTGTCACGTGAGCTTCGACGTTTCGACATCTGCCGATGATGGCGATCGACCATGCACCGGCACGTATCTGCGACTTACCCGCCACTTACCGCGGGGAGGACGTGGACGACGGCCGCGGCGCCGACCGCGGTCGTCAGGTCGGCCGGCTGGCCATCGACGAAGACGTTGATGTGCGGCCGCAGTCGCGGCCCGGCCTCCAGCAGCCTGTCGCGGACGCCCGGCACCTCTCGGTCGAGGCCGTCGATCAACGCGGCGACGGACTCACCCGCCACCTCGTGCTTCTTCGTCGTCCCCGGGAACAGCGCGATGAGGGAGGCAGGCAGGAGGACGGTCGCCATCGGTCAGTCGACGACGGACGCCTCGACCGCCCAGATCTCCGGCAGCGTGTCGGTGATCATCCGCCACGAGACGCCCTCGTCCGAGCTGTGCCAGACCTGGCCGGTGGCCGTGCCGAAGGTGATCCCGACCGGGTCGAGCGTGTCGCGCGCCATCGCCTCGCGCAGGACGGACATGTAGGCATCCTGCGTCGGCAGGCCGGCGTCGGAGCGGATCCACGAGGCGCCCCGATCGTGCGTCCGCCAGACCGCCGTGTGGCCGTCCGGCATGTAGCGGCCTTCCTCGGGCGTGCTCAACGGGATGACCCAGCACGTGTCGGCATCGCGCGGATGGGCGACCATCGCGAACCCGAAGTCGGTCGGCAGGCTGCCCGTGATCTCCTGCCACGTCTCCGAACCGTCGTCCGAGCGGTAGACCCCGTTGTGGTTGCGCTGGTAGAACGTGTCGGGCTCGCCCGCGGCCATCGCGAACTTGTGCACGCATTGGCCGGTCTCGGGAAACTGGTCCTCGGGGTTGGACCCGGACCGAACACCGACGTTGCGCGGCTCCCACGAATCGCCGCCGTCTCGCGTCTCGAAGACGCCGACCGCCGAGATCCCGACCCAGGTCCGGTCGGCGTCGGTCGGGTGGGGGATGACCGTGTGGGCGATCAGTCCGCCCGCGCCCGGTCCCCACGTCGGTCGGGTCGGGTGGTTGGTCAGGCCCTCGACATGGCTCCAGGTCGACCCGCCGTCGTCGCTGCGGAAGAGGCCGGCCGGTTCGACGCCGGCGAGCAGGGCCCCGTCTGGCGTCGCGGCCAGGCTCCAGATCGCCTTGATCGGCTCGGCATCGTCACCGTACGTCAGCCCGTGTCGATGACTGGGTCCAGGTCTCGCCGCCGTCGTCGCTCCGCCAGATCGACGGGCCGTACCACGCGTTGCCGGCGGCGACGAGGAGCGCGCCGCTCCCGGGCTCGACGATGATGTCGTGGACCGGCCAGCCCTCGCACAGCGGCCCGCGCATCGACCAGTCGTGACGTGCTTCGTCGCTCTCGAGGATGAACGCGCCTTTCTTGGTACCGACCAGCAGTCGGACTCGCTTCGTCATCGTCGGGTCTCCTCTAGCCCCCCGCCTTGAACGGATAGACCACCCAGGCGTCGGTCGTCACGGCATGGACGTCCGGCGCGCCGGGCACCACGGAATGGGTCGGTTTGTAGTGCAGGACCACGGTCGTGGGGATGCCGCCGGCCTGGCGGATCCGCTCGGTGACCGCGTGGATGGTGGTGCCCGAGTCCCAGACCTCGTCGACGACCAGGATGCGCTGGCCGCGCAGCTGCGGATCGGCCGGGAACTGGAGGAACGTCGGGCGTGGACCGGGCTGGCCCTCGTCGTCGTAGTACTCCACGGCCGCGACGAGGATGTTGCGCATCCCCAGCCGGTAGGCGAGCATCCCGGCCGGGACGAGGCCACCCCGCGTGATCGCCAGCAGCAGGTCGAATTCCTCCCCGCGGAGCCGCTCGGCCAGCCCGGCGACGAGCTCGTCGAGCACCTCCCAGGTCACGATGTCCTGCGCGGGTGGAAGGGTGGTCTGCATCCGATGATGATACCGACCCGTCCCAGCCACGGCGTCCGCGGCAGGTCGTCCGGCGCGTAGCATCCGCGCATGGGCCGGCGACTGCTCCTGGCGCTCGATGTCGCGCTCAAGGTCGTGCTCGTGGCCTTGCTTGCCTACGCGGTCGCGAACCCGGATCTGCCTCAGTACAGCGGCAAGGCGATGCTCGGGCGGGCCCTGACATTCCCGATCGCGGCCTTCCTCGTGCCGGCGGTCTGGTGGCTGCGCTTCCGGGATCGGCCGTATCCCATCGACGTCGACCTGCTGTTCACCGCGCCGTTCCTGATCGACGTCGTCGGCAACGCCCTCGGTCTGTACGACTCGATCGAGTGGTGGGACGACGTGAACCACTTCTTCAACTGGATGCTCATCACTGGCGGGGCCGCGCTCGTCATCCGCTCGACGGGGTCGAGCCGGCTGATCTGTTTCGGACTTGCGGTCGGGTTCGCCGCTGTGACCGCGATCGCCTGGGAGCTCGCTGAGTACATCACGTTCATCCGCAACTCACCCGAACTCGCCACCGCATACGTCGACACGCTCGGCGACCTGGCGCTCGGCACCCTCGGCGGCACACTTGGTGCCGCGATCGTGGGGCTTCGGTCGCCAGGACCGCGCACGCTCTGAAGGGTCAGGAGGCCGAGTGGGACCGATTTTCGATACAGCGTTCTGCCGGCTCGTGGGGATCCCGCTCCCCATCGTCCAGGCACCGATCGGCGGGATGGCGGTCCCTGAGCTTGCTGCCGCCGTGAGCAACGCCGGTGGGCTGGGGATGCTGGCGGTCACCTGGGACGAGCCGAACAAGCTCGACGAGAAGCTCGCCCGCATGCGAGACCTGACCGACCGCCCGTTCGGGGTCAACATGGTCCTCGTCTGGCCGATGGAGGAACGCCTTCGGCGGTGTCTCGACGCTGGTGTCGGGATCGTGTCGACGACCTGGGGTGACCCCGCGGCGCTGACCTCGATCGCGCACAAAGGCGGCGCCCTCGTCCTCCACACCGTCAGCGACGTCGCCGAAGCTCGTCGAGCCGTCGACGCCGGTGTGGATGTCATCGTCGCTCAGGGATGGGAAGCCGGCGGCCACGTCCGGGGCGAGGTCGCAACGATGGCACTCGTGCCGGCCGTCGTGGACGCCGTGCGCCGATCCCCGTGGTAGCGGCCGGTGGCATCGGCGACGGTCGAGGTCTCGCCGCCGTCATGATGCTCGGCGCATCCGCGGCCTGGCTCGGGACACGGTTCGTGATGTCGGCCGAGGCACCGGCTCTACAGCCCTATCGGGACCTCATGGTGCGGGCCGACGCGACATCGACCGTGTACTCATCTGTCTTCGACGGCGGATGGCCGGACGCGCCGCACCGGACGCTCCGGAACAGCACGCTCGAGATGTGGGAGGCGGCTGGTCGCCCACCGCCCGGCGAGCGGCCCGGTGAGGGCGAGACGGTCGGCACCTGGAGCGACGGTGAGCTCATCCCACGCTACGGATCCGACGCACCCCGGATCGGCGCGACTGGCGATGTCGAGGCGATGTCGATGTATGCCGGCCAATCGATCGGGCTCATCGATGACGTGCGCCCAGCGGGCGAGATCGTCCGGCAGCTCGCGGACGAGGCCGCGGCGCTGCTCAAGGCCGGAGGCCGCCTCGTTCGCGACTGACTGAAGTCACTCGCTGACGTGGTCTGACCATCGGTGGCTCGGTTCGTAGCCGAGGAGGCGCCGGGCGTGGTCGATGGCAAGGAGCGTCTCGCGGCCCTCGACCGGGCGGCGCAGCGGGACGTCCGGAAAGACCTCGGCCATCAGGTCGGCGCTCGGCCGGGTCATGACCGTCTCCGCGGCGGCGATGATCGCGATCTCAGCGCCCTCGATCGGGGCGTCGAGGGCCAGGCGGGCCGCACTCGCCACGTCGCGGGCATCGACGTAGCCCCAGAGGTTCCACTTGCGGATCCGTGCGTCGTCCCAGTACGACGGGAAGGCCGCGTAGTCCTCGGGCACCATGATGTTCGAGATGCGCAGACCGACGAACCCGATCCCGCTCCGCCGGGCGAACTGCATTGCCATCGTCTCGCCGACCAGCTTGGACAGCGAATAGGACGACTCGGGGTGGGGTTCGATCGTCTCGTCGATCGGTGCGAAAGCGGGCGGGATGTCGAACGGGAGCCCGAGGACCGTCTCGCTCGACGCCCAGACGACTCGTTTCATGCGGTGGTCGACCGCGGCCTGGAAGACGTTGTAGGTCGACAGCGCGTTGATGCGAAAGGTCTCGCCCTCGGGACGCAGGCCGGGCGCCGGGATGGCGGCGAAATGGACGACCGCGTCGGCCGAGGCGAGCGCGTCCTGGGTCTGGCCGAGATCCGTCAGGTCGGTCACCAGGGTCTTCTCGGTCGGGTGCCCGTCGGGTCGCACGTCGACGTTGAGGACCTCGTGGCCGTGCTCGCGCAGGTCGCGCACGACCCACGATCCGCCCTTGCCGCTGCCGCCCGTGACGACGACCCGCATGTCCGCCACCTCCGTCCCCAGTATCGCCTGCGGGACAAGCCGGAGGCTGGGCCGCCGCCAGGCACCTCGGTCAGGGCTTGAGCGCCGCTGCGAGGACCGGATCGCGGCCGGCCGCATAGTCGGCCCAGCTGACCTCGACCGGGACGTCCGGCGTGATGGCAAGCCGCGGATCGCCCGGCGCCCGCTCGTGATAACGGGCCGAGATGAGCACGACGATCTTGCTCGCCGGCAGCGTGACGACCCTCACGTCGCCGTAGATGTCGAGTCCGCCGCCCGGGCTTTCGCCGATGAGCCGGATCCCTGCCTTCTCCGGGCCGACGAGGAGGTCCGTGACGAAGTTGCCGGCCGCGGAGAACGTCGCTCGGCCGGTGATCAGCCTGACGCTTCCGGGCTTGGCGTGGGCCGCCGCCTCGACCGCGCGTCGCAGCGGGCCGTACGTGTTGTTGTCGCCACCACCGTTGTTGCGCAGGTCGATGACGATCGGGCGGGCCGGCTCGGCGCGTGGCCGCAGACGTGACCGCTGCGGCGAGGTCATCGATGGTCATGCTGCCGCTCGTCCGCCGCACCTCGTTGTAGCCGACGTAGAACCCGGCCGGTTTCTTGACGGCCTCCGACCAGAACGCCTGGTCGTGATGGCGCTGGTAGAGGGGGCCGTCGTCGTCGGGCGGCAGCGCCTCGGGATAACGACCGCCGTACTCCCCGAAGATCCAGTCGCGGAACTGACCCAGGGGCAGCGGGTCGGGTGTCACCTCGCGGGTGGTCCCATCGAGTAGTTCGAAGGTGAGTCCGGGATCGCCTGGCTGGACGAGCCCGAGCTCCCCGACGACCTCGGGGAGCGTCAGGTAGATCGGCAGGTTGCCGCGGAGTGTCGACTCGTTGTCGCGCGGGACGAGCGATTCGACGGTCGCCATGGCGTCCTCGACCGAAGCGCCACCGACCATGGTCAGCCGCGCTCCGACGAGGTCGCCGTACGGCGCGCGCGCGGCGAGGACCCGCAGTCCATCCGGGAACTCCCACAGCCAGATCGGCCAGGCGTGGAGGAGCGAATTCTGCTGGGCCATCGCCCACGCGCCCGAATGGCCATCGCGCTCGCGATGACCCATCAGGTCCATGACGGCGACAAGGAAGCCGGCGTCGGTCATCGTGGCGACGTCTTCGCGGATCCTCTCGACGCGCTCGAGGAAGGCGGCTTCGCCCTCATCGAGAAACGGGTTCGGGTGGATCGCCTTGAGCCGTTCGACCAGATAGTCGAGGTCGGCCAGTCGGGCGGTCGCCGCGTCGGCCGCCCCCGAGGGCAAGGGCGACGCCGTCTCGTCGATATCGTCGGACGGAGGCGCCACCGAGGTCGACGGGACGGAGCTGCTCGGGGCGGACGGGGTTGCGACCGGGGTCGCGCCGCATGCAGCGACCAGCCACCCCGTGAGGACGGCGAATACGATCTTCTTTCGGACGCGACCCATCGGTTCCCCTGCTGCGTCCGCACAAGATACTACGAGCTCGTAGTATCTGCCTCGGCATCCAAAGGATCCGATCTCAGGTCAGCGTCGGCTCGCTCGATCGCCTCGAGGATGCCGCGCAGCGTCGCCCGCACGTCACCGACCGGCACGTCCAGGTTCGCCTCGAGCGCGACGAGCGCCCTGGTGAACGGCGGGTTCACCGTTCGCACCACGCCACGTCCGCGGTCCGTCAGCACGACCCGCACGGAGCGCCCGTCCGACGGGTTCGGCATCCGCTTCGCGTCGCCGCGGCCGAGCATCGCCCCGAGATAGGTAGACAGCGTCGACAACGGCATCCCGAGCATCGCGGCGAGCTCGGACGGCGTCCGTGGGCCGGCTTCGAGCATCAGGCTGTAGACCGCATATTCGGCGGGCCGGACGCCCGTTCCCTGGAGGGCGCGGTCAAGGTACGTCCCGAGCCTCGTGCTCACCTCGAAGATGTCGAATGGGAGCGAGATCCGACGTTGCGGCGGGTCCTCGAGAGCACCGAGATCGGCGGGTGTTTCGGGCGTGGTCGGCTCGGACCGGGGATCGTGCACGTGTCGAGTCTACGCACGCTCAGCGCCACTCGAACTCTCAGAGTCGTCTCACGTGCCGGGGCCACCGTCCGGGGGTGGCCAGCCAGCCCATCCAGACCCGAGCGCCCAAGCCGGTCCCGCTGCCGCGGACGTGGCGGATCGGGGCTGCCGAGATCGTCGTCGTGCTGGTTGCCAACGGACTCCTGATCCTGGCGATGTGGCTGCGTCACGGCGGCCTCGAGCAGCTCTCGACGACCGCCGGGATCCTCACCGCGATCGGCCAGGTCACGGCGCTGTTCGGCACCTACTTCGCCTTGATCCAGCTCGTCTTGATGTCACGCAGCCCGTGGCTCGACCAGGCCTTCGGGATGGATGGATTGGCCGTTGCGCACCGCTGGCTCGGCTTCGCGACCGTCTGGTTGCTCCTCGGCCACGGCGTCTTCACGACCGTCGGCTACGCGCTCGGCGATGGGAGCAACGTGATCGAGGAGTTCTGGACGCTCATCACGACCTACCCGTACGTCCTGATGGCAACGGTCAGCGGCGCCCTCTTCGCCGCGGTCGCGATCAGCTCGATGCGCGCCGCCCGTCGCAAGCTCTCGTACGAGACGTGGTACGGGATCCACCTGTACGCGTATCTCGCCATCGCGCTGGGCTTCCTCCACCAACTGTTCGTCGGGACCGACTTCATCGATGATCCGGTCGCGGTCGCCTATTGGGTCGCCCTCTACCTCATGGCGATCGCTCTGATCCTGGTCTTCCGGGTCGGCGAGCCGGTCTGGCGCTCGACGCGCCATCAGCTGCGTGTCTCGAACGTCGTCACCGAAGCGCCGGGCGTCTTCTCGATCTATATGACCGGACGCGACATCGATCAGCTGGCCGTGCGCTCCGGTCAGTACTTCGTGTGGCGCTTCCTGACCCGCGACGGCTGGTGGCGGGCCCACCCGTTCTCGATCTCCTCGGCCCCCAACGGCTCGTGGCTGCGGATCACGATCAAGGAGCTCGGCGACTGGTCGAAGACGCTCCAGGGCGTTGGGATCGGCACGCGCGTCTTCATCGAAGGCCCGTACGGCGTCCTGACCGGTGCACGTCGGACGCGCCCCAAGGTCCTGCTCCTCGCCGGCGGCATCGGGATCACGCCGCTGCGGGCCCTGCTCGAGGCGCTGCCCGCGAAGCACGGCGACATGACGCTCATCTATCGGGTCGGCGACGCGCGCGAGATCGTCTTCCGCGACGAGCTCGAGACGCTCGCCCGCGCCCGCGGCGCCACGGTCCACTACCTCGTCGGCAAGCGAGACGGCCCGGCGGGCGACCAGCTCGACGCAGCGTCCCTGGAACGTCTGGTTCCCGACGTCCGCGAACGGGACGTCTACCTGTGCGGCCCGGTGCCGATGATGCAGCGCGTCGAGAGGTCCTTGCGAGGCCTCGGGCTCCCTCCGCGCCAGATCCACGCGGAACGCTTCGCGTATTGAGTCACGGTCATTTCTCAGAAGGCTTGAAGAATCGAGCGCCAGAGTCGTGCGACGGGCCGATCCGGCCCATTCCGAGTCACCATCGCCGCGTCGCAACGGAGGTCCAGATGACCGACACGAACCAGCCGACCGAGACGAACGAGGTCGTATTCCACGAGAAGGTCGAAACGCCGATCGGTCGCACCCGCGCCGCGCGCGTCGGGATCGTGGCCGGTGCCGCGTTCCTGTTCGTCGTCGGCGCCGTCGCCGCCATGGGCGCGTCTCCCGCCCCGTCCACCGGCACCGACCCGGCCGCGAACCCGGCGGCCTCGGCGGGACCCGGTTCGAGCACCGCGCCCGGGACCACGAAGCCCGACGGCGACCGGCACGGCTTCGGTGGCTTCGGCGGCTCCGGGCGGACTCGGTCTCGGAGGCTTCGGACGGTTCGGCGCCCGCGACATCACGGTCACCGCGATCAACGGGTCCGACCTGTCGCTCAAGACGGACGACGGCTGGACGAGGACCATCTCGGTCACAAGCACGACCAAGATCACCAAGGGCGGGGCCACGATCACCGTGTCTGACCTGGCTGTCGGCGACCAGATCGCCTTCGCCCAGGAGCGTGCGACCGATGGCACCTACACCGTGACCGCGATCAAGGTCATCCTGCCGACCACCGGCGGCCAGGTCACGCGCGATCAACGGCAACACCATCACCGTCACCCAGCCGGGTGGCACGACCGCGACGATCCACGTCGACGGCGATACGAAGTACCAGGTGAACGGCGCGGCCGGCGCGCTGTCCGACATCAAGGTCGGCTCGTTCATCATCGCCGAGGGCACCCAGCGCACCGATGGGTCGCTCGATGCCGCGGCGATCCACGCGGGCGATCGTGGCATCAAGGGCCCGGGCTTCCCCGGCGGCCGGCACCTGCCGGACGGCCAGGCACCGGACGCCAGCCCTGCGCCATCGAGCACGACCAGCTAGCCTCCGAGACAACGGAACGGCGGCGCGGCCCTTCGGGGTCGCGCCGTTCGTGATTCTCACGTGGTTCTCAGCCGCAGCGGCGCTTCATAGGGGCATTGCAGCACTCCGCGACCTCCAGCACGATCGGAGCTTCCGTTGTTCGACACCCACCGACACGACCTGCCTGAGCCACTGACCCCCACCTCCGCCGAGCCTTCCCGCGGTGAGCGCGACCCCCGCACCGACACCGGCCTGGGCCCCCGCCCCGACCGAAGCGCCGGCCTGGACCCCGGCCCCAAAGGCGGCCGATGCTCCGGGCTCGACCCCCGCCCCGAGCGCGGCCGCTCCCCGTCGGACCGGTGGCTCGCGTCGCGGCCCGACGGCGGTGGTCCTCGCCGCAGTCCTGTCGGCGGTGCTGGCCGCTGGTGGGACCGCAGCTCTCGTCGCCGGTCCGTTGGCGCCATCGTCCGCGGGCACGACTCCGGGTGCTCCGGCGGCGGTCACCGTCGCGGGTGCGACGACGGCACCGAGCGCCCCCGATCTGACCGACGTCGTCGCCTCGGTTCGCGACTCCGTGGTCACCATCACATCGGAGGGCTTCTCCGCGCGTGGCTTCGGGGGCCAGATCCCGTCGACCGGGGTCGGCTCGGGCGTGATCCTGTCGGCCGACGGCTACATCCTGACCAACCGGCACGTGGTGTCAGGCAGCCAGTCACTCACCGTTGAGCTGGCCGACGGCCGCCAGTTCCCGGCGACCATCGTCAAGCAGTCGGACAAGACGGATCTCGCGCTGGTCAAGATCGATGCCAGCGGCCTCAAGCCGGCGGTCATCGGCGACGCGGCGAACACCCCGGTCGGTGCCACGGTCATCGCCATCGGCAGCCCGCTCGGGACCTTCACCGAGACCGTGACCAAGGGCATCCTGTCCGGGACCGGCCGGACGATCACGGTCCAGGACGAGGCGACCGGTCGGCCGGAGACCCTCACCAACCTGCTCCAGACCGACGCGGCGATCAACCCGGGCAACAGCGGCGGGCCACTGCTCGACGCGAACGGGCGCGTCATCGGCATCAACACGGCCGTCTCGACCGACGCCCAGGGCCTCGGCTTCGCGATCCCGATCTCGGAAGCGGCCGCGCTCATCGCCCAGGCGACCGGCTCGCCCGCCAGCTGACGGGAAGTCACAATGCCGAAGCGCGGGATCGCCGCCCTCGCCGTCACGGTCGTTGCGCTCGTTCTTGCTGCTGAGCTTCAAGACGCCGGACGTGGTCCCGGCACGTGGCGGTGGCGTCGCCATCGTCGAGCCGGGTGCCACGGCGACGCCCTCGGCGGCGACAGGCGATGCGTCCGGTTCTGCGGCGACCCAGGCTCCGGCCGCTGCCGCGACGCCGGCCCCGACGACATCGACCGGCGGTGGCACGACAACGACCGCCTCCGCCACGATCGACGGCCCGGTCGTCGACACCCGCTACGGCCCGGTCCAGGTCGAGATCGTGCTCTCCGGTGGCCAGCTCCAGGACGTCGTCGCGATCCAGCTCCCGACCGGGCGCCGCTCGGGCCAGATCTCGAACGCCGCGGCGCCGATCCTCCGCGAGGAGGCTCTGCAGGCGAAGAGCGCATCGATCGACATGGTCTCGGGCGCCACGTACACGAGCGATGCCTACGCCCAGTCGCTCCAAGTCGGCGCTCGACCAGGCCGGCCTCGGATGAGCGTCGCGGTCGTCGGCGGGCTGCGCTGGGTCGAGCACGTCATGGGTACGACCGTCAGCATCCTGGTCGAGCCGCCGCTCGTGTCGGACGAGGTCATCAAGGAAGTCGTCGCGGACCTGCACGACGTCGATGCCCGGTTCAGCACGTACAAACCCGACAGCGAGATCAGCCGGCTGATGCGGGGCGAGCTCAGCGAAGCGAACGCCAGCCTCGACGTTCGCCATGTCCTCGCGGCCTGCGACCACCTCGCGACGGTCACCGGCGGCGCCTTCGACGCCCGCCGGCACAGGGCCGACGGTCGCATCGATCCGTCCGGCTACGTCAAGGGCTGGGCGATCGAGGAGGCCGCCTGGCTGCTCGACGCGGCCGGCGCTCGCAACTACTGGATCAACGCCGGCGGCGACATCGTGGCTCGTGGGCTGGCCGCAACCGGTCGTCCGTGGCGGGTCGGGATCCGACATCCGGACCAGGCTGATCGGGTGGCGGCCGTCCTGGAAGTCTCCGACAGGGCCGTGGCGACATCGGGCGACTACGAGCGTGGCGACCATGTCACGGACCCGCGCACCGGTCGCGCCGCGACAGGCCTGCGCAGCGTCACGGTCGTCGGCCCTCGCCTGGCGTTCACCGACGCCTACGCGACGGCCGTCTTCGCGATGGGGCTCGAGGGCCTGACCTGGCTCACGGCAGATGGTCGCGGCGACGACTACGCGGCCTACGCCATCACCGACGATGGGCGCACCGTCTGGACCGAGGGGATGGATCGCTACCTCGTCCGCGAGGACTGACCGCGAGTCAGACCGGAGCGACTCCGGTCGCCGGCAGGTCGACGACGAAGCGCGCCCCGCCCTCGGCTCGGTTGGCCACCACGATGCGACCGCCGTGGCGGTCCACGATCCATTTGGCGATGGCGAGCCCGAGCCCGGTCCCGCCGCCCGGGGCGCCCGGCGCCCGGTAGAACCGTTCGAAGACGTGCGGCATGTCCTCGGGTCGGATGCCCGGACCATCGTCCTCGACGACCAGCGACGCCCCGTTCCCGTTCGCGCGGACCGCCACGCCGACCCGGCCGTTCACCGGGCTGTGGCGGATCGCGTTGTCCACCAGGATCATCACCAGCTGGCGGAGGCGGGCCGGATCACCGGCCACGACAGCAGCCTGCGGATCGACCTCGACCCGGATCCCGCGATCGGTCGCTGGCTTGCCCATCGCCGAGGCGCCATCGGCTGCGACGTCGCCGAGGTCGACCGGGACGTGCTCGAGTGCCACGGCCCCCGAATCGGAGCGGGCGAGCAGGAGCAGGTCCTCGACGATCGCCGTCATGTGGCGGACCTCGTCATCGATGTCCTCGAGCGCCGAGCCGACCGTCGCGACAGGCTCGTCGCGGTGTCGCTCGAGATGCTCGACGCTGCTCCGGATGACGGTCAACGGCGTGCGCAGCTCGTGGCTCGCATCGGCCGCGAACTCGCGCTGGCGCCGTAGCGCGACGCGCTGGTTCGCGAGCGACTCGCGGATCGGCACCAGCGCACGTCGCGCGTAGACGGTCCCGAACCCGAACGCGACGAGCACGACCACCATGCCGCCGATCAGCAGGACCGCCAGCATCACGTCGAGCGTTCGCTGTTCGGCGATCCGGTCGCCGACGATCTGCACGGCATACGTCTCGCCATCCGCCGCCTGCACGCTCTCGGTCAGGATGCGGACAGGGGTCTGGATGCCGGACGACGATCCGCCCTGACCGGGCCCTTGCTGGGCCAGCACGGACGTCGTCCGGACGTCGCGACCGTTCGCTCGAGCCGCCTCCACGGCGGCCATGTTCGGCAGGCCATCCGGAACGCGGAACCCGCGCTGGGTGAGCAGGTTGTCGTCCTGGTCGACGGCCAGCGCGATGGTCCCGCCGCCGCCGCCGCCGAAGAGGAAGCCGTATGGCCCGTTGTCATCGGGCGGGGCGCGGCCGTTGCCCGGTCAGGCTCGACTTGACCTGGTCGAATCGGGTGTCGAGCTGGGCCGTCGCGCTGCTGGCCAGCGAGCCTGCGACGGCGACGTAGAGAGCCGCCGCGAGGATCAGCAGGATGACCAGCGTCGTGCCGGCGCTCCACAGGACGAGATTGCGGCGGACGTGCTGGACCATCCGGCTGTCGGCGGTCTCGGCGGCAAGCTCGGGAGCGGTGGTTTCGGTCGGGAGGATCCCGTCAGGCATCGGCCAGACGATAGCCCACGCCGCGCACGGTCTCGATCAGCTTGCCGGCCGAACCGAGCTTGTCGCGCAGGTAGTGGACGTAGGCGTCGACGGCATTCGGCGTCACGGCGACGCTGAACGGCCACGCCTGGTCGAGGAGCTGGTCGCGCGACAGCGTCTGACCCGGGTGGCGGAGGAGGCATTCGAGCAGCGAGAACTCACGCGGGCTGAGGTCGATCGATCTGCCGTCGAGGGTGACCCGGCGCGACGTCTCGTCGAGCACGATCGGCCCGACGGCGAGCTTGGGTTCCGGGCGGCGCGATGTCGCACCCCGCCGACCCAGCGCCCGCAACCGGGCGGCGAGCTCCTCGTAGGCGAACGGCTTGACGAGGTAGTCGTCGGCGCCGGCATCGAGCCCGGTCACCCGGTCGCCCACGGTGTCGCGGGCGGTGAGCATCAGGATCGCGACCTCCGAGCCGGCGGCCCGGATGCGACGCGAGACCTCGAGACCCGAGATGTCCGGCAGCCCCAGGTCGAGGACGACGACCTCGATCCCGGTCGTCGCGTCGACGATGTCGAGGCCGTCCTGGCCGGTCGTCGCCGTTTCGACGATGTGGCGGTCCTCCTCGAGCAGGCGCCGGAGGAGGCGGACGAGGCGCGGATCGTCCTCGATGACGAGCAGATGCATGTGTTTCAGCCTACGCCTTCGTTCAGGGGATGACGGTCACGCTGCCGGCCGTGCCGACGGGTGCCGCGGTCGTCGCGCTTGCGTTCGGGCGGCCGGTGAAGCCACCGTCGATCTGGACCTGGACGGTCTTGCCGGCCTGGACATCCGCCGCGGTGGCGTCGGTCTGGGTGTGGTACGTGGTGGACGCGCCGGTGGTGACCTCGATCGTGTCGCCGTTCGCGGTCTTGATGGTCAGGGTGTCGCCGTCGACCGATTCGACGGTGCCCTGGACCGTCAGCCCGCCACCGAACCCGCCGCCACGGCCGAAGCGGGGAGCGCCACTGGCGCCCGGCACGAAGCTGCCGCCCGGGAAGGCGCCGCCGAAGACACGACCGTTGCCGTTCGGTCGCCGTTCGTGCCGGATGCGGCCGCTGTCCCACGACCGATCGCGAACGCGACACCGCCGATGGCGACGGCCGCGGCGAGGACGAGCACGAGGTTCAGCACGCGACCGCTCGACGATGACTTGCGGACAGGGCCCGGGACGGAGGCCACGGTGACCGGTGCCGGCGCGACCGGAGCCGTGGGGACGGCAGTCGGTTCGGGCTCGACAGGCACGAAGGGCTCGGTCGGGCGGGGCGGAGGGGTCGGTTCGAAGCTCATGGATGTCTCCTTGTCATTCGTAGCGGAGGGCGGTGATGGGATCGAGTCGGGCGGCCTGGCGCGCCGGCCAGACGCCGAAGACGACGCCGACCGCGAGGCTGAACAGGACGGCGGCGACGATCGTGGTGGGGTTGAACTGGAAGCCCCAGCCGGCGAGCTGGCCGATCCCCGCCGAGACGACGAGGCCGACGACGATGCCGATGAGGCCGCCGATCAGCGAGAGGGTCAGCGCCTCGACGAGGAACTGGGCGAGGATGTCGCGGCGACGCGCGCCGACCGCCTTGCGGATGCCGATCTCGCGGGTCCGTTCGCGGACCGAGACCAGCATGATGTTCATGATCCCGATGCCGCCGACGATCAGCGAGATCGAGGCGATGCCGGCCAGGAGCAGCGTCAGCGTCGCGGTGATCGACGACGCGGCCTCGAGCAGCTGGGTCTGGTTGAAGACGTTGAAGTCGGCGGTGTCGGTCGCGGCCAGCTCGTGGCGGTCACGGAGCAGCGCTGTGATCGCGGTGCTCGCCGCGGTCATGCCCGCGGGATCGGCGACGGAGACGCCGATCGTGCGGACCGTGTCGCCGCCGACGAAATACTTCTGGACGACGCCGATCGGGACGATGACCTGGTCGTCCGGGTCCTGGAACCCGGTCCCGCCCTTGGCCTGGAGGATGCCGATCACCCGGAACGGCAGGCCGCCGACCGAGATCTGGGAGCCGATGTCGCTGGCACCGAGCCCGAGCGTGGTCGCGGTCGTGGCACCGAGGACCGCGACGCGCAGGTCCTGGTCGGTGCTGACGTCGGTCAGGAACGTGCCCTGCCAGACGGTGTAGGCCCGGACCGACGGGTAGGCGGGGGTCGTGCCCACGACCGCGGTGGTCGCAGTCTTCGTGCCGGCCCCGACGGTCAGGTTGGTCGAGATCTCCGGGGCGACACCCGCGATCCCGGGCAGCGCCGCGATCGCATCGGCATCGCCGACGGTCAGCGTCGAGTCGCCGCCGCCGGTCGGACTGATCGTCAGCAGGTTCGTGCCGAGACCGGCGAGCCGGCTCGTGATGTTCGAGGTCGTGCCCTGACCGACGCCGACGAGGGCGACCACCGAGGCGACCCCGATGATGACGCCGAGCATCGTCAACGCGGCCCGAAGGCGGCTCGTCCGCAGCCGCGAGAGCGACAGGCGCAGCAGCTCGCGGATGCTCACGAGACGACCCGGCCGTCGCGCAGGTGGATCTGGCGTTTGGCTGTCGCGGCGACCTCGGTGTCGTGGGTGATGAGCACGATCGTCCGGCCGGCGGCGTTCAGCTCGTGGAGCAGGTCCATGACCTCGGCGCCGGCGTGGCTGTCGAGGTTGCCCGTCGGCTCATCGGCGAGGATCAGCGCCGGCTCGGTGACGAGCGCTCGGGCGACCGCAACGCGCTGCTGCTGGCCGCCGGACAGCTCGGTCGGCTCGTGGTCGAGGCGATCGCCCATCCCGAGCCGCTCGAGGGTGGCCTTGGCGCGGGCCGCGCGCTCGCGGCGTGAGACGCCCTGGTAGAGGAGCGGCGTCGCCACGTTCTCGAGCGCGCTCGTGCGCGGCAGCAGGTTGTACGACTGGAAGACGAAGCCGATGCTGCGGCTGCGCACACTGGCCAGGCTGTCGTCGTCGAGCTCGGCGACGGGCGTGCCGGCTAGGCTGTAGCCGCCGCTGGTCGGGCGGTCGAGGCAGCCCAGGATGTTCATCATCGTGGTCTTGCCCGACCCTGACGGCCCCACGATCGCCACGAACTCGCCGGGCAGCACCTCCAGGCTGACGTCGGCCAGGGCGGGGACCTCGAGGTGGCCCATCGAGTAGATCCGGCTGACGTGATCGAGGGAGATGATCGCCTCGCTCATCGCCTAGTTCCCGTTCACGATCACGGGATTGTTCCGACGACCGCCACCGACGGGGATCGTCCCTCCGAACCCGCCACCACCGAAGCCGCCGTTGCCGTTCGTGGCGGTCCCGGTCTGCGGCGTGTTGACGCCGGTCACGACCTCCTGGCCTTCGGTCAGGCCGCTCTTGATCTCGGCCGTGGTGTTCGTGACGAGGCCGACCTCGACAGGCTGGGCGACAGGGGTTCCATCGGCGCCCAGGGTCAGGACGGAGTAGTTGCCGGCCGTCCCGCGCAGGGCCGAGGCAGGGACGGTGAGCACGTTCGTCGCGCTGTCGATGGTGATCGTGACGTCCGCGGTCATCCCCGCGCGTACGGTCGCGGGAACGTTGTCGAGCGAGACGGTGACCGCGTACGAGACGACGCTGCCGGTGGTGTTGCCGGCCGCGGTGGGAGCGATGGCGGTGACCTTGCCGGTCACCTGTCCGTCGACCGCGCCGATGGTGACCGCTGCGGTCTGCCCGACCTTCATGGCGGCCAGGTCGCTCTCGACCACATCGGCTGTGATCTGGAAGGTGGTCGCGTCGACGACGATCGCGTCGCCCGACGGCGCCTCGAGTCCCTTGACCACGTTGACGGCCGTGACGATGCCGTCGATCGGGGCGGTCAGCGTCGCAAGCCTGATCTGGGTCTTCACGTCGTCGCGTGTCTTGGTCGCGTCGGCGAGCTGCGACGTCGCGTTGTTGACGCCGACCTTCGCCTGCCGGATCTGCGCGGTGACCGCAGCGTCATTGGCGTCGGTCAGGCTTGCCTTGGCAAGGCGGAGCTGGATCTTGGCCGTGTCGACGGCCGTGTTCGCGGCCGCGAGCTGGCGCTTGAGATCGGTCGTGTCCGCGGTGGCGAGAACGGCGCCCTTCTTGACCGCGTCACCGACAGCCACCTTCAGGTCCTTCACGGTCCATGTCGTCGAACCGGCGGCGGCGTCTGCGCTTGCGAGATGTGCCGGAGTCCCGAATGCCAGCCCGTAGGACGAGCTGGTGGCGACCGTCCCCGTCGCGGCGACATCGTCGGCGACGTCGCCGGTCGCGGCGGCCCCGGTCAGGTACTGGGTCTTCGACGCGGCGCTGGCGGGCAATCCCCCGACCGCGACGAACGCGGCCCCGACGCCAACAGCCGCCAACGCGACGATGGCGAAGATCTTGAGCTTCATGGACGCCTCCGTACGGGACGCTCGGATCGAGCGCCGCTGGGAGGGCGCTCCGATTCGTCATTCAGCGCCGCGCGTCTGAGACGGACGTGAGAATTCGGGTGGCGGCCCGTTAGCATCCCGTAGTGGACGAATCCCCCGTTTCCGATCCCGGAGCGTCCGAGTCGCATGACGGCCCGCGCCGCCGCCCGCGTCGCGCCGCGCCCGGTCTGCAACAGCTGCCCTGGCGGCGGCTGACGAACCCGTTCCTGCCGGTCGAGATCCTGTCGGCGGACCACGTCGAGACGATCCATCGAGCGTCGCTGCGGGTGCTGGCCGAGATCGGGGTCGAGGTGCTCGGCGACCGGGCGCTCGACGCCTTCGCGGGGGCGGGTGCGACCGTCGACCGCTCGAACCGTCGTGTGCGCCTCGACCCCGACCAGGTCGAGGCGCTGATCGGGACCGCCCCGTCCGAATTCGACCTGTACGCGCGCAACCCGCAGCGGAACATCCGGTTCGGCGGGTCAAACCTTGTCTTCGGGGCTGTCGGCGGCCCGGCCTTCGTGAGCGACATCGACCGCGGGCGGCGTGCCGGCAACTTCGCCGATTTCGTCGACTACGTGCGGATCATCGGTGCGCTCGACGTCATCCACCAGGAGGGTGGTGGCCCGCTCGAGCCGAACGACCTGCCGGTCGAGACGCGCCATCTCGACATGTACCGGACCTTCGCGGTCGAGCTGGACAAGACCTGGCAGTGCCTGGGTTTCGGCGCACGTCCCGGTCGGCGACGCGCTGGAGGTTGCCTGCCTCATCCGCGGCGTCGACGCGCGACGACCTCCTCCGTGAGCCGTCGCTGATGACCGTGATCAACACGAACTCGCCGCTACGCCTCGACGGCCCGATGGGCGACGGGCTGATGGAGATGGCACTCCATGGCCAGCCGGTCGTCGCCACGCCGTTCACGTTGGCCGGCGCGATGAGCCCGGTCTCGCTGGCCGGAGCGCTGGCGCAGCAGAATGCCGAGGCGCTCTTTCTCGTCGCCCTGGCGCAGATCGTCCGGCCCGGCGCGCCGATGGTCTACGGCGCGTTCACTTCGAACGTCGACATGCGGACCGGAGCGCCGGCCTTCGGGACGCCCGAATACGTCAAGGGCGCCCTCGCGAGCGGCCAGATGGCGCGTCGGTACGGACTGCCGTGGCGCTCGTCCAACGCGACGGCCGCGAACGTGGTTGACGCCCAGGCGGCCTACGAATCGGAGATGGCCGTGTGGGGTGCGGTGATGGGCGGCGTCAACCTGCTCTACCAGGGCGCGGGATGGCTCGAGGGCGGGCTGACCGCTTCGTACGAGAAGCTGATCATCGACGCCGAGATCCTCCAGATGATGTCCGAGGTCCTCCAGCCACTCCCCGTCGACGAGGCAAGTCTCGGCTTCGAGGCGATGGTCGACGTCGGTCCGGGCGGCCATTTCTTCGGCACTGCCCACACCCTTGAGCGCTACGAGACGGCGTTCTACAGGCCGCTGCTGTCGGACTGGCGCAACTTCGAGACGTGGCAGGCCGACGGGGCGCAGACCGCCACTCAGCGCGCCAACACGATCTGGAAACGGCTCCTCGCCGACGCGGTCCCGCCGCCAATGGACCCGCCTGTCCTGGAGGCTCTCGACGCCTTCGTCGCGCGCCGCAAGCGCGAGATCGCCAGCCGCGCCTGAAAACCGAACGTTAACGTCACCGGGGGTGTCGAACCTGGCCGGTCGGGCGTATCATGCGAGCCCGGCACATCCCCTTCGACGCCGATCGGCAGGAGGACCTGCCCCCACCGTTGGACGATCCCCGTCCACGACCCGGTGGCCCGGCGAGAGGGATGCGGAGGACCGGGGGAAACGGGGTGGTTCGATGCCGACTGTGATCACGAGGTCGTCCGTGACGGCCGTCCGGATCTCCGCAGGGGAAGGATCCGAGGTCAGGCGAAGTCTCCAAGCTGCCTACTCGCGAGAACGGATCGAAGAGGTCATTCGCGCGGTCGTCGAGGACGCACTGAGCCCGTCCCGGGTCGACGTCCTGCCGTGGCACGACGAGGCGCACTTCGAGCGCGACCTGCACCTAGTGATCCAGGAGATCGCGGACACGGCCGATCACCAGCTCGCTGAACGCTTGACCGACCTGCTCGAGTCGGCGCCCCCGAAGATCGCTGGCCGGCTCGCCGCCGCCCCGCGCTTCTCCGACTTGGGATGACCAGCGCGCCGCCCCAGATGCGCGTCGTCGTCGTCGGCGGCGGGTTCGCGGGGGTCGCCTGTGCCCGCAAGCTCGCCGCGGCCGAGGGCGTGCACGTCACCCTCATCGACAAGAACGACTACCACCAGTTCCAGCCGCTTCTGTACCAGGTCGCGACCTCGATGCTCGCGGCCCGCGACATCGCCTACCCGTTGCGCAAGATCGCGGGCGAGTTCGAGGGTTTCGACGCGAAGCGGGCCGAGGTCGTCGCCATCGACCCGGTCGCCCGGAGCGTAACGACCGCGACCGGTGAGACCTATGCCGGGGACTACGTCGTCCTCGCCGCCGGCTCGCAGCCGAACTTCTTCGGGACCCCAGGCGCCGAGCACGCCTTCCCGCTCTACTCGCTCGATGACGCCGACCGGCTGAGGACACGGATCATCCAGGCATTCGAGGAGGCCGACCGCGACCCGCATCTCGCCGATGAAGGCGCCGTCGACTTCGTCATCGTCGGCGGCGGTCCGACCGGGGTCGAGGTCGCCGGGGCGCTATCGGAGATGATCAACACGACGATGATCCACGAGTTCCCGACGCTCGCGATGCGGGCCAAGGTCCATCTCGTCGACCACGGACACGAGCTCCTCAAGATGTTCGCCGACAAGGGTCACGCCTACGCGGCGCGGGTCCTCGAGAAGGACGGCGTCGAGCTCCTGCTCGGCAGCGGCGTCAAGGCCATCGGTCCTGGTCACGTGACCCTATCGGACGGATCCACGATCAAGACTCGCTGCGTGATCTGGGGTGGCGGGCTGATGGCCGCGCCGATCGCCGGCGCCGCCGGGCTCGCGCAGGGGCGTGGCGGCAGGATCGATGTCCAACCGGACTTCACAGTCGCTGGTTTCCCCGGCGTCCTGGTCATCGGCGACATCGCGAACATCCCGGACAAGAAGGGCAAGACCCATCCACAGCTCGGCTCGGTCGCGCTGCAGAGTGGGTCATCGGCGGCCAACACGATCCTGGCCGACCGAGCCGGAAAGGCCACGAAGCCGTTCTCCTACCTGGACAAGGGAACGATGGCGATGATCGGCCGCGGTGCGGCCGTCGCTCAGGTCAAGGGCGTCGAGCTTCACGGCAAGTTGGCGTTCGCGGCCTGGCTCGGTGTCCACGCCGCATTGATGACCGGGGGGAGCAATCGCGTCAGCGCCTTCAAGAGTTGGGCGCTTGACTACTTCGGAAAGGACCGGGCGCCGCAGGCGCTCGACCGGAGTGGGACACCCAGGATGGCCTGGGAGGAAGACGACGTCGACGAGCCGGCGGTCGCGTCCGTCTGACAGACCGACAACGCGAATAAGAAGTCCTGAAGGGGGGAGAGCGTGTCCAACGACGGGCGATTCGACGTCATCATCATCGGCAGCGGTGCGGGTGGAGGCACCCTGGCGCGCCATCTCGCGGCGAGCGGCAAACGGATCCTGATCCTCGAACGGGGCGGATGGCTGCCTCGCGAGAACGAGAACTGGGACTCGGAAGCGGTCTTCGTCGACAACCGATACGTCCCGGCTGAGACGTGGTACGACGCCAAGGGCAAGGCCTTCCAGCCCGGGATCCACTACTCCGTCGGCGGCGCCACGAAGCTCTATGGCGCGGCCCTCTATCGGCTGCGGCCCCAGGACTTCGGTGAGCTGCGCCATCACGACGGGATCTCGCCCGCCTGGCCGATCTCGTACGACGAGATGGAGCCCTACTACACGAAGGCAGAGCACCTGTACGAGGTCCATGGCAACCACGGCGAGGACGCGACCGAGGGCCACGCCAGCGCGCAGTACCCCTTCCCGGCTCTGATCCACGAGCCGCGGATCCAGCAACTCTCGGACGACCTCGAGAGGGCGGGCTATCACCCGTTCCACGCGCCGTGTGGCGTTCGGCTTCTGGCCGACGACCCGATCGGCAGCCCGTGCATCCGGAGCCGGACCTGCGATGGCTTCCCGTGCCTGCTGCTGGCCAAATCCGATGCCGACGTGCTGGGTGTCCGCCCTGCTCTCCAGTACGACAACGTCACGCTGATGACGCAGGCGCGAGTCGTCCGTCTCACCACGAACGCCGCAGGGACCGCTGTCGATAGCGTCGTCGTCGACCGAGAGGGCGTCGAAGAGACGTACGGTGCCGACATCGTGGTCGTGTCCGCCGGGGCGGCCAATTCGGCCAAGATCCTGCTGGCATCGGCCACGGACCGCCATCCGAACGGGCTGGCCAATGGCTCGGGGCAGGTCGGTCGCAACTACATGTTCCATAACAGCACCGCGGTCCTGGCGATCTCGGTCGAGCCCAACCCGACGCGCTTCCAGAAGACGCTCGGGGTCAACGACTTCTACTTCGGGATGAAGGGCTTCGACTACCCGATGGGCAACATCCAGATGGTCGGCAAGTCCGACGCCGAGATGTTCAAGGGCGAGAAACCGCTCCAGACCAAGCTCGCGCCGATGTTCTCCCTGACCGATGTCGCCACCCATGCGGTCGACTTCTGGCTCTCGACGGAGGACCTGCCGGCTCCCGACAACCGCGTGACACTGGCCAAGGACGGCAACATCCAGTTGACCTACACGCCGAACAACCAGGAGCCGAAGAAGCGGCTGTACGGCCAGCTCAAGTCGATGCTTGCGCACCTCGGGATGCACCCGGACCACTTGCTGCCGCGGACCGGCTATCTCAAGAACGAGATCCCGATCGCCGGCGTCGCTCACCAGGCCGGCACGGTCCGGTTCGGGAGCGACCCGTCCAGCTCCGTCCTCGACGTGAACTGTCGCGCCCACGAGGTCGACAATCTGTATGTCGTCGACACGAGCTTCTTCCCAAGCATCGGTGCCGTGAACCCGGCACTGACCGCGATGGCCAACGCCCTGCGAGTCGGCGATCACCTGCTCGAGCGACTCGCCTGACGCCGCCATCGCGCGGCGCACCACCCACCGCCTTACGCTATCGAAAGGGAGATCAGGATGCCGCTCGAGAACAAGGTCGCCATCGTCACCGGGAGCAGCAGTGGGATCGGTCGCGCGATCGCGCTCGAGCTCGCCAGCCAGGGGGCCGCGGTCCTCATCAACTTCCACAAGGGTGAGGAAGAGGCGCATGCGGTGAAAGCGGAATGTGAGGCCGCCGGTGGTCGTGCCCACGTCGTCGGGGCCGACGTGTCGGTCGTCGCCGACATCCAGCGCCTGATCGACGAGACGGTCACAACGTTCGGGCGGCTCGACATCATGGTCAACAACGCCGGGATGGAGACGCGCACCTCGACCCTCGACACGACCGAGCGCCAATTCGACATGGTCATCGCGGTCGACCTCAAGAGCGCCTTCTTCGGCGTCCAGCTGGCCGCGAAGCAGATGATCAAACAGGGTGGCGGCGGCCGGATCATCAACATCTCGTCGATCCACGAGGACTGGCCGATGCCCGGCAACTCCCCGTATTGCGCGGCCAAGGGCGGGGTTCGGATGCTGACCCGGACTGCCGGCGTCGAGCTCGCTCCGCACGGCATCACGGTCGTCGGCATCGCTCCGGGCGCGGTCCACACACCGATCGACGACGTCACGCTGTCCGACCCGGTGGCGAAGGCCAAGCTGGAGGGGGCCATCCCGATCGGGCGCGTCGCCGAGCCCGAGGAGATCGCCCGGATCGTGGCCTTCCTGGCATCGGATCTTGCGTCGTACGGCACCGCGACCACCTACGTCGTCGACGGCGGGATGATGCAGGCGAGCGTGGGGCTCTAGGCCGGGTGACGACGATCGCCCGTTCCAGCGACGCCCGGAAACCGTTCCTGGCGGGCGCGCGCCTCGGCCCGGTGGAGCCCGGGGTCGCACACCCGCTGGGTGCCACGGTGACGCCCACCGGGGTCAACTTCGGCGTCTATGCGAAGCACGCGACGGGCATGGACATCCAGTTCTTCTATGCCGCGGAGGACCTGACCCCGACGCGTGTCGTCAGCCTCGATCCGGCGGTCCATCGCACCGGGGAGTACTGGCACGCACTGGTGCCGGGCGTGGCACCGGGACAGCTCTACGGCTACGTGGCCCACGGTCCGTGGGCGCCGCAGGATGGTCTGCGCTTCGACCCGACCAAGCTGCTGCTGGACCCGTACGGCCGCGGCGTCGCCGTCCCGACGAGCTACCGGCGCCTCGACGCCGGCGTCAGCGACGACATGGCGACCACGATGAAGAGCGTCGTGACCGACACGCGCCTGTACGACTGGGAGGGCGACGCGCCGCTCAACCGGCCGTGGCGCGAGACCGTCGTCTACGAGGCGCACCTCGCGGGGATGACTCGCGATCCGGCGTCCGGCGTCCCGGCTGAGTTGCGTGGCACCTACGCCGGCCTGATCGACAAGATCCCGTACCTGATCGACCTGGGCATCACCGCGATCGAGCTGTTGCCGGTCTTCCAGTTCGATCCGCAGGCGGCACCGGCCGGGCATACGAACTACTGGGGCTACCAGCCGATCTCGTTCTTCGCGCCACACGCGGCCTATTCGAGCCAGCCGGGCCCGACCGCCCCGCTCGACGAGTTCCGCGACCTGGTCAAGGCGCTCCACCGGGCCGGGCTGGAGGTCATCCTCGACGTCGTCTACAACCACACCTCCGAGGGCGGCGCGAACGGTCCGACGGCATCCTTCCGCGGCCTGGCCAACGACGACTACTACCTGCTCGACCCGCAGGACCGCTCCAAGTACATCGATTTCAGCGGCACCGGCAACACGTTCAAGGGCAACGGCCCGATCGTCCGCCGGCTGATCCTCGACAGCCTCCGCTACTGGGTCGAGGAGATGCACGTCGACGGCTTCCGCTTCGACCTCGCTGCGGTCCTGTCACGGGGCGAGGACGGCCAGCCGCTGTCGGATCCACCGATCATCTGGGAGATCGAGACGGACCCGGTCCTGGCAGGCACGAAGCTGATCGCCGAGGCGTGGGACGCCGGTGGCCTCTACCAGGTCGGCAGCTTCGTCGGCGACCGTTGGGTGGAGTGGAACGGGCGCTTCCGCGACGATATCCGCGGGTACATGCGCGGCGAGCCGGGCAGGATCCGGGACCTCACCCAGCGCTTCCTCGGGAGCCCGGACATCTACGGCCACAAGCATCGCGACGCCCAGGCCAGCATCAACTTCGTGACCTGTCACGACGGCTTCACCCTCGAGGACCTCGTCTCGTACGACCGGAAGCACAACGAGGCGAACGGCGAGGGGAACCGCGACGGCAACGACTTCAACATGAGCTGGAACAGCGGCGTCGAGGGCCCGACCGACGACCCGGCGATCGAGGCCATCCGGCGGCGCCAGGTGAAGAACTTCCTCGTCGTCAACATGCTCTCTCTCGGCGTCCCCATGCTCCTGATGGGCGACGAGGTGCGGCGGACCCAAGGCGGCAACAACAACGCCTACTGCCTCGACGACCCGACCGGTTGGTTCGACTGGTCGGGTCCGGATCGGCACCCGGACATCCTGCGTTTCACCAAAGGCCTGATCCGGATGCGCCGGCGGCTGGCGACCCTGCTCGACGTCCCGGACGAGACCAACCTGCTCGACCTGCTCGCCAACGCCTCGCTAGAGTGGAGCGGGGTCAGGGTCGGCCAGCCCGATCTTGCCGAGTCGTCGCGCAGCGTGGCGCTGACGCTGCGCGCCGGACCGGGCGCCCTGCACATCATCTTCAATGCCTACTGGGAGCCGCTCGACTTCGAGCTCCCCGAGCTCGACGGCACGCTCGACGGATGGCGCCGCATCGTGGACACGACCCTGGACACCCCGGACGATCTCGCCCTCACGTTCACCGAAGCGACGCCGGTCACGACGCCGTCCTACCACGCCGAGGCGCGCTCGATCGCGATCATGGCCGCCCGACTTCCGCGGAACGCCAAGGCGAAGGATCCGAGTCGATGACCGTCGGGGCCGAACGCGCGCGGATGGCCGATGCCGGTCATCCCGAAGACGGCTGGCGCGAAGCGAGCCCGTGGTACCAGTGGGGCCCGTATCTCTCCGAGCGGGCATGGGGCTCGGTCCGGGAGGACTACAGCGCGGACGGGGACGCCTGGAACTCGTTCCCGCACGACCACGCGCGGTCCCGCGTCTACCGCTGGAACGAGGACGGGATGGCCGGCCTGAGCGACGTGTTCGGGCGGCTGTGCCTCGGCCTCTCACTGTGGAACGGCGTCGACCCGATCCTCAAGGAGCGGATGTTCGGGTTGACCAACCAGGAAGGCAATCACGGCGAGGACTCCAAGGACTACTGGTGGTATCTCGACGCGCTCCCAAGCGGTGCCTGGCTGCGCTGGCGCTACCACTACCCGCAGGTCCCGTTCCCGTACGAGGATCTGATCGAGGAGAACGCACGCCGCTCCAAGTTCGATCGCGAGTACGAGCTGCTCGATAGCGGCGTCTTCGACGACGACCGCTACTGGATCGTCGAGGTCCACTACGCGAAAGCCGATCCGACCGACATCCTGATGCGGGTCGTCGTGCGCAATCGGGGTCCGGAGGAGGCGACCCTCCACGTCCTCCCGACCCTCTGGTTCCGCAACGAATGGTCCTTCGATCCGGACATCGAAAAGCCGACGATGCTGGCCGCCGTCGACGAGCAACGGATCCTCGTCAAGCACGCCATCCTCGGTGACTACACGCTCGAGGTCGGAGATGGGCCGGACGGCACGGTACCCACCCTGTTGTTCTGCGAGAACGAAACGAACGTGGTCCGTTTCGGGGACCAACCGCCGACCACCCCGTATCCCAAGGACGGCATCAACGACCACGTCCTACACGACGCGGAGACCGTCAATCCCAGCTGCACCGGGACGAAAGCCGCCCCCTGGTACGTCCTGACGGTACCGGCCGGCGGATCGGCCGAGGTCAAGTTGCGGCTCCACCGGACGGGCGCACCGGGCTCGTCGACGGGCAAGGCCGAGGCGACAACGGGGTCGAACGCCAAGCGAAGCGACCTGCTCGGAAAGCCGTTCGATGCCCTGATGCGCGAGCGTGAGGCTGAGGCAGACGAGTTCTACGAGGACCTCCGACGGGATGGAGGCACCGACGAGGAACAGCTGGTCATGCGCCAGGCCTTTGCCGGGATGCTCTGGAGCAAGCAGTACTACGGCTACGACGTGGCTCGCTGGCTCGATGGCGATCCGGGCCAGCCGGTGCCGCCGTACGAGCGCCACACGGCGCGGAATGCCGCATGGCGGCACTTCGACTCCGCGGACATCCTGTCGATGCCCGACCCGTGGGAGTACCCGTGGTTCGCCGCGTGGGACCTGGCGTTCCACGCGGTCACCCTCGCCCACGTCGATCCGGCGTTCGCCAAGTACCAGCTCCTGTTGTTGTGCCGGGAATGGTTCCAGCACCCCGATGGGGCGCTGCCGGCCTACGAGTGGTCATTCGACGACGTCAACCCGCCGGTCCACGCCGCGGCGGCACTGCTCGTCTTCGATATCGACGGCCGCACCGACCTGACATTCCTCAAACGGATCTTCCACAAGCTGCTGATGAACTTCACGTGGTGGCTGAACCGCGAGGACCGGGAAGGAAACGACCTATTCAGCGGTGGGTTCCTTGGCCTCGACAACATCGGCGCATTCGATCGATCGCATCTGCCCGCCGGGACCGAGCTCGAGCAGTCGGACGCGACCGCGTGGATGTTCTTCTACTGCCTCTCGATGCTTCGCATCGCGACGGTCCTGGCCGAGACCGACCCGGCGTACGAGGACCTCATGTCGAGCTTCCTCGAACACGCCGTCCGGATCTCGGCTGCGATGAACCGGAGCGGGATGTGGGACGAGACCGATGGCTTCTTCTACGACGCGCTCAAGCTCGCCGACGGCTCGACGGTGCCGATCAAGGTCCATTCGATGGTCGGGCTCATCCCGCTCCTTCCGTCGGCGGTGATCCCGGCCCGGACGGTCGCCCGGGAAGTGGGGTTCGGCAAGCGTTTCGCCCAGTTCCTCGGCGGGATGAACGTCACGGAAGAGCGACTCCGTGAGGGCGGTTTCATCAGCGGCGACCCCGGGGACGAGAGCTTCATGATCAGCGTGGTCCCGCCGGTCCGTTTCACGAAGCTGCTCGCCGAGATGCTGTCTGAGGATGCTTTCCTCGCGCCGACCGGGCTGCGCGCACTGTCCAAGCGCCACGCCACGGAGCCGTTCCGGCTCGATCTCGGCGGGCTCGTTGCCGATGTCGATTACGAGCCGGGCGAATCCACATCGGGCCTGTTCGGCGGGAACTCCAACTGGCGCGGGCCGATCTGGTTCCCTCTCAACTACCTGACGCTCCAGTCGCTCCGAAACTGGGATACCTGGCTCGGCCCGGACAACTCCGTCGAATACCCGACCGGGTCGGGAAAACAGGTGCGGCTGCGTCTCGTCGCCGCCGACCTGGCCAGCCGACTCGTCTCGACCTGGCTACCGGACGCCGATGGTCGCCGCCCTGTCTACGGCTCGATCGAGAAGTTCCAGACCGACCCGGAGTGGCACGACCTGCTGCAATTCCACGAGTACTTCCATGGCGACACCGGCGCGGGCATCGGCGCTTCCCATCAGACCGGCTGGACCGGCCTCGTCGCGCACCTGATCTGCCGTGGGGGCGTGCTCGATTCGATCGCCAAGGGCCGAAGCCTCATCCAGCTTCATGCGTCGGTCACGGAACGAGATGGACGCTGAGACTCTCTCGCGGATCCAGTTCGCGCTGACCGCCAGCTTCCACTTCATCTTCCCGCCCCTCTCGATGGGGCTGGGGTTGATGCTGGTCATCATCGGGATCATCTACGTTCGGACGAAGGACCCGAAGTGGCGGCGCCTGTCGTTCTTCTGGGTCAAGGTCTACGGGCTGATCTTCGCCGTCGGCGTCGCAACCGGGATCGTCCAGGAATTCGAGTTCGGTATGAACTGGGCCGACTACTCGCGGTTCGTCGGCAACGTGTTCGGGAGCCTGTTGGCGGCGGAGGGCGTGTTCGCCTTCTTCCTGGAGGGCGGGTTCCTCGGTCTGATGTTGTTCGGTGGCAACCGACTCGGGCCACGGTTGTGGCTGTTCTCGATCTTCATGGTCGTCTTCGGGGCGCACTTCAGCGCCCTCTGGATCCTCATGGCCAACTCCTGGATGCAGACGCCACAGGGTTACGAGGTCGTGGACAACCGGGCCGTGATGACCGACTTCTGGCAGGTCGTATTCACGCCGACGTTCATCCCGCGCCTCTTGCACGTGTGGGCGGCGTCCTGGACGGTCGGGGCGGCCCTGATGTGCAGCGTCAGTGCGTGGTACCTCCTGAAGAAACAGCACGTCGAGCTGGCCAAGTCGAACCTGAAGGCCGCGCTTCCGGTCTTCATCCTGTTCGCCATCCTGAATGTCGTCTTCTTCGGGGCCAACATGGCCGTCGCCGTGACAAACAACCAGCCGCTGAAGCTGGCGTCGATGGAGGGGCTCTACCAGAGCGAATCGTGTGCCCGGATGTATGTCGTGGGCTGGGTCGACACGGCCACGCAGACGACCAGCGGGATCTCGATCCCGTGCCTTCTCAGCTTCCTCGCGTACCAGGACATCCACGCCACGGTCCAGGGCATCGACTCGTTTGCCCCGGCACCCACCCCGCCGATCAATCTCCTGTTCCAGGTCTATCACTTCATGATCACGATGGGGCCAGCGCTGGCCGGGATCGGGGTCCTGGCGGGGATCATGTTCCTGTGGAAGCGGCGGCTGTACGAGTCCCGTTTCGTGCTCTGGCTGCTGGTCCTGACGGTCTTCATCGGTGAGGCGACGATCACCGCCGGATGGTGGACGGGGGAGATCGGTCGCCAGCCGTGGGTCGTCTACAACGTCCTCACGACCGCCGATGGCCACTCGCCGGTGCTGACCGCCATCGATGTCGCCCTGTCGCTCGGGATGTTCCTGATCCTCTACAGCCTGCTGCTCGTCTTGTTCCTGTTCCTGCTCAACCGCAAGATCCACGACGGGCCCGAGGAGCTGGAGGACGTCGAGACCGTCCCGATGTCCTCGTTGCCGGACACGTTCCGGGACGTCTTCACCCGCAGCCGGCGCGCCGCCGACCTGGGAGACGAGCCATGACCCTGAACGACGTCTGGTTCTTCCTATTCATCCTGATCATCGCCGGCTACCTGATCCTCGACGGGTTCGACATGGGTGTCGGCATCCTGCTGCTACCCATGGCGCGGACCGACACCGAGCGGCGGATCCTCCTCAACAGCATCGGCCCGGTCTGGGACGGCAACGAGGTCTGGCTGGTGCTCGGCGCAGGCGTCCTGTTCGCGGTCTTCCCACTGGCGTATGCGTCGTTGTTCTCGGGCCTGTACCTGGCCTTCGTCCTGGTCCTGCTTGTGATGATCCTCCGGACGGTCGCCCTCGAGTTCCGGTCCAAGGAGCCCGGCCGACGCTGGCGATCGGTCTGGGACACCGTCTTCGCGGTCGCCTCGACGGGCCTGGCATTCCTCCTGGGCCTGGCCTTCGGCAACATCATCGACGGCCTGCCACTCGACGCCCAGGGCAACATCTCGACAGGGTTGATCGGGCTGCTGACGCCATTCACCGTGCTCGTCGGCGCGACGACCGTCGCGATGTTCGCCATGCAGGGCGGGATCTACCTGCTGATCAAGACGGAGGGCGAGCTGCACGACCGGCTCCAACGAGCGGTGCCGCGGCTGATGATCGTGTTCTTCCTGCTCAACACGGTCGTGGTCGTCGCCTTGGCCGTGCTCCATCCGAACATCTCCGAGCGCTACCTCGACGACATCTGGCCAGCCCTCTTCCCGACCTTGGCCCTCGTCGCACTCGGGGCGGCGTGGGTGTTCGTGCGCAAGGGCGAGCCGTTCCGTGCCTTCTTGGCCTCGTCTGCCACGATCGGGCTGCTGCTCATCTCGGGGGGTGTGGGGCTTTACCCGAACCTGATCATCTCGACGACGGACACGGCTTACAACCTGACGATCTTCAACGCCGCGTCGGCCGACAACACCCTGGTCGTCACGCTGATCGTGGCGGCGATCGGGATCCCGTTCGTGCTGCTCTACACGACCGGCGTCTACTACATCTTCCGGGGCAAGACCGTCGTCGACTCGCACGGCTATTGACGGTCCGGCCCGGGGGATCGTCGGCCGGCTGACCGGCGGCTCCGGGCGACCGGCTACGCCTGATGGCAGGCTGCTTTCCCATGCGCCGGGAGTCCGGGGGCTCCTGGGCTTCGCGGTGGCGTGTGGGCTGGTGGCTGCCTCGCTGGTCGTCATCGCCGCCTATCTGACGAGCACCGTCATCGCTCGAGTCTTCCTCGGCGATGCGTCGTTCGTCACAGTCGCCCCGACGCTCGCGGTCATCGCGGCGCTGGCGATCGTCCGCCTGCCCTTGCTGGTCGGAGTGGATCTCCTGGCCGGGCGCGCGTCGCGTCTGCTCAAGGGAACGCTACGAGCCGACCTGACCGCGCATCTGCTCGCGCTCGGCCCGGTGTGGATGGGCCGTGAACGCAGCGGCGAGCTGGCCGGGGTCATCGGCGGCGGGGTCGATTCGCTGGAGGGGTACATCGGGTCCTACCAGCCGGCCCGCGTACAGGCGATCGCAGTCCCGCTCCTGGTGCTCGTTGCCGTGCTCGCGATCGATCCGCCGACGGTGCTGGTGCTGCTCTTCACAGGACCCGTCCTTGTCCTGCTGTTGGCGATCATCGGTGGCCGGACCCGGGCGATCACCGACCGTCGATTTGTCGAGATCCGCTATCTCGGCGCGTTCTTCCTGGACATGCTGCGCGGCTTGGCGACGCTGAAGATGTTCGGTCGCGGTCCCGAGCAGGTCGCGAACATCCGCGACATCAGTCGCCGATACGGCGACACGACGATGGACGTGCTGCGGACGGCTTTCCAGACGTCCCTCGTTTTGGAGTGGGGCGCCGCGGTGGCCGTGGCGGTGGTCGCCGTCGAGGTGAGCCTGCGGCTGATGGACGGCTCGATCGAGTTCCAACGTGCGCTGGCGGTCCTGATCATCGTCCCCGAGTTCTTCCTGCCGCTTCGGACGCTCGCGATCCGCTATCACTCGGGCGCGGAGGGGCGCACGGTCGCCGAGCGGATCTTCGCCGTGCTCGACGAACCAGTCCCGAATCGAGGTGGCAGCGCGGCGCCGCGTGGTTCGGGGATCGCGGTCCCGGCCGGGTCCGAGATCGTCTTCGCCGGGGTCACCGTCACGTATCCGGGCCGAACGGCCCCTGCCCTCGACGGGTTCGACCTGGTCATCCCCGATCGTGGTGTGGTCGCACTCGTCGGGGCGACCGGCGCCGGCAAGACGACCGCCGCGAACCTCCTGCTTCGATTCATCGAGCCCGACGGCGGCGTGATCCGCGTCGGTGGCCTCCCGCTCGGCGCCATCGACCTCGCAGCGTGGCGGTCGCACGTCGCGTGGGTGCCGCAGCGGCCGTACCTGTTCCACGGCACGGTCGCGGACAACATCCGACTGGCGCGACCGGACGCGACGGACGAGGAGATCCGCAGCGCAGCGAGTGAGGCGGGTGCGGCGACGTTCATCGATGCGATGCCCCGAGGCTACGACACGCCCATCGGGGAGGATGGGGTCCGGCTCAGCGGCGGGCAGCGCCAACGGATCGCCCTCGCCCGGGCGTTCCTCACCGGCGCGCGCCTGGTCATCCTCGACGAGGCGACCTCGCACCTCGACGCGGCCAGCGAAGACCTCGTCCGTGATGCCGTGGCGCGCATGGGGCGCGACCGGGCGGTGCTTGTCGTGTCGCACCGCCTTCGACTTGTGTCCGTCGCCGACATCGTTGCCGTCGTGGACCACGGGCAAGTCGTTCAGGTCGGTGCGCCGGCAGACCTGGCGGAACGCGACGGTCCCTTCCGCCGGCTGCTCGCGACAGATCACGCGGACGGCGACTCGTGACTACCTTTAGACGGCTGCTCGGCCTGACCGCCGGACAGCGCCGCTGGATCGCCGCTGGGGCCGTGCTCGGCTTCCTCGCCGTCGGGGCGAACGTCGCGTTGATGGCGGTGTCGGCCTTCCTGATCTCGAAGGCGGCGATCGTCTCGAACGTCGCTGAGGTCGCACTGGCGATCACCGCCGTGCGGGTCCTCGCGATCGGGCGGGGGGCGTTCCGCTACTTCGAGCGGACCGTGACCCACCGCGCCACCTTCGCGATCCTGGCCGACCTCCGCGTCTGGTTCTTCGCCTCGATCGAGCCGCTCGCCCCGGCCCGCCTGGCGACACGTCGAAGCGGCGACCTGCTGACCCGGATCGTCGGCGACATCGAAACGCTCGAGGACTTCTACGTGCGGGTCGTCCTTCCGCCGATCGTCGCCGGACTCGTGATGCTGTTCGCGGCGATCGGCCTGGGCCTGCTCGACGTGACGCTCGGTCTGACGCTGGCTGGCTTCCTCGTCGCCTCAGGGATCGTCCTGCCGCTCGTCGCCCGGCGGCTCTCGCGGGCTCCGGGCGCGACGGCCATCGCGACACGCGGGGAGTTCGGCGCGACCCTGGTCGACGAGATCAACGGGCTCGCGGACCTGGTCGCGCTCGACCGGGCGGCCGCGCATCGCGACCGCGTCCTCGCTCTTGGCACGGAGGTCGATGCCGCGGGCGAGCGCCTGGCCATCGTCCGGTCTGCCACGTCGGCCACGTCATCGATGCTGGCGGGCCTGGCTGGGGTCACCGTTCTGGCAGTCGGCATCGGCCTCGTCGAGGCCGGGCGTCTCGACCCGGTCTTCCTCGCCGCCCTTCCGCTGGTCGCGCTGGCCAGCTTCGAGGTCATCGGGCCGCTCGCCCAGGCGTTCGGGTCGTGGGATACGAACAAGGCGGCCGCCGAGCGCCTCTTCGAGCTGACCGATGCGCGGCCCGAGGTATCCGATCCGGCAGCGGCCGACCTGCGACCGCGACGACTTCCACCTCCCGCGACCGCCCCGGGCATCGAGATCCACGGCCTCCGCTTCCGCTACGCGCCCGACGAGCCGTTCGTGATCGACGGGCTCGACCTGTCCGTCGCGCCAGGCACGAGCCTGGCGATCATCGGGCCGAGCGGATCGTGGCAAGTCGACCATCGTCAACCTCCTGCTGCGTTTCTGGGAGTACCACGAGGGGGAGATCCGGATCGGCGGACGCGACATCCGCGAGGACCGAGCCGAGGACGTCCGCCGGCTGCTCGGCGTGGTCCCCCAGGACGTCCACCTGTTCGACGCCACGATCCGCGACAACCTCGCGGTCGCCGATGCCGATGTGACGGACGAGCGGATCGAGGAAGCCTGTCGCCTGGCGCAGGTCCACGCGTTCATCGAGACCCTCCCGCAGGGCTACGAGACCCGCGTCGGCGAGAACGGCGTCCTGCTGTCGGGCGGCGAGCGCCAGCGACTGGCCATCGCCCGGGCGATCATCAAGGACGCGCCGATCCTGATCCTGGACGAGGCAACGGCCAACCTCGACGTCGGAACCGAGGCCGCGCTCCTGGATTCGCTGGCGCCGTTCATGGCAGGGCGGACCACGATCGTCATCTCACACCGGATGAGCGTCGCAGCGCGGACCGATCGGCAGCTCGTCCTCGACCGCTGACGCCGGGTCAGTCGTCCAGTGTCTCGTCCACCGTACGCAGCGCGAAGCCGAACTCGGCGCCGCCCTCGGGGCGGCTCTGCGCCCAGATGCGACCACCCATCGCCTCGATCAATCGAGCACACACGAACAGGCCGATCCCCGAGCCGCTGATCTGGCGGGCGAAGCTCGGTGAACGGTAGAACGGCTCGAACAAGCGGTCGGCGTCGTCCGCCGGGAACCCGGGGCCGTCGTCGAGGACGCGCACGATCGCCTCACCTGGATGGCTTTCGCACGCGACCTGGACGACGCCGTCCGGGCGGCCGTACTTGGCGGCGTTGCCCAGCATGTTGCGGACGACCTGTTCGACGTAGGTCTCTTCGGCCAGTACGACCGGGTGCGGGCGCTCCGCCTCGAGCCGGAAGCTGACAGCCGGCCACCGTCGGCTCTCCTCCTCGACGATGTTTCGAAGGACGTGGTGGAGACCCATCGGCTCACAGACCGAATCGAGCACGCCGCGTTCGGATCGGCTCAGAACGACGAGGTCGCTGACGATGCGATCGAGTCGCGCCGCCTCCGATGCGATGTCCCCGAGCAATTCCTGGCGGCGCTCGTCGTGGCCGGGATCGGCTGGGCGCGTGAGGACGGCGGACGCCCCGAGGATCGTGGTGATCGGCGTCCGCAGCTCGTGCGACAGGACCGCGATGAACGCCTCGCGCCATTCGTTGGCCCGCCGCTCGGCGCCGACCAGCTCGTCGCGCTCGGCCTCCACGACGCGACGCTCGGTGATGTCCTGCCCGGTCCCGACCATCCGGACCGGCTGCCCGCCTTCGTCGTAGAAGGCCCGACCGGCGCCGTGGATCCAGTGGACCGACCCGTCCTCCCAGACGATGCGGAACTCGAGGTTGTATGGCTCGTGGGTCTCGAGGGCGCCACCGACCTGGGTCAGGACGCTCTGACGGTCCTCCGGGTGGATCATCGCCAGGTACGAGTCGAAGTCCTTGGGCGCCTCGCCCGGCTGCAGGCCGTGCTGGATGCTGATCTGGTCGGACCAGATGAGTGCGCCGGTTCCGATCTGCCACTCCCAGAGACCCGTGTGCGAGGCCGCAAGGACGAGCTCCAGCCGGTCGTCGAGGTCCTGGACGACGGCCGTGAGCCGTTCGGTCTCTGCTCGCGCGGCGGCGAGTGCGCCGTGGACGTCCTGGTCCCGGGGCACGGTGTCTGCGCCGGGCTCGGTCGTCATCCGGACCATCATCGCATCGCGGCGGGGAATCGAAACGGGCCGTCCGATGGACGGCCCGTGTCTTGACTCAGGTCGTGACCCGAGGTCGGCCCTTAGGCGGAGCGCACGTGATTGGCGCGCGGACCCTTGGGGCTCTGCTCGACGTCGAACTCGACGCGCTCGCCGCCCTGAAGGCGGTCGAAGTCGAGGGAAGAGTCGAGTCCGCCGCGATGGAAGAAGTATTCCTTCTCATCCTCGGCGGCGATGAAGCCGAAGCCGCGATCGGCGACGACCTTCTTGATGGTACCGGTGGCCATGTCTGACCTCCACACTCCCCGAACGGGGGATCGCAGATCGCACGGTCCGTTCGAGAAGAGAGGTCGACCACGCGGAGCATCGTCACGAGTGGTGGCGATACCCCATCTTAGCACGGTTCCTGAGAGTCAACCCCCGGCGAGACCCCACCGGACCTCACCAAATGGACCTATTCCGTGCTCGCGGGACCCTCGGCGCCGGCCGCTCGGCACCAGCCAGTCCGCCAAAACGCAACCCCTCGGAGCGTTGGGCGCGGTTCGGCACCCGAATCGAGCTCGCAGACGCCACCTCCGAGTGAGCTCAAGCGTGGAATCGATGCCGAATCGTGGCGTGCGGCCCCCACGTGAGGCGTGATCCACGCCTGGCGCTCCGGAGCGTTTCGTTTTGGCGTGGCGACGAGCCGGTCAGCCGGCCCCGGCCCCCTCGGGCAGGCGCTCGCCAGCCTCGATCCTGATCGGCAGGCGGTTCTCCGCCGGGGTCAGCGGGCACGAATAGCTCTCGGCATAGACGCAATACGGGTGGTAGGCGAGGTTGAAGTCGAGCGCGTAGGTGCCGTCGTCCTCGGGCTCGAGGTCGAGATAGCGGCCGGCGCCGTACGTCTCGCGACCGCTGGTCGTGTCGAGGAAAGGCACGAACAGCGACTCCGACCCACCACCGTCGAGGGTGTAGGCGGTCAGCTTCCGGGGCGCACCCTCGTGCTCGAAGGTGAAGGTGCCCGCGCGATGGGCCGGTCGAAGCTGGCCGTCGGACGTCGGGATCTGGAAGTTGGATGGCTCAGCGCCCGCGTATGGCTCGAGACGCAGCTCCTCGAATCGGAGCTCCGGATCGACCGCGAAGTAGGGGAGGCCCTGGAAGTCGTGACGCACCTCGTGCGGGAGCGGGCTCGAAGGCGAACCCTTGAACCAGGCGTCCTTGCGCGCGCGCTCGTCCTCGACGGCGCCGACATAGTCGAAGTCGTGCTCGTGCTCGTGCTCTGCCGCGTGGTCGTGCCCAGAGTGGTCGTGCTCATGCTCTGCGTGGTCATGCCCGGCGTGGTCGTGCTCGTGTTCCTCGGTCATCCCAGTGCCCTCCCGACCACGGCTTGGGCCTCCTCGATGATCCGTTCGAGATGGTCCTCGCCGCGGAAGCTCTCCGCATAGATCTTGTAGACATTCTCCGTGCCGGACGGCCGGGCGGCGAACCAGCCCTGCTCTGTCATGACCTTGACGCCGCCGATCGCAGCCCCATTGCCGGGCGCCGTGGTCAGCACCGCCGTCACTGGCTCACCGGCGAGCTTCGTGGCCGGCACCTGCTCTGGCGACAGCTGCGCAAGGACGGACTTCTGGGCGGGCGTCGCCGGCGCGTCGATGCGACGGTAGACGGGCGCTCCGAACCGCTGAGGTCAGCTCCTCGTACGCCGCGCCGGGGTCGCGGCCGGTCCGTGCCGTCATCTCGGCGGCAAGCAGGCAGGCGATGATCCCGTCCTTGTCGGTCGTCCAGACCGAGCCGTCGCGGCGCAGGAACGAGGCCCCGGCACTCTCCTCGCCGCCGAAGCCAAGGCTGCCGTCGACCAGACCGGTCACGAACCACTTGAAGCCGACCGGGACCTCCAGCAGGCGACGCCCGAGGTCTGCCGCGACGCGGTCCAGCATCGCGCTCGAAACCAGCGTCTTCCCGACCGCCACCTCCGGCCCCCCAGTCGCGGCCTCCCCCGAACAGATGCGAGACCGCGGCGGACAGGAAGTGGTTCGGGTTCATCAGGCCGGCGCCGGGCGTGACGATGCCGTGCCGATCGGCGTCGGTGTCGTTGGCGAAGGCGACATCGAACCGGTCGCGCAACTCGACCAGCCGGGCCATCGCATACGGCGAAGAGGGGTCCATCCGGATGCGACCGTCCCAGTCGCGGGTCATGAACCCGAACTGCGGGTCGACGACCTCGTTGGTGATCGTCAGGTCGAGGCCATAGCGGTCGCGGATCGCCGGCCAGTAGGCGACGCTGGCGCCGCCGAGCGGGTCGACCCCGAGCCTCAGCCCGGAGCCGCGGATCGCGTCCATGTCGATGACCGAGGCGAGATCCTCGACGTAGCTCGTCACGTAGTCGTGAGCGCTCGTCCGGGCTCGGGCAGTCTCGATGGGAACCCGTTGGACGCCGTCGAGGTCCGCTTCCAGCAGCTGGTTCGCCTCGTCCTGGATCACGCTCGTGACGTCGGTGTCGGCCGGGCCGCCGTTGGGCGGGTTGTACTTGAAGCCGCCGTCCTCGGGTGGGTTGTGCGACGGGGTGACGACGATGCCGTCGGCCAGGTGGTCGCGACGCCCGCGGTTGTGGACGAGGATCGCGTGCGAGATCGCCGGCGTCGGCGTGTAGCCGTCGGCGGCATCGACGCGGACGTCGACGCCGTGCGCGACGAGGCCCCGGAGCGCCGTCCGGAAGGCCGGTTCGGACAGAGCGTGCGGGTCCTTGCCGATGAACAGCGGGCCATCGATGCCCTGGCTCTCGCGGTAGCGGCAGATCGCCTCGGTCGTGGCCGCGATGTGGGCTTCGTTGAAGGCGCCGTTGAGCGAGGAGCCACGATGCCCCGAGGTCCCGAACGCGACACGCTGGATGGGGTCGGCGGGGTCCGGCCGGATCTCGAAGTACGAACGGACGAGCCGATCGACGTCCACGAGCATCGACGGGTCGGCCGGTCGTCCCGCGTACTCGCTGATCGCCATCGGTCCTCCTCGTGTGACGGACGTGCGCCTCGCCCCGCCACGGATACGATGCGCCATGCGCCGTGCCCGTGCATGGATCCGGTGCGCCACGGTGTTGTACAGGTCGAAAGGCGGACACTCACGCCGCCGCCGACCGAAGGTGACCACGATGGACCACGACGACGACCTCCACGGCCGACTCGCAGCGCTCGAGGCGCGCGCGCCCGTCGACACGACACCGCCGGCCCTGCCCAGCCGCCGCCGGCGCGGCCGGTTCGCCGTCCCGATCGCCTTGGCGCCCGTCTTCGTGCTGGCGATCGTCGCGACCGCGGCCGCCGGTGCGGTCGTCGTGGCCAACCTTGCCGAGGAACACGAGGGGATCCAGAACCCGGGTCAGCCGCTGGCCGGCGCCCACATGGAGTGCATGAGCCCGCCCGAGGCCGACGCTTTCCTGGCCGATCACGGGTTCGCCGACGTCGACTGGCAGGTCGAGACCGGGACGACCGTTGCGCCGGACGGCGGCAAGGGGTCGTCGAGCACCGTCCATCAGTCGACGCCACCGGAGCACGGCCACGTGATCCCGGGCTCGATCCAGAGCGACGGGACGCGTGATCATGGTGGCCGACCAGCGAGTGGGCGCGACCGGCGTCGGCGACTGCTTCGGGTCCCCGATGCCATGACCACCGCGGACGCGACGACGGCGGCGCGACGGGATCGCGCTGCCGCGACGAACGGGGAGACGGAGGCGTTCGAGGCCGCGGTCCGGCCGCACTACGCGCCGCTCGTCCGACGCCTGGTGCTGGTCCTTGGCGACCCGCACGACGCCGAGGACGTCGCGCAGGACACGTACCTGTCGGCCTTCCGGTCGTGGGACCGATTCGACGGGACTGACGTCCGGGCCTGGCTCTACACGATCGGCCTGCGCTCGGCCTTCAACCATCGCCGTGGCCGGCGTCGCTGGCTCGCGGCGATCGGCCGGATCGAGCCACGGCCATGGAGCGATCCGTCCGACCCGGACCTGTGGGCCGCGCTCTCGGCCCTCGAGCCGCAGCACGCGCTCGGCGCTGCTGCTCAACGTGCTGGACGGCTACACCCAGGCGGAGATCGCCGGGATGCTGCAGGTACCGGAGGGGACGGTGGCGAGCTGGATCTCGCGGGGTCGGGCGGCCCTGCGCCGGGAGCTCGGCCCGGACCGCTGACCGCTCAGCTGGCCTCGAGCAAGCGGCTCGGCGAACTGCGAGTCGTACAGGTCGAAGTAGAAGCCGCGCTTGGCCAGCAGCGCCTCGTGCGTGCCCTGCTCGACGATCCGGCCGTGGTCCATGACGAGGATCGTGTGCGCGTCCCGGATCGTCGACAGTCGATGGGCGATGACGAAGCTGGTCCGGCCGAGCATCAGCTTGCTCATGGCCCGCTGGATGAGGATCTCGGTCCTCGTGTCGACCGAGCTGGTCGCCTCGTCGAGGATCAGGATCCGGCGGTCCGCCAGGAACGCCCGGGCGATCGTCAGCAGCTGCTTCTCGCCCTGCGACACGTTGGTCGCGTCGTCGTCGAGGATCGTGTCGTAGCCGTCCGGCAGGGTCCGGACGAAGTGGTCGACGTGGGCCGCCTTGGCGGCCTCGACGATCTCCTCCTCGGTGACGTCCTCGCGGCCGTAGGCGATGTTCTCGCGGATCGTGCCGTGGAACAGCCACGTGTCCTGGAGGACCATCCCGAACGTCGAACGGAGCTCGTTGCGCGACATCTCGCGGCTGTCGATGCCGTCGATGGTGATCCGGCCCTCATCGATCTCGTAGAACCGCATCAGCAGGTTGACCAGGGTCGTCTTGCCGGCGCCGGTCGGTCCGACGATGGCGACCATCTGGCCCGGCTCCACGACGAGGTTGAGGTCCTCGATGAGCGGCACCTCGGGCAGGTAGCGGAACGACACGTTCTCGAGCTCGACGCGCCCGGCGACGTCCGGCCGCGCTCCGACCAGCTCGACCTCCTGGCTCTCCTCGCCCTCGTCGAGGAGCTCGAAGACCCGCTCGGCCGAGGCGATCGCGGACTGGATGACGTTGGCGATGCTGGCGGTCTGGGTGATCGGCATCGTGAACTGGCGCGAGTACTGGACGAAGGCCTGGACGTCGCCGAGGCTCATCTGGCCGTTGGCGACCTGGATCCCGCCGATGACGCAGATGGCGACGTAGTTCAGGTTGGCGATGAACGCCATGATCGGCTGGATCGTGCCCGACAGGAACTGCGCCTTGAAGCTGGCCTGGAAGAGCTGTTCGTTCTCCTGGTCGAAGGTGTCGATCGCCTCCTGCTGGCGGCCGAACGCCTTGACGATGCTGTGCCCGGTGTGCATCTCCTCGACGTGCCCGTTGAGCTTGCCGGTCTGCATCCACTGGGCCGCGAACTGCTGCGAGGAGCGCTTGGCGACGAACACCGTGACCGCGATCGACAGGGGCACGGTCAGCAGCGAGATGACCGCCAGCAGCGGGCTGATCCAGAACATGATCGCGATGACGCCGATGATCGTGCACAGGGCGGTGATCAGCTGGGTGAGCGTCTGCTGGAGCGAGTTCGCGATGTTGTCGATGTCGTTGGTGACGCGGCTCAACGTGTCGCCGCGCGGGTGGCTGTCGAAGTAGCTTGCAGGGGCAGTCGCGACAGCTTGGCGTCGACATCCCGTCGCATCCGGTAGACGGTGCGCTGGGTGACGCCGGCCATGATGTACGACTGGCCCCAGGCGAAGACCGAGCTCAGGAGGTAGACCGCGGCCACGAACAGCAGGGTGTTGCGCAGGGCGGTGAAGTCGACCCCCTGCCCGGGTGTCAGGGTCAGGCTCGCCAGGAGGTCTGCCTGCTGGGTCTGACCGGACGCCCGCAGGGCATCGACCGCCTGCTGCTGGGTCAGCCCCTCGGGGATCTGCTGGCTGACGACGCCATCGAAGATGATGTCGGTCGCGTTGCCGAGGATCTTCGGGCCGACGACGGCGCAGGTCACGCTGAGGATCGCGAGCGCGATGACCAGCAGGATCCGTGGCGCCTCCGGGCGCAGCGTCCCGGTCAGGCGCAGGAACGAGCCCTTGAGGTTCTTGGGCTTCTCGGCGGGCAGGCCGGGGCCACCGAAGGGCCCGCCCATGCGCGGCGGTGGACGCCGCGCCGCCGCACCCGCGCCGCCGGAGGGGCCGCTCATGCCGCCTCCTCCGCGCTGATCTGCGAGTAGACGATCTCGCGATAGGTCTCACAGGTCGCCATCAGCTCGAGGTGCGTGCCGATCCCGACGATCGCGCCACCGTCGAGGACGACGATCCGGTCGGCGCCCATGATCGTGCCGACGCGCTGGGCGACGATGACGACCGTGGCGTCCGCGATCTCGTCGGCGAGCGCGGCTCGGAGGAGCGAGTCGGTCTTGAAGTCGAGCGCGGAGAAGCTGTCGTCGAAGACGTAGATCTCCGGGCGCTTGACCAGCGCGCGGGCGATCGCCAGCCGCTGGCGCTGGCCGCCGGACAGGTTCGAGCCGCCCTGCGTGACGGGCGCCTCGAGGCCGCCGTCGAGCTCGCGCACGAAGGTCTCGGCCTGGGCGATGCGCAGGGCCGCCCACAGCTCGTCGTCGGTCGCGTCGGCCTTGCCGTAGCGCAGGTTGCTGGCGATCGTGCCGCTGAACAGGAAGGCCTTCTGGGGGACGAGGCCGATCCGGGACCACAGGTCGTCGCGGCTAATGGCCCGCACGTCGATGCCGTCGATGTCGAGCTGGCCGCCGGTCACGTCGTAGAAGCGCGGGATGAGGTTGATGAGGGTGGTCTTGCCGCTGCCGGTGCTGCCGACGATGGCCGTCGTCATGCCCGGCTCGACCACCAGCGAGATGCCGCGCAGGACCGGGTCCTGGGCGCCCGGGTAGCGGAACTCGACGTCGCGGAAGGCGAGCGTGCCGCGGCCGGGCGGCGGCGTCGCGGGGACCTCAGGGTCGGCGATCGAGGGCTCGGTCCGGAGGACCTCCTGGATCCGGCCGGAGGAGACCACGGCCCGCGGGACCATGATGAACATGAACACGGCCATCATCACCGCGAACAGGATCTGCGATGACGTACTGCAGGAAGGCGATGAGGTTGCCGATCGGCATCTGTTCGCTGTCGACCCGGATCGCCCCGAACCACAGGATCGCGACGCTCGTGAGGTTGAACACCGCCGTGAGCAGCGGGATCATGATCGCGAACATCCGGTTCACCGTGAGGGAGGTCGCGGTCAGGTCGCGGTTGGCGACGTCGAAGCGCTCCTCCTCGTGGCGCGTCCGGACGAAGGCGCGGATGACGCGGATGCCGCTGAGGGCCTCGCGGGTGACCTGGTTGACCCGGTCGACCTTGACCTGCACGGCCTGGAACAAGGGCAGCGCCTTGTACATCAGCGTGCCGACGATGATGGCCATGATCGGCAGGACGACGACCAGGATCGACGACAGGGGGACGTCCTGACGAAGGGCCAGGATGACTCCGCCGACCGCGAGGATCGGGGCGATGATCAGCATGTTCAGGCCCATCAGGACGACCATCTGGACCTGTTGGACGTCGTTGGTGTTGCGGGTGATCAGGGACGCGGTGCCGAACGTGTCCAGCTCGGCACGCGAGAAGCTCTCGACCTTGCGGAAGATGGCACTGCGCACGTCCCGTCCGAAGGACATGCCGGTCTTCGAGCCCCAGTAGACGGCGATGATCGAGGCGACCACCACCACCGCCGAGATGCCGAGCATCAGGGCGCCGGTCTGGAGGATGTAGGTCGTGTCGCCCTTGGCGACGCCGTTGTTGATGATGTCGCCGTTGAGCGCGGGGAGGTACAGCGTCGCCAGCGCCTGGACGACGAGGAGGCCGACGACCAACGCCAGGGCGCGCTTGTACGGCGCGAGGTAGGTGCGGAGGAGGGCGATCATGTGGTCGCCGCCACAGTCGAGGCTGCCGCAGTCGCAACGGCTCCGATCAGCGCCGGGGCCCGGTCACGCATCACCTGGAGCAGGCGGCCGAATTCAGTGAGCTCGTCCGGCTCGAGGACGGCCAGGCGCTGGCGGATGAGGTCGAGACGCATGCCCGAGATGCCCTGGAGGAAGCGCGTGCCATCCGCGGTCAAGGCGCATTCGACGACGCGCCGGTCGTCGGAGCGGTGGCGCCGCTCGACGAGACCGTGACGTTCGACGCGAGTGACGAAACCGGTCGAGGCGGTCGAACTGAGGTCGAAGACCTCCGCGATCCGGCCCATCGGTTGCGGGCCTTCACGTAGCAACAGGAACAGCAGCCGCATCTGGCCGAGGGTCAGGTCCCGGGCGGGAAGAGGCGGGACCTCCGGCGCTGACACGTGGAACGCCCCGAGCATCGCTTCGGCGATGTCGGTCAGGGACTCGTCTCGCTGGATTTGTTCAGGCACACGTGGATAGTACACGTCCACGTGAAGTATTGCAACGGTGCCCTAGCAGGGGTTCCCGGCGCTACCACGTGCGACCGGGGTCAGCGACCGCTCGCACTCGATATGCGACATGAAGCGGTCGTGGCTGTCGACCAGCAGGACGACATTCCCAACGAGCGCCACGGTCAGGACCGCGACCCCGACGATCTCCCGCCACGGTCGCTGGATGCGGGCCAGCAGGACCGCCCCGGCGATCAGCAAGCCCGGCGCTGCGACGTAGACGTAGCGCGGCGCGGCCGCCTGCTCGGCGCCGAGCTCTGCCCGGACGAGCCCGGCGAAGAAGAAGAACGCGACGCTCGAGACCAACAGCGACAGCACCACGGGTGGGAGCCCGCGCGCCCACCCGATGCCGAACGCGAGCGCGAGCAGTGCGACCGAGCCCACCACCGGCAGCGCGGATCCGAGCACGCCCGCGGCACTCGCCACGAGGCCGGCCAGCATGTACTCGGGAACACCGTCCAGGCTGGGCGAGCGCATCGCGACCATGCGTGTCGCCCCGAACGTCACCAACCAGACGAGATAGAGACCGACCGGCAGAGCCAGCCAGGCGAGTGCACGCGGCCGGGTCAACGCGAGATGGAGCCCCGTCCCGACAAGGAACGCGAACGCCACCCCCGATGTCGCGAGGGCGATCGTCAACAAGACGCCCGCGACCGCCGGCCGCCGTGGCGCCACGACGACCGCGGCCATGCCCGCCGCGGTCGCCCCGACCGTCCCGGACTGGAACGCCCACAGGATGTCGTCGCCGCCGGAACCGAGGACCAGCATGACGGCCATTGCGCCAAGGGCCCACATCGCCGTCGTCTCACGGCGGACGACGACATAGACGATGGCCGAGACGATGACGTGCAGCGCGAACGTGACTCCCAGGTACGGCCAGTACGACGCCGTGCCGACCGTCCCGACGAGCGTCCGGTAGAGGATCACCAGCGTGGCGCTCAGGTGCTCGTTGTGTGGCGCGAAGATCCCCTGCAGCGACAGGTCCCGGAGCAAGAGGAACGCGAACTCATCGTGGTAGAAGGTCATGTCGCGACTGAGCCAGACCAGGATCGCCAGCGCCCCGAGCGTGAGGAGCACCGGCGGCCAACCGATCGACGCGAATCCCCGCGCGACTGCTGCCGTGCGCCCGTCGGCGGCAGGAGTGTCGCGTGGTTCGGTCTGGGCGGTCATGAGCACGGAGTCTACGGTTCGCGCCGCGAATCGCCCGCGGGCGCGAATGACTCCAGCTGGGTCAGGAGCCCGTCGCCCTCCAGGAGCTGTAGACCGGCGGCCAGTCGTCGGCCGTCGGCCGGGTGCCGAGCAACGCATGCTCGATCGAGAACTCGAACAGGGTGTAGTCGTCGTCGACCTCGAACGCCCAGCCGACGGCGACCCGGTCGCGCTCGTCCGACGCATCGACCAGCCGGGCACGCCCGCGCAGGGCGACCTCGGTGGGGGCTGCCGGGTCCAGGTGCGTGTGCAGGGCGTAGCGACCGTCGAGTTCGAGGTCCAGCTTCTTGGGCGACCGCGCGATGATGAAGGCGTAGAGGCGCTCATCGACGATCGCCACGGTGATCGGATGGATCCGGGGCAGATCGTCTCCGCGCACGGTGGCGAGCAGGACCTTGGCATCGTCTTGGGCTTCGATGAGCCGCCGGCCTTCGCTCGCGATCTCCGGAGCGGCTGCAGCGAACTCGCTCCAGGTCACCATCGATGTCCCTCCCTGCCTACCTGATGACACCCGCTAGCGAGCCTCCTCGGCGGCCAGGCTCCTGAGCTCACCGACCCATACCTCGAGGCGGCCGAGATGCTCCTCGTAGTGGTCGACGCCGGACTTGCGGATCCACCACGCGGCCTCCTCGGACGGTTCGAGGAGCTCGGTCCAGGCCTGGCGCATCCGCGTCCTGCCGGCGTTGGCCTGGGTCCAGGTCACATCCCACGGCTGATCGCGCATCGCCTCGAGGAACGTCGCGTTCAACCCGTCGATGTCGACGTCGTGTCCCTCGTAGGTGCCGGCCCGGAGTCGCTCGAACTGGACGCCGGCTTCCGCGAGCCACGTCCCGATGTGGCCGACGACGTCGCGGACCGACCAGACGGGATCCACGTAATAGCCGGGCGCCAGACGCTGCTCGAGCGTCAGCGATCGGACGATCTCGACCAGGTGACGCCAGCCCTTGGCCTCGGCGTCCAGGTCGGCGAGATATGGATGCGTCGCGGGCAGATCCGTCACATGTTCAGCATGCCGGGTCCGGGCGGCGACGTCGAGGGCCACATGCCCCCGACCGCACCCACGAGAGGGATAAATGGCCCGCCCAGGACGGGCCATCCGGGACGTACCAGCGTCGCGCGGGAGGCAGATACTCGCGCCCATGGACACACCGCCGACCCTTGACCCATTTACCCCTCCAACCTCCTCGTCACCCGACGGAGGGATGACCCGACGTGGTCTTCTCCGCGCCGGGGTCCTGACCGGCGGAGGTCTCGTCGCCGTCGCCGTGGCGGCCTGTGCGAAGCCTGCCGGCGTCGGCTGGACCCTGGGCCCCACGGCGTCATCGGGTGCAGCCGCCGTTGCCAGTCCCAGCGCAGCACCGGCCGCGCCATCGGTCGTACCCTCGGCCGCCCCGTCGATGTCCCATGCCCCGTCGGCGTCGGCCGCGCCAACGTCCGCCGACCACGACGCGAATGCCAAGGCCCGCGTCGACCGATTCCTCGGAGGCGAGGGGGCGTCCTATCCGATGGGCAACCAGCCGCTCGAGCCGCGGCTCGACGGCGACGTCAAGGTCTTCGAGCTGACGATCGACGAGATCGAGCACCGCATCGACGCCGTCTTGGCGCCGGTCGCGGCACTCGGCTACAACGGCATGTGGCCCGGACCCAGGATCTCCGTGGTCGAAGGCGACAAGATCCGTGCCATCTTCAAGAACAATCTGAGAGAGTCGACGAGCGTCCACTTTCACGGCCAGCGGCTTCCGAATGCGATGGACGGGGTGGCTCACATCACCCAGGATCCGATCCTTGCCGGCGCGAGCTTTACCTACGAGTTCACGGCCCGGACGCCGGGTTCACACATGTACCACTCCCACCACAACGCGACCGACCAGGTGGGCCGCGGGCTCCTCGGTGCATTCATCGTCCAGCCGAAGGGGCCCGCCGACCGCTACGACCGCCTCTACGGGGCGACCCAGGACGTCGTCTGGATCAGCAACGACACGCTCGGCGGCTTCACCATCAATGGCCGCGGCTTCCCGGCCACGGCGCCCATCGTCGCGCAACTCGGCGATACGATCGTGGTCCGCTTCATGAACGAGGGGATCATGATGCACCCGTGGCATCTTCACGGGATGCCGATGCGCGTGGTCGCCCGTGACGGGTACCCGCTCGGGGCAGCAGAGTTCACGTGCGACACGCTGGGCGTCAACCCGGGTGAGCGCTGGGACGTCGTCATCGAATGCGACGAGCCCGGTGCCTGGGCCTTCCACTGCCACATCCTGCCGCACGCCGAAGGCCCGGACGGAATGTTCGGCATGGTCACCGCGCTCGTCATCCAGGACGCGGCCGCAGCGACGCAACTCCGTCTCGCCGGCGCGCCGGCCTTCTCTTGCGTGATCCCGACCAGCGCCTGACGGTTGGCGAGGGTTCCCTCTCAGCTCGGGACGACGATGACCTGGCAGGACGCGGTCCGCATCACGTAGTCCGACACGCTGCCGAGGAGGAGTCGGCGGAAGTCGGTCCGCCGTCGCGATCCAAGAACGATGACGTCGGCCCCCTCGGCGTACGACGCTTCGAGGATCGTCTCGGCCGGGTCGCCTTCCCAGATCAGATAGGTCGCCGTCACACCGGCATCGCGGGCTCGGCTGACGATCGTTCGGGCGCCGGTCTCGAGGCGGTCACGTTCCTGGTCGACGCGCCGCGTCAGCCCGCCGGGCAGATGCAGGTTGGACGTCTCGAGGACGCTCAGCACGATCAGATCGGCGTTCTCGAGGGCGGCCAGCCGGATGGCCTCGTCGATCGAGCCCTTCGCCGTCGCGCGTTGGTCGACGGCGAGCAAGACGCGGCGTGTGGCGGGATCGCGAGCGGTCTCCATGGATGTCATGGTCGCGGCGTCGCACGCCCGGGCCAAGGTCCATGCGGCAGGTCCGCGGGGGCCGAGCGGCCCCGCACGACCGCGGTGCTACCCTCGGTCATCGTGAGCGGCATCGAACAACAACCGGCGCCCGACGTCTACGACGCCGTCGATGCGGCCACGCGGGCGATCGCCGGTCTCGGCTCGGTGGAGGAGGTCCTCCAGGTCATCGTCGACCAGATCCGCCCACTGGTCGGCGCGCGCTATGCCGCCCTCGGGATCGTCGATGCCAGCGGGGTGATCGAGGCCTTCATCACCTCCGGCTTGGACCCCGAGACACGAGCACGGATCGGCCCCTTGCCCCGCGGTCACGGCTTCCTCGGCCTGATCATCCGCGAGAACGGCTCCATCAGGATCCCCGACATCGCTCTCGACGAGCGACGCTACGGGTTCCCGCCGAACCATCCGGAGATGCACAGCTTCCTCGGCGTGCCAGTGACGGTGAAGGGCCGCTCGGTCGGCAACCTGTACTTCACCGACAAGGCGTCCGGGCAAGAGTTCACCGCGGCCGACCAGGCCCTCGTCGAGACATTCGCCCGCCACGCCGCGATCGCGATCGAGAACGCGCGTCTGCACGAGCAGGTCCAGCGGTTGGCCGTCGTCGACGAACGCGAGCGGATCAGTCAGGACCTCCACGACGGGATCATCCAGAGCATCTACGCCGTGGGCCTCTCGCTTGAGGACGTCCCGGAGCTGATAGAGGAGGACCCCGACGAGGTCGTCCGGCGGGTCGAGCGCGCCATCGACAGCCTCCACCTGACCATCCGCGATATCCGCAACTTCATCTTCGGCCTGCGTCCGGAATTGCTGAGCGGCATGACCCTGTTGGGCGGCCTGGCCGCGACGGTCGAGGAGTTCCGGCACAACTCGATGATCGATATCGAACTCGAAGCGAACGCCCCGATCGAAGAGCCGGACATCGACATCACCGCCCACCTCCTCGGCATCGTCCACGAATCGCTTGCCAACATCGCACGGCACTCGGGCGCGTCACGGGTGGTGATCGTTCTCTCCGCGGCCGATGGTGGTCTCGAGCTGACCGTCGCCGACAACGGTCACGGCTTCGACCCGGCGACCGCGGCGACGATCGGGCACCAGGGCCTCGTCAACATGCGAGAACGAGCCGAAGGCATCGGTGCGACGATGACGATCGACAGCGGCACGACCACCGGAACGACGGTGCGTATCCGCCTGCCGACAAAGGGGACGACCGACCTCCCCGGGAGACCAGAGTCATGAGCGAGGGCGGCGAGGCACCTGCAAAGACGCTGTCGATCCTGGTCGTCGACGACCACGAGGTCGTCCGCCAGGGCTTGTCAGCCATGCTCGACCGGCGGCCGGGCTTCCAGGTCGTCGCCGAAGCCGGCACGGTCGCCGAGGCGCTCGAGGCGGCCCGCCGCTTTCGTCCCGACCTGGTCGTGATGGACGTCCGGCTCCCGGACGGATCGGGCGTCGAGGCCTGCCGCGACATCCGCGCCGAGATGCCCGAGACACGCGTCGTGATGCTGACGAGCTACCCCGACGAGGAGGCCGTCCTGGCGGCGATCATCGCCGGTGCGAGCGGCTACCTCCTCAAGCAGGTCCGTGCCAGGGACCTCGTCGCGGGGCTCGAAGCGGTCGGGCGCGGTGAGTCGCTGCTCGACCCGGCCGTCACCGGCAAGGTGCTCGAGCGGATGCGACGCATCGCCTCCTCGGACGAACCCGACGAGCTCGCCGCCTTGACGTCGCAGGAACGCAAGATCCTGGCGCTCGTCGCGGAGGGGATGACCAACAAGGAGATCGCCGCGCAAGTCTTCCTGTCCGACAAGACCGTCAAGAACTACGTCAGCTCGATCCTGGCCAAGCTCAACCTCGAGCGCCGGGCCCAGGCGGCCGCGTACGTCGCCAAGCTCAAGGGCCCGGGCCAGTCCACGACCTGAGGCGGCGTTTCGGGCGATGACGGACCCAGCGCGGACGGTCCAGCGGACCTATCTCGTCCTGACCCTGTTCACGACGCTGGCGACGTCGTTCATCTGGGGCATCAACACCCTGTTCCTGCTCGATGCAGGTCTCGACAACACCCAGGCCTTCACCGTCAACGCGTTCTTCACCGTCGGCCAGGTGTTGTTCGAGGTCCCGACCGGAGTGGTCGCCGATACCCGTGGTCGCCGGTTCTCGTTCCTGCTGGGTTCGGCCACTCTCTTGTTCTCGACCCTGCTCTACCTCGTCATGTGGCAGGTCCGCGCCGGCCTGCTCGGATGGGCGCTTGCCTCGATCCTGCTCGGGCTCGGCTTTACATTCTTCTCGGGGGCGACCGAGGCCTGGCTCGTTGATGCGCTCAAGGCGACGGGCTTCCGCGGCACCCTCGAGTCGGTCTTCGCAAAAGCCCAGATCGTCTCGGGCGTGGCGATGTTGACCGGGTCCGTCCTGGGCGGCGTCATCGCCCAGGTCACCAACCTCGGCGTGCCATACCTGGTCCGGGCTGGTCTGCTCGGGGTCACGTTGCTGATCGCGTTCCTGTTCATGCACGACATCGGCTTCGCCCCGAGGCGCGGCGTCGGGATTCGCGCCGAGGTCGGTTCGGTCCTCCAAGGCTCCATCGACGGCGGTCTGCGCAATCCGCCGGTGCGTTGGCTGATGCTCTCTGCGCCGTTCACGGCAGGTGTCGGCATCTTCGCGTTCTACGCCCTCCAGCCGTACCTCCTCGAGCTGTACGGCGACCCGACCGCGTACGGTATCGCGGGCCTCGCGGCAGCGATCGTGGCCGGCGCCCAGATCGTCGGCGGTCTGATCGTGACCCGCGTCCGCCGCCTCTTCCGGCGCCGGACGGATGCCCTGATCGTCGGCACCGTGACGACCGTGATCCTCCTGGCGCTGGTCGGCTTGACCACCAACTTCGTGATCGCGCTGGGCTTGGTCGTGGTCTGGGCGATGCTCTTCGCGGTGGAGGGGCCGCTCCGCCAGGCCTACCTCAACGGGGTGATCCCGTCCGAACAGCGCGCGACGGTGCTGTCGTTCGACAACATGATCGGAGCGACAGGTGGCGTGATCGCTCAACCGGCCCTCGGCCGGGTTGCCGACGTCAATGGCTACGGCGCGGCATACGTCGTGGCGGCCGGCGTCCAGGCCCTCGCGATCCCGTTCCTGGTCCTCGCCCGGCGAGAGAGGGCCGTCTCGGACCCGATCACAGACCACGACATGCAGCCAGCGCCCATGCTTGACGGGTGACGGCACTCCAGCCTCTCCTCCGGCAGCACGATTTTCGCGCGCTCCTCGGCGCTCGCCTGACCAACAGCCTCGCGTTCAGCGCCCTTGCCACGGTCGTCGGCTTCCAGGTCTACGAGATCACGCGCGACCCGCTGGCCCTCGGGTGGCTCGGACTGGTCGAGGCGATCCCGGCCCTGTCGCTCGTGCTCTTCGGGGGTCATGTCGCGGACCGCCGCGACCGGCGGAGCATCATCCTGATCACCAGCGCCCTCGCAGTCGGCTGCGCGGTGGCCCTCGCGCTGCTGTCGCGTGACCCGGCCTTGAGTCTTGCCCCGCATCCTCGCCGTCATCTTCGTGTCAGGCATCGCAAGCGGTTTCGAGCGCCCGGCTCTGTCGGCTTTCGAGGCCCAGGTCATCCCACGCGAGCAGGCGGTCCAGGGTGTTTCGTACCAGTCGAGCGTCAGCCAGGCCGGTGCCATCCTCGGGCCGGCACTCGGTGGGATCGCGGTGGCGTTGATCGGCGTCGCAGCGACGTACGGCGTGATCGCGACGTTGCTGGCCGTGTCGACGGTCTGCCTATGGGTCATCCCGCGCAAGCCGATGCCCGAGCCCGTCGCCGGCGAATCGGTGGTCGAAAGCCTGCTCGGCGGGATCCGCTACGTGGCGCGGACGCCGGCGCTCATCGGATCGATGGCGCTCGACCTGTTCGCGGTCTTCTTCGGCGGCGCCATCGCACTCCTGCCGATCTTCGCGACCGACATCCTCCACGTCGGGCCGATCGGACTGGGCCTGATGCGGACGGCGCCGTCCGTCGGTGCGCTCGGGGTCATGTTGATCGCAACCCGACGGCCACCGAGCCGGCACGCCGGACGGACTCTCCTGATCTGCGTGGCCGGCTTCGGCGTCAGCATGATCGTGTTCGGCCTATCGACGACCTTCGCTCTGTCGATGTTCGCGCTGTTCGTCAGCGGCGTGACCGACGGCCTGAGCATGATCATCCGAAGCACGATCCTGCGCGTCCTGTCGCCGGAGCGGATCCGTGGCCGGGTCGCTTCGGTCAACTGGGTCTTCATCGGTGCGTCGAATGAGCTCGGTGCGTTCGAGAGTGGCGTTTTCGCGCGCTTCTTCGGCACGGTCCCGACGGTGGTGGCCGGCGGCTTCCTGACCATCGGCGTGGTCGGAGCGGTCGCCCTGCTGGTCCCGTCCCTGCGCGGCCTCGACCTCGAGACGGCGGAGCCGACCGAGGACGGCGCGGTCGTCGCGGTCAGCGGTCGCGGCACGGTCTGACGGCCCAGGCGAAGTCCCGGATAAGGAATTGCAAGGCAGCCGATTCTCTCACCAGACTCTCAGGAACCAGCCAGACGATCGGACCAACCGCCCGGCATGAGGCGCTCGCACGTGACGACGCTGCCCGGCAAGAAGGAACCGATGTACGACCAGATCACCCCGCTGACTCCGTCCAGCGCGTCCGCTCCGACCGAACCGGCCACCCCCACGCCGGCGTACGTGCCGGCCCCTGTCGAACCTTCGCCATCGCCGGTCGCGACCGGCCAGCGACGCGCCGTCGGCCCCGGCTTCGTCCTGAGCGCCGTCCTCGCGTCGGCTCTCCTGGCCTCCGGCGGGACCTATCTCGCGGTCAACGCCGCCTCGGGTAGCCATCCGGCCCCGGCCGGGACCCCGGTCGGCAACGTCGCAAGCACCGGCTCCCTGTCCACCGGCAACGGCTCCGTCGTCGACATCGTCAAGGCCGTCAGCCCGGCGGTCGTGACCATCGTCGCTGATGGGATCACGTCGACCGATCCGCAGACGGGTCAGACCCAGCAGGGAACGGCGACCGGCTCCGGCGTCATCTTCGACGCCAACGGGCTCATCCTGACCAACCACCACGTCGTCGCTGGCGATCCTCAGAAGCTGACAGTCAACCTCAAGGACGGCCGCTCGCTCGACGCGACGGTCTACGGCATCGACACGCTGACGGACCTGGCCATCGTCAAGGTCCAGGCGACCGGGCTCCCCACCGCCCCGATCGGTGACTCCTCGACGATCCAGGTCGGCCAGCAGGCGATCGCCATCGGCAGTCCGCTCGGCGAGTTCACGGACTCGGTCACCAGCGGGATCATTTCCGCGCTCGGCCGCAGCATCCCGGTCGAGTCCGGCGAGGTCCTCACGAACCTGATCCAGACCGATACCGCGATCAACCCGGGCAACAGCGGCGGGCCGCTGTTCGACCCGAGCGGCAAGGTCATCGGCGTCAACACCGCCGGCGCGACCGGCGCCCAGGGCATCGGCTTCGCGATCCCGATCGATATCGCCCGACCGCTCCTGGCGCAGGCATCGGCCGGCCAGCCCCTGGCGCGTCCCTACCTCGGGATCCGCTTCGAGACCATCGACCCCGCGCTCCAGACGGCCAACAGCCTGCCGGTCGCGAACGGCGCATGGATCCCGACCGCCGGTGATGCCTCAGGTTCCCAGGTGATCGTTCCGGGTGGCCCCGCCGCGCAGGGCGGTCTTCAGGCCGGTGACATCATCACGGCCGTGAACGGCACCATCCTCGACGCGTCGCACCCGCTCGACATGGTCACCAGCCAGCTGGCCCCAGGTGCGAGCGTCAAGCTCGACGTTCTCCGGGGTGGTCAGACCACGCAGCTAACCGTGGTGCTCGGGACTCGCCCAGCGACCACGTAGGCAGATCACCGTCGGCCGAGCCTCGGGCGTCGCCCGATCACGACGCCCAAGTCACGCACAGCGCGGGCTCGGCCGAACGACGGTCCTGAGGACCCGACGTTTGCCGACGGCGAGCAGCGTCACGCCGGGACTAGAGTGTCGGCTCGATCGGGAGGATTGCGCGATGAACGACGGGGCGATCCGCGCGGCGCTGGTGCGCCAGTTCGAGGACGGGCGCGACCTCGACGAGACACATGAGCTCTACCACGACGACGCTGTGCTGGAGTTCCCGCAGTCGGGCGAGCGGTTCATGGGCAAGGAAAACTTCCTCGCCTGGCGCAAGCTCTACCCGGCCAAGGTCGACTACCGGCTCCGCCGGATCTCCGGACACGGCGATCTATGGGTCCTGGAGCTCCTCGTGTCCTACAACGGGTCGCCGCCGATGTTCGGTCTCAGCGTCGTGCAGTTCCGTGGCGACAGGATCGCCCGAGAGTCGATTTACGCGATGGAAGGCTTCGACGCGGCCTTGTGGCGGGGCGAATGGGTGACGCCATTCGATCGGCTGGCCTCGGTAGCGCCAGCGGACTGGCGGGACGGCGTGCCATTCGGCATCGAAATTCAGCACTCGGCGAAGTAAGCCCCAGGTGCCACGGAGCCTGCCGGCCCCCACCGGACGTTGAGGCATCCCAGCAGGCGCAATCGGGCTGCGAAGTAGGCCCAGGACGCCGGCCGATCGCTCGTGGCTGGGCGACGGGACCGCATTGCACCGCGAGGCATGACGGGTTCGAACCCGCGACCTTCTGCTTGGGAGGTCCACAGGTCTGTGCGGCGTGTCAAGAGCGTGAGTCGCGAGCGAATTGCCGCCAGTCATGATGTCGCGATAGCGGACGAGTTCGTGCGCGGTTTCGTGGCCGCGAAGATCGCCATCGAGCCCATCGTCTCGAGCGCCACCTGGTCAAACGATGCCCGGAGGATCTCGGAGAGGCCCTCCTCCGTGTCTCCGAGGTTGTCGAAGGTGCCCCGCCGATTGAGGACGTCGAGCGCCCTCCGGGACAACCACGTATGCGAACCTGTGGTGCCAAGGATCGAGCTGCCGAACAGCACACCAGTCGGTGCGAGGACGGCGGCGACGTTGGCCACGGCCCCGGCCTTGCGCGAGAGCGGTCCGGGAAGGCAGTGGAGCACGCCAGCGAGCGCGGCGGAGTCGAAGGGTCCATCGATCGGCAGCGGCTTGCAGACGTCGGCTTCGACAGTCGTGATGTCGAGGTGCTTCAGGCGCTGAGAGGCATGATCTAGGACATGCGCATTCGGGTCGAGGAGCGTGACTGGGCTGTGCTCCGGAAGGCCGGCCCGTTCCAGGAAGTAGCCCGTGCCTGGGCCAATATCCAGGTGCCGGTGGCCGACGTACCGTCGGTACGGCTCCACCAGTCGGATGGTCGGGCACCGCCACACGACTCGGGTGAAGAAGCCGAGGATGACGGGGTCGTAGACCTTGAGGAACTGCGGCGAATACTCCCGTTGGCCTGCGTAGGCAGGATCGTCACGCTCCATCGCACTCGAGCTCCTTGATCGCGGCGATAGGATCGGCCCAAGATGGACTCGCCAGCGTGCAGGGTCAAGGCGGCGATCCCAGCCGGTCGAGATCCGGTCACACGGGGGGACTGGAGCGGGAGACGGGGTTCGAACCCGCGACCTTCTGCTTGGGAAGCAGACGCTCTGCCAACTGAGCTACTCCCGCCGGGAGAATCGGGAGTCTAGCGCCGGCCAGGATAGCGTTCAAGAACGGCGGCGCGATGACTCAGGGTTGAGCAGAGAGACGTCGACACCTCGTGGCCAGCTCGAACCATGCCGCGTCGATCGCCGAGACCTCCGTCCCATGATCGTGCCCGAGGCCGTGCTACCGTCGCCCGCAACGTCCGCGCGGCCGTCCGGCGGGCGGGCAGCGCAACGCTGATCGAAAGGGGCGAATGGAGCTGGCGTCGCAGCAGGATCGCCGCGGGTCGCGGCAGGCCACGTATTCCGACCAGCCCAGCCGATCGCCGTGGATCGCCCAGATGGCCCCCGATGGACCGCCGCGAACCCTCGACGCCAACGCGACGACCGACATCGCGATCGTCGGCGCGGGGATCGCCGGGGTCGCGACGGCCTTCTTTACGCTCCGCTCATCCAACCGGCGAGTGCTGCTGATCGAGCGAGACCGCGTGGCGCGGGGTGCGACCGGGCGGAATGCTGGGCAGCTCACGACGTACTTCGAGCGTCCGCTCTTCGATATTGCCGACGAGTTCGGGGCCGCGCAGGCGATCGAGGCCCAGCGGGCGTTTGACGACGCCCACGACCTGCTCGATCTGATGGGCGCCGAGGCTGGAGTCCAGGTGCGCGTCGAGCGGTTCACCGGTCATATGGGCATGTTCAGCCTCAACCACCTTCAGGTGCACCTGCGGAACGGCCTGCTTCGCCGGGACGGCGACCTGCGCCCGGAACCGTGCGTCGTGTCGGAGGAGGCCGAGTTCCTCGACCAGATCCCAGCCGAGTTCGCGGAGCTCTACTCGGTCGTGCCCCAGGCGCGCATCCGAGAACTCCTCGAAACGACGGACGACCGGTATCGGGCGGTACTCTCCGACGTCAAGGGCTGCGCCAACGCCGGCCTCTTCGTCCAGCAGGTGCTCGCCTACCTCGAGCAGGAATACCCGAATCGCCTCCGGTACGTGGATCAGACCATCGTGGATCGTGTCGTCGTACGCGACGAAGGCGACGTCGTCCTCCACGCCCGCGGCCACACCGCGTCGGCGTCCCAGGTCGTGCTGTGCACGAACGGCTTCACCGATCACGTCGTTGAAGACGAGGCTGGCAGGCCGATCCGCCTCCATGAAAGGCAACAGGTGGTCGGCACGATCGGCTTCATGGCGGCGTTCTTCGAGGAACGGCCGCGCACGCCGGCGGCGATGAGCTACATCCGCAACACGACCATCGGCGGCGACTCGCCCTACGTCTACGTGACGCGACGGACCTACGACCGACCCGACAGTACCGCGACGCTGACCTGCATGGGCGGCCCGGAGCATCCCATCGACCGCCCCTGGGTTCGAGATGAGCACTTCTCGGGGACAGTCCTCGCCTACATGGACGAGCACATCCGACCGTTCGCCCAGCCATCACGCCCGCCGGGCCAGCCGTACGATTTCCAGTGGCACGGCCTGATGGGCTACATGGACGGCGGAGTCCGCGTGATCGGTGCCCACCCGGGCCACCCCGCGCTCCTCTACAACCTCGGTTGCAACGGTGTCGGCTTCCTGCCCTCGATCCACGGCGGCCGGCAGATCGCGCGAATGCTCGCGGGGGAGCGGCTGCCACCGAGCATCTTCGATCCGCGCTGAGGTTTTCGGCCGGAGACCTCTCGGGCGACGTGACGTCAAAGAAAGCCCGGCCTATTCGTCGCCTCGGATGCGGGAATAGACCACGCAATCGACGGGGACGCCGTCGTGATGCAGGTCCCAGGCGCGCGCGACGCCCTCGCGCTGAAACCCGGCGCGCTCCGTCATCCGATTGGACGCCTCATTCCCGACCATGATGTACGCGTCCAGGCGGATGGCGTCAGTCGTGTCGAAGGTCCAGTCCGCGACCAGTCGAAGGGCTCGGGTGCCCACCCCGCGGCCCCGCGCATCGGGTGCCAGCCAGAGGCCGAATGTGGCCTGATGTCCATCCGGGCCGAACCTGGTCACGGCCCCGAGCAGTCGGTCGGTGGATGCATCGACGATGGCGAATGGCGCACCGGTGCCATCACGCCACATCGAGCTCGAGTTCTCGATGAACGCGTCGGCGTCGGCCGGCAGGAACGGCTGGGGGATGGTCACCCACCGAGCGATCTCCGGGTCCTGGCAAACGGCAAGCAGGGCGGGTGCATCGGACGGACGCCACGGCCGCAGGACGAGTTCGTCGATGGTCAGGGTCGTGCCAGATTCGACGTCCATCTGACCATTCTCTCAGCCCGCACCTCGGAGCCGGCGTGGCCGACCCATCCCCGCCTTACTGCGGCTCGGTCTCCAGGACGTACAACGTGTCAGGCGCCAGGCACACGAAATACCCGATCTGCCTCGGATAGGCGCCGGGCGGAACGACGATCACGGTCCCGTCACGGGCGACCTCCTCGCCTTTCGGTCCCTTGATGACGGGTGCATCGCCGTCGGTGGCGGTGAAGCCTTCCGACCACTTGACCGCGAGCTTCTTCCCCGTGTCCGTCTCTGCCCAGACATCAGGGTCCGACGCAGCATCGATCCTGATGTTGGCCGACTTGTAGTCGATTCCGATCGAGTCGCAGCCGATCGGTCCGGTGCGATCGAGCACGATCCCCGATGCCGAGGCCGGCTGCGATGCCGCGGCTGAGGTGGGCTGAGATGACGCGCCTGCGGGCGACGCCGTCGGCGCCGCGGCCGGGCTGCACCCCAACCCGAGCGCACCCAGCGCCAGGAGGCTGAAAAGAGTTCGACTGGAGCGGGTCATCGTCCTAGTCCTCCAAGTGCGGCGTTGCGTGGAAACGGCTTCGAACTTCATTTCGTGGTGATCACGCGAAGCGTCCCGGACCCGTCGATGTACGCCACGAGGAAGGCCCCGGTCGACGGGTTACGCGAAAGAATGGGAGACCTCGCCCAGCTCGTCGAGGCTAGAGTCGCGCCTTTCCACGACCCGTCGGACATCGTCTTGTAGTACCGGACAGCTGCCTCGCTGCCGATGAGGACGCGGACCCGTCCGGTCGCATCCTCGACGTCGATGAAGGTGTCGCCGACGGCCTTGGTGATCTGCTGCGCCTTCCACGTCCCGCTGGCGTTCGATGCGTACCAGGTGCCGACCGGCGATGTGCCACATGTCGATGGCTCATTGCGGGTCCACGCGACGTGCGACTTGTCGCCCGCGTCGAGCGCGATGACCGGGTGACTGTCGAACTCGGTCGTGCCGGGGATCTTCCTGGTCGAGAAGCCGGAGCCGGAGAACCGCGCGTACTGGATCCCGTTTCTCGCCGAGTAGACGATCCGGGCGCGACCATCCGCGCCGACGCCCATCGACGTCCAATCGACCACCGAGTCGGAGATCGGGTATCGCGCAGACGCGGTCCCCTTGAGAGTCTCGTAGTACGACAGAGCGTCCTTGCCGGCCACCGTGACGTGGATGGTTCCGTCGGCGACCTGGAAGGATTCGAGGGTATCGGCTGCAGGCCCGATCCTCTTGGATGCCGACCATGTGCCCCCTGGCAGGCCTCGTGTGCGGTAGTAGACACCAACGCTCGGGCCACGTCCGCCGCCGCAACCCCCGTCCGGGATGATCCGGGTGAAGGCGAGATACGTCGTCTTGCCATCGAAGCCGATCTTCGGATCGAGATCCATCCGGCCGACTGGATGGGCAAGTGCCTGCGCGTTCCAGGAACGCCCCGAATCGATCGACACGTAATAGTTGATCGTTCCCTTGCATTCGGCTGCGACGTGATAGCGACCTGCGGTGTCGATCCCCGCGGTCACGGTGACGCAGTCTGACCCGTTGCCCAACCGACGCGGTGCGGTCCAGCCCGCGGCGCCTTTGGGTGCTCGAGTCGGCGCCGGCGTCGACGCCGATTGCTTGATCGTGGGGGGCGTGGGCGCCGTTGTCGGCGGCGGGGAGGCGGTCGGCGCGGGCGGGGCGGAGAAAACCTGTGTTGGGGTCTCGATGGTAAGGCTCGGCACGGGGGAGAGCGATGCGGCGATTGCCGCGGCAGCGAGGGCGGTTGGGGCAGGTGCCGGCACGGAAGCTGGGGCGCTCGGTGCGCACCCGCTGATGACAACGGCCAGCACGCCAATCAACCTGTACAGCCCGGGATGTCCACGATCCATCTGATCCCCTTCGACCAGCCAAGCGGCGGGCCTGTGGTGAAGTCATTGATGGACCATGGGACGCGCCATGTCCTCGGCTGTGTCGTCCCGGCCGGTGTCAGTCTGCCGACATGGGAGCGAACGTCACTGCTGGTAGCGCTCGACGACCTCGACCGGCCGGAGCGTGGCTTCCTCGGGATCGAGACCGGCTGCGCGGCGAGCCTCGCGCTGGTGGAGCAGGTCGTAGCAGCGATCGAGCTCGACCTTGATCTCGGCCAGCCGTTCCGTGGCTTCGGTCGACAGGCCGGAGCCGTCGCTCGCCTCGGCGAACAGTCTTTCCTCCTCTGCCGACAGCTCGTTGATGTGGTCGAACACCGCGACATCGTTCATGAGCACCGCCTCCATTCCGTGCCCTCGGACGGAGGGCCACTGATCGAAGCAACGGTAGCCCACCGGTGCGAATCGGCCGCCAACAGAGGACTGTGATGGCCCACACGCTCGGGACGGTGCTACCATCCCGGGCCGGGAGTGATTCCCGCGGAGTGAGAATGATCTGAGGACCACGCATGACCACCGCGCGCGACCGGCCTCCCGAGGAAGCGGCCGAGGACACATCGTTCGCTCGTGGTCTGCGCCTCCTGCTGACCGTGGCGGATCGGGGCGAGGTCCGCGCCGACGAGCTTGGCACCACCCTGGACATGCCACTCTCGACCGTCTACCGCTACCTCCGGACCCTCGGCGACTTCGGATTCGTCGACCGCAACGGTGGGCTCTTCCGGGTGGGCCCGAAGCTGCTCATCGGCACCGGCGCGAACGTCAGCAGCGAGCGGCTCATCCGCCACGCCGACGCGGCCCTCCGGATGCTCGCCCAGGAGACCGGGGAGACCGCGATCGTCGTCCGTCGCGTGGGACTGTCGTCGGTCTGCCTGCACCAGGTCGAGAGCGAGGCATCGCTGCGGGTGACGGTGCCCCCGGGCGACATGCGGCCGCTGTATGCCGGCGCGCCCGGCCGTGCCTTGCTGGCGTTCGCGCCGCCCGAGGTCCTCGACGAGATCCTCGCCCAGGACCTGGTCCGGATCACAGACCGGACGCCGACCGAGGACGAATTACGCGCGACGCTTGGCGGGATCGTGATGACCGGGATGGCGATCAGTGAGGGCGAGCTCATCGAAGGTTCGGTCGCGATGGCTGTGCCGGTCTTTCGCGAGGACGGGATCGTCGGCGCGATCGCGGTCGTCGGACCGGCTTTCCGCTGCGACGAAGCGTGGCGCACGCGGTCCGGGAGGCTCCTCCAGGCCGCCGGCAGGACCATCAACGAGGAGCTTGCCGAGGACCGCTATCAGTAGGGCGGTACTTCTGTCTCGCCATGTGGCTGACAGTCGTCTCATAGCGTGGTAATCCTTGCGCGATGTTCGCTATGCTGCACCGACATGAGTCATCGATCGTCGTCACCGTTCGATCGTCTCGCCCCGGTCTCCGACCGGTACGCGACCCTGCCCGTCTCCGACGCGTTCACCTGGGATGCCTGCGCTCCCGAGGTCGAACCGGGCGAGTGGTACATGGTCGCGTTCCGCTCGGTCCGGCGTCCGGATGTCGATGAAGCGCGCCTGACGGCACATGACGACTGGGCCCACGCCGAGGCCATGGGGGCATCCGGTTTCGTCCACTACTTCAGAGGCCCGACCCAGGACGACGGCCACTGCATGTCCTTCTGCCTGTGGGACAGCAGGGCGGAGGCACGAGCAGCCGCGGGCCGGCCGGCCCACACCGAGGCGGCGGCCATCACGCATGAGACGTACGCGGAGTACACCCTCGAATTCCACCGCGTGACGCTCGTCCCCGACCGTGGTTTCCAGTTCGAGATCTACGACGACAACCGGCCCGGGAAGATCGTCGAGCCGACTCTCCCGCTGGCACTCAACCCGAGGCTGGCACCGTCCTGACCCGCGCATCCGCGATCGAGAGCGGGGCGCGGTCGGTCGGACCCGGACTGGCGGCGGCCATCGGTGTCGCCATCGTCGCGCGACTTGTCACCGGGTTCCTTCCCTCGATCGTGGCCGAGGTCTCGGTCGCGCTCCTGCTCGGCATCGTCGTCGCGTCCCTCGCCGGACCGCGCATCCGGACGCTGACGCCGGGCCTCGCCTTCAGCTCGCAGCGCATCCTGCGTCTCGGGATCGTCCTTCTCGGAGCCCGGCTCAGCCTGGCCGAGATCGCCCGGATCGGGCTGCCCGCGACCGGTCTCATCGTCGTCACCATGGCCGCCTCGTTCGCGATCGTGCTCGTCGTGGCGCGCCTCGTCCACGTCGACGACCGGCTCGCCGTCCTCATCGCGGTCGGGTCGGCGGTGTGCGGCAACACGGCGATCGTCGCGACGGCGCCCGTCATCGGCGCGCGCGCCCGTGAGGTCGCCTACGCGGTCGCGACCATCACGCTGTTCGGGACCCTGGCGGTCTTCCTGTACCCGACCATCGGTCGTGCGGTCGGCCTCTCCCCGACGTCGTCGGGACTCTGGGCGGGCGTGGCCGTCCACGACACGAGCCAGGTCATCGCCACCGGTGCCGCGTTCGGACCCGAGGCACTCGACGTCGCGACGGTGGTCAAGCTCATCCGCAACGCCCTGATGGCACCGCTCCTGTTCCTGATCGCCGCCGTGTGGGCGGGACGCGCGGACAGCAACCCGGCATCCGGCCCGCGAGCGCTGGGGCGGCGCGGGATCCGCCGGGCCGTCCCGTTGTTCGTCCTCGGCTTCCTCGCTCTCGCGACCCTGCGGACCGTCGGCTTGATCGACGCGCAAGAGGCGAACGCGCTCGACACGGTCGCGCGCAGCCTGATCCTGGTCGCTCTCGCGGCCGTCGGCATGTCGATCCACGTCGGGGAGCTGCGCGAGACGAGCTGGCGGCCGATCGCCGTCGGTTTTACGGTCGCCATCGTGGTCGGGCTCGGGAGCCTGGCCGCGATCGTCACGCTGGGTCTCGGAGGCGCGATCCGGCCCTAGGCGGCCCGAACGGCCTGTCCTGCTACCCTGCCGAGGTGGTGATCGAGACACTGCAGCCGGTGCCGAGCGGATCGACCCCCGACGCGGGGCCGATCGTCGCCTCGTGGCTCGGACGGGTGGACTACCACGAGGCGCTCGAGCTCCAGAAGCGCCTCGTCACCGATCGTGCGGAGGGACGGATCGGCGACCAGCTGCTGCTCCTCGAGCATCCACCGGTCCTGACCCTCGGCCGCACCGCCGACCCAGCCCACATCCGCGCCGACGCCGCCACGCTTGGCGCTCGGGGGATCGAGGTCATCCGGGTCGAGCGCGGCGGCGAGGTGACCTATCACGGTCCCGGACAGCTGGTCGCCTATCCGATCCTGGCGCTGTCGGCACGTGGGCTGCTGGTCCGGCCGCTCGTGCGCGCACTCGAGGCGGCCCTGGTGGCGACCTGTGCGGCGTACGGCGTGGCCGCCGCCCGCCGTGACGGCCATCCCGGCTGCTGGTGCGATCCGGACGGCACGGATCCGCGCAAGATCGGCGCGCTCGGGCTGCGCATCGAGCGCGGCGTGAGCTACCACGGCATCGCGCTCAACGTCAGCGTCGACCTCGCCGACTTCGACCTGATCGACCCGTGCGGCATGCCGGGCGTCACGTCGACATCGATCGCCGCCGAGCGCGGCGAAACGCACCGCGGCCCCCACGACGGCATCGGTCGAGCACGCCGCAGGCATCTTCGCCGGCGCATTCGCCGCCGGACTTGGCGCGCCGCTGACCGGGATCTGACGATGGCAGCCGGTCTCTTCGAGCTCCGAAAGGATCCGATCACCGGCTGGTGGGTCGCGACGGTCGTCGACCGCGCCTTCCACCGCGACCGCTTTGCGCGTGCCGCCGAGCCGATCGACGACCGGCTGTTCGGCTGTGCGAACTGCTCGACGCCCGAAGGCGACGGTGTCCGCGTCCGGATGCTCAAGGACTTCGCCTTCCACGTCGTGGGGACCGACGACGACGCGCGCGAGCTCAACAGCGGTCTGGCCCAGGTCGCGCTCGCCCAGGCGCGCGCGACCGGCAGCTGGCGGACGATCGTCGCCCCGCCCGGGGAGCACCGGCCGCTGCACGCGGTCGGGACCGAGATGATCGAGGCGCTCGTGGGCAACGCGCGCGAGGCGCTCGCCGAGGCGCGCAGCCTTGGCCAGACCGACTACCTCCAGGTCGTCCAGAACTGGGGCGCACAGGCCGGCGCCCGGACCAACCACCTCTGCCTCGACCTGTACGACCTGCCCCAGGTCCCGCACCGGATCGCCGAGGAGATGGGCGGCGCTGCCCGCTTCGTCATCCGCGAAGGCGAGTGCCCGTTCTGCCGCCTCGTCCGCGACGAATCGCGGCTGCCCGACCGCCTGGTCTGGGAGGACGACGCGAGCGTGGCGTTCGCGCCGTACGCCTCCCGTTCGTCGTTCGAGGTCTGGATCGTGCCGCGCCGCCACGAGGCGGATTTCGGGCGTGCCACCGGGCCGGACGTGGCCGCCACCGCGGAAGCCCTCCGCCAGGTCCTCGCCCGGCTCGCAGCCAGCCTCGACGGTCCGCCGTACAACCTCGTGCTCCACACCGCGCCGCTGCGCGAACAGGTCGACGCGACCTACCACTGGCACTGGGAGATCCACCCGCGTCTGCGCGAGATCGCCGGGCTCGAGCTGGGGACCGGCCTGCCGGTCAATCCGGTGTCGCCGGAGGACGCGGTCGAGGAGCTCCTCGGGCGCGCCGAACCTCGACGTGGACGGCACGGGCTGATGCGTCACATCGGGGAAAGGCCCGGCGTCTTTTGGCCGACGAAGGGCGCAGTCAGATGACCGCGCTCCGTTTCCCATCCCGCACGGAGGACCTGTGGTCGCCGACCCCGCTCTCGCTGACCTTCGCGGACCGCTTGGCAATCCCGCCACGCTCCGATCACGAGCAGCGGCCATGAGCGGCATGTGGGATCACGAGGAGGCCGGCACCTTCGTCGAGACGCTCTTCGCCAAGCACCACGGCGAGATCTACGCCTACCTCCTGCGCATGCTCCGCGAGCCGGAGCTCGCGGCCGACCTGACCCAGGACGCGTTCATCAAGGCGTACAAGAACTACGACACGCTCGAGAAGCCCGAGAACGCGCGCGCCTGGCTCTACCAGATCGCCCACCGGGTCGCCCTCGACGAGATCCGCCGGCGCAAGATCATCCGGTTCTTCCCGTGGACCGGCGAGTCGCATGGGTCCGCGCCGTCGGCCGAGCGTCTGGTGATGGACGCCAACCTGTCGGGCGACATGCAGCGTGCCCTGGCTCGCATCCCCGAACGCCAGCGGGCCGCCCTCCTGCTGGCCGAGCTCCACGACCTCACGGGTGTCGAGCTGGCCGCCGCCCTCGATGTCAGCCACGTCGCGGCACGAGCGCTTCTGACCCGCGCTCGCGAAAGCCTCCGCCAGGCGCTCGCCGCCGAACGAGCTGCCGAGGCCGAGGCCGAGGCGAAGGCGACGACCAGCCACTCGGCCGAGGGTCACCGATGAGCCGCCTGCATCGCCTCCGTCGGCGCGCGGGTCCGGCTGCCATGACCCACGATCGCGCCCGGAGTCTTGCGGCAACGCGTGTCGACTGGCCACTCGATCCCAAGGACGCCGCCTGGCTCGATGCGCACCTTGCGAGCTGCGAGAGCTGCCGCTCCGTGGCCGCCGCCTACAGTGCGGACCGTCTCGCACTGCGCAGCCTGCGCAGCCAGCAGCCTGAGCCGCCTCGCGACCTGTGGGCTCGCACCGCCGCCGCCATCGAGGGCGAATCGGCATCACGCCGCGGCTCACGCCGGGAAGCTTCGACCGGCCGGCGTTCGATCCCGCTCGGCGCGCTGTCGGGGATCGCGGTCGTCGTCGTCGTCATCGGTGCCAGCGTCCTGTCGGGCGGGTTCCTCACCGGACGCACGGGCGACACGCAAGGGGACAACCCGCCGATCGCCGTCGTGCCCACGACCGGCACACCCGGCGCCACGCCGATGGCGGTCGGTGCCGGTTCGGTCGAGTGGCTCGGGACGTCGTCGACCGGCGGTCTCGCCTACAGCTCGACCAAGATCGACAAGGTCTGTCCGACCGACCGCCAGCCCGACTGCGAACCCGTCAACGACCGCGATTCGAAGCAGGTCGACCTCTCGATCCGGCCGAAGTCCATCTCGCAGTCGCCGGTCAAGAACCAGGCCGTCGTCGTCGGGACCGATGCCGCCGGAAGCGATTCGGTCGTCGTGATGGCCCTCCCGACACCGCAACCGACCTCGACGCCCCGTCCCGTCTTCGACGCCGGAGGCGACCGCGACCCCGAGCCTCACCCCCGAGCCGACCGAGACGCCGGTCGCCTCGGGATCGGCGACCGCGAGCTCCGAACCGTCCGAGTCTGCTTCCGTCGAGCCGAGTGCGACGCCGGAGGTCACACCGCCCGCCTCGGTCGAACCATCGGTCGAACCGACACCGGAAGCGACCCCGGTCCGCGACGCCCGAACCGACCTTGTCGAACAACCTGGCGATCATCTCGGGGGTCAAGGTCGTCGGCCAGTCGGCGGCGTATTCGCCCGACGGTGCCTGGTTCGCGTTCACCGCGCGCCCGTCGGACGGCTCGGAAGGCCCGGATATCTACGTCTGGCGCGTCGGCGACCAGCTCGCCGAGGTGGCCACGAGTGACCACGCCAGCGTCTTCGCCTCGTGGGCAGGGGACCGGCTGATCGGCAGTCGCGTCGCCAGCGGCACCACGGAGTCGTTCTTCATCGATCCCGCCAGCGGCGACGAGTCCGCCATCGACGGGAGCGCTTGGCGGCCCGCCGTCGACCCGGACGAGCACTGGGCGGTGACCTGGGACGGGACCGTGACGGTCGGGCAGGAGAGCAAGACCCCGGTCGTCGGCGAAGGCTCACTCGTCCTCCGCGCCTTCTCCGACGCGAATGGGGTCGACACCAACGGCAAGCCTGCGGCGGTCGTCGCCAAGGGGCCGTTCGCCGAGTTCGACGTCCGCTGGGACGAGACCGGCTCGTGGCTCGCGGTCTGGGTGGCCGACGGCAACGATCCGTCGATCGGCCGGCTCAGCCTGCTCCAGCTCGACCCGGTCACCGGTGAGATCGACCGGCCGCACGGTGCGCCGCGCGACATGCCGGCACTCCCCGGGTTCTCGATCGCCAACGGGCGTCTCGCCTGGGCGACCCCGCCCGGACAGGGCGGCGAGGGGAGCCGCGTCCAGGTCGTCGCCTGGACCGACGATTCGGTCGGTGCGGTCGAGAGCGGTCCGGTCGAGAACGTGGTGGTCATCCACTAGAGGACCGGCGCCGCCCGGACGTGACATCCGGGCGTGATGCGTCGTATGGTCTGGGTCTCGTGCGACCCAACAGGTTGGTCGTAGGGTCGGTGCTCACCGCGGCCCTCGCCCTGGTTGCGCTTCCGGGTCTCGTCGGTTCACGGACGTCCATCCCCATCGAACCGGTTCCCGCAGGCGCTTTCCAACAGTTCTCGGTCCTCGCGAACACTTCGCGATCGATGGCAACGATCGAGCCGCTCGACGACGCCCACGTGTCGGGCGGCACCGTCGGCGCCCAGACACGGATCGTCGAACCCGGCGCGCCGCCGACAGCGGTGGTGAGGAATCGGCCCCGGATCGAGCTGCCACGGGCGGGCGCGTCCTCGGTCAGCAAGGGGGCGCTCTCGGCAGCGTTGCCCGGCAAGCCCAGGTACACCCTGTCCGGTGGAGCGACGTTCTACGACAACGGCACGACGGCCATGCGCTTGCCACGCGGCACCGTCGTCAAGATCTGCGGCAATGGCGGGTGCATCGTGCGCGTCGTCAACGACTACGGCCCGCAGAAGAAGAGCCGCGTCGTCGACCTCTACCGGCCGGACTTCTTCGAGGTCTGCGGCTGCCCGTCGTATGCCGGCACCACCAAGGTCACGGTGTACGTCTACTGACCCCGGCGCGGTATCCTTCGCTCATCCCTTCAGCAACGGCCCCGTGAGGCCGCCAGGGAGGCCCGGTGAGGCCCAGGAAGGAGCGATGAGCGGCCGTCAGATCATGACCGCGGACGAGATCCGCCGAGCGACGATCCGGCTATCCCACGAGATCGTCGAGAAGCAGGCGGGCACCGAGGGTCTCCTGCTCATCGGCATCCAGCGCCGTGGCGTGCCGCTCGCCCGTCGGATCGCCGCTGCCATCGCCGAGAACGAAGGCGCCGAGATCCCGGTCGGGGCGCTCGACATCACGTTCTACCGCGACGACCTCTCGATGGTCGCCCAGCAGCCCGTCGTCAAGGGCACGGAGCTCCCGTCGGGGATCGACGGCAAGACGGTCATCCTCGTCGACGACGTGCTCTACACCGGGCGGACGATCCGGGCCGCGATGGACGCCCTGGTCGATTTCGGGCGGCCACAGGCGATCCGGCTGGCGGTGCTCGTCGATCGCGGCCACCGCGAGCTCCCGATCCGAGCGGACCACGTCGGCAAGAACGTGCCGACCTCGCGCGAGGAGCTCGTCAAGGTCCACCTGGCGGAGATCGACGACGAGGACGGGGTCGAGATCGAGCGCCTCGTGCCTGAGCCGACGGCCGAGCCGGTCGGGTGAGCCTCGTGGTCGACCCGGAGGCAGGCGAGGCCGCGGCCGCCGTCCCGTCGGTCGACGCGGCGCCCGAGAGCCAGGCCGTCGCCTGGCGCCATCGCCACCTCCTCGACGTCGACGGCCTGTCGGCGCAGGAGATCGACCTGGTGATGCGGACGACCGACGCGATGCGCGAGGTCCTGGCCCGCCCGATCGCGAAGGTGCCGGCGCTGCGCGGCCGTCAGGTCACGATCCTGTTCTACGAGGCTTCGACACGGACGCGGGTCTCGTTCGAGGTCGCCGCCAAGAACCTGTCGGCCGACGTCGTCAACATCGCCGCGGCGAGCTCGTCGGTTTCGAAGGGGGAGTCGCTGGTCGACACGGTCCGCACGGTCGAGGCGCTTGGCGCGCAGATGCTGGTGATGCGCCACTCCGTCTCCGGGGCGCCGTACCTGGCCGCCGAGATCTTCGGTGGCTCCGTGCTCAACGGGGGTGACGGCTGGCACGCCCACCCGACCCAGGCCCTGCTCGACCTGTACACGATGCGCGAGCGACTTCCCGGTGGGTCGCTGGCTGGGCGCAAGGTCGTGATCCTCGGCGACCTGCTCCATTCGCGAGTGGCACGGTCCAACATCTGGACGCTGACCGCGGCCGGCGCCGACCTGTGGCTGTGCGGCCCGGCGACCCTGGTGCGGGGGTTCGAGGCGTGGGCAGGGCGGGGAGCGGCGGCTGGTCGCCGCTTCCACGTGACGACCTCCGTCGACGAGGCGTTGCGCGATGCCGATGTCGTGATGGCACTGCGCATCCAGCGCGAGCGGATGTCGAGCGGACTGCTGCCGTCGATGCGCGAATACGCGGCGCGGTACGGACTCACCCGCGAGCGTCTGGCGCTGGCACATCCCGGCGCGCTGGTGATGCATCCGGGCCCGATGAACGAGGGGGTCGAGATCGCGCCCGATGTCGCCGCCGGCGCCCAGTCCGTGATCACCGAGCAGGTCACGAACGGCGTCGCGGTCCGGATGGCGCTGCTTTACCTGCTGGCCGGGACGCACGGGACGGGACCGCCGGGCCGACCGGGACCGGCGCCGGGTGAGCGGCTCGGGGCCCGACCTCGAGATCAGCCGGGCGTGGCTGGTCGATCCGGCGGCGGGTCGCGAGGGACCGGGCGAGATCGTCGTGATCGACGGGATCCTCGAGACAGTGACCTGGCTGTCGGGCGCCGAGGCGGATGGCATCGGGCCGGACGGGGTCGTCGTCGCGCCGGGGTTCATCGACCTCCACGTCCACCTGCGCGAACCGGGCAACGAGGATGCGGAGACCGTGGCGAGCGGGCTTGCCGCGGCCGCGCACGGTGGTTTCACGACGGTCTGCGCGATGCCCAACACGACCCCGGCCCTTGACGAGCCGGGGGTCCTGGCCGGGGTGCGGGCTGCCGCCGAGGCGTCCGGGTCGCCGGTCGAGTTGCTCGCGATCGGCGCGGTCTCGCTCGGGCGAGGAGGGGAGCAGCTCGCTGCGCTCGGGGAATTGGCGGACGCGGGAGTCGTCGGCTTCTCCGACGACGGGTCGCCGGTCCGCTCGGCCTCGATCCTGCGGTCGGCGCTCGCGTATGCGGGCGCGCTCGGGTTGCCGATCGTCGAGCATGCCGAGGAGCCGTCGCTGACCGACGGCGCCGAGGCGAACGACGGGTTCGTGGCGACGGTGCTCGGGTCTGCGCGGCTGGCCGACCGCGGCCGAGGAGATGGCGGTCGCACGGGATATCGCGATCCTGGGCGATGTGCTGCGGGATGTGCCCGGCGCTCGGTTGCATCTCACCCACCTGTCGACGAATGGCGCCCTGGAACTCGTCCGGCGCGCCAAGGCGGCCGGCCTGCCGGTCACCTGCGACGTCACGCCCCATCACCTGGCGCTGACCGACGAGTGGATCGCAGGTGCGCGGCGCTGGGCCTGGGATGCGAGCGGCGATCCGTGGTCGGATGACGCGATCACGACCGGGCCATACGACCCGTCGTTGCGCGTCAACCCGCCGTTGCGTGCGCCACGATGATGCCGCGGCCTGCCTTGCCGCCTTGCTCGACGGCACGGCCGACGCGATCGCCACGGATCACGCCCCGCACACCGAGGTCGACAAGGCGGTCGAGTTCGGTCAGGCGGCGAACGGGATCAGTGGCCTCGAGACTGCGTTGGGCGTGGTCCTCGCCGCGGTCGACGCGGGACGGTTGCCTCTGCTGCGCGCCATCGAGGCGCTGACGACCGGCCCAGCGGGCGTGCTCGGTGGCCGGACGCGCCGGGACGGCACGGTCGGACTCGTCGAAGGTGCCCCGGCGGATCTCGTCGTCTTCGATCGCTCCGAGCGCTGGACGGTCAGTGCGGACGGACTCGCGTCGCGCGGCAAGAACACGCCGCTGCTCGGGATGGAGCTGCCGGGTCGCGTCCTCGTGACGCTCGCTGCGGGACGGATCGCCTACGAGGCGCCCGAGGCCTGACGGTCCTGGGCGTCGCGCCTAGGGGAGGACGCAGTCGACGCTCGCCGACATCCCCGTGCCGTCGTCGAAGAGCACCGTGTATGACCCACATTCGTCGCTGAACGCGATCGATGACGACTCGCTTGGTCGCGGTCTCGTTCGCGGCGACGATCCTGCGGCCTTTTGATGGCAGTCGTCCGGGCCGAGCGGTCCGCAATCGAGGTCGTACGCGGGCGACCCCTTCGGGTTGTCCGCTGCGTCCCTGAGCTCGATGCTGGGTACGTCGACCGAACCGTCGAAGTCGAGGACCAGCTCGCGCCCGACGCCGATCGAGTCGCAGTCCGGCTGCGGCCCCATGTCGAAGGTGATCGATGCCGAGGTCGGCGGCGACGGTCACGGTGATGTGGCTGTCGCAGATCCCACCGATCCAAGCTGAGGTGGACACGCCCCGGCTTCCCCGGCTCGGCGTACGCATCGAAACGGCTGCCGGAGGTCCCGATCGGCGCGTCGGAAGGATCGAGCGTGCCCTTCTCGGTGGCGCCGGTCAGTCGACCGGACAGGTCGACGACGGCGACCTGGACCGGCGGCTTGCCGGCGCCGACATCGCTGGTCAGCGTGACGACCTCAGCGCCATCAGGCGGCCAGGGTCCCGGGGTCACGACCGGGTCACCGGTCGAGCCACCGACCTGGACGGCGTCACCCTCCGGGGTCATCTCGTAGATCGCATCGGTGCCGTCGACGACGATGTACGTGACGACCCGGTCCGACTCGAGGACCCGAACGACCCAGACGACGGGTCGTGTCGTGAGGCCCTGCTGGCCATCGGTGAGTGACGGCTCGATCGTCGGGAGGCCCGCGGCGCCTTCGTGACGACCATCGACAGGATCGGCGACTGCGGGGCTTCGTTGGCGACGATCGCCTCGATGTCGGCCCGGTCGAGCCTTGGATGGCGCTGGCCTGGCGCACCTCGCGCATCACGCTGCGCGGTTGCGGCACGCCGTGCACGCTCGCGACCGCATCGACGACGAATCGATCGCGACAGGCCTCGACCTCGGCCTGCGGGCAGAGGGCGGCACGTCGATCGTCGAAGTGACCGACGAAGACGACATCCAGCGGCGTGGAACCGCCATTGGCGTCAAGGCCGGAGTCTCCGGGTTCCCACGAACGGTCGATGCCATCCATGTCCGGGTTCAGGGCGGGTCCGGATGGCGCGCTAAATGTGGTCTGGTTGCCGGACCGAGTAGCAACCGATTCCGGTCGTTCCATCAGCCACACGAACCCGTCGGGACAGCCGACCTGCAGCGGGTTGATCGGGTTGACATTCGGCGCGGGGCAGCTCGCCATCATGCTCGCGAACCAGCCCTGGACTGCCAGTTCACGGTCGTCGACGCCAGCGTCGCGGACCGCGATCGCGTCCGTGACCTGGATGATCGGGAGACTCTCGAACGACCAACGCCGGGGATGGCCTGCGCCGTCGGCGTCGCGCTGGCGCCGGCTGTCGAACCGGCCGCCGGAGCCGGCCGGCGTCGATGGGCCACCGCCGAGGCGACCGAAGTCCGCCAGGGCCACGGTCAGGGCGCCGACGAGGACGATCACGACGGCCGCGGTCGCGAGATGCCGCGCCTGGAGGCGCTCGAACGCGTGAAATCGCGTCGGGGTGGTGCCGGCGATCGCGGCGTGGACGGCGCGGGCGACGGTCGGTGGCGCGGACCGGTCGAATCGCGTGTGGAATGCCGCCGTGAGGCGGTCGTCGTCCCAGTCGTCGTTCCCGGTCATCGAGCCCGATCCTCGGCCGCGAGCGCCGCCCGAAGCGCCTGGCGTGCGCTGTGGAGTCGCGATTTGACCGTTCCGATCGGGATCTCGAGGATCTCGGCGAGGCCAGCGAGATCATGGCCCTCGAGGTGGTGGAGGACGACGATCGTTCGCTGGTCGACCGGGAGTCGATCGAGGGCGGCGCCGAGGGCGTCGCTGTCGGATCGTTCGGGCGTCCGCTCGCTCGGACATCCCCGCGAGCTTCGCGACATCGCCCGAGGGGATCTCGCGGACGCGTCGACGGCCGCGCGAGCGCAGCGTCATCCGGGCCGAGTTCACGGCGATCCGCTGCAGCCAGGCGTCGAAACGGTCCGGGTCGCGTAGACCGCGAATGCGGCGCCACGCAGCGATAAAGGTTTCCTGGGTCGAATCGCGCGCGTCCGCCTCGTCGCCGACGATGGCGAACGAGAGGCGGTAGATGGCGTCGATCCGAGCGTGCATCAACTCCTCGAACGCGTCGAGGTCTCCGTTCCGTGCCCGGTCGGCCAGCGAATGATCCTTCGCGGTTTCGATCGGTCCCTCCGATGCGCGTTCGACCACCTGATGCCGCCCGAGACGGCCAGGTTCATTCTGGGTTCCGCCCTAGATGTGGATGACCTCGAGACCGGGAGCGTGGAGGTAGTCGTCGTCCTGGGTCACTACCGGGATGCCGAGGGTCATCGCGGTGGCGGCGATCCATGAGTCGTTGACCGGCATCCGCAACCCGAAGTCGCGAAGAGAGACGCGAAGGCGAGCCCAGGTCTCCGCGACCGCCTGGTCGATCGGGATCGGTTCAAGGGCCAGAACGCCGGTCAACGTCGCCAGGCGTCGGTCGCGACTCGGCACGTCCGTCGCGGCCAGGACGCCGGCTCGGAGCTCCCCGACCGTGATCACGGAGACGGCCAGGCGATCGGGCAGGAGGTCGAGGCGCGCCGACCGGCCCGACTCGGCCGCGATGAACACGGTCGTGTCTGCGAGCCCGGTCGTCATCGGAGTGGCAGGTCGTCGGTGGTGTCGGGCGCGAGGTCGCGGAGTTCGGTGCGAAGGGCAGGATCGGCGCGTCGGCTGAGGATGTCGCGCACGAATCGGTCGCGGGCCATGAACCGTTGCCGCCTGCCGGCGGGCTCGAGTGTCGCGACGGGCCGACCGTCGACCGTGATCGTGATCGATTCGCCGGCCTCGACCCGATCGAGCAACGCGCGCGTGTTGTTACGCAGGTCTCGCGAGGCAACATCGCTCATGCGACGAACGTAGCACATGTGCGACGACAATGGAACCGCCATTCTGACGACGGGTGCGCGAGGCGGCCTCCCGGTTCCACCGTGCCCTGGCGATGCCCGTTGCGCGGTCCGACGCGTCCGACCCCTGGAGTCGGCGATGGCCTACCCTTCGCCGATGGCGACGAGCGAGATGAACACTGATTTCGAGCGACGCTCGCTGTGGAGCGCGACGATGGCGCCGCTCGCTATTCGATCGGGTCGGCCGCTGCCGGACAGCGCGGATGTGGTCGTCATCGGCGGCGGCTACACGGGGATCAACGCTGCTCGTGAGCTCGCTCGTCGCGGGGTCGCCGTGACGCTGCTTGAGTCCCGGACGCTCGGCTGGGGAGCGTCGACGCGCAACGGCGGCATCGTCCACGCCGGCTACAAGTGGGGACCGACAGAGCTCGTCGCACGCTACGGCGAGGAGACCGGTCATGCGCTCTATCGCGAGACGCTCGCCGGCTACGAGACCGTCAAGCGTCTGATCGGCGAAGAATCGATCGACTGCGACTTCCGTGAGCGAGGGCACCTCGAGCTCGCCTATGCGCCATCGCACGTTCCGGGCCTCGAGCACGAGCGCGAGAGCCTGGCCTCGATGGGCGTCGAGTCGAGCGTCATCCCGCGCGACCGCCTCCGCGAGGAGATCGGCACGGACGCCTACTACGGGGCTCTCGCCGTGCCGGGCAGTGGCCTCGTCCACCCTGGCCGCTATTTCGCGGGGCTGGCGGCGGCCGCGGACCGGGCCGGCGCGGACCTCCATGAAGGCGTTCGGGCGCGGACGATCCGGCGCCAGGCCGATGGCCGCTTCGTCGTCGAGACCGAGCGGGGCGCGATCCTCGCCCGCGACGTCTTCGTCGGCACCAACGCCTACACCGACGGCGTCGTCCCGAGCCTACGGCGCCGGATCATCCCGATCTCCAGCTACATCATCGCGACCGAGCCGCTGCCCGGAGGACCTCGCGGCCGAGATCTCGCCCAAGGGCCGCTCGTTCTTCGACACCAAGAACTACCTCTACTACTGGCACGTCTCGGCAGACCGGCGGATGGTCTTCGGCGGCCGGGCGAGCATGCTGCCGACCTCGATCGAGCACACCGCCGAGATCCTCTACCGGGGCCTTCTCGAGGTCCATCCGCAGCTGGCGGGGCGGCGGATCGATTACGCGTGGGGCGGCAGCGTCGGTTTCACCTTCGATCGCATGCCCCACGCCGGCCGAACGAAGGAGGGCATCGCCTACGCGATGGGCTGCTGCGGGACGGGCGTGGCGCTGATGACCCAGCTCGGCACCCAGGCCGGGGCGTGGCTGGCGGGCGGGGAGGCGCCGGTCCTGGCGAAGCTGAAGTTCCCGCTGGTCCCGGCCCCGTACGAGGGCCGCGCCTGGTTCCTGCCGTTCGCCGGGGAGTGGTACCGGCTCAAGGATCGGTTGGCGGCCCGGTCGCGGCCGGGATGAGGATCGGTTTTCGGACGTCGCCGCAGAAGACCGACTGGGCCAGCCTCGAGGCCGCATGGGCAGAAGCTGGCCAGCACGAGATCTTCGATTCGGGCTGGCTCAACGACCATCTCACTGACCCCGGTCTGGAGCGCGGCGGCCCGAGCTTCGAGGCGATGACCACGCTCGCCGCGCTCGCCCACCACGTGCCGGGCAAGTCGGTCGGTCAGACCGTGCTGGCCACAACGTTCCGTCATCCGTCGATGCTCGCCAAGGAGGCGCTCACGCTCGACCACGTCACGGGCGGTCGCTACATCCTGGGGCTGGGCGCCGGCTGGCACGTCGGCGAGCACGAGTCTTTCGGGATCGACCTGCCGCCGCTGCGCGATCGATTCGACCGGTATGAGTCTGCCGTCTGCGTGCTCAAGGCGCTGTTCAGCGACGAGGCGCGGCGTGCGCCCGGCGTGTCGCTCGATGCGCCTCCGTGGCGACTCGACCAGGCGACGATGGAGCCTGGCTTCGTCCGATCGGGCGGTCCTCCGTTGTGGCTCGGTGGCCAGGGTCCGCGCGGCCTGCGCATCGCGGCGCGCTATGCGGACGGCTGGAATTACGCCTCGAACCTCGACGGAACGCTCGAGGGCTTCAAGGCGCGCCTGGACGCACTCCGGAGCGCATGTGGAGAGATGGGGCGCGACCCCGCTGACCTGACGATCTCGACCCAGATCATCATCCCCGGCGATGCCGAGGGCCGCCGCACCGCCACGGAACGGGCGATCGCCTACGGTCGGGCGGGGAGCGACGAGATCCTGCTGACGACCCCCGCTCGCGAGGGTGCGGCTGGCATCCGGCGGCTTGCCACCGAGGTCGCCGCCCCATTGCGCGACGCATTCGGCTGAGGTCGCCTGGGATGCGCCCCTCAGTCCGCCTCTGCAGCGAGCCTCCTGAGCGTCGCCAGCAGGCGGTCGATGTCATCATCGGTCGAGAGGTAGTTGACGATCCCGGCTCGGAGGTAGGTCGAGCCGCGCAGTCGGGTCGTCGTCAGCCAGCCGTCGCCGGACGCCTCGAGCGCTGTCTGGAGTCGATCCTGATGGGCGTCGAGCTCGCCCGGCGCGAGCGCGAGCGCCGCGGTGCGACCACCGGGCAGGTGCCGGAAGCAGACGACGGAGAGCTCCGGGACAGTCGGGATCGCCTCGAAGTCGTCGGACTCCTCGCAGCGGCGGGCTAGCAGGGCCGCGAGGTCGTCGTTCGCCTCGATGAGCCGGGCGAAGCCCTCGGTGCCGAGGTGCTTCCACGACATCCACAGCTTGAGCGCGCGCCAGCGACGGGTGCCTTCGAAGCTCAGCTTGTAGAAGTTCAGCTGCTCGCCATGATCGTGGTCGTCGTCACGGGCCAGGGTCTCGCCGCCGCGGTAGTACTCGGGCGCGCGCCCGCCGAACGTCTGGGCGAGGTGCGCCCCGTCGCGGACGAGCAGCCCGCCGATGTCGTAGGCCTGGAAGAACCACTTGTGCGGATCGACCGTGACCGAATCGGCGCGATCGAGGTCGATGACACGGGCGCCGTCGCGCTTCGACAACCGCGCGGCCCCGCCGTACGCCGCGTCCACGTGCAGCCACAGGTCCTCAGCGTCTGCGATATCCGCCAGCTCCCCGACCGCGTCCACCGATCCAGTGTTGGTCGATCCAACGACGGCCGCGATCGCGAACGGCGTCAGCCCGGCGGCGCGGTCTCGGGCGACGGCCGCCGCGACCGGCTCCCCACGCAGTCGGAATCGGTCATCCGACGCGATGACGACGAGGGTCTCGGGCGGAAAGCCGAGCAGATCGAGCGCCCGGGCGATCGAGAAATGGGTCTGGTCCGACGTGTAGACGCGGACGCCCTCGAGCATCGCCCCACGCGGCGCCCGCCCGGCCCCGAGCAGGCGCCCGAGGTGGATGTCGCGGGCCAGCGTCATGCCCATGAAGTTGGCCATGACACCGCCCGACGTCAGCAGCCCGAACGAACTTTGGCCGTAGCCGACCAGGTCGCACAGCCAGCGCACGACCTCCTCCTCGACAAAGGTCGCCAGCGGACCGGCATGCCAGACGTCGACGCCCTGGTTGGTCATCTGGGCAAGGAGTTCACCCATCATCGAGACCGGCAACGGCGGCGGCGTGAAGTAGCCGAATTGGCGTGGGTGCTGCGCGTTCATCTGACCACCAGCAAGACGATCGCGGAACTCGTCGAGGATCGTGGCGATCGGGGCCGGGGCCACCGGAGCGGGCGCCGGGCCGCCCGACGCCCCGAAGAACTTCGCCCGAAGCGAGGCGTACGGCGCCGGGTCACCCATCGCCCGGTTCGCCGCCTTGTCGTACAGGAAGTCGAGTGCCGCGGCCCAGGTATCGGCCCCGAGCCGCTCCATCGCGGCGCGCGAGGCGGCCGCATCCCCGTACCCGATCAGCTCGGGTTCCGGATGCCAGGAAAAGCGTTCACGCGGGTCGGTCATGGACCGCGATGGTAGCGGCCGGTGGACGGCGGGCGTCGGTCAGGCTGGCTCCGTCTCGGCGTCCGGGCGGCCATAGAGTCTCGCCGACATGGGCGGGAGTGGTTCCCGCGAGAAGACCGCTTCGATGGGGACGCCGAAGAGCTCCGCGATCTTGAACGCAAGGTCTAGCGACGGGTTGTACTCGCCCCTCTCGAGGTAGCCGATGGTCTGGTAGTTGACGTCGACCGCATCGGCGAGGTCCTGGCGCGAGAGACCCCGTTCTGCGCGAAGGACGGCGAGCCGGTTGTACAGGCGAGGTTCGGGTTTGCGCGGGCTCAACCCGCCGCTCCACCGACGTGGGTGGTCGTCCCGTTCGCCCCGGCGACATCCTCCGGAGGCGCATCCGGCTCGATCCAGGCGAGGACGGCGGATGGCAGGATCGGCAGGTAGACCCCGACCACGATTGCTACGGTCAGCAGCCACTCCGCGCCAAGGGTGACCGGGCCGATGGTCGTCACGTAGACGGCCCACGCTCCGGCGAGCGCGACGATGAAGACGAGGAGGACGGTATAGCTCAGCGCTCGCGCTCGGATTGCGAGGTCCCGTTGGCGTTCGTCGAGTTCGGTCGCCTCCGGCTCGGCGCGATTTCGGGTGACAGCGTAGATGACGAAGACGCCGATCGCGAAGCCGAAGATCAGCAGGATCGCGACCGGCGCCCAGAGGAGGCTGACCACGGGCAGCGCCCCTGCGCGGGACACCAGCGCATACCCGACGTTCAGCAGAGGCCAGGCGATGAAGGTCGCCAGGACGACGAGGCGGCGGGTTCGACGTGGCATGCTTTGGAGGCGGTGCATGATCTGGCTCCGAACGGCGGCAGGTCTTGGTAATCGAACGGAAGATAGTATTAATACAACAGACTGTCAAGAGGACAGCTCGTTTCGTGGATGACGCGCCCCGATGACCGATGGCGAAACACGCGCTTGGCTCGACGACCATCTCCGCGGCCTCGGCGTGACCTACGAGCTCTTCCCGTGTGATCCGGCCCTCGCCGACACCGCGGCGTTCTGCGAGGCCTATGGGTTCGCCCCCGAGGATTCGGCGAACACGATCGTCGTCATCGGCAAGACCGAGCCGCCGCGGTTCGCTGCCTGCGTGACGCTGGCGCCCTACCGCCTCGACGTGAACCGGACCGTCCGGGACCGGCTCGGGACGCGCAAGGCATCGTTCGCCGCGGCGGAGCAGACGGCCGCCCTGACCGGGATGCAGATCGGCGGGGTGACGGTCTTCGGCCTGCCGGACGGACTCCCGATCTGGGTCGATTCGCGGGTCATGGAGCGCGAGCGGATCGTGCTCGGCGGCGGGTCGCGATCGTGGAAGGTCATCGCGTCGCCGTCGATCTTGCGGGCATTACCGGGGGTCGAGGTCGTCGAAGGGCTGGCCAACGACCCGCCTCCTGCCCCATGACGGGCCCAGAGGTTCGCCTCCGCCCCGTCGAGGATGCCGATCTGCCGATCTTCCTCGCTCACCAGGACGACCCTGTCGCTGCGGCGATGGCCGCCTTCCCGACCCGGGCGCCTGACGCCTTCTACGAGCACTGGGCGACCATCCGTGCCGACCCGACGAACATCACCCGCACGATCGTGGCGGGCGACGAGGTCGTCGGCGACATCGTCAGCTGGTTGGACCACGGCAACCGCGAGGTCGGCTACTGGATCGCCCGTGACCACTGGGGGAAGGGCCTCGCGACCGCTGCTCTCCGGCTCCTGCTCGAGGAGATCAAGGATCGGCCGGTCACAGCCCATATCGTGCCGGCCAACCTCGGATCGCAGCGCGTCGCCGAGAAGTGCGGGTTCGTCCGTGTCGGCGAAGAAGTCGCCGACGATGGTGTGCACGAGTTGATCTTCCGCCTCGACTAGCAGGCTCGCAGGCGCCTAACGGCCTGCTCCCGTATCGTTGCGCCTCGTGACCGACCCGACCGCCGACCCGTCCGAGACCCACGACCAGCCAATCGGACCCTCCGGCACCGGGGCCGGACCCGAACGCCGACCCGACGCCGCCGCGCCGCCCGCGCCCGACGGGCCCCGTCCAGTACCGCGGCGACGACCTCACCCCGGAACGGGGCCCGGGTCTCGGCTGCTTCCGGTTCCAGCTCGTGGTGCTGGTCGTCTTCATCATCCTGACGCCGTTGACGGTGGTCTGGAACTGGCCGTTCCCGGTCAGCGCGGCCCTGCTCTTCGCCGTGATCCTCCTGCTGCTGGTCACCGGCCAGACGATCATCTTCCTGCTGCGTCTGGTCGCCGCGGACCGGCGCGGCCGCCGCCGTCCGCTGGCCAGTGAGACGAAGACCGTGGGTGAGCTGGAGGACGCCGGGGAGGCGACGCCCACGACGCCGGACGACGTGCCCGACGACGACCCGCCCCGCCGCCCGAGCGCGACTCTCCCGGCTGAGTGCCCCGTGCGACAATAGCCAGCCGGGGCGCCAGCGCCCGGCCGATCGTTCGCTCGAGGAGGACCGCACCGGTGCCCGTGCTCGCGACCTACTTCAGCGTTCGCCGCGGCCGCGACCCGTTCTTCAAGTTCTTCATGCGCACGATCTTCCCGAAGCAGGTCAAGGACTACGAGGAGAAGTTCGGGATCCGCTTCATCGGCTGGTTCAACGTCGCCCATGGGTGGGATTTCGACAACGTGATCCTGCTCGACCTGCCCGACTACGCCACCCTCGACAAGCTCGAGGCCGACGAGGCCACCCGCGCGCTCGGCCATCGGGCCGGCGAATGGATCTTCGAACGCCACCATTCGATGTTCCTGCGCGAGCGCATGGGCCCTGACCTCGAATACCATCCATGACCCGATGAGCTTTCGACGCGACGCACGACCACCTGGCGATGAACCAGACCGGAGGCAGACAATGGATACGGGCCACAACGACCTGCTCGGTGAGCTCGCAGCCGATGCCGCCCTCGAACGCTCTGATTTCATCGTCCAGGCGACCGAACAGCTTCGCCGTTTCCTCGACCACCACAAGGACCGCATCGCAGTCCTGGGCGGCCTGACGCTGATCGACGACGAGCCGGACTACCTGTCGATCGCCCCCGACCTGTCGTTCCGCAGCCGGAGCCGCTACCTCGACGACATCACCGGCGAGTGGGTGAGCGAGACCGAGGTGATCGAGTCCGCCTCCGAGCTGGTCGAGCTCTACAACCCGGCCGACGTCTACGCGGCGTTCGCCGAGGCCGCCCGCGAGGCCGCCGGGATGCCCGCCGAGCCGACCGCCGAGGGCGACCTGCTCGAGGTCTCCGGGATCTCACCCGACGAAGGCGTCTCGCTGTCCGAGGATCCGTACGCCGCCGCCGCCGATTCGTGGGCCGTCGGCCAGCCGATCTCGCTCTCCGAGGACGACGACGAGTCGGCCGCACGCCGGCTCTACGACCTGTCGCTCGAGTACCAGGAACGAAGCCAGCGCAGCGAGGCGCGCCTGCTCGACGAGTTCGAGGGTGCCTCGGCGGGCCTGGTCTCGGTCATCGGCGACATGATCATCGTGGACGACGACGACGAGCGACTGTCGCTGACGACCAACGGCTTCCGGGCCGAGGTCATCCCCGAGGACTCCGAGGACGAGTGGCGGACGCTCAGCGGCTCCGACCAGCTGGTCGAGTTCTACGACCCGACCGATGTGTTCGGTGACCTGGCCGATGCGCTGGCCGAGGCGTTCCCGGCGGTCGCGCCGGAGCTCCAGGATGCGTCCGCGAATGGCACCGAGGAGGCCGCTGAGGGCGGCGCCGAGGCGGCCGAAGGTGACGCCGACGGCGAGGCGACGACAGACGCCGGCGACGACGCCGAGGACCGGCCGACCGCGTGACCATGCGGCTCGCTGCGGCGGAGCTGGTCGACAGTCGGGAGATCCTTCCGGGCCAGTGGCTGCAGGCGTATCACGCCCCGGCCCTGGCGAACGGTTCGCGGGCAGGCCAGTTCGTCCACGTCCGCCCCGGGGACTTCTCCGGGATGGTCCTGCGGCGGCCGTTCTCGATCAACACGGCTGATGCCGCCACAGGCATCGTGACCATCCATTTCCGGGTGATCGGGCGGGGGACCGACTGGTTCACCCGGCTGCGGCCCGGCGACGAGATCGACCTCCTGGGTCCCCTCGGGCGCCCGTTCGAGGTGGACTCGCGGAGTCGCCACCTGTTGCTGGTCGCGGGCGGGCTCGGGATGGCCGGCGTCCGGATGCTGGCCGACGAGGCGATCCGCGACGGGCGCCAGGTCACGCTGCTGTTCGGGGCCGCGTCTGCGCGCGAGGTCTACCCCTCGAGCCTGCTCCCCGATGAGGTCGAGTACATCGTGGCCACCGACGACGGCAGCCTTGGTCACCATGGCTACGTGACCGACCTGGTCGCCGACTACGAGGCGTGGGCTGACCAGGCGTTCGCCTGCGGGCCGGCGCCCATGCTCGCGGCCCTGGCGCGTCTTGCCGCCGGCCGTCGCGATCGTCTGGGCGTGGCGAAGCTCGGACGCAAGCGCGGCGCCGGGAAGGTCGACCCTGTCGGCTCGCCGGCCGCCCGGCGCAAGGCGTTCCTCCAGGTCTCGATGGAGCAGAACATGGGCTGCGCCGTCGGGGCGTGCCTCGGCTGCGTGGTGATGAGCACGTCCGGCGTCCCGCAGCGGGTCTGTCGCGAGGGGCCGGTCTTTGCGGCCGAGGAGATCGCCTGGGACGGTGCGTGGTCGTGAGCGGATGCGATCGCCACATGAGCGACGCCCGATGAAGGCGAAGCGGCGCGCGGTGACCTCGTCGCCACGGGTCGCCGAGCAGAAATACCCGGCTCCGGCCAAACGCCCCGCGACCCCGATGGGCCGTCGGTCGTCGGTCGTCGTGTCGGAGCCGTCGAACGGCCGGGCGGTCGCTGCCGCGCCGGTCGCGGCGGACACCGTCGATCTGTCGGTCGACCTCGGCCGCGGGCTCGTGCTACCGAACCCGATCCTCGTCGCGTCGGGGACGTTCGGCTACGGCGTCGAATACGGGGACGTGGTCGACGTCGATCGGCTCGGCGGCATCTGCTGCAAGGGGACGACGCTCAAGGCACGGATCGGGAACCCGACGCCGCGCGTGACCGAGACGCCGGGCGGGATGCTCAACTCGATCGGGCTCCAGAACCCGGGCGTTGACGCGGTCATCGAGAAGTACGCCGAGACGTGGACGAGGTGGCAGACGCCGGTGATCGTCAACGTCGCCGGAGAGTCGGTGCACGACTACGTGGAGGTGGCGCGACGGCTCGACGGCGTCCCGGGCGTCGCCGGCATCGAGCTCAATATCTCGTGCCCGAACGTCGGTGCGGGCGGGCTCCAGTTCGCGATCGATGCGGGCGCGGCGGGCGAGGTGACGGCCGCGGTCCGGCGCGCGACGGACCTGCCCCTGCTCGTCAAGCTGTCGCCCAACGTCGCCGACATCCGGCCGATCGCGCGCGCCATCGCCGATGCGGGCGCGGACGCCCTGACCGCGATCAACACGTTGTCTGGGATAGCCGTCGCGCCCGGCCGCGGGCAGCCTCTGCTCGGCAACATCTACGGCGGTTTGAGTGGTCCGGCGGTCAAGCCGGTCGCGCTGCGGGTCGTCTACGAGGCGTCGCAGGCGGTCAGGATCCCGGTCGTCGCGATCGGTGGGGTCACCGAACTGGCGGACGTTCTCGACTTTCTCGCGGTCGGCGCCGTTGCGGTCCAGGTCGGGACCGCGATCTTCGCCGACCCGACGCTCCCGGTGCGCCTGGTCGACGAGTTGGCGGCCGAGGCCGGCCGCCACGGGATGACGTCGTACCGGGAGCTGATCGGCACCGCGCTGCCGAAGAAGGCGGGTCCGTCGTCGGCCAAGGGCGTGGAATACCGGCCGTAGGGCGCCTCCGCGTAGACTTCGACCGATGACGACCGTCCGACCTGCACTCGACGCCGCGCTGCGGCACACCATCGCGCTCCGGACTGAGGCGCTGTTCCGTTCATCCGGAGCCTTCCGCGAGGGGCACTTCCTGCTCAAGAGCGGGCGTCACGGTGACGCGTACGTCGAGAAGTTCCAGGTCCTCCAGGATCCGGCCGCGACGAGCGAGCTGTGCGGGTTCTTCGCCGGGCATGCGCGCGGCCGCGACGGCGACCTGCTCGTTGATCTGGTGGCGGGACCGACGACGGGCGGCATCATCCTCGCCTTCGAGACCGCGCGGCAGCTCGGTGTCCGCAGCATCTTCGCCGAGGAGGTTCGCGCCGACGACGGGACGACCCATCGCGAGTTCAGGCGCGGCTTCCGGATCGAGCCGGGCGAGCGGGTCCTGCTCGTCGACGACATCCTGACCACCGGCGGCTCGCTGCTCGCGATGATCCCCGCGGTCGAGGCGATGGGCGGCGAGATCGTCGAATGCGTCGTCCTCGTCGATCGAAGCGGCGGGCGGACGACCCTGACCTCACCGTCGACCGGGCGCGTCTACGCGGTCCGTTCGCTGTGGGAGCTCGACCTGCCGACCTACGAGCCCGGGCCGACGACATGCCCGCGCTGTGCCGATGGGACGCCGCTCTATGCGCCAGGGAGCACCGGGACGGGCTCGATCGCGGCCAGCTCGGCAGCGAGCTGATCGCCGTCGCCACCCACGGCCACTGAATCGTGGATCGCGGCACCCGGAACCTCTTCGCGCTCGTCCTCGTCGCGGTCATCGCGGTGACCGCCGCCGCCGCCTTCCTACTTGGTGGCAGCTCGCTGATCGATCCGGCGGCCCCGGCCAACGCGACCGCGGTCGACGGGGTCATCGTCGCCGTCCGATCCGAGGGCCTCGACCGGGTCAACGGCTTCGACCTGCGGACGATCGACCAGGGCACGCTCGCGTTCACCGCTCGGCGACCTCGAGAACGGCGCCGAGTTCCCGCCGGGACATCTGGTCGAGCATCAGGCGACGGCCCGGACCGTCCGCGTCTGGTACCGGACGGAGGGCGGCGATCGGGTCGCGGTCAGGCTCGAGGACGCCCCGAGCTAGGTGGTCAGCCGCCCTTCGTGATGACCGGGATGATCTCGTTCAGCTCGGCGTCGGTGATCGTCAGCTCGTACGACCCGCGCACGATCCCGTCGCGATCGACTGCGAAGATCCACGGCTCGGAGAGCAGGCCCCACTCGTTGGTGACATCGGTGGCGATCAGCGAGTTCTTCTTGTTCGGGTCGAGGACCGGCTGGAGCTGACCGTCGACATCCTGGAGCTTGTACGGCTCGACGTTGATGAAGGTCACGTCCGGGTTCGCCGCGGCGACCGGCTTGAACAGGTCGAGCGTGGGACCGCACTGGGCGGTCTGGCAGAACTTCGGCGTGGCGAAGACGAGCATGAACGGCTTGTGGGCGGCGAGGGCGTCGGCGACCGACGTCTGGTAGAACGCCGGGTCGGGCTTCGGGTCGGTCGAGATCTTGCTGACGTCACCGCCGACGTCGGCGACCGTCGGGGACTTCGAGGCAGGGGCCTTCTGACCGACCGCGATCGCCGTCGGTGCGTCGAGGACCGAGAACGTCATGCGGACCTGCTCGGCTGTCTCGACCCCGGCGGCATCTTTGGCGGTCGTCGTGAATTCGGCGCCCCAGACACCGGCCTCGGGCAGATCGACGTTGACGACGTACATGCCGCGCTCGTCCTGGATCGTCCAGACGAACTCGCCTTCGGCGGTCACGACGGCCTTGTTCGGGTCGCGGCCGAGGTTGTAGAAGGCGACCGTGGCCTTCCGGTCGGGGGCGCTCGCCACGCGGTTCTGGCTGTCGAGGTAGAGGAACAGGATCCGCGCCTTGCCGCAGGTGATCGCGTTGGAGACGAGAACGGGCGTGAGCGTCGGCAGCTGGGCTGGCCGCCGCGCCTCCCCAGCTGGCCGCCGCCGGCGAGTCCGGGGCCGTGCCGCAGATGGCTCCCGATGGGCTCGCGCTGGGTGCCGACGCCGTGCACGCGGCGGCCACGAGGGCGAGCGCAGACAGGAGCAGGATCACGCGTCGGGGACTCATTCGCCGTCAGGGTATCGCTGTCGGTCCGAACCTGCCGCCGGGGTAGAATGACGGCCCGTGAACCGCTTCCAGAAGCTCGCCGCGCTGACCCTCGCGACCGCTCTCGGGCTGGTCACGATCGGCGTCATCGTGCGCGCCACCGATTCCGGGCTGGGTTGCCCCGACTGGCCGCTCTGTCACGGCCAGCTGATCCCGTCCCTCGACGACGCCAAGGCCTGGATCGAGTGGGTCCATCGCACGGTCGCCGTGATCATCGGGTTCGAGATCCTCGGGCTCGCCCTCCTGGCGGTCCTCGACCATCGCGATCGGCGATCGATCCTGTGGCCGTCGTTCGCCGCGGTCGGACTGGTCGGGTTCCAGGCGTGGCTGGGCCGGGAGACGGTCCGCCTCGGCAATAGCGGGGAATCCGTGACCGCGCACCTCGCCGCCGCTCTCGCGCTCGTCGGGCTGCTCGTCTTCCTGACGGTCCGTGCCGGCTACCCGGCCAGGATCGGCGGCCGCGGCGCCAGCCAGCGGTTCACGCTCCTCGCCGCGTTCACGACCGCGGCCACGTTCGCGCTTCTCCTGTTCGGGTCGCATGTCACGGCGACGGCCTCCGCGCTGGTCTTCCCGGACTGGCCGCTGATGAACGGCACGCTCCTCCCGGCGATCACCGACGCGACCTCCGCGCACGTCCTCCATCGCTGGGCGGCCGCGGTCGTCGGGCGTCATCGTCGCGGCGCTCGCGGTGGTCGCCTGGCGGACCCAACGTGACCATCCGACGCTCGTCCGGCTCGCGGTGGGCTCGGCCGTCCTCTTCGCGATCCAGGTCGCGATCGGTGGCGCGCAGGTCCTGACCCGCCTGGCCGAGTGGACACAGACCCTGCACCTCGCGTTGGGCGCGGTGATCTGGGCGATGCTGGCCGGGCTGACCGTCACGAGCTACTACACAGCGCGGGTGAGCGCACCGGCCGAGGCCTCAGGCAGCGGCGAGGTCGCCGGCACCGGCCCGGACGGAACCGGTGGCCCACGGACGACGGGCGACACCGTCCGTGCCTACATCGCGCTGACGAAGCCCCGGATCATCGAGCTGCTGCTGGTCACGACGGTTCCCGCGATGGTCCTCGCCACTCGCGACCTGCCCGGCGCCACCGCCGGCGTCGACTGGCCGGATTGGGTCGGTCTCGTCTTCTGGACGATGATCGGTGGGACGCTGGCCGCCGGCAGCGCCAATGCGATCAACTGCTATCTCGATCGCGACATCGACCTGCTGATGACGCGAACCCGGCGTCGACCGCTTCCGGCGCACCAGGTCGACCCGGAGCGCGCCGTCCTCTTCGGGCTTGGGCTCGGTGTCCTGTCGTTCGTCGTGATGGTCTACTTCGTCAACCTGACCGCGGCGTTCCTGACGCTGTTGGCGATCGGCTTCTACGTCGTCATCTACACGATCCTGCTGAAGCGTTCGACGCCGCAGAACATCGTCATCGGCGGCGCGGCCGGGGCCCTGCCGCCGGTCATCGGCTGGGCCGCGGTCACCGGGAACGTCGGGCTGCCGGCCGTGCTGCTCTTCCTGCTCGTCTTCTACTGGACGCCGCCGCACTTCTGGGCGCTCTCGCTGCGGATCCGGAAGGACTACGCCGCGGCCGGTGTGCCGATGCTCCCCGTGGTGAAGGGCATCCCCGAGACGACGCGCCAGATCGCGCTCTACACCGTCCTGATGGTCGCGATCTCGCTGGTGCTGTGGGCGGTCGCGCGGATGGGTGCGATCTATCTCGGTGCCGCGATCGTCCTCGGCGCGATCTTCCTGTGGCAGGCCTACGGCTTGTGGCGCCGCGGCTCCTCGGAAGAGGCCTCGACCGCCGGCGCGATCCGCCTCTACAAGTACTCGATCAGCTACCTGAGCCTGCTTTTCCTCGCGGTCGCGGTCGACGCGTTGGTGCTGATCCCGGTCTGAGCAGCGCCTAGCCGGCTCGCCGCAGGTCGGCGAGAAGCGGTTCGGCGGTGAGTGGGCCGCCGAGGAAGTCGTCCAGCAGCTCAGCCGGTGGTCGGGACGACCCCGGCACGAACAGGGCGTCCGCCACGAACCGATACCAGCCAGGATCGCCCTCGAACCACGGCCCGCGGACCTCGGCGATCCGGGCCCGGACCGCGGCCGCCATGATCGCCGACAGCGCGTAGTTGGCGAGATAGCCAGGCCCGTCGATGAGCTGGCCGCGGATGGCCCACCACGACCACTCAGGATGCGGCTCGACGCCCAGGCCGTCGGCGGTCACCTCGGTCCAGACGTCGTTCGGACGCCGCTCGGGGTGGCGGTGGAGCTCGATCTCGAAGAGCGCCCAGCAGATGTCGAGCATGACGGCGCCGTAGCGGCTGAGGAGCGCCTCGCGTGGTTCAGCGGCCTCGCCCAGCCACCGGCGCTGCCACGCCGGTTCGTCGACGTCCCAGCCGAGGACGTCGGCCGTGCCCTCGAGATAGGCGGCGCTCGCCTCGGGAAAGTCGAGGTAGGCAGGACGCGTTCTGATGGCCGCCATGTGCAGCGCATGTCCGCTCTCGTGGAGCAGCTCGAGCAGGTTGCCGAGGCTCCCTTCCGCGTAGGTCGCGAAGACCCACGGCGGGCGCGGCGTCCACGGACCGCTCGCCGGCTGGTCCGCAGCCCAGGCGCCCATCCCCAGCGTGAACGCGACCGGGACCGGCGGACGGCCGGGCCGCGGCAGGACGTCGTACGAGATCCCAAGGTCGCGCGGATCCGCTCCGAGGGAGGCCAGGTACGCGTCGTTGACCGCCTGCAGCCGGTCCGCCGGCACGAGTGGGTCAAGGCGTCGGGCAGCGGCCCCAGCCACGTACCAGTAGTCCCACGGCTCGATCCGGGCCGGACCCACCACCGACCGCCACGACGCGAGGATCTCGTGGAGCATCCCCTCGAGCGACCCGGCGCGAAGGCCGAGGGCGACCGCATTCGCCTCGATCGGCGAGCCGTGCTCGGCCCAGCGCGCGGCGCTCGCCCGGAGCAGCCGTCGATACGGACTGCCGTCGCCGCCATCGCCGTCGACGACCCGCCAGACCGGCTCGAGCGCCTCGAACAGGGTCCGGCGCGCGTCCGGGTCGTCGTCGGTGGCGAGGCGACCGAGCACCGTCGGCCGATCGATCGTCTCCCGGCCGAACCGCAGCGACTCGGCCGCCTGCCCGTAGCGCCGGTAGAGAGCCGCTCGCGCCCGGGCGACGGCTGGATCCTCGTCGGTCGCGCCGCCTTCGGTCGGTCGGGCGCCGGGTGTCGGTTCGAGCTCGTCGAGCCAGGGGAGCGTCGCGCGCATGTTCGCGAGGGCTCGCGCATCGTCATCCGCACCGCTACCCGCTCGGGTCGAGACGCCCGAGACCGCGTCGAGCGCGCGGTCGAAGGCGCGCCGCCGCGCTCGGTAGCGTCGCGCCAGCGTCCGCGTGGAGCCACCAGCCGCGTCAACGGGAGCGCCGCGGGTCCGTGCGACCACGAGGTCGCCGAACGCCGCGAGCAACTCGCCGAAGGACCGCTCGACGTTCGTGATGCTCATGGGCCCGGAGGATACGACGGCGCGGCGCCCTGCGCTGTCACCATGCGCCCATGCAGATCTCCTTCCTCGGTGGCGCGACCACCGTCACCGGCTCGCAGTACCTGCTCGTCACCGAGCGGGCAAAGGTCCTCATCGATTGCGGGATGTTCCAGGGCAGCCCGAACGAATCGATCCGCAATCGCGTCCCGTTCGCCTTCCATCCGGCCGATCTCGACGCCGTCCTCCTGACCCATGCCCATCTCGACCACTGCGGCCTGCTGCCGCTGCTGGTCAAGGGCGGATATCGCGGCGCCATCCACGCCACCGCCGGCACGATCGAGCTGGCGACGCTCGTCCTGCTCGACTCCGGCAAGCTCCACGAGGAGTTCGCCAAGCGCGAGGCGCGCTGGGAGAAGCGGCATCCCGACGAGGTCGAGGCCGACGACCGGCGCGAGGCCGACGAGTACCAGGCGGCTGTCGACCTGGCCGCCGCGGGCGAGTCGGGGACGGGTGCGGGCGGCGCCAGCAGCGCCACCACAACCGCAGCCGCCGCGGACGTCACCGCCTCGGCGGCCGGCGACGAGGAAACCGAGCACGTCGCCACGACCATCGAAGCCGTACGCGAGCCCAGCGACCCGCCGACCGCCTGGCCGCGCGACCCGGAGGCCGAGCTGCGCGCCCAGCCGCCGCACCTCGAGGTCGACCTCGACGCGCCGCTGTACACGGCCAAGGACGCCGAGACTCTCCCTCGCGCAGTTCAAGGCCCTGCACTACGGCGACGAGGTCGAGGTCGCGCCTGGCATCCACGCCACGTTCGTGGACGCGGGGCACATCCTGGGTTCCGCGATCATCCGGCTCCGCGTCCAGGAGACCGAGGGTGGGGAGGAGCGGTCGATCGTCTTCTCCGGCGACCTCGGCCGGCCGGGCACGCCGATCCTGCGCGACCCGACCGTGATGACCGACGCCGACTACGTCCTCGTCGAGTCGACCTACGGCGGGCGCGAGCACGAACCGGAGGCCGAGGCGATCCGCGTCCTGGCCGAGACGGTCCGGATGGTCGCCGACGCCGGCGGAGTCCTGCTCGTCCCGTCCTTCGCGATCGGCCGGACGCAGGAGGTGGTCTGGGAGCTCGACCGGCTCATCGAGCGCGGCGAGATCCCGCTCCTGCCGCTCTACCTCGATTCGCCGATGGCCTCGAAGGCGTCCGACATCTACCGCCACCACCCCGACTACTACGACGAGGAGACGGCCAAGCTCCTGCGCGAGGGCGACACGCCGCTCGACTACCCGAACCAGATCGTCACCAACGACGTGAAGGCATCACGCGCGATCGAGTTCGCGCCGCGGCCGTACATGATCGTCGCCTCGAACGGGATGCTGACCGGCGGCCGTGTCGTCGGTCACCTCCGGAACCTCATCGACGACCCGAACGCGACGATCCTGTTCGTCGGCTACCAGGGCGAGGGCACGCTCGGCGCCCACCTCCAGGCCGGTGCCACGGAGGTCAAGATCGACGGCCAGCTGCGGACGGTCCGCTGCCGGACGCGCTCGATCAGCGGCTTCTCGGCACACGCGGACGAAGGCGAGCTGCTCGAATGGCTCGGTCATTTCACCGCGGGCAAGCGACCTGGCGACCCCGGCTATCCTCGGCGCGTCTTCCTCGTCCACGGAGACCCCGAGGCCCAGATCGCCCTCGAGCCGAAGGTCCGCGAGCTCGGTTTCGCGACCCACGTCCCGCACTGGCACGAGCACGTCACGCTCGATTAGGAGGCTTTCGGGCGATGAGGCTGTTCGATCTCGCCCTGGCGGGCGCCGGGAGGGTCGCCGCTTCGATCAGCGCGCGAGGCCCACGGGTCACCCGGGCCGTGATCGCGGCTCTGCTGGCCGGGTCCCTGATCCCGGTGATGATCGTCTTTACGGCACGGACGCCGACCGAGGTCACGTTCGACGACCTCAAGGCCGGGTTGCTTCCGCCGATGACGTCCTGGCTTCGCCTGGAAGGCGAGCTCCGCCCGGTGCCAGACGACGTCCAACCGGCGTCCGGTGATGTCGCGTATGTCTACACGCTGAGCGACCCGACCAACGATCGGCTCGCGGTGTCGGTCGAGTCGGATGCACCGCTCGAGACGGGACACGTCCAGGTGACCGGCCAGGTGTCTGGCGCAGGCTCCGTTCCGGGGACCGTGTCGACGATCACTGCCGACGTTCCGACGGAGCCCAGTCGCCACGACCCCTGGCTGCTGTTCGCCCTGCCGGCGATCCTGGCGATCCCAATCGTGGTCGGCCTGCGAACCGGCTATCCGGTCGTGCGTGGCGACCCACCGGCTCCATTTCGCATCGCGCCCGCTCAGGCCGGACGAGTCACTTGCCGCGCGGTGGTCAGGCCGCATCGGCAGCGAATCGGCCCCGCGTGACGCGATGAGACCGTGCACCATCACGGTCACGACCGACGTCGACGTCTGTCAGGTCATCGTGGCCGATGCGGCGACAGCACGGACGGTGGCGACCCGGCGAGCGTCGCCGAAGAGGCGACTGCGGATCTGCTGGACCGACGGCTGCAAGCCGGCGCTGGAGATCCACGCCCCCGCGGCCGACCTCCTCTTGACGCTCGACAACGTCAACGACCGGGAGAGGCTCGCGGCCACGCTCGCGTAACGGTTCGTTCGCGTTGCCCAGTCGCGCCTGATGCGACCCGGTGACGCATCAGGCGCGACGCCAGGGGCAATGGAATCCCCATGCCGGACCATCCCGTCGACGCGCGAGCCGGGTACGCTGGAGGAACAACCGTCGCGATGGGTGCGATACACGCCAGAGGATCCTTGATGCGACCGTCCCTCAACATCCTGGAGCCGGAGCTCATCGCCCGGATCGTCGACGAGGCCATGCGGGTCCTCGCCGAAGTGGGGATGGAGATCCGAGGGCCCGAGATGCGCCGGCGCCTGCTCGAGCACGGCCTGCCGCTCGACCATTCGGGCCAGCGCGTCCTGTTCCCACGCGACGTCGTGGAGAAGGCGATCGCCGACGCACCCTCGTCGTTCTGGCTCCACGATCGCGCCGGCGCGCCGCACGCCGACATCGGTGGCGACCGCGTCCACTTCGTCCCGGGTTCGTCGGGGCTCAAGGTCCTCGACCACCGGACCGGCGAGACGCGCCTGGCGAACTCGACCGATTTCGTCGAATACGTCCGGGTCGGCGACGGCCTCGCCAACATCCCGTACCTGGCGACGGCCTTCTCGACCAACGACGACATCGAGGCCAACGTCTCCGACGCGTGGCGCCTCTACATGACCCTGACGAACTCGAACAAGCCGGTCGTGTCGGGCGCCTTCACCGAGCACGGCGTGCCGCGCATGGTCGAGATGATGCAGCTCTTCCGGCACGACCGGGCCGACCTCATCGCCCGCCCGATGGCCATCTTCACGATCACCGCCACCGGCAACTTCCGCTACAGCGAAGACTCCTGCCAGAACATGATCGACTGCGTCGAGGCCGGGATCGCGGTCGAGATCGTGCCGGTGACGCTCATGGGCCTGATCGCGCCGGTCACCGTCGTCGGCGCGACGGTCTTCCACACGGTCGACGTCCTGGCCGGGATCACGATGGCGCAGATCATCCGGCCGGGAGCCCCGGTCCTGTTCGGCGGGGCTCCGGCGACGTTCCACATGAAGATCGCCAGCTCGCCGATGTCGGCGATCGAGGCGCTCCAGCTCGACGCCGCCTATGTCGCGGTCGCCAAGTCGCTCGGTCTGCCGACGCAGTCGTACATGGCCCTCTCGGACGGCCCGATCCTCGACGCGCAGGCCGGCGCCGAGACGTTCGGCAGCGCCCTGATCGCGGCCCTGGCCGGCGTCAATTCCGTGTCCGGCCCCGGGATGCTCGACTTCCTGCTGGTGTTCAGCCTGCCGAAGCTCGTCTTCGACGACGAGATGTGCGGTCAGGCACTCCGCTTCGTGCGCGACGTCAAGCCGGTCGACGACCTGCCGGTCGCCGAGCTGATCGACCAGCTGATGGCGGACCAGCACCTGATCATGGCGCCGCACACGATGGCCCACTGGCCCGAGGAGCTCTACCTGCCGAGCGCGATCGTCGATCGCGACAATCGCGAGGCGTGGACCCGCCAGGGGGCCAAGGACACGTACCAGCGGGCGACCGAGGAGGTCGACCGCCGGCTGGCCGCCTACCAGCCGCTCGAGACCGACCCGCTCATCGACGCGGAGCTGCGCGCGATCATCAAGGCCGGGCTGGTCTCGCAGACCACGTTGCCCGAGATCCCCGTCGCCACCGCCCCCGTCCTCGCCCCGGCCGGGGTGGGGGAGCGCAGGCACAACCGTCGACGCGAGGCCGCCGCACGGTCCGTCAGCCAGGAGGAAGCACCGTCATGACCGCACCGCTGGCCACGCCCGCAACCGAGGCGTCCTCGACGCTCTATTTCGGGCCGTGGTACCGACGCTCGCCGTTCTTCGAGAAGACGCTCGAGGCCGGCTGCTCCGCCTACGACATCTACAACCACATGTACCTGCCGGGCTACTACGCCGACCCGATCGAGGAGTACTGGGCGCTGCTCAACGACGTGACCGTGTGGGACGTGTCGGTCGAGCGGATCGTCGAGATCACGGGGTCCGACGCCTCTGCGTTCACCAACATGCTCACCTGCCGCGACCTGACCAAGTGCGCCGTCGGCCAGGGCAAGTACATGCTGGTCACCGCCGAGGACGGCGGGATCGTGAACGACCCCGTCCTGCTCCGCATCGAAGAGAACCGCTGGTGGATGGCGCTGGCGGACTCCGACGCCGGCCTGTGGGCGCGCGGCGTCGCGACCCACGCCGGGATGGACGTCAAGGTCCGTGAGCCGGAGGTCTACCCGGTCCAGGTCCAGGGGCCGAAGTCGAAGGACGTCATGCGGACGATCTTCGGACCGGCCATCGATGACATCAAGTACTACTGGACGCTGACGACCGAGGTCGACGGGATCCCGGTCGTCATCAGCCGGACCGGCTGGACCGGCGAGGTCGGCTACGAGGTCTACCTGCGCGACCCGTCGCGTGGCGGCGACCTGTGGGATCGGCTGATGGAGGCGGGCAAGCCGCACAAGATCCGACCGATCGCGCCGTGCGAGGCGCGCCGCATCGAGGCGGGCATCTTCAACTACGGTTCGGACATGACGATCGCGGACACGCCCTTCCATGTGATGGGCCTCGAGCGGCTGGTCGAGCAGCAGGACGCCGACTACATCGGCAAGGCCGCCCTCGAAGAGACCCGGGCGAAGGGCGTCGATCGCAAGCTGGTCGGCATCGAGGTCGCCGGCGACGCGCTCCCGTTCGAGCTGTCGCGCAAGTGCGACGCGCTGTCCGACGGAAAGGCCGTCGGCACCGTCACCGACCTCATCTGGTCGCCGCGGCTCGAGAAGAACATCGGCTACGTCTGGGTGCCGATCGACCTGGCGGGGCCCGGCAACGCGCTCGAGATCGTCGCCCCGGACGGCGGCACCTGGCCGGCCCGGACGGCCGCGATCCCGTTCATCGACCCGAAGAAGACCGTGCCGCTCGGATGAGCCCACTGCCCAGGAGACGCTCGTGACCACGCGCTCGCCGCTCACACCCGAGGAGATCGCCGCCGTTCGCAAGCCGTATCGGGCCGCGTCGCTGCTCCCCGGTCGTGCCTATCACGACCCTGCGATCCACGACTTCGAGCGCGACCAGTGGTTCCGGCGCGACTGGATCGTGGTCGGGCGCGAATCGGACGTCGGGACGCCCGGGACGTACTGCCTGGCGACCGTCGACGACGAGCCGCTGATCGTGGTCCGTGGCCGTGACGAGGTCCTGCGCGGTTTCTACAACGTCTGCCAGCATCGCGGCACGGCCGTGGTCGAGGAGCCATGCGGGGTGGCGGTCCGCTTCCAGTGTCCGTACCACGCCTGGATCTACGACCTGGACGGCTCGCTGATCCGCGCCAAGCACACCGACGACCTCGACGACTTCACCTTCGCCGAGTACGGGTTGCGGCCGATCCGGGTCGACACCTGGCAAGGCTTCGTCTTCGTCAGCCTCGACCCGGACGCGACGCCGTTGCAGGAGTGGCTGGGCGACCTCGGCCCGCATCTCGCCCGGTTCGACTTCGGTGACCTGCGCGTCGCGCACACGGAGACCTACGAGGTCGACGCCAACTGGAAGTTCATCGGCGAGAACTACAGCGAGTGCTACCACTGCCCGGGCATCCACCCGCAGCTCAACAAGCTCACGCCGTACGACCTCGGCGGCGACTTCGCGCCGAACGGGCCGTGGCAGGGCGGCTGGATGGAGCTCGTCGACGACGCCGAGACGATGGCCCTCGACGGCGGCCACCGGGCCGGCCGGCCCGCGATGGCCGGCATGACCGAGCTGGACGACCGGCGCATCTACTACTACCTGATCTGGCCGTCGACGTTCCTGTCGATCCACCCGGATTACCTGCTCGTCCACCGGCTCGAGCCGGTCGGTGCGGGCCACACGCGGATCATCTGCGACTGGCTGTTCGAGCCGGCGACCATCGCCGACCCCGGCTTCGACCCGTCCGATGCCATCGCGTTCTGGGATCTCACCAACCGCCAGGACTGGCACGTCTGCGAGCTCCAGCAGCGCGGCACGCGGTCGCGGAGCTGGACGGCCGGGCGCTACTCGAACCAGGAGCCGAGCGTCCACGCGTTCGACCTGATGGCGGTCGACCGCTATGCCGACGACGGGGTCGGGAGCCGCCGGACCGTCCGCTCGCGCTATGACCTGCCGACGCCCAAGGACGAGCTGTTCGAGGGCGACATCCCGGCCATCCGGTTGCCGCGGTCGACGACGGCCCGGACCGGCGCGAGGGCCAAGGCCCGGGGCTAGGCCGCCCCGCCGCCGCCCCGACTCGCGTCGGGTATCGTTAACGGGCAACCCAGTCGTCGTTCTGGCACGGACCCGCGCCAGTCCTGCGCCCACCCGCACCAACGGGAAGAGCCATGGACCACGAGCCCGTACTCATCTCTACCATCGCGGTCGGCCTGATGGCCGCCTTCGTCGGCGGCTTCCTCGCCAAGCGGATCGGACTGCCGACGATCGTCGGCTACATCGTGGCCGGCGTCCTGCTCGGGCCGTTCACGCCCGGTCTCAACGCCGACGTCGATATCGCGATCGAGCTCGCCGACATCGGGATCATCCTGCTGATGTTCGGGGTGGGCATCCACTTCTCGCTGCGGGACCTGGCCGCGGTCCGTGGGATCGCGATCCCCGGCGCGCTCATCCAGATCGTGATCGCGACGATCCTCGGCCTGATGCTCGGCGTCGCGCTGGGCTGGGGGATCGGTGGCGGACTCGTCCTCGGGCTGTCGCTGTCGGTGGCCAGCACGGTCGTCCTGCTGCGCGCGATCACGGACCGCGGCGAGCTCGACACCGCCCAGGGCCGGATCGCGATCGGCTGGCTGATCGTCGAGGACCTGGTGACGATCGTCATCCTCGTGCTGCTCCCGACGATCGCGCCGCTCCTCGGCGGCACGTCCTCGGCACCGACCGACGCGCTCGGGACGCTCGGCAGCATCGCGCTGGGACTCGGCAAGGCGGCCCTCTTCGTGGTCGTCATGGTCGTGGCCGGGACCCGCCTCGTGCCGCGCCTCCTGACCCTCGTCTCGAACGAGGGCTCGAAGGAGCTGTTCACCCTCGCGGTGCTCGCCATCGCGATCGGGTTCGCGTTCCTGTCGTCGACGGTCTTCGGCGTCTCGTTCGCGCTCGGGGCGTTCCTGGCGGGCGCGGTCGTCGGCGAATCGGACCTGAGCCACCAGGCCGCGGCCGACGCCCTGCCGCTGCGCGACGCCTTCGCGGTCCTGTTCTTCGTGTCGGTCGGCATGCTGCTCGACCCGTCCGCCCTGATCGAGATGCCACTGGCCATCGCGGCCGTGGTCGTGCTGGTCGTCTTCGCCAAGGCGATCACGAAGTTCGCGATCATCGCGCTGTTCGGCTATCCGGCTCGGGTCGCGTTGACGGTCGGCGTCGGTCTCGCCCAGATCGGCGAGTTCTCGTTCATCCTCGGGACGGTCGGCCTGTCGCTCGGCCTCCTCCCGACCGAGGGCTTCCAGCTCATCGTCGCCGGGGCGCTGCTGTCGATCGCGATCAACCCATTCCTGTTCCGCCTGGTCGACCCTCTCGAGGCGCCGGTTGCGCACGAATGCAGCCATGACCCGCCTGCTCGAGTGGCGGGCCGGCGACCTCGCCCACCTCGAGCCGACCGAGGACGAGGCACCCCTGCGGCTGCACGCGATCCTGTGCGGCTACGGCCAGGTCGGGCGGCTGATCGCCGGGGCGCTCGACCGGCGCGGTTTCACCTACGTCGTGATCAGCCAGCAACGCACCGAGGTGGAGGGCCTGCGCGCCCGCGGCGTCGCACGCGCTGTTCGGCGAAGCCTCCAACATCGAGCTTCTCGAACGCGCCCACGTCGAGCACGCACGCCTGGTGATCGTGGCCAGCAGCGATCCGCAGGTCAGCCCGTTGATCGTCGAACGGGCGAAAGCGCTCAACCCCAACCTGGACTTCGTGGTCCGGACGCAGAGCGACGAGGAGACCGCCCAGATCCGTTCGATCAGCCCCAAGGTCCAGGCCGTGCACGCACAGCGCGAGCTGGCGGTCCAGATGGCGCGCTACTCGCTGCGCCGGTTCGGGCTCAACGCCGTCGAGGCCGAGGCGGTCGCCCAGGGCCTGCGCGGACGGGCGCTGGCTGCGGTCCCGCCGGCCGTCCCGTCTCGCTTGAGTCGGCTGCGCGGTCGCACGGCAGGTCTCGCTGCGCGTGTGACGGGAACGAGCGACCAGCCGGACTAGGGAGCGGCGGGCTCAGTCTCGGCGGCCGGTCGCAGATCGTCGCCACGGAACGTCCCGAGTCGCCAGGCGATGAACAGCGCCACGGCGACCACCGCCACGATGATCGTCGAGATGGCGTTGATCTGGGGCGTGACCCCGAACTTGATCGAGCTGTAGATGAAGATCGGCAGCGTCGTCGAGCCGACGCCGGCGTTGAACGCGGTCACGACGAGGTCGTCGAACGACAGCGCGAAGGCGAGCATCGCCCCGGCGCCGACCGCAGGCGCGATCAGCGGCAACGTCACGTGCCAGAACGCCTCGATCGAGGACGCGCCGAGGTCGCGCGCGGCCTCTTCGAGGTGCGGGTCCATGTTGCGGGCACGCGCCCGCACGACCACCGCGACGTAGGAGATGCAGAACGTGATGTGGGCGATGGCGATCTGGCCCATCGAGCCGTTCTGGCCGAACAGCTGCCCGAAGAAGATCAGCAGGCTGATGCCCATGATGATCTCGGGCGTGACCATCGGCAGCAGGATGAGCACCTCGGAGCTGCCGGCACCGCGGAAGCGCTGGCGTGCCAGTGCCAGGCCGAGGAACGAGCCGATGACCGTCGACGCGATCACCGCGATGAACGCCACCTGGAGGGTCACCGAGAGCGCATCGAGCAGGTCGCGGTTGGCGAACAGCTTCGGGTACCAGTCGGTGGTGAACCCCTGCCAGACGAAGTTCCGGCGCGAGACGTTGAAGCTGAAGATGATCAGGATGACGATCGGCAGGAACAGGAACGCGTAGGTCAGGATCGCGAAGGCGGTCAGCCAGCGGTTGCCACCGGACTTCATCCGAGCGTCTCCTGGCGCAGCGCCCGGATCGCGAGCAGGGTGCCGGCAAGGGTGATGACCATCAGCATGAACCCGAGCGCCGAGCCGTACGGCCAGTCGCGGCCGGTCGTGAACAGGACCTGGACGACCTTGGCGATGGTCGAGGTCTGCGCCCCGCCGAGCAGGTCAGGGGTGACGTAATCGCCCATCGCCGGGATGAACGTCAGCACGGCGGCGGCCACGATGCCCGGCATGGTCAGCGGCAGGATGACGTGGAGGAATGCGCCGCGGCTGCTCGCGTACAGGTCGCGGCTGGCCTGGACGAGGTTGTCGTCGAGCCGGTCGATCGATACGAACAGCGGCAGGATGGCGAACGGCAGGAAGCCGTAGGTCATCCCCAGGATGACCGAGAAATCCGTGTTGAGGAACGGGATCGGGTCGCCGATGAGACCGAGCCCCATCAGCACCGAATTGGCCACCCCGTTGTCGCGCAGGATGATCATCCAGGCGTAGGTCCGGATGAGATAGCTCGTCCAGAACGGCAGCATCACGAGGATCAGCAGAAGGATCTTGTGGCGGCCGCCGTGGCGCGAGATCCAGTACGCGATCGGGTAGCCGATGACCAGCGACAGGATCGTCGTCAGCAGCGAGTACCGGAGCGAGTTCGCGAACGCGGGCAGGAATTCGGGCTTGGTCGCCTCGATGTAGTTGCGCAGGCCTGGGTCGGTCAGCACGACGTGCCCGGTCGCGTCCTTCGACCCGAAGCTGACCACGAAGATGATCAGCAGCGGGACCAGGAAGAACACGAGCAGCCAGGCGATGCCGGGCACGACGAGGAGGCCGGCCGAGAGGCGAGTCCGCAGCGATATCGACGGTTCGGGAGCGACCGCCGCTATGCCATCAGCCCGAGCCACTACGCGGTCAGCTCGAGCCACCGCTGGGTGTACTTGTCGAGGTCTTCGCCTTCGAGCGTGACCAGTTCGGCCAGGTCGGCGTAGACGCCGGCGTCCGGGTTCAGGTTCGGGTTCGACAGGATCGCCGGATCGATGAACTCCTGCGCGGCGACGTTGGGCCCCATGTAGCCGATGTAGTTCGAGTTCGCCGCGCTGACCTTGGCGTCGAGGTTGAAGTCGATCCACAGGTGCGCCGCGATCGGGTGCTTCGCGCCGGACAGCACGACCATCGTGTCGGACCCGCGGATCGCGCCCTCGCTCGGGATCACGTACTTGGCGTTTTCCTTCTCGTAGGTCATCTGGACCCAGTCACCGGACCAGGCCTGGGTCATCCACAGCTGGCCGCTGGTGAAGTCGCCGATGTCGTCCTCGGTGTAGCGGCGGAGCAGCGGCTTCTGGGTCTGGAGCAGGGCGAGGATCGCGTCGAGCTGAGCGTCGTCCGTCGTGTTCGCGGGGTAGCCCAGGCGGAACCCGCCGGCGGCGAAGACCTCCTGCTGGTCGGACAGCATCCCGAGCTTGCCCTTGTACTTCTCGTCCCACAACGCGGCCCAGCTGGTGACGTCCTCCTTGACCTTCGCCGGATCCCAGGCGATCCCGGTCGTCCACCAGTAGTTGGGGACCGAGTTCTTGTTGCCGGGGTCGTAGGCCGGGTCGACCCAGGTCGGGCCGAGGTTCTTCAGGTTCGGGATGAGCGACTGGTCGAGGGCCTTGATGACCCCGTCCCGGGCGAGCGGCCCGACATCGGTCGACGCCGGGTAGGTCAGGTCGTACCCGCCGCCGGCCCCATCGCTCCGGATCTTGGTGATCTGGGTCGAGGCATCGGGGAACTTGTCGTACTTGACCCGGATCCCGTACTTGTCCTCGAAGTCCTTCTGCGTGGTCTCGCCGATGTAGCCGTCCCAGTTGTAGATGAACAGCTCGCTCTCGGGCGAGGGCACCGGGGTCGGCTCCGGAGTCGCCGTGGCGGCCGCGGTCGAGGGGCTCGGCGGAGCGCTCGGGGCGGCGGCCGAGGCCGATGCCGAGGCGGACGCCGCTGGTCCGGCACAGGCGGCGATGATCGGCGCGAGGGCGGCGAAGGCGCCGACCTTGGCGATCTGCTCGAGGAGCATCCTGCGCGTCATGCGCCGCTCGAGCATGTAGCGATAGAGCTCGCGCTCGAGGTCGGCCTGGCGTGGGTCCTGCTTGTCGTTCACGATCGCTCCTCCTCTGGCCGGACCGGACCGCCACCGAGGACGAGCGCCTCGGATGGTGACCACTGGACGGCCACATCGCTTCCGACCGGGAGTCGGGGCCCGGTCTTTGGGGAGAGCACGGTCAGGGTGAGCCCGCCGGCCGTGCGGAGTTGGTAGGAGATGGTGGTTCCGAGATAGCCTGCCTGCTCGACCTTCGCCCGGATCGCCTCCTGCGCGCCCACCGGGACCAGCGTGATCGACTCCGGGCGCACGCTGATCTCGATCTCGGTGCCGTTGGCCATGCCGTCGTGGGCAACGCGGGCGATCTCGCCCGACGACAGGCGCAGCCTGCCGTCCGCCTCGATCCGTCCGCGCAACAGGTTGGTGGAGCCGATGAAGCCGGCCACGAAGCGGGTCGTCGGGCGTTCGTAGAGCTCCTCGGGCGTCCCGAGCTGCTCGACCTTGCCAAGGTGCATCACGGCGATCCGGTCGCTCATCGTGAGCGCCTCTTCCTGGTCGTGGGTCACGTACACGAAGGTGATGCCGACCTCCGCCTGGATGCGCTTGAGCTCGACCTGGAGCTGACGCCGGAGCTTGAGGTCGAGGGCGCCGAGCGGCTCGTCGAGGAGCAGCACGTTGGGCCGATTGACGAGCGCACGGGCGAGCGCGACCCGCTGCTGCTGGCCGCCCGACATCTGGTTCGGCTTGCGCCTGTCATAGCCGGTCAGGTGGACGAGCTCGAGCGCCTCGCCGACCCGCCGCGCGGTCTCCTTCTTGGCGATGCCCTTGCGATTGAGCCCGAATGCGACGTTGGCGCCGACGTCGAGATGCGGGAACAGGGCGTAGTTCTGGAAGACCATGTTGACCGGGCGCTTGTCCGGCGGGTCGTTGGTCACGTCGCGGCCGCGCAACAGGATCCGTCCCCCGCTCGGGATCTCGAAGCCGCCGATCATCCGCAGCGTCGTGGTCTTGCCGCAGCCGGACGGGCCGAGCAGCGAGAAGAACTCGCCGCTGCCGACCTCGAGCGAGACGCCGTCGACCGCCCGGACCTCGCGGAATCGCTTCTCGAGGTCGAGGAGCTGGATCTCCGGGGGCGTCGTGATCGACGTGGCCGTCATCGTTGTGGAGGCTAACGGACCGCGCGCATGCGCGCTCGCAACAGTCCCAAGGGGCGCACCGGGGGACTCGCGCGGATCACGGATGACTCAGGCGGCTGGTGTGGCTCGCTCGTCCCAGTCGTCTGGCAGCAGGCCTTCGATGTCGATGGGCTCGACGCCGCGCTGCCTCTGCGGCCGGCCGAGGAGATAGCCCTGACCGGCCACGATGCCGATGCTGCGGATCGCCGCCAGCTGCTCGGAGGTCTCGACCCCTTCGGCCACGACCGTCGCCTTCCACCGAGCGGCCAGTTCCTGGAGAGCACGCAAGACGGCGAACGACGGGTCGTGGAGGACGCCACCCTGGACAAGCGACAGGTCGATCTTGACGATGTCGAACTGGACCTCACTGAGAAGCCGAAGGCCCGCGTTCCCGGCTCCGACATCGTCGGCCGCCAGCCTGAATCCGGCCTTCCGGCATGCCGCGGCATTGCGGCGAAGCCCTTCGAGATCCTGGACTTCCTCGCGCTCGGTGAGCTCGATCACGATCTGCGAGGGCTTGATCCCGCGGCGTCCGAAGATCGTTGTCACGTCGCTGGGGTGGAATTGCTCGGACTCGAGGGTCCTGGGCGACAGGTTCACGCCGAGATAGACACCCTCATCGAGCTCGCCGGCACCCTCCGCCACCACCTCCAGGCAGGCGAAATCGATCTCGACGGTTCGATCGGCCCGTTCGGCGGCGGCGAACAGGCTGTTGGCGTCGGGCAGCGGCGAGCCCTCGGTCGGACGGATCAAGCCCTCGTAGCCGATGGGCTTCCCGGTCTTGAGCGAGAAGATCGGCTGGTAGACCGGCGTGAGCAGGCGCTTGGCGACGATCGTCTCGATCGCCGCGGAAAGGTCCTCCATCGAGCGCTCGTCCGGGGTGACGCCATGACGTCCCGGGTCATACGCAGCCGCGTTCGTCCGACCGTGGCGCTTGCACCAGTACAGCGCCGCGTCCGCGTGGCGGTAGAGCAGCTCGCCCTTGGTGCTCGGCGCCGGCGACGCCGAGACGCCGATCGACAATGAGTAGGGTTCGGTGGGGTGGCTCGGATCGCCCCCGTTCAGCGCTCCGGCGAGGATGCGTCTGGCGGCAGTCAGGGCGGTATCGACGTCCGCGCCCGGCAGGATGATCGCGAACTCATCCCCACCAACGCGAAAGGCACGGTCGTACCGCCGCATCGATGACATCACGGTCCGGCCCACCGACACGAGGAGCTCGTCGCCGCTGGCATGACCGCGCTCGTCGTTCACGCGCTTCAGGTCGTCCACGTCGATCAGCAGCAGGGCGATCGACGAACCAGTCCGTCCGGCATGCTCGAGCTGGCGGGCCAGCTCCTCCTGGAAGGCACGATGGTTGCCGAGCATCGTCAGCCCATCGAGGGTCGCGTCGAGGCGGGCACGGCCGTACAACTCGCGCAACCGCGCGTTGTCCTCCTCCAGGCGTTGGACGTCGCCCAGGAATGGCCGTGACATGACTGCCATGACGGCCGGCACGACCACCATGCACAGGAACAGGAAGCCGATCGCGATCACGCCACCGGGTCCCGCGCCCGGCCAGAAGCCCTCCACGGCGGCGACGCCCATGACCAGGACGAACTCGATCGACATGGCCATGGTGATCCGGCGCCGGATCGTTCCCGATGGCGCGTTCGACCCGATATTCGCGTCGCTGGGGGACTGGGTAGCCATCGACTGCCTGGTGCGGGAAACCAACACCATTGGTGTACGGCACTGATGGCCCATTGGGACCGCAACGAAAGTACCGCTCGCCGGCGACATTGGGCTACCTGACCCCTCGTCGAACACGGTCCTATCGTCCGATCACCACACGGAGACTTGGTTGCGAGGGATCGAACGGCGCCAGACGCGGACGAGCCTCGTCGGCGCGATGGCGCTGGCGAGTTGGATCGCGCTGTCCCTCGTCGGCTTCGTCTCCCCGGTCGAGGCAAAGTCCTGCGCCACGCTCACACTCGGGCCCGGGATCGTCTCCCCGGGGAGCGGCGCTCCCTCGACGACCTTCACGTTCCGCCTCACTGTCGCGGACAAGACCGGCGCAACCCCGGCCTGGGTTCGTCTCCAGGTCAACGGCAGCTCCAGCGACCTGGCCACCGGCGGGACGAACTTCAAGGCCGGAGTCGTCTTCAGCGGCACCCGGACCCTTCCCGCCGGCACATGGCCATACAGCTTCGCGGTCCGAAGCGGTGGGACGACGTGCACGTTCACCGGTGCCGTCCCGGCGACGGTCGTCGTGGTGGCGCCCCCGACGCCCAAGCCGACGCCGCCCTCACGCCCAAACCGACGCCGCGCAACGCCAAAACCCACGCCAAAGCCCACACCAAAGCCAACCCCGAAGGCCACGCCCAAACCGGCGCCGAATGCGACACCCAAGCCCACGCCCAAACCGTCCCGGAAGCCAGTCAAGGCGACGCCAAGACCGACAGCCAAGCCCGCATCGACCGACTCGCCAGGATCCACCGATCCAGCCTCGACTGGACCGGCGACCGCCAGCCCCGGCCTTCCGTCCGAACCTGGGACCACGCCGATCCCGACGCCGACGGCGTCGGCGACGCGGCAACCACTTGGCGGAGGTGCGACCGGTACAGGATCCGATGGCGGAGGCTTCAGCGGGCTGAGCGTCGACGCGAGCCGCCTGATCGGAGGCTTCACCAACCCGTTGGTCGTCTGGCTCATGACGACGGTCGGCGGGGTGTGGTTCTTCCTGTTCCTCATGCGGCGGCCGTACCGCGATGACGATCCGTGGCAGGGCGGGCTCGTGCTCGCGGCTGAGCCGCAAGCCCCTGTGCCCGCTCACACTGCCGCCATCACGCCGCCCCCGGCGGCAAACGGCACGGCAGCGGCGATGGGGGCGTCTGCGGCCCCGCGGGCACCCCAGGTGTTTGCCACGCCGTCCACGACCGGCGCGGAGCGGGTGAAGGTCGGTTATCGCCGCGTCAGGGTGAGTTCGAAGCCTGACGCCGTCCGCTCCGTCGAGCTCGGACGTCTCGAACAAGGGGACGAGGTCGAGATCCTCGAGTCGTACGAGGGATTTCTCCGGGTCCAGACGCCTGACGGGATCACCGGATGGATCCAGCGGCACACCGTCGTCGGAGGATCGCAGGGCTGATCCCTGGATACCAAAGTACCGGTCGCCCACGACATCGGGTGACTGGCACCCCGTCTTCCGGGACCTATCGTCGATCGGACCACTAGGAGGGCAGCTTGCTGCCGAAAACGAGACGACGTGATCGCCGCACATGGCTCGTCGGAGCGCTCGCGCTCGCGGGCTGGCTGACCGCGTCCCTGACCGGCTTCGCGACGCCGGTTCTCGCCGGGACCTGCGGACAATCGCCATCTGACGGCGGCGACCGTCTCGCCGGGCACCGGCACGCCGACAACGACCTTCACGTTCTCGGTCACGGTCTCGGACAACGCACGGGGACGGCGCCAGCCTGGGTCCGGGTCAGGGTCGCACGGCACCTGGTCCGACCTCGCTCCGACGGGCTCGGAACTGGACCGGTGGCGTGCTCTTCACCGGGACGCGCGACACTCCCGGTCGGGATCTGGGGGTACCGCTTCCGTGCGCGGACCGCGGCGGGACTAACCAGACGTGCCAGCTGAACGTGACCGTGACGGTGTCCACTCCTCCGACGCCGGCACCCACCCCGACCCCCAAGCCGACCCCCATGCCGACCCCGAAGCCGACCCCCACGCCGAAGCCGACCCCCATGCCGACGCCGAAGCCGACGCCCAAGCCGACCGCGAAGCCGACACCAACCCCAGCGCCGAGACGAACTGCCGAAGCCAACGCCCAAACCGACGCCGAAGCCGACGAAGAAACCCGCGGCCAAGGCGACGTCGAAGCCCACGCCCAAACCGGTCAAGGCGCCCGTCGCGAAACCGGCGCCCGTCGCGACCCCGGTTACCCCGGACGAGCCGGGTGCGACCGGAACCCCAAGGCCGTCGACCACGGCGTCGCCGCGAGCCGCCGTTGGCGGGACCCTGGGGAGTGGCGGGTCGAGCGGGACCGGGCGCCGGCGGATCGTCGGTCCTCGCGCCATTGTTCGGGTTGCTTGCCCTGGTTGCCGCGGTGTGCGGCTGCGTTCCTGCTCGTCGCCCGTCGACGTCGTCGGCGCGATGACGACCCGGTGCAGGTCCCGAAGACCGATCATCGGACCTGCCCCCGTCGTCGTCGACCCGATGAACGCGATCGTCGACGAGGACCTGACCCCGGTCGACGACGACGCGCCGCTCAAGGAAGTCCGCAAGGCATCGAGACGCGCGACCGCCACTGCCACGGCCGCCGCCGTTGCCACCTCGGTCCGGACGTTCGCCAAGCCGCCGCCGAAGGGCGTCGAGCGCGCGAAGGTCGGCTATCGCCGCGTGCGGATCAGCTCGGAGCCCGATGCCGTGCGCTCCGTCGAACTCGGCCGGCTCGATCGCGGCGACGAGGTCGAGATCCTCGAGTCGCACGAAGGCTTCCTTCGCGTCCGGACTCCGGACGACATCACGGGCTGGATCCTCAGACACACAGTGGTGAGTGGGGCATCCACCTAGCTGGGCGCTCGGCGCCTACCGTTTCGGTGGCTTGGTCCTCGCCTGGATACGGGCCAGGGCGCCGTCCCAATCGGGGTCGAACGGTTTGCCCGGTTCGTCGAGGTCGATGACCAGCGGGGCGTGATCCGAGGGGACCGGCGGACCCTTTCGCGCTTCACGGTCGATCTCGGCGGCAACCACGCGCGACGCGACCGACGGCGAGACCAGCAGATGGTCGATGCGCATGCCGAGGTTCTTGTGGAACATGCCGGCCCGGTAATCCCACCAGGTGAAGCGGCCCGGTTCGCTGCGTTGCGATCGATATGCGTCGGTCAGGCCCACGTCCAGCAGCGCCCGGAACGCGGCGCGCTCCGGTTCCGAGACGTGGGTCCCGCCATGGACCGCCGCAGCATCCCAGACGTCGATGTCGGTCGGGGCGACGTTGAGGTCGCCGCCGAGGACGAGCGGCGCCCCGACGTCGGCGTCCTCCCGGATCCAGCGCGCCAGCCGTTCGAACCAGGCGAGCTTGCCCGTGTAGAACGGCGACCCGACGACCCGGCCATTCGGCGCGTAGAGGCTCACGATCCGCAACCCGTCGACGGTCGCCGCGACCATGCGTGCCTCGTCGAACGGGTCGAAGTCGTCCTCGCTCGCCGCCTCGGCGCCGGCGCCACCAGGCCCGGAGTCGCGGACCGGCCCGTCGCCGAAGTTGGTCACGACATCGGAGATCGCGAGGCCGTCACGAGCCGCGATCGCGACCCCGTTCCAGCGCCCTTCGCCGTGGTGGACGAGCTGGTAGCCGGCCATCGCGAACGCCATCACCGGCGCGTCGGCGTCGGTCAGCTTGGTCTCCTGCATGAGCAGGATGTCCGGAGCGGCCCGCACCAGCCATTTCTCGACGGCCTCCTGGCGGGCCTTGAGCGAGTTGACGTTCCAGGTCGCGATGCGCACGCCGGCGGCCTCTAGTAGCGCCGGCCGCGCTGGCGGGCGAGATCGAACCCGGCGGTGTCGGCCACGGCCATGACCGCCATCGTCCCGGCCTGGACCGGGTCGGACACGACGAGATCGACGTGCTCCGTGATCGAACCGACCATGTTGAGCGCGATGATCGGGATGCCGACGGCGCGCAGCTCATCGGCCGCGACGCTGATGTCGCCGCCCATGATCGAGCCGGCGAGGACCAGCAGCCTGGCACGTGGCAGGTCGGCGACAGCTCGGACGGCGGCGGCGATGTGCTCCTCGCCGACGAGCGGGATCGTGTCGACGCTGATGCGCTCGCCGCGCAGGTTGTGGCGGTCGGCCTCGCTCACGGCCCCGAGCGCGACCTGGGCGACCTGTGCCCCGCCACCGACGACGATGATCCGCTTGCCGAAGATGCTGTCGAGGGCGCGCGTCAGGTGGACGGTCCGCACGTCCTCGAGCCCGTCGAGGGCCTTGACCAGCGCAGCCTCGGTGACGCCCTCGACCTCGAGCTCGATCTCGGCCAGCGGCGGGTCGCCCTCGACCCGGCGAACGGTCGCGAGTGCCCGGATCCGGCCACCGATCTCAGCGACGCGCGACGTGACCGCCGCGATCGCCGGACCGCTGTCGACGACATCCAAGCGGATCGCGGCGGCCGTGGACCTGCCGGTCTGATCGCCCTTCGGCATCAGCCGAGCGAGCCGCGCCCGGCGGCGCCGGGCCGGAGGTCGTTGACGGACAGCGCGTCAGGTTCCATCCCACCGGTCGGATCGTGCTCCTCGAACGGGAGCGCCAGCGACGCAAATGCCTCGCGGGTCGCGGCTGGGTCGGAGGTCGTCAGCATCAGTGCGCCGTCGGTGTCCTCGGCCACGCCGACGATGCCGGTGATGTTGACCCCGCGCTCGCCCAGGGCCGCGGCAACGCGGGCGAGCGAACCCGGCCGATCGTCGAGCTTGACCGTGAACCAGACCGTCACCGGGCACCTCCTGCGTGTGCTCCCGATGGTACCCCGGGCGACCCATCGCGCAGGGCCGACCGGCGAGCCGCCCCAGGCCCGGCGTACCCTGCCCGCGATGCCAGCCCCACTCGGTAACCGGCCGACCAAGAAGATGCCCGAGATCCAGGTCTTCGGGCGCGACGATTCGCCGGAGACACGCGCCGCGCTGCGGTTCTTCCGCGAACGGCGCGTGGTCGTCCACTACGTCGATCTCAAGAAACGGCCCATCGCGCCGGGCGAGCTCAAGCGCTTCACGGAACGCCTGGGACCGGCCGCGCTGCTGGATACGGCCTCGACGGGCGTACCGGGACGCGGGTCTCGGCTATCTCAGCCTGGACGACGCCGGGATCGTGGCCCGGCTGCAGGCGGACGCGCGGCTCATCCGTCTCCCACTCGCGCGACACGGCAACGAGGTCACGGTCGGCACGGCAGAAGGGACGTGGGCGGCCTGGGTCAGGCCGAAGGGCGCATCCTGAGCGCGGTCCACGCGACGACGATGCCGGCGATCGCCAGGATCGCGCCGATGACGGCCCACTTGATGTCGCCGACCATGAAGCCGCCGGGAAGGAACCCCAGCCCCTGGCCGATCCAGGCGGCGCCGATGACGATCAGGACGGCGGCGATGATCCAGCGAGTACGCATCGGTACCTCCTGGGTGGCATCCTAGCCACATGGACGAAATGACGCCGGGACACCGTCGCGCGGGCCGGATGGTGGTGACACCCAAGGCCGCGGAGATGATCGAGGGTGACGCCAGCAGGACCGAGGACGAGAAGTTCCTCGAGACGCGCCCAAGCGCCGATTTCCTCCAGACCGACCCGTGGCGCACCCTCCGGATCCTGTCCGAGTTCGTCGAGGGCTTCGACGCCATGGCCATGGTCGGTCCGGCGATCACCGTCTTCGGGTCGGCGAGGACGAAGGCCGATGACCCCGTCTATGAGCTGGCCCGAGGCATCGGCTATCGGCTGGCCAAGGCGGGCTACGCCGTGATCACGGGCGGCGGGCCTGGCGCGATGGAGGCGGCCAACCGCGGGTGTCGCGAGGGCGGGGGACTCTCGGTCGGCTGCAACATCGAGCTGCCGCACGAGCAGGGCCTCAACCCGTACGTCGATCTCGGCGTGGAGTTCCGCTACTTCTTCGTCCGCAAGGTGATGTTCGTCAAATACGCCGACGGCTTCGTCATCCTGCCCGGCGGGTTCGGGACGATGGACGAGTTGTTCGAGGCGTTGACCCTCATCCAGACCGGCAAGGTTCGTCACTTCCCGATCGTCCTCGTCGGCCGCGACTACTGGTCGGGGCTGCTCGACTGGATCCGCGACACGCTGGTCGCCAAGGGTGCCGTGGATGCCACGGACATGGACCTCTTGTTGCTCACGGATGACCCGGACGAGGCCGTTGAGCTGATCCGGACCCACTCGGTCGTCGGGTCGTCCAAGGACGGCGTCGAGTCCGATCGCGGGGCACCCGAGACCTGATCCGGCGTTCGACGAGCCTCTGACCGCGCCTCAGAACCGCGGCAGCGCGACCTCGATCCGGCCGTCCGCGATGCGGACCGGGTAGTAGCGGAGCCGGCGGACCCGGGTGAGCCGCCGCGCCTCGGCCTTCTTGCCGGGCGGATCGACCTTGGCGTCGCGGCCGCCCGGCGACCAGGTCGGGTGGTACTTCCCGTCCGCGTCGAGACCGCCGGTCGTCGGCATCTGGACCGTCTCGCCGGTGGACAGGTCGAACCGGCCCTCGTGGAGCGGACAGGCGACGACGCAGCCGTCGAGCTCGCCGATCGACAGCGGCGCGCTCATGTGCGGGCAGCGGTCGTCGGTGGCGACGATCCCGGCGGGCGTGTTGGCCAGCAGGATGTCGAGCTCACCACGACTGATGCGCCGCATCGCGCCGTCGGGCAGTTCCGCCAGATCGAGCACGGGCTCGAACGTGGCGTCCGCGCTGCCGAGCGCGGTGAGGTCTGGCGGGAATGTCGCCGGTCGGGGGTCCATCGGTTCGAATGCTACCTGCGGGGGACGAACAACGGCCCCGGTGGGGTCCACCGGGGCCGTTGCGTGCGAGGAGGAGCGAAGGTCAGACTGGCGGACGATCCGCCCGGGAGACGGCGGCTGCCGTTCCGTCGGGCACAGGGGCCGTCCGCCCGGGACCGTGGCGCGCGGTCGGGACCGGTTCCTCGTTCGAAGTGCGGAGCGGGATCTCCTTGATCGCCAACGCGGCGACAGCCGCGATGATCGCGCCGACCACGCCCAGCCAGAATGTCTGGGCGGTCGCGAGGCTGAACGCCCCGTGGATGCCCTCGACGATGTTCGGGATGAACTGCTGGAGTTCGGCGGGAACGAGCTTGGCGAGATTCCCAGCGAGGTCCCCGACGCCGGTCAGCTGACCCGTGTCGATCCCCGCCAGACTGGGCGAACCCCTGCAATGACCGGTGCCGGGACGCCGGCGGCCTGCAACTGCGGGACGAGGTTGTCCTCGAACGACGTCGCGAAGATCGTGCCCACGAACGCGAGCGAGACCGTGCCGCCGATCTGCCGGAAGAACGTCAGGTTGGACGTCGCCACGCCAAGCTCTCGGAACGGGACCGCATTCTGGATGACGATGGTCGGCACGGAGAACGTCGGCCCGACGCCCAACCCTGCGATGAACATCCAGAGCCAGACCACGGGCACGGGCGTGTCCTTGGTCAGTTGGGTCATCAGTAGGACCGCGAAGCCCATGAGCGACACGGAACCGACGATCAGCCACTTGTAGCGGCCGGTCCTCGACACGACGAGACCGGAGATGACCGAGCTCGCGATGAGGCCGACCATGAGCGGCAGGGCGGCCAGGCCGGAGTTGGTCGGGGAGAAGCCCTCGACCACCTGGAACCAGCGCGGCAGGAAGACGATCGCGCCGAAGAACGCGAAGGCGGCGAAGAACACCGAGACCATCGTCGCCGAGTACGTCCGGCCCGACCAGAGGTGCAGCGGGACGATCGGTTCCTTGGCGCGGCTTTCGGCCACGATGAACAGGAGCGTCCCGATGATGCCGACGAGGATGAAGCCACCGACGGTGGGATCGGTCCAATCGCCGAACTGTTTGTTGGTGAGACCGACGAGCAGGAACACCATCGCGACGGTGAATATCGCACCGCCGATGAGGTCGAAGTTCCTGGTGGCGTGTGCCGTCTTGACCGTCGGCAACAGCCGCTGGATCACGAACAGGGCGACGATCCCGATCGGGATGTTGACGTAGAAGATCCAGTGCCAACTGAGGTTCTCAGTCAGCCAGCCGCCGATGAGCGGGCCGGCGACGAAGGCGATGCCGAAGACGGCCCCGAACAGGCCCTGGTACTTGCCTCGTTCCTGGGGCGTGAACATGTCGCCGATGATCGCGAGCGCTACCGGGAACAGCGCACCTGCGCCGATGCCCTGGATGCCTCGGAAGAGGATGAGCATGCCCATGTTCTGGCTCAGGCCCGATAGGGCGGAGCCGACCAGGAAGATGGTGATGCCGATCATGAAGATCGGCTTGCGGCCATAGACGTCAGACAGCTTGCCCCAGAACGGGACGCTGATCGTACTGGTGAGCAGGTAGATGGTGATGGCCCAGACGTAGTAGTCGTTACCACTCAGCTGGGTGACGATGGTCGGCAGGGCCGGACCGACGATTGTCTGGTCCAGAGCGCCGAGGAAAAGACCGAGCATGACCGCGAAGAGGATCTCCATCTTCTCTCGGTGGCTCAGGCCAAGGGCCGGATCCTCCTCGAGCGTCGGGATGTACTCCTCGCCCTGCGCGGACGGGAACGCTTCCATTACGGTGTCAATCCCTCCCTTTGGGGCTGGTGGCTGTGGTGGGCTCCGGACAGGGGGTCCGAATGGGTGGCGAGGAATGCGACGCGAAGGGCGGCCACCGCCGTCGCGATTCCCTCGAGCTGCGACGGATCGAGCTGGTCCAGGACGAGCCTCAGGATCTCCGTTCGGGACGTCTCGACGTCTTCGAGCGTCTGGCGACCGACCGGGGTGATCCGGACGAGGACGATCCTGCGGTCCTCCGGGACCCTGATCCGTTCCACGAAGCCTCGCTCTTCGATCCGATCGATGAGCCCGGTCGCGGCTGAAATCGGATACGTCGAGCATCTCCGCAAGCCGACTCATGGCGATCTCGCCGTGGCGCTCTAGCAGGTGCATGACATGCAACTGGGTCATGCTGATGCCGAGACGCACGAGTCGCTCACTGCCGACGCATTTGAGTTCTCCGATCGAGGCCCGCAGGTCGGACAGGATCGCCGCCTTCGGTCGGTCGTCGAGGAACATGCTTCGTGTCACGCGAACTATCATACTCCTGCGAACGATACTGTCAATGTAAACAATCGGGAAACCATGGAGGACCGGATGCGCTTCGCCCTCATGCTCGAGTCGCAGCAGGGTCTGAGCTACGGCGACCACGTCGCGATCGCCAAGCGCGCCGAGGCGAACGGGATCGAGGCGCTCTTCCGCTCCGACCACTACACGAGCTTCCCGGGTCCGGGTGGGCAGCCCACGACCGACGCCTGGACGGTCGTCGCCGGGCTGGCACGCGAGACCGACCGGATCGGGCTCGGCGTCCTCGTCTCGCCCGTCACGTTCCGCCACCCGGGCAGCTTCGCCAAGGTCGTCACGACCGTCGACGAGATGAGCGGTGGACGGATCGAGGTCGGGGTCGGGGCCGGCTGGAACGACATCGAGCACAGCCAGCTCGGCCTGTCGTTCCCCGACATCAAGGAGCGCGCGGACCTGATGGAGGATCAGCTGGCGATCCTCCACGGTCTGTGGGGCGAGCCGGACGGCTGGTCGTTCGAAGGGCACCAGGTCGCGATCACGGAGGCGTCGTTCCATCCGAAGCCGGTCGACGTCCCCGGCCGGCCGCGGACGCCGATCGGCGGCGCGCGGCCGCGGTTGCTGGTCGGTGGTCAAGGCTCGCCGCGGACCTATCGGCTCGCCGCGCGTTACGCGGACGAGTTCAACCTGTCGTCATCGGGGCCGGAGAAGGCGCGTCAGGCGTTCGCTGCCGTCGATGCGGCGTGCGAGGCGATCGGTCGCGACCCGACGACTGTCGCCCACTCCACGATGGCGGGGGTCCTGATCGGCCGGAACGACGGCGAGATGGCCGACCGGCTCTCCGCGGCGGTGAAGGCGTTCGCGTCGGGCGACGACGACAGCACCTGGCTCGAGGAGCGCCTCGAGCGCTGGATCACCGGCACGCCCGAGGACGCTCGCGAGCAGGTCCGCCGGTTTGCCGAGGCGGGCGTCGAGCGGATCATGCTCCAGGACTTCCTGCCGTGGGACCTCGACATGATCGATGTCATGGGCGAGGCACTCGTCGGACAGGTCTGATCGCGAACCGGGTCAGCCCTCCGCGGCGTCCGAGGCCGCGACGTAGACCGGATCGTCGCGGCGGATCGGGTCGGGGTTCGTCCCGCGAGCGCGTGCCAGTCGCTCGGTCAGGAGCTGGAGTGGGGTGGCGCTGCCGATCAGCGCCGCCACCGGTCCGGGCAGACCCTGAGCCTCCTGGACCACCAGGCGACCGGCGGGCGTGAGGTCGCGATCGATGGCCGCGTCGACGTCGGCCGAGACGATCGCCGCCGCACGCTGGCCGAGGACCCGCGCCGCGGCCAGTGCCTGGCGCGCCCGCGCGATCCGCTCCTCGCGATGCTCGCGATCGGCCAGGATCAGGACGAGGCCGGTCGTCGCGTCGGTGGCTGGCAGGTGCCCGTGGAGGAACGTCTCCAGGTCCCGATACGCCGACGGCAGCCAGGACGCCTCCTCGACCTTGAGGACAAGCTCGCGGCCAGCCGGGCGGTCGGCCCCCGAGGCGATCACGAGGAGGGTCGATGCGTTCGCAAGGGCGGCCGCGATGCGTTCGGCGTCGTTCTCGTCGCGGGTGCCGGCCGCCAGCAGTCCTTCGACCGCGCTCGCGTCGAGCGAGCGCCCGGAGAGATGCGCGCCCACGGAGGCTGCCGCCACGATCGGGCTGAGATAGCCGACTGTGTGGCACCAGCCCTGGTCGAGCTCCTCGGTCTCGACGATGATCCCGGCCAGGGCGCCGGCCGGGGAGCGACGGCTGACCGTGATGACCGCCGTCGACCGGCCTGCCTCGCCTGCTGCCTTGAGGGCCGCGTTGGTCGCGGTCGTGCCGCCTTCGTGGCTGATCCCGATGACCAGCCCGCGCGTCGGTGGCGCGAGCGACAGCTCGAACGCCTGCTCGCTGGAAACCTGCGCGTTCGGGAGGTCGGCGGCGCGGGCGGCCTCGCGCAGGATCTCCGCGGCGGCCAGCGCGGCATGTTCGGACGTGCCGCAGCCTGTCAGGATCACCGGGTCGCCCGCCTCGAGGGTCGCTCGGATCTCCTGCGGCGAGCCGGGCGGCCGGAGAATCCGCGCGCGCGAGGCGCTCTACGATTCGCCGCGCCAACGACGGCTCAGCCGCGATCATGTCGGTCATGTGATACGGCGGGCCGAAGCGGGTGCTCGGCGTCGACGTGCTCTCCCACGGATCGGGCGGTCCTGCGAGTGGGGCGGTCGGGTCGAAGGCTGTTTCGCTGGTCATCGTCGGCTCCAGGGCGAGGCCCGAGGATAGGCGCCTCGCCGCGGCGCCGGCCCGCCGGACCGCGCCACGCGACAGGGTGTCGCCGCGGTCAGCCCGGGCGCGGGATCCGGCCCAGGCGACGCAGCGGCGCGTAGCGGAACCACGCCCGGCCGACCAAGAGCTCCAGCGGGACAGGCCCGTACGACCGCGAGTCGACGGGCTCGCCGAAGCCCAGACCTGCTGCCGTCTCGGTGGTCGCATCGCTCAACAGCCAGGCCTCGTCCTCGGCCAGCTCGAGGTAGCCCTGGGCGAACGCGACCCGATCGCCCGGACCAGCCGCGACACGCTTGATGGCAAACCCACCACCGTCGGGTTCCTGGAAGACGACGACCGTTCCGCGTCGCGGCCAGCGGACCGTTGTCGGGTCGACCAGCAGCCAATCGCCGGGCTCGATGGCGGGCGCCATGCTGGCCTCGACCACGGCGACCCGCCACGGGCCACGGACACGTCGAAGCCCCGCCGTTCGACGGGGCTTCTGGACCTTGCGCGGTTCCTCGATCATGGTGCCGGGCGCTCGGCCCGGGTCAGCGCGATCAGGCCGGCCGGCCGGAGACTCGCGTCTTCTCCTCGCCGCCGGTGGCCTTCCACGCGGCGTCGACCTCATCGATCAGGTCGAGCAGCTTCTGGCCGTCGGCTGGATCGACCGATGCCTTGACCTTCGAGGCGGCCTTGGTGGCGTTCCAGAAGAGCTCGTGGAGGTTCGGGACCTTCTCGACGTGCTCGGGCTTGAAGTAGTCGTGCCACAGGACGTCGAGGTGGTGCTTGACCAGCTCGGCCCGCTCCTCCTTGATCCCGATCGCGCGGGCGCGGAAGGTCTCGTCGGTGTTGGCCTGGTACTTCTCCATGATCCGGAAGCACGATTCGGCCTCGATGCGCGCCTGCTCGGGGTCGTAGACGCCGCAGGGGAGGTCGCAATGCGCTCGGGCGATGATCGTCGGGGCAAGCAATCGCTTCAGTCGATCCATGGGACTCCTTCGCACTGGGCCTAGAGCGCATAACCCTACGGGATGGGGGAGTGCACCGAAGTGTCGGAGCCACCACGACACGTGTCAAACGCGCACCGACGTCAGGTCAGCCCGTCGCCGTGCCAGACAACTGTCACCATTGGCGCGTGACACTCACGATCCTCGATGACGAAGGGGCCAGCCGTTACGAGGCACGTGAGGACGGCGAGCTCGCCGGCTTCATCGACTACATCGTCAAGCGCGACCGCATCGCCCTCATCCACACGGAGACGCTGGCGGCGTACCAGGGTCGCGGGATCGCCGAGCGGCTCGTACGGTTTGCGCTCGAGGATGCGCGACAACGGAGTCTCCGGGTCATCGCCATATGCCCGTACGTCCGCGCCTTCTTGGAACGCCATCCCGAGATGCAAGACATCGTCGTTGGCATGGACCCGGTTGCGACTGGCGACGGACAGGCTCCGCCCGCGTGACGCGGGTCCACGGCTGATCCTGCCGTCGTCCGGCTGCTCCGCGTCTAAGCCCGGTAGTTGGGGATCCGCTCGCGATTGCCGTAGCCGCCGCCGCCGTAGGTCGCGATGTCGAGGAAGAACGCGAGGGCAACGACGACCCAGCCGATGGGATCCAGCCCGCCGATCGTCCAGAACAGGACGTAGGCGATCGTCGTCCAGGGCAGGAAGACGAAGCCGAGTGCCGGCAGGAGGAAGCCTTGGAAGACCAGGTTCCAGCGGGCCGGATCGATCAGCCACCAGAAGAGGATCAGGGCTCGCGGACCAAGAAGGCCCATGACGGCGATCGCGCAACACACGGTCGGGAGTTCCCCCTTTCGGCGACGCCCTTCACGGGGGCGCGAGCGGCGAGCATGAGTCACGCCAGTTCGAATGGCAATGGGCGAGTGCGCCGGGCGCTTTCGAGGCCAACGGGCCGGGTATCATCGCGCGGATGACTGAGCGAGGGCTGCCCAGCATGGACGGTGCCCCGGCCTGTCCGTTCGTCGCATTCGGCGACGACCGCGATGGACGTTCAACGAGCCCGGACCATCGACACCGTTGCTTTGCCGAGTCCCCACCCGCCCCGCGGGCCGTCGCGCACCAGGAGGCGTACTGCCTGTCGAGCGCGTTCCCGGTCTGCCCCACGTTCCAGGATTGGGCACGACGCGAGGCCGCGCACGCGCGTGGAGCGGGCGATCGAGCCGAGACAGCCCCGAGCGCGGTCCCAGCTGCTGCCGCGATGGACGACGGCCGTGAGGACGATGGCCCATCACCGCCGTCCGTTCCGGCGGATCCGCCGGTTCGGCGGAACCCACCACGGGATTGGGCCGCGCCGCCACCGTGGGCTGCCGGTGCCGCCGGAGCTGCGGGCGCAGCAGGAGCGGCGGGCGCCGGCGGAGTCCGCGCCGGATCCCCAGAGCCGTCGGCGTCCGAGTTCCTGAACCGCTCCACCGAGGGCCAGGGCCTGGCCGGCAGCGCGGCGGATCGGCTCGCCGGCGCGCCGCCGCCTCCGGCTGACTCCGACTCGGGGAACGCAGGGCACGCGGTGGCGGCAGCCGGCGCCGTCGGGGCAGCCGCGGCGATGGCCGACGCGGCGCCCCACGAGGAACTCGCGGGGCTTGCCCAGGCTCGGCCGACCACGCCTCAGACCCCGCCCCGGTCGGCGGCAGACGGCTACCCGCCGTCGACGATGACCGGGAAACGTCCGTCGGTCTCCTCGACCCGACAGTCCGGCGACATGATCGCCGGCCCGGCCTGGGAGGGGGTGCGCCGCTCCGAGGCGTACCCGACCATCCGATCCCGTGCCAACATGCCGGGCTTGCCGCGGCTCGCGGTTCTTGCCGGAGCACTCGGGATCGCTGCCCTTGCACTGTTCATGCTGCCGGCGCTGCTCGGGATCGGTGGCGGCGGGACGCCGAGCGCGTCATCGAGCCCCAGTCAACCGGTCGCGACGCCCAGCGCCGAGATCACGCCCGTGCCGGCCCCGTCCGCGCAGGTCTACGTGATCAAGCAGAAGGACACCCTCTCGAAGGTCGCGAAGCGCTTCGACATCACGATCGAGGAGCTCCTGGCCGCAAATCCGGAGATCAAGAACCCCGACAAGATCTCGATCGGCCAGCAGATCATCATCCCGCTGCCGGCCGGGGACGGGACCGCTCCCTCGGCGTCCGCCGCGCCGTAGAGCAGGGGCAACTGAGCGCCGCCCGCAGGACTAGCGCGGGGCGATGTTGATCGCGGTGATCCGGCCCGCCTCGACCCGGAACGTGGCATCGATGTGCTGGCTCTGGGCGCCCGGCCGGACGACCAGGAGGTCCGCCTCCCAGGTGTTGCCGGTGTCGCGGATCTCGCCCGGGATCATCCGCAGACCCTTCTCGCCGCGCAGGAACCAGCCTCCCACGCGCTCGACGCCGCGCAGCGTCTGCACGCTGTCGCCGACGTGCACGCGCATCTCGGTCTTCTCGTCCATCAGCGCGACCGCGGCCTCGCGTTCGCCCGCGTTGAGCTTCTCGAAGAAGTCTTCCATCGTCTCGACAGCACCCATGGGCGGAGTGTACCGTCGGCCGCCCATGGACGCCCGGACCAAGCTGACTGACGCATGGCCGCTCTTCGGGCTCCGCCTGCGGACGGAGCACCTCGTCCTGCGCATGCCCACCGACGACGACGTGGTCGAGCTGCTCCAGGTCGCCAAGGCCGGCATCCATCCGCCCGACGAGATGCCGTTCGGGATGGCCTGGACCTCGGTCGAGGGTCCGGCCTTCGACCGCGGCTTCATGCAGCACTACTGGCGAACACGCGGCTGCCTTCTCGCCGGAGGCGTGGTTCCTCAACTTCATGGTCGAGCTGGACGGCCGCCCGATCGGCGCCCAGCACGTCGAGGCGGAAGAGTTCGCGATCCTTCGCACGGTGCACACCGGGTCGTGGCTCGGGCGCCGGTACCAGGGCCGCGGCCTCGGCAAGGAGATGCGCTCGGCGGTGCTCGGGTTCGCCTTCGATGGGCTCGATGCGCTCGTCGCGGAGACCTCGGCCTTCCTCGACAACGGCCCCTCGAACGGGGTGTCTCGCGCGCTCGGCTACGACGAGAACGGGCTCGGCAGCCTGGCTCCTCAGGGCGTCCCGCGGGTCACCCAGAAGTTCCGGATGACGGCGGAGAGCTGGCGTTCGCGCCCGCGGCCATCCCTCGCGATCGAAGGGCTGGACGGGATCCGCGACATGTTCGGCGCCGCGTCGGCCGACCGCGCCTGACCGAGGCTAGAAACCGCCGCCGGCCCCGCCGCCACCGCCGCCCGACGAGCCACCGCCGAACCCGCCACCGCCCCCGCCGCCCGACGACGACGGCGAGTTGCCGATGGTCCCGAGGGTCGACATCATCCCGCCGATGTCGGGGATCCCCGAGTCCGAGAAGAGGCTGCCGCCGCTCCCCGTGTCCGCTGCGGAGCCCATGAGCGACGCCCCGCTCGAGTTCTGGTACCAGATCGGGAAGTAGGGCACGGCGCCCGTCGCCCGGCCCTGCTGGACGTCCTCCAGGCTGCGCGACAGGACGCCTTCGATCTCGCTCTGGAGCCCGAGCGCGGTCCCCCAGACGACGGCCTGGTCGGGCGTGTCGAGCCAGTCGAGACCGGCCTCGGCGACGACCTGGTCCATCGAGCGGGCCTGCGCCATCGTCTTCTGGAGCGTCCGCCGGTAGGCCGCCATCATCGCCCGGACCATCGCGCCGGACATCGTGACCGCCGGCATCGCCTGGGCGAAGCCGATCACGACGATGCCACCGACGATCGCCGCCACGCCGAGCAGGGTGAGCCCGGAGAGCGGGATGTTGAGCCCGGCGATGAGCGCGATGACGCCGGCGACGATGGCCAGGACGCCCCGGCCGGTCCAGCGTGCGCGACGACCTTGCTCGGCTTCTCCGTGAACCAGCCGCGGTTGACGACGTGCTCCTCGAGCGCCTTGTCGAAGGCGGCGACGCTCGTCCCGAACTTGGGCAGCTCTTCCGGCGTGATGAACTCGCTATCCTCGCCGAGGCCCAGCTGGCGAAGGTCGCTCAGTGCCTGTTGCTCGGCGGGCCCGATCGGCCGGCGCGCATTCCGCGCGCGCTGTGCCTCGACGACGGCGTCGCCCGGATCCGGGGTGGTGTCGACGCCGACCTTCTTGCTTGAGAGCAGGCCGCCCGGGTCTTCGCGGAACGCGATCAGGCCGCGCGACGCCAGGTCGAGCATCGCCGTCGTGAGGGCACGGCGCGACGTGCCGCCGTCCATGATCATCGCCCCCGACGCGGCGGTCAGCTCGGGCGGTGGCGCCGGCAGCAGCACGGACGCGTCATCGGTGTAGACGGGATCCTTGCCGAACCTCCGCCAGTTCGTGAAGGCCCAACCCGACAGCCCGAGCAGGACCAGGGACCCGCCGACGAGACCGACCGCCGCGTTGACCTGGCGCGCGGTCTGAAGCGAGGACGCATGCTCGGGCGTCGCCGCGGCATCGACCTTGGCCAGGGCGACCTTCAGCGCTTCGTCGAACTGGGCCTCCCGGAGCTGCGGCAGCATGTCGTTCTCGTAGATCGCCTGGCGGTCCGAGTTCGACAGGTAGGCGGCCTCGAAGCCGGGAGCCGCGTACAGCTGGACCTGGCCGTGCTGGAGGCTGGGATCCATGTCGAAGAAGATGACCATGCCGTCGTCGAAGCCCTTCGCGGCCGATGCCCCACTGGTCGATCAGGGCGCGGGCCTTGGCCTCGGTCTCCTCGGTCGTCAGGTCGTACGCGCCGCTGTCCTGGGTGTAGACGACCACCTCGGCGCCCGTGCGCGCCTCGATCGCGTCGATGGTCGACTCGGCGCTGACGATCGTCTCGGGGCTGAAGAGGCCCGCCTGGTCGTAGACGGCGCGGTCGGTCTCGGGATCCGGGAAGGGCGGCCCGGGCGGAACTCCGGTCGTCCCCTGACTGCCGCCGTCGGTCCCCGGCTCGGTTCCCTTGAACGTGCCCTCGACGACCTGGGCCAGCGCGACGAGGACCGCCGAGTCGAGGTCCCCGGCCTGGAGCGACGGCACCATCTGATTGTCGAAGATGTCCTGGAGCTCGGGCTGACTCAGCGCAAAACCGGATCCCCCGTAGAGCTGGACCTGACCGTGCTGGAGGCTGGTGTCGAGGTCGAGCAGGATCACGAGGCCGTCGTTGATGCCGGCCCGCCCGACACCCCACTCGTCCATCAGGGCTGCGGCGTGGGCCTCGGCCTCCTCGGTCGTGATGTCGTCGCGGCCGAGGGCCTGGGTGTAGACCACGACCTCGGACTTGGTCTGCGCCTCGATCGCGTCGACGATCGACTCGGCCTGGCTCTCCGTGGTCGGCGTGAGGACGTCGGCGTAGTCGTAGACCGCCTGGCCGTCGACGGGTTCGGGGAAGGGCGGACCAGCAGCCGGTGGGGAGGGCGATGCCGCAACGGCAGGACCGGCGGCAAGCGCGACCATCCACAGGACGGCGGCGATGAGGGCGAGGGCGCGGCGCGGTCGATGCATGGCGCTCATCGTGAGGCACGCATCACGATCTCGCCCGCCGGATGACTCGCAGGCCCCCGTCCTGTTCCAGGACGACCTGCGGGGGCCGTGGACGTCCGTTGTAGGCCGACGAGATCGACGCGGCATAGGCGCCAGTGTCGGCGATGGCGACGAGGTCGCCGCGTCGCAGGGATGGCAGGTCGTGCGTGCCGAGGGCGTCGGTCGACTCGCAGATGGGGCCTTCGACGCGTGTCGGTTCGAGGGCGGGCCTGCTCCCGTCGGCGTCGATCGGCCGGCCCTCGCTGGTCAGTGCCACGATCGGGTGCCGGGCGCCGTACAGCGCGGGCCGGATGAGCTCCGTCATCCCGGCATCGATGACGACCTGGCGTCCGCCGCGCTCCCGGACGTGGAGGACGCGCGCGACCAGCCAACCGGCCCGCGCCACGAGGGCCCGTCCCGGGTTCGATCGCGAGGCGGCTCGGCCGGCGATCCTCGGGGACCGCCTCGAGCAGAGATGGGAGCTCGCGTGCAAAACGCCGAGGCTCGGGACCGACTTCGTCGAGCGGCAGGACCGGGAACCCGCCGCCGACGTCGAGCGTGTCGAACGCCGCCAGCCCGCCGCCGAGGAGTCCCACGACGGCCAGCCCGCGCCGGACCGCGTCGCGCCACGCGTCCACGGCACCGAGTTGCGAGCCCACGTGCAGGTGCACGCCGCGCGGACGGACCGCACCGCCCGCGTGCGAGGTGATCCATTCGACGAGCCCTGTCGCCTCGGTCTCGGTCATCCCGAACTTCGACGTGCCATCGCCGACGGCGAGCCCGGCGATCGTCTCGGGCGTCACGTCCGGGTTGAGCCGCACGAGGACGTCGAGCGCCGGCCGATCGCCGCGTCCGAGCCCGGCCCGCCGCGCCATCCGGGTGACGACCTCCGCCTCGTCGGCCGATTCGAGTGCGACCCAGAGCAGGGGAGAGCCGGTCGCCGCTGCCCGGACGGCGGCCCGCAGGTCCGCGTCGGTCTTGCCCACGCCCTCGAGCGTGATGCGACCGTCCGCGACCCCGGCCCGTCGTGCGATCGCCCACTCGCCGCGCGAGACGACGTTGGCACCGAACCCGCGGGACGCGACCTCGGCGACGATCCCCGGGACGTCATTGGCCTTGACCGAGTACTGACGCAGCCACGGGTCGGGAAAGGCGTCGCGGATCGAGGTCGCGGCACGATCCAGGGTGGCCAGGTCCGTGACGTAGACCGGTGTCCCGTAGGCCGTTCCGGCTCGCCGGAGCGCGTCGGCGATCACGGGAACGCCGATGTCGGCCGATCCGGAGCCCTCCTCAGTCGGGGATGACAAGCCGGACTGCGGTGCTGACGAGGCTCAGGACGACCGCGCCGACGATGGCGGCGACGAGCGTGTCGATGCTCAGCAAGGTCGGCGGGAAGTCGCCGACCTTCAGGTCGAACTTCATCAGGCTCGTGATCCAGGCCGTGAGCAGCAGGAGCCCGGCATTGATGAGGAATCCGACCAGACCGAGCGTCGCCATCCTGATCGGCAACGCCATCAGCCGGACGATCGGCCCGATCAGCCCGTTGACGACACCGAAGACGACCGAGATGACGACGCAGGCCGATCAGATCGCCGTCGTAGCTGACGAACTGCGGCAGGAACTTGGTCAGGATGAAGAATGCGATCGCGGTGACGATCGTTCCGACGACGAAGCCTCTCAAGACAGTGCCTCCGAGCGATGGACGACCTGGCCAGCGACGACCGTGAGGGCCACCGTGGTGCCGATGATCGATGAGGGTCCTTCAGCGAGGATATCGCGGTCAAGGACCACGAGGTCGGCGTCGGCGCCGACGCGGAGGGTCCCACGCCGGCCGTCGGCGAACGCCGCGTACGCCGAGCCGTGACCGTAGGCGGTCAGCGCATCTGGGACGGAGAGCCGTTCGGACGGAAGCCAGCCGTCCGCGGGTAGGCCGTCGACGGTCTGTCGATTGACCGCCGAGTTGAGCGCGATGATCGGGTCGAACGGGACGACCGGCCAGTCGGAGCCGAATGCGAGCACGCCGCCCGCGCGTCGGATCGACCCCCACGACCAGGCGCGACCGGCGCGTTCGGGTCCGATGTTCGCGGCCCACACGTCGACCTGGTTCGGCGACGGATCGGCGTGATACGGCTGCATCGACGCGACGACGCCGAGCCGCGCAAAACGCGGGATGTCGGTCGCGGCGATCGCCTCGATGTGCTCGACGCGGTGGCGGCGATCGGGATCGCGCGCCGGGTTCGCCACTGCCGCACGCTCGTATGCGTCGAGCGCCATCCGGATCCCCGCGTCGCCGATGGCGTGGATCTCCATCTGCCAGCCGCGTCGGTCGGCCTCCGCGACGAAGGCATCGAGGTCGCCGGCGCTCCACTCCGGGCGCCCGGTCGAGGTGTCGTCGACGTATGGATCGAGCATGGCGGCCGTTCGAGCCTCGATGACGCCGTCGGCGAAGGCCTTGAGGATGCCGACGTCGAGCCACTCCCCGCCGCGCAGGTCGCCGACGAGGGCTTCGTAGTCGTCCAACGTCGCACGCCATTCCTCGAGCGTGCCTCCTGGGCGCATCGGTAGCGCCAGCCTCGCCCGCACGCGAAGCGCGCCCTCGTCCCGGAGGGCCCGCCAGAGGGGAACGTCCTCCGGTTCTGCCCAGGCCTCCTGGATCGCGGTGATGCCGGCCGCGTGGAGGGCGGTGATCGTTCGTCGCATGGCGTCGAGCGTCGACGCGGTGGTCGGGCGCGGGATGTGCCGGGTGACGAGGTCCTGGGCGCCTTCCTTGAGCGCCCCGGTCGCCTCGCCTGTCGAGGGGTCGCGGACGATCTCGCCGTCGGGCGGGTCGGCAGTCTCCCGGTCGATTCCGGCCAGACGGAGTGCCGCCGTGTTCGCCCAGCCGGTGTGGCCGTCGAAGCAGCCCATGAATGCCGGACGGTCCGGAACGACCGCGTCGAGCTGGCCACGATCCGGCATGCCGCCGGGGAACGCCATGTACAGCCAGCCCCTGCCGAGCACCCAGGGCGCCGCGCGGTCGGCGGCGGCGTGCACCGCGATCGCCTCCTGGACCGCGCCGACCGAGGCGAGCCGGAACAGGTCGACCCGGTCGAGCTCGTTGGCACCCTCGCGCACGTGGATGTGGGCGTCGTCGAAGCCAGGCGGTGACCAGGCCGCCGCGCGCCTCGACGACCTCGGTCCGAGGTCCACGCCACTCGACGCAGGGCGTCGTCGCGCCGCCCGATCCAGGCGATGCGCCCACCTCGCACGGCGATCGCGTCGTGGGCCGCGACCGGTGCGCCGCCGATGAAGAGGCTGCCGCCGACGATCAGCAGGTCGGCGGCATCGCTCACCAAGTCACCGGAGACTGTCGTCGGCCGCTGGTCGCGCCAGGCCCGCCTCGAGTGCGGCCTTGACCGCCGGCCATTCCGGCGCGATCACGCTGAAGTAGGCGGAGTCCCGGATCGAGCCGTCGGGCATGATCGTGTGGCTCCGGAAGACCCCCTCGAACGTGGCGCCGATGCCGGCCAGCGCATTGCGCGAGCGCTCGTTGCGCGAATGCGTCTTGAACTCGACCCTGTTGGCCCCCAGCGTCTCGAACGCGTGCGTCAGCTGGAGGAGCTTCGCCTCGCGGTTGGCCCCGGTCCGCTGGAACGCACTGCCGACCCAGGTCCAGCCGATCTCGAGGCGCTTGTGTTCCGGGACGATCGACATGAAGCGGCTGCTGCCGATGGCGCGACCCGACGCGCGGTCGATCGTGGCGAACGGCCGTTCCGTGCCTGCCTCGGCGTTGGCCAGTGCCGTCTCGACCCAGCGTTCCAGTCCGGGCTCGTCCTGGGCGCCCATGATCGTCCACTGCCAGAGCGCGAGATCGAAGGCGACGAGGCGGAGGTCGGCCAGGTGGTCGCGGCGAAGCGGCTCGAGGCGCACCCGCGACCCCTCGAGGACGACAGGCTCGACCCATGTCTGCGACGGCATGGAGCGATGGTAACGAGCGGCCGGACCTGTGCGATAGTCGCGCCGTGGCAGAGCACGATGAGCCGGTCCCGCACGTCGAGCATTACGGCAACGGTGTGGTGAAGCTCGAGGGCTTCCATCGCGACGGCGAGATGGACGGCGCCTGGGCCTTCTACCGGACGGACGGGTCGCTGATGCGCTCGGGGTCATTCGACCGGGGCCGCCAGATCGGGGTCTGGCAGACGTTCGACCGGTCGGGCGCGCTCGTCAAGGAGACCGACTTCGGGGCTGGTTCATAGCCGAGGGCGCACCCGACGACATGCCGCCCGTGGCGATCGCCAGGCACCGTAGACTCGCGTGAGTGTCACCTTCTCCTGTGTCCGACGGCTTGGCTCATAGACTCGGTGCCGACCTTCGCGGTGTGGCATGCATGCGTTGTGCCGGCTGCCGGACGCGTCGGACCGGCCGACGTGACTTCATAGGAGCGTGGCATCGCCCCCACTCAGGCGTGTCCGTCGACCGGTCCTCAGCTGTCACCCCTAGTTGGGAGGAGACACAGGATATGGTCGTCATCGGAGCCGATCTGCACAAGCGCTCGCATACGCTCGTCGCTGTCGACGAGACCGGTCGCAAGCTCGCCGAGAAGACGGTCAGCGCGACGCCGGCCGGTCATCTCGAGGTTCGTCGCTGGGCCAGCCGGTGGCCCGCCCGAACGTTCGCCCTCGAGGACTGCCGCCACCTGTCACGCTCACTCGAGCGTGACCTCCTGCGCGCCGGAGAACGCGTCGTCCGGGTGCCACCCAAGCTGATGGCCGGTGTCCGGCGCTCCACCCGCGAGCCGGGCAAGAGCGATCCGATCGACGCGCTGGCCGTCGCCCGGGCGGCCCTCCGTGAAGCCGACCTGCCGGTGGCGACCCTCGATGGCCGCCGAGCGCGACGTCCGGCTCCTCGTCGACCACCGTGAGGACCTCGTCGCCGCCCGGACCCAGGACCAGAACCGGCTGCGCTGGCATCTCCACGAGATCATGCCCGGCGAGGAACCGGGGCCGCGCTCGCTCGATCGTGCGCACGTGTTGGCCGAGCTGGAGGCTCGTCTGACCGAGCAGTCCGGGACCGTCGTCCGACTGGCCGTGATCTCGTCGTCCGGATCCGCGAGCTGACCATCACCATCGACGCGCTCGAGCGCGAGATCGGCCACCTGGTCGAGACCATGAGCCCCGGCCTCCTGACCCTGACCGGCTGCGGCCCGCTGACCGCAGCCAAGCTCGTCGGCGAGGCGGCGGGCATCGGACGCTTCCGCTCGAAGGCCGCCTTCGCTCGCCACAACGGCTCGGCGCCAGTGCCGGTCTGGTCGGGCAACGTCGTCCGCCACCGACTCAGCCGCGGCGGCAATCGCCAGCTCAACGTCGCCCTCCACCGGATCGCCATCACCCAGATGCAGCGTCCCGGTCCAGGACGGGAGTACATCGACCACCGGCGGGCCGCCGGCGACACCAAGACCGAGGCGATCCGCGCTCTCCGGCGCCGGATCAGTGACGAGGTCTTCCGCCGGATGCGCGACGATGAGGCCGCTCAGGCAGCGCGGCGAGACCCGCTCGCCGCGGCCGCTAGACATAGGAGCAACACATGTCCGACTTCTCCAGCCGCCTCGACGATTTCCTGGCCGAGCTGTTCCGGCTCCACCCGACGTTCGCCACCGCGATCGGCCAGCACGACCACGACGATCGCTGGCCCGACCTGACAGACGCCGGCCGCGCCGAACAGATCGCCTTCACGGATCGCTGGCTGGCCGAGCTGGGTGCGATGACCGACCTGTCCCCGGACGAGGTCATCGATCGCGACCTGCTGGTCGGCGAGCTCGAGGCCGGCCGGTTCGCCGATACCGAGCTACGCGAAGACACGTGGGACCCGCTGCACTGGGTCTACCTCGTCGGGGACGGGCTGTTTACGTTGAGTGCCCGCGAGTTCGCGCCGCTGGCGGATCGGCTCACGTCGACCGCGGGCCGCCTGGAGCGCCTCCCGGCCGTGCTCGACGCCGCGCGTGGCCGGCTTGTGGGTGATGCCGAGCGTGCCTGTCGGCCGATTCCAGACGGAGACGGCGCTCAAGCAGCTCCCGGGGATCGGTGCGCTGATCGACGAGGCCATGGCGGACGCGGAGGCTGCGGCACCCACAGACCCAGCCGTGGCCGAGATCCAGCCGCGCCTGACCGCCGCGGCCGAGACCGCACGCGTCGCCGTTGCAGGCTTCGAGACCCACCTGCGCGACGTGGTCCTTCCGGCGAGCGAAGGCGAGGGCCGGCTGGGACGGGACCTGTTCACGACCAAGATGCGCCACACGATGCGCTCGGAGACACTCACGCCGGAGCGGATCATGGCCGGCGCGGAGCGCGAGTACGTCGCCGTCCGTGCGGAGATGGTGCGCCTTGCCCGGCAGCTCTGGCCGACGTGGAGCGACGGGCAGCCGATCCCCGACGACGAGGGCGTGTTGGTTCGCGGTGTCCTGGACGCCATCGCCCTCGAGCATCCGAAGGCGGATGACCTGCTCGATTTCTGTCGCGCCGAGAACGCTCGGATCGAGGCCTTCTGCGCCGAGACCGACCTGATCGGGCTGGCCGACGAACCGCTCGAGATCCAGTGGACGCCGATCTTCCTGCGCGCCTTCGGCGGCGCGATGCTCAGCTCGCCCGGCCCGCTCGACAAGGGCCAGAAGGCGTTCTTCGCGATCACGCCGATGCCCGACGAGTGGTCCGAGGAGCAGCGCGAGTCGAACCTGCGCGAGGACAACGACCGCATGCTCCGTCTGCTGACGATCCACGAGGCGGTTCCCGGCCACTACCTGCAGGGCGTCTACGCCAACCGCTGCCCGTCCATCGTGCGCGCCATCTTCGCGAGCGGGCTGTTCGCCGAGGGCTGGGCCGTCTACGTCACGCAGGTGATGATGGACGTCGGGTACGGGGCGGACGACCCGGCACTCCTGCTGGTCCACTGGAAGTTCTACCTGCGTTCGATCACCAACGCGATCATCGACGCCAAGATCCACTGCGATGGGATGACGGAGGAGGAGGCCGTCGCCCTGATGGTCGACGGCGGCTTCCAGGAGCAGGCGGAGGCGCGAGCCAAGTTCGATCGCGCGCGGTTGTCGTCGACCCAGCTGTCGACCTACTTCGCCGGCTCGCTGGAGATGTGGGACATCGAGCGCGAGGTCCGCCGGCGTGCCGCCATCGCATCGGGCGCGGACGCGGATGCCGTTCCGGAGCCGCGGGTCGTCGGTGGGTTCGGCGAGACGCCTGGCTTCCGCTATCGGCCGCACCTCGAATCCGTGCTGGCCCATGGCTCGCCACCGACGTCACTCCTGCGGCGGATCCTTCTCGGGTAGGGATCGCGTGGAGGTTCGTCGCTTCGGGGCCTTCGGGGCCTTCGGGGCCTTCGGGCGCCTTGGCCTTCGCGGTCGCGGCTTTCTGCGGGGCGCCGGCGAGTTCCGCGCGCAACCGGTCGACTCGGTAACCAGCTGCCTCTGCTGCGTCCGCCAGCCGCATCGCAGCCCGGATGCTGGCCGCAGATGCCCGGTCGTCAGGCGCGTCGATCACGTCCAGGCGGACGGCCCACGACAGCAGGTCGCGGAGCCGGTCACGACCGAGATACTCGACGCCCTCCCAGGTGTTGAGCCCGATCGCGATGCGCGTCGTCTCATGGGCCAGCCACGCCTCGAGCAAGCGTGCCGCGACGACGCGAGCCGAGCCACGCATCGCCGACGGCCGTGGCATTGCCAGCAGGACACGGACGTCGTCGGTGATCGCCCACGCCTCGCCTTCGCCGAAGCCCATGTCGTGGAGGCCGGCCACGAGTGCGCCCGGCACGCGAAGCTCGTCGTACCAGGCCAGGCTCGTGGCCGCCACATCGGCGCCGGGTGCCAGACCGCCGGCTGGGCTCAGGGTGAGCCACGCGAGCAGCGTCGCGCGATCGCGTCGCCCGAGCCCGTGGCGCCGTTTGGGAGCGCCTTCGTCGTCGGGCTCGGCCTCCGCGTCAGGTTCCCTCAAGAGCGCAGCTGCGGCCGCGAAACCGGCGTCCTCGGCGGAGACCGCCATCCCGACGAAGGCCCGCTCCGCCCTCGCCCGGATCCGCTTCGCGATCGCCGCAGCGTCGCCATCGACCCCGGTCGCCTCGGCGACCGCCGAGAGGAAGGCGACGACCCGTCGCTCGAGCTCGTCCAGCTGAGCGCGTCGTCGCGACCCCATCGAGGACCGCGACCGTCAGCCCGTCGGCGAAGATCGCCCGGAACGGCCCGTGGATCGGCTCCAGCTGAAGTTCGCGCAGCGCGTCGTCGAGCGACTGGACACCCGCACCCGCAAGCCGGGCGGCGAGTCGTGCCCACTGCCCGGAGACGCCGTCCCAGATGTCCCGGAACTCCCAGAAGACGTTCGTCGCGTAGGCGTCGAGCGAAACGGCGAGGCCGTGCTCCCAGAGATCCTTCGACGAGCGGAGGTATTCGAGACCGGTCCGTGCGTCACGGAAGGCCGTGAAGGCAGCGGGATCGTTCGGCAAGCCGAGACCCTGCGCCAGTGAGCGCCGGACCACCCGCTTCGACCCATCGCCGCCCTTGACCGCGTACTTGGCGGACATCCGGATCGTGCCGCTCGTCGAGCCGAACCGCGTGTGGTAGATGACCAGCGAACGCTGGCGGCCCGAGCCATTCGAGTAGGCAAGCACAGCCTCGTCGACGACCCCGGACGGCGTGACCAGGTCGTACAGCAGGAAGTCGGAGGCTTCCGCGAACCAGGCACGCCGGTGGAGCAACGGGAAGATCTCGCGCTCGTGACGCTCGACGAGCCACGGATCCGGCTTCTCGTCGAGCATCGCCCGGCGGAACTCCATCCCGTATTGCTCCCCGAAGCCCTGGACCTGCCCGTGACCCAGCATCGGCAGCCCGGGGAGCGTCGCGAGGACGGTGGCGACGCCGAAATACTTGTCGCCCTTGCCGAACTGCTGGAGCGCCGGCTTCTCGTCCGGGTTGCTCATGAAGTTGACGTAGCGCTTGAGGATCTCCGGGTCGAACTCGATGGTCTCCTTGATGACCTTTCGGTAGCCCGCCCCGTCCTCGTCTCGGAGCATGTGCATGAACGCGCTGTTGTAGACGCGGTGCATGCCGAGCGTCCGGACGAAATACCCCTCGAGCAGCCAGAACGCCTCGGCCAGCAGCAGTGTGCCGGGCACCTCCTGGGCGACACGATCGACGACCTCGCGCCAGAACTCGTGCGGCATCAGGCGGTCGAACTCCGCCTTCGGGATCGCGTGTTCGGCGCGTGACGGGATCGCGCCGGCCGAGCCCGGCTCCGGCCACCACAGGCGCTGGATGTGCTTCTTGGCAAGGACCATCGCCGCATCGAAACGGATGATCGGGAACTGGCGGGCGACGGCCAGGATCGTCTGGATGACCTGCTCGCGGACGGCCGGGTCGAGGAAGTCGAGCTGGGCCGTGTCGTTCCACGGGAAGCTCGTGCCGTCGTTGCCGTGGTACAGGTAGCGCTCGTCGCCGGTCTCGCGGTCGAAGCGCTTGAACACGACCGCGGCGTCGGTGTCGTCCCAGTAGTGATCCTCGAGGACGATCCCGACGCGCGGGTCGTCCGACAGATCCGGGCCGTTGTATCCATAGACCGGGTAGGGAGGTTCGGGCAGCGACAGGAACCACTCCGGGTGATCGATGACCCAGCGTGAATCGATGCCCATGTGATTGGGGACCATGTCACTGGACAGGCGGATGCCGCGCGTCCACGCCCGGTCGCGCAGGTTCTGGTACGCCTCGTCGCCACCGAGGTCGCCCGCGATCCGATAGTCGTCAAGCGAGTAGGCCGAGGCGACGGCGTCGGCCTGGCCACGCAACCGCTTGATCTTCTCGGAGGCCTTCGAGCGCTCCCACAGCCCGATCAGCCACAGGCCGGTCACGCCCCAGCGCGACAGGGTGTCGAGCTCCTCGTCCGGGATCCCGTCAAGCGTCCGGATGTCGCGGCCGTAGACCCGCGACAGCTGGTCCAGCCAGACGTACGTGCTCTTCGCCATCAGCACGACCCGCGGCATCCACGCGGAGTCGGACGAGAACGCTTCGGGTTCCTCCGCCGCGCCACCGAATGAAGGCGTCTCGACCGGCCGCCCGTCTGGCCCGCCACCACCGCCTCCGCCGCCTCCGGCTCCGCCACCGAACCGCAGGTGGAGCGCGCGTTCCTCCTCGGCGAGGATGCCCACCGCGATATCGAGGCGGTGGATCAGGTCGTCGAGCGCGGTGCCCAGGATGTCGCCCCAGTTGGCGCGGATGAAGCGGAGCTGGCCGGCGAGTGACGTCGGTGCGCGGCGTGCCGGCATCCGCATCAGTTCGAGCAGCGAGGTCCCCTCGCCGTCGATCGGCGGGCCGTCGGAGAAGGTCGTCTCGAGGCGGGCGATCGCATCGCGATAGCGCGTGCCCTCCACGAGCGCCTTGTCGTCGATCAGCTCGCGGATCGGGCCGACGGCGGGGTTCTCGTTGGAGACCCGGGTCAGCAGCAGCTCCTCGAGGCGGTGGGCCGGCGTCTCGGGTTCCGTGCCCTGGCCGGGGAACTCCTCGCCGAACCGGTCCAGCAGGCGACCCGCGTCCGGACCGAGCCGATCCTCGAGGTCGTCCAGGGCGGCCCGGATCGCGCCGGGCCGTCGTTCCGCCTCGTAGCGGGCGATCAGGAGGTGGCCGATCTCGTGGAGCAGGCCGAGCGCCCCGATGTCCCCGGCCTGGATCGACGGCGACCCCGGCTCGCGCAGGATGTTCATCCGCGCGGCCAGACGGCGGATCCCGGCCGTATCGGCGATGACCAGGTCGCCGCGCGTCGAGATCAGCGGCACCTCGACGGCGTACCGGTCGCGCGGCTCGCGCCGGATGTGGAACGCCCGAAGGTCGCGGGGCTGGCGCATCGCCGAAGCATGGCACGCTCGTCGTGCCGCCACCGGTCGACGACCGGCCTTTAGCCGGCGAGGACCTCGCGCGGGCGGGCGGCGGTCACATGCTCGATGGCGCGGCGCAACATCTCCAGCCCGGATGGGTCGAAGTCGTAGGTCCAAGGTCGGATCCGGTCCGGCCTGGAGAGCGTCCTGTCCAGGCCCGCCGTCAGCGCCTCACGCGACATCAGGATCACGTCGGCGGTCCGGTCGACCAGCTGGAGGGCATCGCTGTCGCCGATCAGCGCCGGGACGATCTCGACGCCGCGCGACCCGGATAGCGCGAGCGTGACGCGGATGTTGTCGGCGCCCCGATCGGACCCGCAGATGAGGCCGACCTTCGTGCCATCGGGCAGACCCGCGATCTCGTGGACGAGCTCGACGTAGCCGGGCCCGACCAGCATCGCCACGACGGGGACGCGACCGGCGGCCAGGACCTGGGCCTCGTCGGCATGGAACGTCGTCGTGGCAACGATGTCGTAGTGGAAGCGCTCGAGGCGTTCGGGCAGGTCGTCGAGCAGCGTCCCCTCGGCCTCGATCAGCCCTGGGAACTCGTCGACGAGCCGTTCGGCATCGAAGCCGGCGTCGGCGTTGGTGCATTCGGCGTAGAGCACCCGGACGAGCGGTCCCGGTCGCTTGCGTTCGGTGGCCGCCGCGAAGGTGGCCGCGGCCAGCTCGTCCGCGGTGAAACCGGCATGGGCCGCGCGACGAAGCATCTCCGAGACGATCCCGGCGAGTGCCTCGGTGCCACGCTTCTGTGGCGGGCGTTCGGCGACGTGGGTTCCCGCACCGTGGCGACTCACGACGTACCCGGCGTCGGCCAAACGACGATAGACCGCCCTGATGGTATTGGGGTTCACTCTCAGTGCCGCACCAAGCTCGCGCACGGGCGGCAGGCGAGAGCCGGGCAACAACCGACCGGAATCGATCTGGTACGCCAGTTGCCAGTAGATCTGGGTCGAGATCGGAACATCGGAGTCGCGCTCGACATCGAGCGCACCACCGGTCCGACTCACCACCCCGGATCCGCGATCGTCGAACGACATCGGTCTAGTCCAGATGCAGCGTGCAACGTGGCCGGGCCAACCATAACAAGCAAGGTAGGTTTTCGAATGCTCGCGTTGTTGCTCATGCTCATCGTCTTCGGCGCTTTCGCCGCGCTGTCCGCCCGCTTCGGCGTCGACAGCCGCGTCGATTCGACCGATCCGCGCCGCTCCCCCTATCCGGTCGGGATCAACTGATTTACGGCCGAGGCCCGCCTCGGTCCGCCCGAGTAGCCGGCTAATCGGCCCTCCTGCTGCTCCCAGCAGCAATTTCGGGACAGTGGCGGCCATAAGGGCGTCGCCGATCTCGAGATCGCCCATACCTGCGCTCGGCACGAGCGTGGATGAGGCACGGACGGCGGTCAGCGGGCGCCTTATGCCGGGTCTTGCCCCAGATTTGCTGCTCCCAGCAGCATCGCCGGCGAGAAGGCCGCCTCGTCAGCCCGCGGTGGCCGGGTCGGTCGCCCGCTCCTCCGCCGCCTGCTCCTCCGCCGCGCGGTCCCGCGACGTCGCCACGGCGTGACGCACGGTGACCGTCTGCGAGGCGCCGGCGGCCAGTGACAGGGGCCAGCCCAGGAATAGCCCCTCACCCTGGTAGACACGCTCGAAGCCGGCCTCGGAGTTCGAGATCGTCTCGACCGGCGCACACCAGATCGCGGCGGTCGGCGAGACCTCGCTCGTGATCGCGATCCCGATGTAGTCGTTGCCCTGGGAGAGTCCCGTCTGCGCGGTCGCTGCTCGCGTGGAGTCGTGGCTTGTCCGTTCGCCATCGACCTCGAGCCAGGCCGACGGGTTGCCGCCGCCTCCGAGCATCGTCAGCGTCCATTCGAGCCCGAGGATCGCCTCGACGGTCTCGTCCGAGCGGTTCGTGACCTCGACCGTCTCCGCGAGGGTGGGCGAGCGGCGGTCGCCGCCAAGGGTGAACGTCTTGACGACACGGACCGTCGCGCGGGCGCCGGCCGACCCGATCGACACCGCCGCGTCACGCCAGACGACGAGCCGGTCGAGCTCGAGCGTCTCGATCTCGTACGAGCCATCCACGGCATCGCCGAGCTCGACCGCCTTTGCGGCCGCCCATGTGTCCGGCGTGGTCCCGGGCGCCAGGAATCGCACGAGCCCGGAGCGGCGCTCGTACGGGTCGTAGTGGAGCATCGCCGCGAGACCCGGTTCCTTGACCAGGAAGATCTCGTGGATCGAGGTCGGTGAGTCCGACCCGCCCGCATTCCCCGATGGCCGCTCCGGCGGCCTCGTGGTCGCGCAGCTTGCCGTGGTACGCCTCGGGTCGCCGACGCAGCACCGCGCAGGCGTTGTGACGCACCGCGCGAAGGTCCCAGCCACCGATCGCGCCGCCCTCGTCCAGGTCGACCGAGACGACCTGGCCGGGGCCAGCCAGGCGGACCTCATCGTGCCCATCGAGATCGAGATCGCGCAGCTCGGCCACGTGCAGTCCTCCGGCTGCGGTCTCGGCCAGGTCCGCGGCGGCGATCAGGTGCTCGTAGGTGGCCAGGCGCATGTGGCTGATGTAGATCCCCCCGAAGAGGCCGTGCCAGTAGGTGTCGTTCGACTGGCCCTGGTAGAGGTGATCGAGCGCCCGCGCGCGATCCTCTCCCTCGGTCATCGCATCGACCGCGTCCGATGTCCGCAGCATCTGCTTGTGCATCTCGTTGATCTCGCGGTAGCGGATCTGGAAGTTGCGCCAGAACGCACCGCGCAGCCAGCGAGCCTCGGGACGCCCCTCTGCCTGCGCGCGATGGAGCGCGTGGGAGAAGCCGACGCTCTCCTCGGGCGGCAGCGCCCACTCGCCCATCTCCGCGTACGAGCCGGTCGGCACGTAGACGCGGCCGATCGGGGCATGGTCCGCGAGCCAGGCCGACGGCGTCGTGGTCGTCAGCCAGTCGGCGTTCGCCTCGAGCGCCTCGAAGAAGCGGTCGACCCAGCGGCGCTCACCCCAGCAGTGCTCCCAGGTCGTCGGCCACGCCCCGAACTTCTCGCCGTCGTCGCCCATCATCCCGACCCGTTCCCCGTCCTCGGTTGCGTGGAGACGGAGATAGTCGATGACCTCCTCGACGTTCCGGAACGGGATCCGGTAGCGCAGGCCCTGCTCCGTCCCGAAGACACGGAGGAGCTGTCCCTGGTCCTCGGTCGTGTACGGCCCCCACAGGTCCTCCTCGGGGATCGCCGCGGCGCGGAAGTGGGCGTCGTCGAGGATCGTCCAGTCGTAGCCGGCCGCGACGAGCGACGTCGGAAGGTCCGGCTCCCAGACCCGTTCGGCCAGCCAGGCACCGGCCGGCCGGCGGCCGAAGAGCGACTCCAGCTCCTCGGCCATCCTGCGCGCCTGGCCGATCCGGTCTCGCTCCGGGAGCGAGGCAAGGACCGGCTCGTAGTAGCCGCCGCCGATGATCTCGACCTGGTCGCGCGCGACGAGCGCAGACAAGCGATCGATGAATGCGGGTCGTTCGACGCGCAGCCAGTCGAGCAGCGGGCCGGAGTAGTGGAGCGAGAGCCGGACATGCGGGTGTCGCTCGAGGGCAGCCACCATCGGCTCGTACGCAAGGTCGTAGACCTCGGCCATGACCCAGCCGAAGTTCCCGACCGGCTGGTGGTTATGGATCGCCAGTGCGAGGGAGATCCGCGGTGCCATGTGCTGGCGGGATCAGCCCGCGTCGGTCCCGACCGGCGCCGCCGTTTCATCAAGGGACGGCTCGTCGGCCGACGCCGCCGCTTCGGCAGCATCGGCTAGCGTTTCATCGCTCCCTGCGGCCTCGGGCGCCACGCCATCGGCACGTAGATCGGGCGCCGGCAGGTAGAGCGATTCCGTGTACTCGCGCAGCATCCGCGTCGACGAGAAGCGCCACAGCGCGCTGGCCATGGCCCGGCGCATGACCTTGAGCCAGCCCTTCGGCAGGCCGTCCGCATCACGCTGGTAGTAGGTCGGGACGATCTCCTCCTCGAGGATGCGGTAGAGGTCCTGCGCGTCGCGCCAGTCCTGGGCGGCCTCATCGGGGTCGATCTCCCGAGTGCCGATCGCCCAGCCGTTGTCGCCTTCGTAGCCCTCGTCCCACCAGCCGTCGAGGACGCTGACGTTCGGGACGCCGTTCTGTGCCGCCTTCATGCCAGAGGTGCCCAGACGCCTCAAGCGGCCGGCGCGGGTTGTTCAGCCAGACGTCGACGCCCTGCACGAGGAAGCGCGCGACGCGCATGTTGTAGTCCTCGAGGATGAAGACCCGGCCGCGCAGCTGTGGCGAGCGCGAGCGCTGGAAGATCTCCTGGATGACGCGCTGGCCGGGGCGGTCGGCCGGGTGGGCCTTGCCCGCGAAGACGATCTGGACCGGGCGATCGGCATCGGACAGCATCGCGGCCAGCCGGTCGATGTCGCTGAACAGGAGACCGGCCCGCTTGTAGGTCGCGAACCGCCGCGCGAACCCGATCGTCAGCACGTCAGGGTCGAGGGCCTGCTCGAGCTCGGCCAGGACCGACGGCGCCTCGCCATGCCGCGCGAACTGGCTGCGCAGCCGGCCGATGGCGAAGTGCTGGAGCTCGCGCTTCTGGCGGACGTGGGCGTCCCACAGGACGCGGCCCGGGACCTTGTCGACGTGGTCCCAGAACCGACCGCCCTCGCTCGATTCGTCGAGATCGTCGAGGTCCGCGCCGAGGTCTTCGAGCAGCTCGGCGATCGGCTCCCCGATCCAGGTCGGGCCGTGGATCCCGTTGGTGATGCCGAGGATCTCGTGGTCGACGATTCCCTGCCACGTCGCGTTGGCGGTTACGGCGTGGAGCTTGCTGACCGCATTGGCGCCGCGGGTCAGGCGCAACGAGAAGGCGGTCATGTCGAACTCGTTCGCGTCGCCGTCGACGCCCAGACCGAGCTCGAGCACGCGCTCGACGGGGACGCCGCCGGTATCGAGCAGGGGACCCGCGACGCGCCGGACGAGGTCCGCCTCGAACCGCTCGTTGCCGGCCGAGACCGGCGTGTGGATCGTGAACACACTGTCGCGCCGGACAGCGGCCCAGGCGTCGTCGATCGACATCTTGCCGGCGACGTACTCGCGGGCTCGCTCGGCGAGCAGGAACGCGGAATGGCCCTCATTCAGGTGCCAGACCGCCGGCGCAAGCCCCAGCTGCCGGATCGCCCGCACTCCGCCGATGCCAAGGACGAGCTCCTGGTGAAGGCGCATCTCGCGCCCGCGCACGTACAGGATGTTCGTGATCGGGCGGTCCGCCTCGGCGTTCTCCGGCAGATCCGTGTCGAGCAGGAGGACCGGGACGCGCCCGACCTGTGCCAGCCAGACCGCGACATGGAGGTCGCGGCCGGGCAGCTCGACCTTCACCATCAGGGGCCGGCCCGACGAGTCCTGGACCCGCCCGAGTGGCAGTCGGCTCAGGTCGTAGTCCGGGTAGTCGTGTTCCTGGTGACCGTCGGCATCGATCGCCTGGCGGAAGTAGCCCTTGCGATAGAGCAGCCCGACGCCGATCGCGGGCAGGGCCATGTCGCTGGCCGTCTTCATGTGGTCGCCGGCGAGGACCCCGAGCCCGCCCGAGTAGATGCCGAGCAATTCGTGGAGGCCGTATTCGGCGCAGAAGTAGGCGATCGGGCCCTCCAGCGCCTCGCCGTAGCGGCGCTGGAACCAGTGGCCGGCGCCATTGGCCATGTAGTTGTCGAAGTCGGTCAGGACGTCGTGGTATTCGGCCAGGAAACGCGGGTCATCGAGGAGGCGCGACCAATCGGTCGGGCCGCTGACGACGGGGATCGGGTTCCGGTAGCGCGCCCACGCCGTGCGGTCGACGGCGCTGAACAGCGCGCGGGTTCGAGGGTGCCACGTCCAGTGGAGGTTGTAGGCGAGGCGTCGAAGACCTTCGAGCCTGGGCGGGAGCGGGAAGCTCGCAGCCGGCTCCGAGGGGACGCGGACGGGGTCCATGAGGCGGCATCATACCCGGTCGCACAACGCGTGAACCGGTTTAGTTGCTCAGTGCAAGACGCCGCCACGCCGACGCCGGTGCGGGCGGCGCGTACGATGCGGACCATGCCGATGCGCGTCGCGATGCTGGCGTCCGAATGTGAACCGTGGGCCAAGACGGGCGGCCTGGCCGACGTCGTCGACGCACTGGCGCGGGCGCTCCGCGACCTCGACAGCTCGGAGCTGGAGACGCCGGTCGACGTCTTCCTGCCGCGCTACCGGGGCATGCCCGAGCCGGCGCGTATCGAGCGGACGCTGGCATTGCGCGTCCCGGATCCGCGCGCGCCGTCCGGGATCAGCACGGTGACCGTGCTCGATGTGCCCGCCGATGGCTACCGATTGCGACTGGTCGACCATCCGGCTGCCTTCGATCGCGATGGCTTCTACGGCGACGCGGCCGGCGACTACCCGGACAACGCGTGGCGGTTCGGGCTGTTCTGCCGCGCTGCTCTCGAGGCGCTCCGGGCAGATGAGCGGCCGGTCGACGTGCTCCATCTCCACGACTGGCACACCGCGCCGGCGGCGATCTACCGCGACGTCCGCTACGCGACCGACCCGGTCGTCGGCGGCGCGGCGATCCTGGTCACTCTCCACAACCTCGCGTATCACGGGTGGACGCCGAAGGAGGCGCTGGGCCAGCTCGGCCTGGCGCTGGGGGACGGCGTGGTCCCGTCCGACGCCGACGGCATCGACCTGCTGCTGAGCGGCATCGAAAGGGCGGAGCTCGTCAACACCGTCTCGCCCGGGTTCGCCGGAGAAGCCCTGACGCCCGAGTTCGGGATGGGCCTCGACGGGGCTTGCGCGCGAAGGGCGACCGCTTCTTCGGGATCCTGAACGGGCTCGACACGAAGGTGTGGGATCCGGCGACCGACGCCGACCAGGCAGCGCCGTACACGCGTGGGGATCGGAGCGGCAAGGCGACATGTCGTGCTGACCTGCTGACGCGGATCGGGTTCGATCCGGACGATGACGGGCCAGTCATCGGCATGATCGGGCGCCTCGACCCGCAGAAGGGTTTCGACCTGCTCGCGGATGCCGCGCCGACGTTGCTCGAGCGCGGCGCACGGCTCGTCGTGCAGGGCAGCGGCCACCCGGAGCTCGCCGACCCGTTCCGGGCGATCGCGCTGGCCAACCCGGACCGCGTGGCGTTCATCGAGCGGTTCGACCGGGTGATGGCCCGCAAGATCTACGCGGGAGCCGACTTCTTCGCGATGCCCTCTCGCTTCGAGCCGTGCGGCCAGGGCCAGATGATCGCCTTGCGCTACGGCACGCCGCCGATCGTGCATCGCGTGGGCGGACTGGCCGACACGGTCATCGACGAGACCGCGCACCCAGGCGAAGGGACCGGCTTCAGCTTCACCGGGGCGACGGTCGAGGGACTGCTCGCGGCGTGTGATGCGGCGATCGGGCTGCGCGCCGAGGGCGGGCCGGCCTGGGAGGGCCTGCTCGATCGCGGGATGGCGGTCGATTTCGACTGGGTCTCGGGCGCGGCGCCTCGCTATCTCGACGCGTATCGTCGGGCGGTGGAGATCCGTGGCCGGGGTAGGCGCCTCGACCCGTAACGTCGTCGCTCAAGGTCACAGGTCCCGAGTCGCCTACGACCATCAGGGGAGTGACCGGATCCCGGTCCTCAGGTACCCTCGGGCGACCCATTCCATCACGCCGCCATCGGGTGGTGGAGCACGAACGCGTCGCCAGCCGTGCTCGCGACGTCGGGGAGAGAGGTTGATCGTGAGAGTGGTTCGATTCGGCGCCCAGCGGGCGTCACTCCGCCAGCGTCTGACGGCCGTGCTCGCCGGGACGGTCTTCGCGACGGTGTTCGGCTTTGCAGTGGGAGCTGCCAACCCGGCTCCGGCAGCCGCGTACACGCCGCCTTTCTACACCGTCGAGACGTACTACCTGAAGCTCGTGAACTGCACCCGGACCGGCGGCTGGGTCCTCAGTGACGGGACGTGCAAGGGCTACGGCTCCGGGCAGTACTCCGCGTATGTCCCGCCGCTCATGCTGTCGTCGGGACTGTCGAAGGTGGCGCGCGTCTGGGCCAAGAAGCTCCTGCTCGCCGATGCGTGCAAGCATGGCGATCCGGGCGCACGCCTCCGAGCGGCCGGCTACACGAGCGGGAACTGGGGCGAGAACATCGGGTGCCGAACGGGTCCTCGACAGCCCACTACGCGGTGCTGCAGAGCCACCTCAGGTACCAGGCCGAGAAGTCGACCGGCGGCGGGCACTGGAAGAACATCAAGAACGCGCGCTTCAAGTACATCGGCATCGGTGTATGGAAGGGCTACAGCCGGGTGCGCCTGGTCACCGACTTCTACAGCTGGTAGTCCCGCACATCGGTCGGGGTCAACCACAGCCCTCCCGTCGCACGAGGCGGCCGTCCCCCGCTAGGATGGGCACCCACGCCGCGAGAGGGGCAGCGCATGGCCAAGCAATTCGTGGTCGAATTGAAGAACGAGCCGGGTGCGATGGCGACGCTCGCCGAGTCGCTGGCCGCGCGCGGCGTCGATCTCCGCGCCATCGGTGGCGGGAGCATCGGTGACAGCGGCCACGTGATCATGACGACGGCCGACGACGACACGGCCAAGGCCGTCCTCGATGAGAAGGGCTACAACTACATCGAGGGCGAGTCGATCCTTGCCGAGGTCGACGACCGACCGGGCGGGATGGCCCGCCTGGCACGCGCCCTGGCGGACGCCAACGTCAACATCTACGGCCACCTGTTCCTCGGTCGCTGGGGCGACCGGGCCACGTTCGCGTTCGTCGTCGACGACCCGGAGGCCGCCCGCCCGATCCTCGAGCGCAAGGACTAGCCGGCAGAGATCGCTCGGCGTCGTGGAACTCTCGACGGTCGCCGCCATCGTCCTTGCCCTGGTCGCTCTGTGGGCCGCGCTCCTTGTCGTCTTCTGGGTCCTTCGACCCAAGGACGTCTCGGTTCGTGAGCTCCTCGGCCTGATCCCGGACATCCTGCGCCTGCTTCGTTCGCTCATCGGCGATCGCAGCGCGCCGCTCGACGTTCGGCTGGTGCTGGTCGGGACTGCTGGCCTGGATCGTCTCGCCGATCGACCTCATCCCGGAATTCATCCCCGTCCTCGGACCGATGGACGACGTCGTCGTCGCGATCGTGGCGATGCGCTACGTCCGCCGCCGCGTCGGGGTCGAGGACCTCCGACAGCGCTGGGTGGGCTCGGAGGCCGGCTTCGCGATGCTCCTCCGGGTGATCGGTTCGGACCGTATCCCCGGCGGCACCTGATCGCGGCGGCCCATTCCGTGCCGATTCGGCCCACATCGGCTATGCTCGGCACCTTCGTGCTCGAAGGGCGCTCCGGTCAGCGCCCCGGTCTCACACCGTTTCGACCCCGATCCACACCTACGCCCTGACCGGGCCCCGCAAGAAGCGGGAGGGCCTCGTCAGGAGTCTTTCTCCCTATGTCCTTCGATACCCTTGGGCTGTCGCCCGAGCTTGTTCGCGTCGTCGCCCAGCAGGGCTACACCGAACCCACCCCCGTCCAGACCAAGGCGATCCCGCTCGTCCTCGAAGGTCGCGACGTCCTCGCCGGCGCCCAGACCGGGACCGGCAAGACGGCCGCCTTCGTGCTGCCGATGCTCCAGCGCCTGCACGCGTCGCGACCGACCAGCGGTCCGCGCGTCATCCGCGCCCTGATCCTCACCCCGACCCGCGAGCTCGCGCTCCAGGTCGAGGAGAGCGTCCGGACCTACGGCGCCCAGAACCCGATCAAGTCCACGACCATCTACGGCGGCGTCGGCTTCGACCCGCAGGTCCGCGCGTTGCGCGCCGGTCCCGAGATCGTCGTCGCGACGCCGGGCCGCCTGCTCGACCACCTCGGCCAGCGCACCATCGACCTGTCGCGGGTCGAGATCCTCGTCCTCGACGAGGCCGACCGGATGCTCGACATGGGCTTCATCCGCGACATCCGCAAGGTCCTCGCGGTCCTGCCGCCGCGCCGCCAGAACCTGCTCTTCTCGGCGACCTTCTCCGACGAGATCCGACGCCTCGCCGACGGACTGCTCGACAACCCGGCCTCGGTCCAGGTCACGCCGCGCAACACCCCCACCGAGCTCGTGACCCAGGTCGTCCACATGGTCGACCGCGAGCGGAAGCGCGAGCTCCTCAGCCACCTCATCAAGACCGGCCGGATCGACCAGGCCCTCGTCTTCACGCGGACCAAGCACGGTGCCAACCGGCTCGCGCAGCAGCTCGAGCGCGACGGCATCCTGGCCACCGCGATCCACGGCAACAAGAGCCAGCCGCAGCGCGTTCGCGCGTTGGCCGACTTCAAGTCGGGCCGGTTCGCCGTCCTGGTCGCCACCGAGGTCGCGGCGCGCGGTCTCGACATCGAGGCGCTCCCGCACGTCGTCAACTTCGAGCTGCCGATGGTCCCCGAGGACTACGTCCACCGCATCGGCCGGACGGGTCGCGCCGGCGTCGATGGTGACGCCGTCTCGCTGGTCTGCGTCGATGAGCTGAAGCTGCTCAACGACATCGAGCGCGTCCTCGGACGCGGGATCCCGCGCGAGACGATCCCGGGCTTCGAGCCCGATCCGCGCATCCGCCCGGAACCGATCCTGCGTGGCGGGCTGGGCGGATCCCGACCGTCGCGATCGATGTCCGGAGCCGGAGCGCCACGTCACAACGGCGCGCCTCGACCCGGCGGCGGCCCCAGGCCGGGCGGCGGCCACCGTTCGGTGGGTTCCCCTCGTCCCGCGGGCGTGCCAGTCGACGCCGGTGCTCCGCGCCACGCGGCCGGGCCGCGACCCGGTGGCCCTCGGCCGGCCGGATCCCGACCCGGTGGCTCACGACCCGGGAACCGTGGCGCCGGGTTCGCCGGTCCTCGTCGACCGGGGCAGGGGATCGGCAATGGCGGCGGTCCGCGCCCGGCCTCCGGCGGCCAGCGATCCGGGCCTCGGACCGGCGGCGACGGCCCGTCGCGATCCGACGGGCGCGGTGGCGGCTACGGCCAGCCCCGGCCGTCGAACCAGGGCACGGTCATGCCGGGTGAGCGACTCGCACGCCAAGGTGGCGCGCAGCGCGGCTGATCTCGCGACTCATCGATAGCAAAAGGCCCTCGGCGCGTCATGCCGAGGGCCTTTCGCGTACCTGGGGGATCGCGATGCCGAGCGAACGGCGACATCGCGATCGGGGGAGAACTAGTTCTGGCCGTGCTTCCCGTGCTTTCCGTGGCTCTTGGCCGCGTGGGCGGCCAACCTGGCCTCGCGCGCGGCGAGCTTGGCAGCATCCTTTTCGGCCTTGGCGGCCTTGTTGGCGTCACTCACCGCACCACCGTGGTTGCAGTTCTTGCCGCCGATGACGTCCGACTGAGCGAGCTCGACGTGCGTCATCACGGGCAGGACGACCGGCGTCCCAGCGGCAAGCGCGGCCTCGCACGCAGCGCGAGCGGCATCGTCGGCGGCGGTGGCCTCATCGGCTGCCGGGGCGTCCTCGGAGCAGTCGGCCGCGACGGGCGCAGTATCAGTCGACCTGCGGACTCGTCCTTCGTCTCTTCGGTCGTCGCCTCGGGGGCGTCGGCCTCATCGCAGTCGTCGGCAGTGCTCCGAGCGATGGTGCTGACGTACCCGCCGTGATTGCAGTTGGTTCCGCCGACCCAGTCGCTGTGGGCGGCCTCGGTCGTCGAGATCACGCCATCGGCATTGGCATCGACGCCGGCCACTGTGGTGGTCACCCCATCGGGGTTGGCGACGACCGCGGTCTCGCAGTCGTCATCGATGCCGTTGCCGTTGAGGTCCTCGAAGGTCGCGAGTGTCGCCGGTGCCGTGTCGTCGACGACCGTTGCTGCAGCCGCGAGACCAGTCATCGCCAGGACAAGGAGCACGGCTCCAGCCCCGGCCAGCCACTTTGAACGCACGTGGTTCACCATCGATGAACTCTCTCCCTCGCCCCGGACTCAGAGGTGCTTGCCCCGACAGACGCCGAGGACGGGATGATTCCCTGGCCCGAGTATCCGAGGGTCCCGGCGCCGTGCCGAGCCGTACCTTCGTCCCGGGTCTGCGATGCCTGGCAGCGATCGCGGTCCGGAACGGTGCACAGGAGCACGGACGTGTGCGGTGCGAGCCGTCAACGCAAGATCGCGGCGGTGCGACTCCGCAACGTGTCGGAGGCGGTCGTCTGTTGACTCGAAATCGGCACGTCCAGTCGCACCATACTGATCCCGTCGAAACCGAGACAGAAGGCATCGATCGAGGCCAGTCGTGGAGCCCCTGACCGCAGTCCTGCTGATCCTTGTCGCGATCGCGATCGTCTACGAGATCGCCCGCCGGATCGGCGTTCCCTATCCGACTCTGCTCGTCCTCGGAGGCCTCGGGCTGGCCTTCATCCCGGGCCTGCCCCGCATCGAACTCGAGCCCGACCTGGTCCTGCTGGTGTTTCTGCCTCCGCTCCTGTTCACGGCCGCGGCCGAATCGCCTATCCGGGATCTGCGGGCGAACGTCGTCCCTCTGGTCCGGCTCTCGATCGGCCTGGTGCTGTTCACGATGGTCCTGGTCGCCGTCGTGGCACACGCGCTGGTGCCCGGCCTGAGCTGGGCGGCGGCATTCACGCTCGGAGCGATCGTCGGCCCCACCGACGCCCTGGCCGCCACGGCCGTGTTCCGCAGGCTCGGGACGCCGCGGATCATCCGGACCTTGATCGAGGGCGAGGCGCTGTTCAACGATGCGACCGCGTTGGTCGCCTATCGGGCCGCGGCAATCGCGGCGCTCAGCGGCACATTCATCCTCTCGGAGTCGCTGGTCGGGTTCGTGGTCGCGGCGGCCGGCGGGATCGTCATCGGCGCCGTCGTCGGTCGTGTCTCGGGCGAGATCCTGCGTCGCCTCGACGACCCACCGGTCGAGGTCCTGATCTCCGTGGTCATCCCGTTCGCGGCGTATCTCCCGGCCGATCGGCTCGGCCTGTCGGGCGTCCTCGCGGCGGTCACCGCCGGCCTCGTCATCGGCGGCCGGCTCGGGACGATCCTGACGCCGAGCAGCCGGCTCCTCTGGCTGACGACGTGGAAGATGATCGGGTTCGTCCTCAATGGCTTCCTTTTCGTCCTCATCGGGCTGGAGCTGCCGTCGATCCTCGAAGGTCTCGGGGACCGGCCGCCGGCCGAGGTCGTCGGACTGGCGGCTCTCGTCAGCGTGGTCGTCGTCGTCGGGCGGATCGTGTGGGTGTTCGCTTCGAGCCTGCTGCCCGGATCGCCGCGTCGGCAGATCGCGCGACGCGATCCGGCCCTGGCCACCCGCCTGACCTTCGTCGTGAGCTGGGCCGGACTGCGCGGGGCGGTGTCACTGGCTGCTGCACTCGCTCTTCCAACGAATTTCCCGGAGCGCGATCTCATCCTGTTCGTGACGTTCATCGTCATCCTCGTCACGCTCGTCGGTCAGGGGCTCACCTTGCCGCGGGTCCTGCGCTGGGCCCGCTGGGACGGCATCGAACCCGAGGGTGACGAAGCGACGCTGGCTCGCACAGCCGCCTATCAGGCCGGCCTCGAGGAGATCCAGCGCGCCCGCGGGGAGTGGCCGGATCATCAGCCGCTGTTCGACCGGCTCGAGTCGGGACTCCAGGATCGCACCCGCCATCTCGCGACCGAGGACGCCGACGAGACCGAGGAGCGCCGCCAGGAGCGGGTCGAGCACGAGGAGATCCAGCGCGGGGTCATCGGCGCACAACGGACGGCCGTCATCGAGCTGCGCGATCGCGGGCGAGATCAACGACCTGACCCTGCGCCTGATCGAGCGCGAGCTCGACCTCGAGGAACTGCGGATGGAGGGCTGACATAGCCGACCAGGCGCAGACAAAGACGTTGCTCGCAGACCGGTGACGGCATAGCCTAGCGGGAACGTTCGGCGTGACAGGTCGATCCCACCGAGCTGAACGTGGAGGGAGGATCTCATGACAGCCCCAGCATCCTCGGGAGAGCCGGTTCTTGCCTGGCTGGCTCGCCGATCCGAGGCATCACGCAAGAGCGAAGTGGAGTTCGACGACACCAGCCTCGAATTCCGCCGCCTGTTCAGCGAGGCCTGGGGCACGTTCCTGTTGGTGCTCGTCGCCGCGGGCGGTGGGGTCATCGGTGCCCTGCCCATCGGCGGCGACCTGACCCTCGCGATGAAGGCCCTGGCCCCGGGCATGATGGTCATGGGGATCATCTTCTTCATGGGCACGATCTCGGGCGCCCACCTGAACCCGGCGGTCACCCTCGCGTTCGCAGCCCGGGGCAATTTCCCATGGATCCGCGTCCCCGGCTACATCGTCGCCCAGATCATCGGTGGCATCCTGGCTGCTCTGTTCCTGCAGGCGGCGTATGGCGGGATCCTCAACGGCGCCACGGAGCCGGGAGCGGGTATCTCTGACGGCACCGCCGCACTGACGGAGGCGATCCTGACGCTCGGACTCGTGAGCGTGATCCTCGGGACGGCCGCAGGCGCCCGGAACGTGGGCTTCAATGGGGCCATCGCCGTTGGCGCGTACATCGGTCTCGTGTCCGTGTGGGGTGCGCCTGTCTCGGGCGCCTCGATGAACCCGGGTCGTTCGCTGGCTCCGATGCTCGTCGGCGGCAACCTCGACCACTACTGGGTCTACCTCGTCGGCCCGATCGTCGGCGCGTTGGTCGCGGTCGCCTTCGAGTTCATCCTTCGGGGCAGAGCGACGAAGGGGGGCGCCGAGGCCGCACAGGGCATCCTCGACGAGGACCCGACCGGCATCTGACAAATCGGGAGCCGGCCGCCTATCGAGGTGCTCGCCGCCCACCGTCAGCTGCCGCCCGTCATTAGGACTCTCGCGACCTCCGGCTAAGCGCCATCCACCGCGCCTCCGTCGGACTCGGCTCCTAGCCGGACCAGCCACCGGGGTGCGAGTCGGGATCAAAGAGGCGCACGCCGCCGCCGTCGCGTTTGACCTCCTGCATCGTCCTGTCGGCGATCCTCATCAGTGTCGCGTTGTCGGGCAGGTCGGGCCTTGGCACGACGATGACCAGTCCGATCGACGCGCCGACCTCGTGGATCCCGGCGGAGGCCACGACCGGCTGCCGGATCGCGCTCTCCAGCCGCTTCCCGAGCCGGATCGCACGACTCCGGGTCGAAGGAGCCCGCAAAGAACCCAACGAACTCGTCGCCCCCGCGGCGGGCCATCGCGTCGCCGGTCCGTGCCGTGCTCCGGAGGCGACGCCCGATCTCGGCGAGCACCTCGTCCCCGACAGCCTGCCCGAATCGCGGATCCTTGTTGATCGGACCGAACTGATCGAGGTCGATCGCGACGAGGACGCCACCGCGCGCCAGCCCGAGACGAGTCCGACCGATCGCCCCGTCGAGGAAGCCCTCGAATCGGCGAAGGCGGGGCAGGTGCGTCAGTGCATCGGGTCCCTCGGTATCGACCGGCCACAGGATCAGGGTGACCAACGCCAGCGCCATCGGTGCCCACCATCCGACGGCGGTGTATGAGATGGTGAAGACCCACGCGAGGACGACCTCGCCGATCGTGAGCCGGCCGATCGACCCGATCACGATCTCGCCGAAGCTTCCGGCAGAGAGGCCTTCCCTGAGCATCACGGTCCCTGCGGTCGCCATGATCAGGATGGCGGCGAGGACGATGGTCCCGCCCGCCAGCGCGACGAGGCCGGCGACGCCGACGCTCACGGAGGTCGTCAGCAGGAACCCGTTCAGGATCTGCGAGGTGAGCCCGCCCACGACGGCGGCGAAGGCGAGGACCGAGTGGTTGGCCAGGGCGCCGTACCATGGCACCTCTTCGATCTCGCGACGTTCGATCGTGGAGATGAAGGCGACCCATGCACCCGCGGTCGGGCCGCCGAGGACCATCGCTGCGGCCACGAACGGGAAGTGGAACGTCCACACGGAATGGCCGCCCGGTGCGGGGAGGACGCGAAGGGATCCGATCATCCCGTACGCGATCCAGAGCAGCATCCCGCCCGACTGGTCCGCTCAGCGCCGTTCCGCTCAGGTTCGGGTCGATGGCCGGGCTGATCGGGATGCGCAGCGTCGTCCATGCCAGCGCGGTGAGGCCGGCGATGATCGAGACTGTCGTGTAGGCGAGGAGCCACGGGCGACGGCTGGCGATCGCCGCAGCGTCACCGCCACCGGAATCGTTCGGCGCGGATCGCGCGAGCGACTCGGGTTTCGATCGGGTCTTCCGTCGGCCGGGGAATCCATTGCTGATCGCGATCGCTTGGACGTCCATCAGGGGCACTTCCTGGGGTACGACCTATTTTCGGATGGGGGACAGATCCGATGGTTCCGGGTTCAGCCGGCCGCAGGAATCGGGCCGAGATAGGGCACATCTCGAATCGCCGTCGTCCTGCTGTCCCTCCTAGCGATCCAATGAGTCCCGGTGGGACCTTCCGGCCCCTCTCACTGCACTGGAGGCATCCTCAGATAACCGAACCGACCCGCGCCCTGCATCAAACGTACTAAGCGACACGCAATTGGTACCAGGCCGGTCGCGATCAGCGGCCCGAAGCTAGACGGCGATTTCGGTCGGCGGATCGGCAGGCGGCGGTGCCTGCGCGGTGTCGTCAGGCGATGGCCAGCCGCGTTCGGAGCGATATGCCTCGAGGTACTTCACCACGAACGCCTGCACGACCGCCGCCAGCGGGATCGCGACGATCGCACCGATCGCACCCGCGAGCTGCGCACCGAGCAGGAACGCGAAGGTGACGACGATCGGGTGGAGCTGGAGCGCGCCGGCACGAACCAGCGGAGCGAGGACATTCTCGTCGATGAACCAGCCGACCAGCATCAGGATCGCGACGATGACGACGACGTCGGGTCGAACGAACAAGGCGACGAGGACCACCGGCAGCCACGACACGTACGGCCCGTAGATCGGGATCGCCATGATCAATCCGGTCAGGAACGCCGTCGCCGGCCCGAACGGAAGACCGAACACCAGGCTGACGAGGAGCGCCCAGACCCCATACAGGGCGCCGAGGATGAGCTGGCTCCGGATGAAGCCGGCGAAGGCTGTGCCGACGCTGCGTCGGAACAGCAGCACATCGTCGCGCTTCTCGGGTGGCGTCAGGTCGAGGCCCAGGCGTTGGATGCTTTCCCGGTCGATGGCCATGAAGATGGCGAGGCTGAGGACGACGATCGCATCGACCAGCATCCCCGCGGCCGAGAGCGCCCCGCCGAACGCGCCGACCATCAGGTCGGCCATGCCGCTCAGGAAGCCGGAAGCGGCTGACTCGAAGGACGCCACGACGTCCACGTCGATGCCCCGAGCGTTCGAGCCACGCCTGGATGTCGGTCAGCAGGGACGGTGGGTGCGCGACCAGGTCGGGGATCGCGGCGGCGAGCTGAACGAACGACTCGGCAAGGGAGGTGACGATCCAGACGATCACGACTCCGCCGATCAGGATGACCGGGATGATCACTGCCACGACGGCGATCGGTCGCGGGAGCCGCGTCAGCCGTCGCTGCAGCCAGTCGGCGACCGGTGAGATGAGGAACGCCAGCAACCACGCCAGGAAGAAGATCAGGATGAGGTGGAAATAGTCCTTGAAGTAGGAGGCGAGGAACCCGAGGACGACGAACGCCGCCGCGACGGTCGTCAGCACGATCAAGGCCTCGACCCAATCGGCGCGGCGATCGAGCGCGTCCCGGAGCCGGCCGTACGGCGGGAGCCCAGCCGGTGCGGGGGTGATGCGAGGGGTCGCGTCTGGCGCTTGCGGCTCGGACATCGAGGTCACCTCACCGATCGTCGGGATCAAGATGCGACTGGTCCGCGGATAGCGCAAGAAGGCCGGGTCCGGACATTGCCCGAACCCGGCCTCCCGCTCGCCGCTAGACGAGCGCTGCCGACTTCTCGTCAGCGGTGACGCGAGCGTCGATCGCGTCGAGGATCGCCACCCGGGCGTTCTCGACGGCCCAGTCGGCGTAGTCGATCGCCGCGTAGGCGTCCGCTTCGGCCAGATCCGCGTCGGAGGCCGCGAAGTCCGCGTCGACCTGATCCGCGCGATGCTTTGCCTTGGCCTTGAAGGCGTCGAGGCGGGCCTGCGCCTCGGAGCGCGATCTGCTCCCACGACGACTGCACCTTCTCGGCGGCAGCGTTCGCTTGCTGATTGGCCTCGGCAAGCGTCCGGTCCGTATCGGCCTGCGCCTGATCGATCCGCTTCTTGAGCTGCTCGTGGTTCTCCTTGGCGGCGGCCGCCACGGAGGTCCTCAGCTCCTCGACACGATCCTGAAGTTGATCCACCTGCTTGTTGAAGTCCATTTCCGATCTCCTTTCTCGTAGTTTCTTGTTCGTTCCGGAATGTCCGGTTGCCGTATGCCTGTGACCGGCCCCGTCAGGAGGCGGCGCCAGCGCTTGTGGTTGAGGCGGTCTCCAGCGTCTTGTTGAGGCCACGGAGGCGCAGCCCGATCGCGAGGTACATGACGCCGGCGAACAGCGCGTAGAAGCCGATCACGAAGAGGATCGCGAAGGCTCCGTCGCCGGGGGCGACGATGAGGAACGACCCGAACGCGATCGAGACGATGCCGCTGAGCACGTACAGCCACGGGCTCTCGATGACGTTGCGGAGCCAGATGGCAGTCCCGACCTCGGCGATGCCGCGCACGAACGCGAACGTGCCGATGAGCAGGGTGAGGGCCACGGCGGTGACCTGCGGGGTGACGAGCGTGTAGACGCCGATGGCGATGCCGACGATGCCCGCGATCACGAGCAGCCAGCTGGGTCCGCTTGGTGCCGCGGCGCCGAACGCGATGGCCAGGATCCCGTCGGCGATGGCATACACCGCGAAGACGAAGATCAAGGCCGCGAGCGTCGGCGCCGGTGCCGCGAACGCGAGCACACCAAGGGCGAGGGCCAGGATGCCGCGGAGGACGACCGTCCCCCAGTTCTGGGCGGCAAGAGTTGTAAGCATAGAGAGTCCCTCCTTCGGAACTCAAAGAATGTGGCTGACCACCGGCGCCTTTCCAGACGGGCCCTGCTGAAGGTCGCGTCGGCGGTCGATGCGTCGGTCCATCTGACCAACGACTTCCGAGTCACACGCTAGGACCGGCGGCCTCGGCCGCGCTTCCGTCCGATGACTGAATTCGCGGCGCAGTCGCCCCGGTCGATGACTTAGGTCACGCGGGTCGGCGGCGTCAGCGCAGGGCCGTGTGGAGCTGGGCACGGGAGGTGATGCCGAGCTTCGGGAACACCCGGTAGAGGTGCGAGCCGACGGTCCGATGGCTCAGGTACAGGCGCGTCCCGATCTCGCGATTCGAGAGACCGTCGGCGGCGAGACGGGCGATCTGGAGCTCCTGCGGGGTGAGCTGATCGAGCACGTCGATGCCGCGGTGTCGGGTCGCCTCGCCGCTGGCTCCCAGCTCGTGCTGGGCCCGGTCCGCGAGGTAGCGGACGCCGATCGCGTCGAGCATGTCTCGTGCGGAGCGCAACTCGGCCCGCGACTCCGCCACGCGACGCTGTCGCCGCAGCCACGTCCCGTACGCGAGTGACAGGCGCGCCCGAGCGAGCGGCCAGCGTTCGAGATCCATCGCCCGCGCGATCGCGAAGGCCGTCTCGGCGGCTGTCGCGTCACCGCTCGTGGCAGCCAGCACCGCGCGCCCGTATGAGACCCCGATCCGCCACCACGGCGTCTTCATCCGGATCGTCGTCGGCTTCGAGGCGGGCCAGCACCTGCGTCGCAGCGGCGCTGTGATCGGTCAAGGTGGCCGCGTCGGCAAAGTCCGAGATGGCCCAGCCACCGACCGACGGGTGGTACGAGGGATGAGCCGGGTCGAACAGGTGACGGAGCTGCTCGTACGCCTCGTCGTTGCGGCCGGCCGCAAGATCGATGATCCCGCGGGCATGCCGCGTCTCGGCGAGCACGCCTTGGGCCTGCGCACCCGAGCGTGACGCGCTCGACGTTGCCGATCCGGGCCTCGGCGCCGGTGATGTCGCCCCGATAGGCGAGGTAGATCGCCTGGCTCACGTCGGCGGTCGCGAGGTAGAAGGGCTGGCGTGTTTCGATCCCGAGCCGGCAGCCCTCGTCGAGGTCGGAGGCCACGGTCTCCAGCGCCCCGAGGTGAACGCCGCCGAAGGCGCGGATCGTCAGCGCCCGGGCGAGCAGGCCGAGCCGGCCCTCCTGGCGGAGGCCCGCGATCGAGGCACTGAGGAAGTCGACGACGAGATCCAACGCGCCCAGCCAGAGGGCGGCCGTCGCGAATCGCCGCCCGTCGGCCCCACTGACGGGCTCCGCCCGACCTCGCGAGCTCGGTCAGATAGGCCAGCAACTCGTCGACGTGGTCCTCCGGCGCGATCGAGCTCAGGAACACGACGCGGGAGTCGGTCCGGTCGGCAAGCTCGCGCGCGGTGCTGGCGATCTGCGAGCGGATCTCGGGGCCTGGGTCCAGCCACCAGCTGCGGGCGGAGGCGAATTGGAGCAGGGCAAGGCCCAGATCCGCCTGGCCCGCCTCTCCTGCCCGTTTCGCCGCGGCGATGACGGACCGAAGTTTCGCCTTCTCGCGCGGTGACCGCGGCCCGGTCAGAGACAACGCCGTGATCCAAGCCTGGCGGCGATCCTCGAGGACCGGGACGTCGATCGGCTCCGCATCGGCGAGCATCTGGCCGATCACGTCCATGTGACCGATCTCGTTCGCGACGTCCGCGGCGCGCAGGAGCCGCGTACCCCGCTCGCGGCCGTCAGCACTCAGCGTCGCCGCCCGCTGGAGGGCCGCAACCGCGACGGTGAGTGCGCCCCGCTGGATCGCTCGATCGGCGGCGGCGTCGAGGAGCGCGGCGACCGACTCGTCGGGCGCGTCGGTCGCGGCTGCACGATGCCATGCCGCCCGATCGAAGTCGCCCACGACTCCCGCCAGCGCGAGGTGTGCCTCGCGCTGTTGCTCGATGGTCGCCCGCTGCTGGACCGCCGAACGGATCAGCGGATGACGGAATTGAAGCGATTGGCCGTCGACCTCGATGAGTCGGGCGTTGACCGCCGGCGTGATGGTCGCGGCCGGGACGCCGGCGGCAGTCACGATCTCCGAGACCCCGTCGCGGTCGTCGAGCGCGGCGATCAGCAGGAGCCACCTTGTGTCTTGGGGAAGGTCATCCGCGCGCGCCGCAAACTCACGCTCGAGCCGCGCGCTGAGGGGAAGGAGGTCAGGGAGCCCCTCGCCGGATGCAGTGTCGTCACGGATCGTCGCCGAGAGCTCGGCGAGGGCGAGGGGGTTCCCGACGGCCTCCTGGAGGATCCGATCCCGCACGAGCGGGGCGAGCCCAGGCGCGATCCTCGACACCATCTCCCGCGCGTCACGATCGCTCAGAGGGCGGAGGGCCAGCTCGGCGATGCCAGCCCCTTCGAGTGGCGATGCCTCGCCATCGCGTACGCCGACCACCATCACGAGCGGATCGGAGCCGAGGCGGCGAGCGACGAAGGCGAGCGCATCGGCGGACGGGCGATCGAGCCACTGGACGTCATCGGCGACGACCAGGATCGGGGTACGGGCGGCAGCGTCCGCGAGAAGCGTCAGCGTGGCCAGGGCGATGAGGAAGGGGTCCTCGCCGCTCCCTCGACGAGACCGAACGCCACACCGAGCGCTGCGTGCTGCGGCTTTGGCAACGCCTCGAGCCCGCCGATGATCGGTCGGAGCAGCTGGTGCAGGCCGGCGAACGGCAGGTTCGCCTCGGTCCGGACGCCCGTCGTCCGGAGGACTCGCATCCCGGCGGCCTGGCCCAGCACGACAGCCCGCTCCAGCAGAGCCGACTTGCCGATCCCTGCGTCGCCGTGGATCAGGAGCGCGCCGCCACCGGCCTGCGCCGTGGCGACGAGGCCGGCGATGATTCCCAGCTCCTCGTCCCGGCCGAGGATGCCTTCGTTCGCGATCACCGGCGCACGTTCCCGCGCCGGGCGACATCCACCTCCGGACCCTCCCTCATGGTCGCGTGATAATCCCTCCTCGGGACGGCGGAGTCCAGAGGCAGCCGTCCTTTGGACGCGCCCCTACCTTCGTCGGCTCCAGGTCGTCCGGGCGCTCGGCTGGAGCTCGGAACGCTCTTCGAGCTCGGGCAGCGGCTCATCGGTCGTTCGCTGGCGCGCTTCGATCCATCGGCCGTAGCGAGCAGCGAGCGGGTTGGCAGTCAATCCGTGGGCGACGACCGACAGGAGGACCGTCCAGCCGACCGTCCTCGCCAGCGCGTCGGTCGCCCCACCTGACTCGGTCAAGGCGTCGAGGGCCAGGAGCCCGAACACGATCGAGGCCAGGCCGCGCGGTCCGAACCAGCCCACGAACGCGACGGTCGGGAGCGCCAGACGGCTGCCGACCATCGATATCGCGACCGGCACCATGCGGATGACCGTGAGGCTGAGGATCGCGTAGAGGATCGGGCGCACGTCCTGGACATCACGGATCAGCGAGCCGACGAACGTCGCCCCGAAGACCAACCAGACGCCGATCGACAGGAGGATCCCGGCGACCTCGCTGAACTCCTCGGCATGCTCCTCGCCCTTGCGTGTCGCGGCGCCGAACGCCAGCCCTGCCACGAATGCCGCGATGAATCCGTTGCCGCCAAGCGTCAGCGAGACGACATACGCCCCGAGCGCCAGCGCAAGCACGGCGATCTGACGGGACAGCTCGGAGGTCAGCTTCCGTCGGTCGGCCGCAACGAGAAGGAGGCCGCCGACAGCCCCGACCACGACTCCCGCGACGATGGCGATCGCGATCTCCTCGACCGCGTCGGCGAGATGGATGCCCTCCGAGCCGCGGGTGGCTGTCGCGAGCGAGATGAAGAGAACGACGAACGGCGTCGCGATGCCATCGTTGAGCCCGCTTTCGACGTTGAGGACGCGCCGGATCCGGATCGGGACGGCAGGGTTCGCCACGACGGGCAGGCCCAGGGCAGCGTCGGTCGGAGCGAGGATCGCCCCGATGAGCAGCGCGGTCGCCACTGGCAGCTCGGGAAAGACGAGCCAGGCGACGAGCCCGCCGGCCGCGATCGTCAGCAGGAGCCCGATCCCGAGGAGTCGACCGACCAGGCCGGCGTCGCGGCGGAGTCGGTCCACGTCGACGGTCGAGGCGTCGGTGAACAGGACGAGGGCAAGGGTCAGCTCGGCAAGCTGCCGGATCGTCGACGACTCGATGTCGATGTGGAGCACGCCCAGGACGTCCGGTCCGAGCAGCAGGCCGGCCAGGACGAAGAACACCGCAGGACCGATCGACGCCTGGTCGAGTCGGTTGGCGATGAGCGCGTAGCCCGCCAGGAGCAGGACGAACAGCGCGATCCCGGTTTCCGTAGGCCCCTCCGACGCCTGTAGCTCGCCCGACCTTGGGGACGTTGTCGCCTACTGTGACGGTCGCGACCCGGACCCGCCACGCCTTTCGCGCGCCGCTCATCGATCGCGGTCTTGGCCGTTCCTAACCGGGCACCGAAATAGGGCCAATCGGCGCGGCTGAGCGTGCGGCGCATCGCGGCCGACGAACGAGTCCCTGGACGGTTCCCGCCGCAAGTGATGGGCGACCTGGTCGGCGCCGGGTTGGTCGAGGGACCGTCGAGGTTCGCTCCTTCAGGGGGCGCCGACCCCGATCACGAGGCCGACCGCATAGGTAAACCCGGCCGCGACGGCCCCGAGGCAGACCTGCCGTAGGGCCCCGTACCAGGCTGGCCGGCGGGTGAGGGCCGCTATCCCTGCCCCGAGGAACGCCAGTGCGGCCAGGCTGACAGACAGGCTGGCCACGAACGCTGCCATTCCTGCGCCGAGGAGGTACGGCAACAGCGGGATGAACGCGCCGGTCGTGAACGCGATGAAGGAGCCGAGGGCGGCGGCCAGCGGCGAGCCGATCGATCGGGCGTCGAGGCCGACCTCTTCGAAGATGAGGAGGCGGACGGCATGGTCCGGATCGGCGAAGACGGCGTCGACGAACCGATCGGCCTCCTCGGGGCCGAACCCACGCTCGACGTACAGCTTGGCCAGGATCGCTCGCTCTTGGTCGGGGGCCTCACGGAGTTGTTTGCGCTGGAAGGCTAGCTGGTAGTCGAGCAGCTCCCGCTGGCTCTGGACCGAGACGTACTCGCCGACGCCCATGCTGAAGGCGCCCGCGATAAGCCCGGCCACACCGGCGAGCACGATGATCCCGTTGTCCGACGTCGCGCCAGCGACGCCCATCACCAGGGCGAGGTTGGACACGAGCCCATCGTTCGCACCGAAGACGATCGGTCGAAGGACGCTGTTTGCCCTGGTCTCGTGGGGTTCCGAGGCCTCTGGCAGCGATCGGTCATCGATCGCGGCGCTACGCATCATGGCCGTCCATCTCGTCTCCGCGGGATTCAGGACCTGTCCGCAGGCGCGGTCGAAACGGGTCCGACCCTGACGCTACGTCGGTCCAGCATCGTCGACCAAGGGCCGGACCGCCTGATTCGGGATGGCCGAAACGGCCGAACGGTCCTTTTGGCACTGCCGCCGGGCATGTTGCGGCGTAGACGCTTGGGACCGTACCGGCCGACGTCGCCCCGACCACGCCAGGTGCGTCGGACAGGATTTCGCAGCATGAGCGTGCTCCCAGGCGACGGCAGATCCTCGAGAGTACAGATCGAGGACGACCCCGCGATGGATCGGGTCCGGGACCCGTGGGCGGTCGATGCTCAGGAGGTCTTCGCCTCCGTCGGCTCCGACGCAGATCGGGGCCTCGACCCCGACCAGGCTCGGCATCGCCTGATCGCCCACGGGCCGAACGAGCTCGAGGCGCGCGCCGCCAAATCCGCTTGGCGCCTGCTGGCCGAGCAGTTCACCAACGCGATGATCCTGGTCCTGCTCGGCGCCGCCGCGATCACAGCGGCCATCGGCGACCTCAAGGACACCGCCATCATCCTGGTCATCGTCGCGCTCAACGGGATCATCGGGTTCGTCCAGGAATACCGGGCCGAACAGGCGATGGACGCCCTGAAACGCATGACCAGCCCGTTGGCGCGCGTCGTTCGTGCCGGCGTCACGACCGTCGTCCCGGCCGCCGAGCTCGTGCCGGGCGACCTCGTGCGCCTCGACGCCGGGGACGTCGTGACTGCCGACATGCGCCTGGTCGAGGCCAGGTCCCTCCGGATCAATGAAGCCGCCCTGACCGGCGAATCGGAACCCGCAAGCAAGACCACGGGTCCGATCTCGGATGTCACCGCGGCGGTCCTCGCCGACCAGCGGAACATGGCCTTCAGTGGCACCGCCGTGACCTATGGACGGGGCCTGGGCCTGGTCGTGGCGACCGGAATGCAGACGGCCCTCGGACGGATCGCCGAACTCCTCGAGGAACGTGGCGGTGGCCAGACACCGCTCCAGCGGCGGCTGTCGACACTGGGCAAGCGACTGGCGGTCGCGGCATTCCTCGTGTGCATCTTCGTCTTCGTCAGCGGTGTCGCCCGTGGCGAGCCGGCCGATGTGATGTTCCTGACAGCGGTGAGTCTCGCGGTCGCGGCTATCCCCGAAGGCCTTCCGGCCGTTGTCACGATAGCCCTGGCTCTGGGCGCCCGACGGATGGCCCAACGACACGCGCTCGTCCGCAAGCTGCCGGCCGTCGAGACCCTCGGGTCGGTCACCGTGATCTGCAGCGACAAGACCGGCACCCTGACCGAGAACCGCATGCTCGCCGAGAGGGTCTGGACTCCGACCGGCGACTATCGCGTGACCGGCGATGGCTACGCGCCGATCGGGCGGTTCGATCCGGAGCCGGCGAACGACACGTTCCTGGAGCGACTCGCCAGGGTCGCCGCCGCCTGCAACGATGCGTCGCTCCATGCCCCGGCGACGAGCGAGGACCCGTGGACCATCAGCGGCGATCCGACCGAGGCAGCGCTCCTGTCCCTGGCCGCGAAACTCGATGTCGATCCCCGCGCGGTCGCCGCAGCCTGCCCGCGCGTCGAAGAGCTGACATTCGACCCCGAGCGGCGACGCATGGCAACCATCCACAGGGCCGGTTCAGAGGTGTGGGTCGCGGTGAAAGGGGCTCTGGAGGCGATCGGCCCACTCCTCGATCCGACCGAGGCCGACCTGCAGCGGCAGGCCGAGCATGTCGCCGAGCGCTACGCCGCCGACGGCTACCGCGTCCTCGCGTTGGCAGAGCGGACGATCGACGACGTCCCCGCCCGGCTCGACGACGCCGAGCACGGCCTTCACCTTCTGGGGATCGTCGGGATGGCCGACCCACCACGCGAGGCCTCGGCCCCGTCGATCGCGGCCTGCCGTGCGGCCGGCATCACCCCGATCATGATCACCGGCGATCACCCGCTCACCGCCAACGCGATCGCCCGACGGATCGGCGTCCTGCGCGACGGCGGACGCAGCCTGACCGGCGCCGAACTCGAGCAGCTCGATGACGCCGCGTTTGATGCGATCGTGGCCGATGTGGCGGTCTACGCGCGGACCAACCCCGAACAGAAGCTTCGGATCGTGGATGCGTGGCGGCGCCGCGGGGCGGTCGTCTCGATGACGGGCGACGGCGTGAACGACGCCCCGGCACTGCGGCGGGCCGACATCGGGGTCGCGATGGGCGTCACCGGGACCGAGGTCAGCAAGGAGGCGGCCGACATGGTCCTCGCCGACGACGACTTCGCGACGATCATCGCCGCCGTCGAGGAAGGCCGCCGCATCTACGACAACATCCGGCGCTTCGTCCGCTACCTGTTGACCACGAACTCGGCCGAGATCTGGGTTATGACGCTTGCCCCGTTCCTCGGCCTCCCCTTTCCCCTGCTGGCCGTCCAGATCCTGTGGGTCAACCTGGTCACCGATGGGCTGCCGGCCCTCGCCCTGGGTGTCGAGCCGACGGAGCGCGGCACGATGCACCGGCCGCCGCGGTCGCCGTCCGAATCGCTCTTCGCCCGCGGCCTGTGGCAGCACACGATCTGGGTCGGGCTCCTGATGGCGGCCGTTGCTCTCGCGGTCCAGGCCTACGCGATCGGCCAGGGCTGGCCGTGGCAGACGATGGTCTTCGCGACCCTGGCCCTCCTCCAGCTCGGGCATGCGCTGGCGATCCGGTCGGAGACGGACAGCCTTTTCCGGCTTGGCCTCCGATCGAACCTGCCACTGACGATAGCTGTGGCGGGCACCTTCGTCGTGCAGATGGCCCTCATCTTCGTCCCGGCCCTGCAGCCGATCTTCGGGACGGTCGCGCTGACGCTGCCCCAGCTGGCATTGGTCCTGGTCGCTTCCACCCTCGGTTTCGCAGCGGTCGAGATCGAGAAGTGGGTCGGTCGCCGGACGTCTGGCCCGCACGTTGGCCGGGCACCGCGAGCGTGGGCCCAGGTCCATCGGTCTGGACGGTGTCGGCCCCGGCTCAAGTCCCGCGCGGTCCGATGAGTCGATAGGGTGTGCGAGGAGATGTTCGGCCGGCGCGATCGGTCATGCGGCTCTGGCGCGCTAGCCCCTCCGACCCCGACAATACGGATACGGAAGTCCGCCGAGTCACCGGAAAGAGGAGGGCGGATGCGATGCAGTTCGGCCTTGGTCTCACCGGTCTGGCCATCCTCATCGCCGTATCACTCGGTTGGTTGTCATCCTGTCGCCCCGACCCGAATAGGAATCGATCATGCGAATCCTAATCGCCTACGACGGCTCGGCCGGCGCCGAGCAGGCCCTCAGGCTTGCAGATTCCGTCGGCTGGCCAGCCGACTCGACGCTCCGGATCGCCGCGGTGATCGAACCCACGCTGCTCTTCGTCGGCGCTCCGATGGCAGGTGTGTACGACATCCCGTCGCCCGAAGTCGACGCCCAGATCACGGCGTACCAGCAGGAGCAGGTCACGAAGGCGGCCCGGAGCCTCGGATCGGCGGACCGCACGGTGGAAGGCATCGTTCTGCGCGGCCGGCCGGCCACTGTGCTCATCGAGGAGGCGACGCGATTTGGCGCGGATCTGGTGATGGGCGGATCACGCGGTCACGGCACGATCTCGAGCCTTCTCCTGGGATCGGTCTCGGCCGAGGTCGTTGATCACGCTCCCTGTCCCGTCCTCATTGCGCGGACCCCGTCCATCGATCGCATCATCTTCGCCACGGACGGCTCCGTTCCTTCTGCAGTTGCCGAGACCGTGCTATCGACCTGGCCGATCTTCGAGCGGCTGCCGATCCACGTCGTCAGCGTTGCCGACGTGGTCGCGCCGTGGCACACCGGGATCGCGCCGACGATGTATCGCCAGGTGATCGAAGCACATGCACAAGACCTCGCCGAGGCGAAGGCCGAGCACACGCGCATCGCCGAAGAGACGACCACGCGGCTTCGGGCTGTCGGGCGGCAGGCTGAAGCGGCGATGCGGACCGGCGATGCGGCCGCGGCGATCATCGCCGCCGCCGCAGAGGTGGGCGCCGGTCTCGTGGTGATCGGCTCGCGTGGTCGAACCGGCCTTGCGAGCGCCGTCCTTGGCAGCGTGGCCCGGAATGTGCTCCATGGCAGCGCGGCTTCGGTCCTGGTGGTCCACGAACCCAAGGCAGCCGGCGCGGCACGGTCGTAGCGACTCGGGGCGACTCGACGGGGGGCGATGACCAGAGGCGGACGAGCGACCCAGACGACGGTCGTCAGTCCGGGCTGTCGGCCCAGGAGTGGAGCGTCGTCATGTAGTTCGCGCGCTCGAACGCGGATGGGTCATCGACCGTTGCCGCGCTCGCACTGCCGCGCAGCTCTGACGACGGACCTGTACTCGTGCTCTTCCATCCATCCGCGAAGTTCCGCCTCGACCAGGGCGATGTGCTCGGGCCCGTGCCGCAGCAGAGCCGAGGTCATCATCACGACATCGGCACCGACCAGGAGGCCCTTGGCGATGTCGGCGCCGGAGTGGGCCCCGGACGTCGCCGCCAGCGAGGCGTCGGGATCGAGCTGCGGTCGGAGGATCGCGATCCACCGGACGGGGAGCCGCATCTCCCACGGCTGGCTGAGCTCCAGTCGTGGGACGACCTCGATCGACTCGAGGTCGAGGTCGGGCTGGTAGAACCGGTTGAACAGCACGAGGCCGTCGGCCCCGGCGTCGCGAGCGGCTGCCGCGAAGTTCGCGAAGGCCGAGTAGAACGGACTCAGCTTCACCGCCAACGGGATCGTGATCGAGGCGCGCACGGCCGCGATGAGGTCGAGGTCCGACTTCTCCATGTCGGCCGCGGACCGCCGCGGATCCGCCGAGACGTGGTACAGGTTGAGCTCGAGGGCGTCCGCCCCGGCATCCTCGAGACGTCGAGCAAGGCCGACCCAGCCGCCCACGGTGCTCCCGTTCAGACTGGCGATGACGGGGATCGTGACCGAGGCCTTGACCCGCTGGAGCGAGGTCACGTAGCGATCTGCGGTACCGGCGAACGACTGGATGGCAGGGAAGTAGTCGAGGGCCTCGGCGAAGACCCCGGCGCCCTGCTCGAGCGAGCCCGTCGAGGCCGATCTCCTCGGCAAGGATCTCCTCCTCGAACAACGACGGCAGGACGATCGCGCCGACCCCTGCACGTTCCAGCCGCCGGGCCATCAAGGGGTCGTTGTTATGCGGTGCCGCAGAGGCGACGATCGGGGAGCGGAGCTCGAGACCGATGTAGCGGGTGCCCAAGTCGATCGTCATTCGCCATCTCCGTCGCTTGACTGGTCGTCGCCGGCTGGACTGGCGACCTCGGCCAGGATCGGGAGGTCAGCGCGCTGGACATGGGGGACCGTCCGCTCGACGCCAGCCAGCTGCTCGTAGTAGCGCCAGCGCTCGTCGGCGTCGGCCTGGGCCAGCGCGGCGAGTTCGGCGGCTCGTTCTGGATGTGTCCGTTGCAGGACTGCGAAGCGCGTCTCGGTCGCAACGAAGTCGGCGACCGGGATCGATGGCTTCGTCGAATTGAGCTTGAACGGCTTGCCGGTCTCGATCTCGGACGGATGGAAACGGTAGAGGGGCCAGTAGCCGCTCTTGACCGCGTCCTTCTGATGGGTCATCGACTTCGTCATGTCGATCCCGTGGGCGATGCACGTGCTGTAGGCGATGACGAGCGACGGGCCCGGCCAGGCATCGGCCTCCAGCAACGCCTTGGTGGTCTGCTGGTCGTTGGCGCCCATCGAGATCTGGGCGACGTAGACGTTGCCGTACGACCGCGCGATCGCGCCGAGGTCCTTCTTGGCCGTGCCCTTGCCGGCGGCGGCGAACTTGGCGACGGCGCCGCGCGGCGTCGCCTTCGAGGACTGACCGCCTGTATTCGAGTAGACCTCGGTGTCGAGGACCAGGATGTTGACGTTGCGACCCGACGACAGCACCTGGTCGACGCCGCCGAAGCCGATGTCGTACGCCCAGCCGTCCCCGCCGATGATCCAGACACCTTGGCGAACGAGATCGGACGCGAGCGTCAGCAGGTGCCGGGCATCGGCCGCGGCCGGACCCTCGATCCGCGGGAGCGCCTCCTGCAGCCGGTCGACCCGGCCGCGCTGGAGGACGATCTCGGCCTCGGTGTCCTGGGCGGCGTCCAGCAGCTCGCGCACGAGGTCCTCGCCGATCTCGGGGGCCAGGCGCTCGAGCAACAGGCGCGCCTGATCGGTCTGGGCGTCGAGCCCGAGCCGCATCCCGAGTCCGAACTCGGCGTTGTCCTCGAAGAGCGAGTTGCTCCAGGCCGGTCCGCGTCCGGCGGCGTTCACGGTCCATGGCGTCGTCGGCAGGTTGGCGCCGTAGATCGACGAGCAGCCGGTCGCGTTGGCCACGATCATCCGATCGCCGAAGAGCTGGGTGACGAGACGGATGTACGGCGTCTCGCCGCAGCCGCCGCACGCCCCCGAGAACTCGAACAGCGGCTCGAGGACCTGCGAGCCCTTGACGGTGTCGTGCGGCAACGCATCGCGATCGAGGCGCGGGATCGACTGGAAGAAGTCCCAGCGTTCCCGTTCGACATCGCGGTGATCGGCGACGGGCTCCATGTTGATCGCCTTGTGGCTCGAGTCGGTCTTGCTCTTGGCGGGACACACGTCGACGCACACGCCGCAGCCGGTGCAATCGTCGGGCGCGACCTGGATCGTGAGTCGGTGCTCTGGGAGCTCTCGCGACCGGAATTCCTTGTGGAGGAAGTCGACCGGGGCCGCCTCGACCGAGGCGGTCGGGAAGACCTTCATCCGGATCGTCGCGTGCGGGCAGACCATCGCGCACTTGCCGCAGTCGATGCAGATGGACGGGTCCCAGATCGGGATCGTCTGGGCGATCGCCCGCTTCTCGTACCTGGCCGTGCCCGTCGGGAAGGTGCCATCCACGGGCAGGGCGCTGACGGGCAGCTGGTCGCCCTCGCCGGCCATCAATCGCGAGGTGATCCGGGCAACGAAGTCGGGGATGTCGCCGGCGACCGACATGGTCGTCGGCTGCGTCGCTCGTGACGTCACCCAGCGTGACGTGCCCGAGACGCTCGAGCGAGCGGTCGATGGCCGCGAAGTTGCGCGCGACGACGGCCTCGCCGCGCTTGGCGTATGTCTTCTCGACGAAGGCCTTGATCTGCGCGATCGCTTCCTCGGGAGGCAGGATCCCGGCGAGCTTGAAGAAGCACGGTTGCATCACGGTGTTGATGCGGCTGCCCATCCCCGCTTCAGCGGCGACGGCGAGCGCGTCGATCACCCAGAAGTCGATCTCCTTGTCGACGAGCATGCGCTGCACGTCGCCTGGCAGGTGATCCCAGACCTCGTCGGGTCCGTACGGAGCGTTGAGCAGGAACGTCGCGCCGTGCTTGGCGGATTCGAGGACCTTGGTGCGGCCGAGCATGCCGAACTGGTGACACGCGACGAAGTCAGCTCCCTCGACGAGATAGGTCGAGCGGATGGGCTGCGGCCCGAAACGCAGATGCGACACCGTGATCGACCCCGACTTCTTGGAGTCGTACACGAAGTAGCCCTGGGCGAACAGCTCGGTGCTCTCACCGATGATCTTGACCGATGCCTTGTTGGCTCCCACCGTCCCATCCGAGCCGAGGCCGAAGAAGACGGCCTGGACTTCGCCGGCCGGGCGCGGGACCTGGAACGCGGTCTCGATCGGCAGGCTGAGGTGCGTGACGTCGTCGTAGATGCCGACCGTGAAATGGCGCTTCGGCCTCGTCGAGGCCAGCTCGTCGAAGATCGGCTTGACCATCGACGGGGTCATCTCCTTCGACGACAGCCCGTAGCGTCCGCCGATGACCCTCGGGGACGTGTCGAACGGTGGGTCGTCGCGGTCCATCGCCTCGGCGAGGGTCGCGACGACCTCGAGGTAGAGGGGCTCGCCGACCGCGCCGGGCTCCTTGGTCCGGTCGAGGACCGCGATGGATCGAACCGTGGGCGGCAGCGCGGCGATGATCTGCTCGGCCGGGAACGGCTGGAAGAGCCGGATGCGGAGCATCCCGACCTTCTCCCCGGCCGCCACGAGCGTGTCGACCGTCTCCTCGACCGCGCCGCTGGCCGAGCCCATCACGATGATGACGCGGTCCGCGTCGGACGGCTCCGTGGTAATCGACCAGCCCGTATCGCCGGCCGGTCCGCGTCGCCAGCTCGTCCATGACCTCCTGGACGATCCCGGGGACGGCGAGGTGGAACGGGTTGGATGCCTCGCGCGCCTGGAAGAAGACGTCCGGGTTCTGGGCCGTGCCGCGGACGACCGGCGCATCCGGTGTCAGGCCGCGAGTCCGGAACGCGACGACATCTTCATCGCGAACGAGCGCCCGGACATCGGACTCATCGAGCACGGCGATCTTGTTGATCTCGTGCGAGGTCCGGAACCCGTCGAAGAAGTGGAGGAACGGGATCCGGGCACGGAGCGTCGCGGCATGCGCGATCAGCGCGAAGTCGTGCGCTTCCTGGACCGAGCCCGCCGCGAGCATCGCCCAACCGGTCGTGCGGGCGTGCATGACGTCGCTGTGGTCGCCGAAGATCGAGAGGGCATGCGTTGCGATCGTCCTGGCCGCGACATGGATCACCGCCGGCGTCAGCTCGCCGGCGATCTTGAACATGTTGGGGATCATCAGAAGCAGGCCCTGCGAGGCCGTGAAGGTGGTGGCCAGCGCGCCCTTCTGGAGTGCCCCGTGGAGGGCTCCGGCCGCACCCGCCTCGGATTGCATCTCGACGACGTCGGGCACCTTGCCCCACAGATTGGGCCGACCTGCGGCGGACCAATCGTCGCAGTGCTCGGCCATCGGGGACGCCGGGGTGATCGGGTAGATCGAGATGACTTCGCTGACGGCGTAGGCGATGCGAGCAGCCGCCTCATTGCCGTCCACGCACTCGAAGTGCTGGTCCACTTGCGGGCCCCTTTCGGGTCGGGTTGGGGCGCGTCCCTCGTCGGGTACGGCCCGAGTTCGCGCCCACGACCGTGGACCGCGATTATCCCCCCGCCGCCACACCCAGCGCTCCCCAGCGCACCGAGTGAGGGCGGGGGTGGTTGATTTACGGCTGGATCGCCACCTTCAGCACGCTGTTTCGGTGAGGGTCAAAGCGGACCTCCAAAGTGACGGACGGATTGGCAGCGGGGCGCTGCTCGTCCCGGTTGACGCCCGTTCATGCATCGACTCTGGAACGGCGACTCGCCCTAACACAGGGCCATAGGTCATGCGGAAGGACCGCCGAGGTCCCGAAACCGAGGTGCGACCCGGTGCCGGGCCACGGGGCATGTCGACCTGCGCTCACGATCGGGCCGTTGGGCGCGACTCGTTGGTGTCAGTCGGCACTCGTGTCAGCCGGCCCGACGACGTTTCACTTTGGGCAGACCGGTCGTCCGGCCACGCCTGCGCATGAGGAGAGATGTGATGAAGGTCATCGTGGTCTACGAGTCGCACTACGGGAACACTGCCGCGGTCGCGAAGGCGATCGCCGAAGGCTTCGGGCCCGACGCCCAGGCGCTCACGACGGACGAGGCCGCACCGACGGTCGTCGCCGAAGCCGATCTCGTCGTCGCCGGCGCTCCGGTCATGGCCTTTGGCCTGCCGAGCGACAAGATGCTCGCGACGATGCCCGGCGACAAGAAGGCGCCGTCCCCGCCCGACCTGTCGCACCCCTCGATGCGTGCGTGGCTCGAGCGGCTGCCGGCCGGGCACGGCCACTCCGCCCAGTTCGAAACCGGGCTGCGCTGGTCACCGGGCGGCGCGACCGGAGCCATCACCGACAAGCTGGAGGAGGCCGGCTTCAAGCGACTCGCCAAGAGCCGCCGCTTCGTGGTCAAGGGCTCGTACGGCCCCCTTCGCGACGGCGAGCTGGAGCGTGCCCAGCAGTGGGGGAAGGAACTCGCCGCGGCGATGACCGCCTGAGGCGTTGATCAGCGGATGGTCGGCTGGGGGCCGATCCTGAGATCCGCCAGGTTCATCGTGCAGACGACGCCCTGCAGCCGGCCCCCGCTCAATCCGCCGTAGGCGGGACAGACCCAACAAAGCTCCAGATCGACGACGCCCTGCCGCGGGCACACGACCTCGCCGTCCTCGACGGCAAGGGTCCGATCCCGGCTGTGCTCTTTCACGACGCGACGCAGTTCCATGATCTCGTGCCTCCTCCGCTCAAGCGTCGCGGGTCGAGGGCGAAGAGGCACGGGCCACTGGTCACGAATCCAGCGGTCGGCCGGCACATCCGGCGCGATGGGTCGAGATGCACTCCAGGACGGGCCGCTCGGCACTGGTCCTGGGCGCCGGCCTGGCAGATGGTTTGTTTGGAACGGACCAGCTGGAGGGCAACGACATGAGTGCGATCACGGAAGGCCGACAGGCGGTTCGGACGTTCGTCGACCACGAACACCAAGAGTTGAAGACTGCCGTCGAGTGGATCCATGAGGTGACCGACGGCATGTCACGCCTGCCGGTCGATCAGAGGTCCGAGAGCCTCCGGAGGGTGCTGCATTGGGTCGACGTGGACCTCAAACCCCACATGGCCTGGGAGGAGTCGTGGCTCTTCCCGAATATCGACGATCGCGCGATGCCGCATTGGGCGACGGGGCTGGTTCGATTCGATCATCGGCAGATCGCGGCGCAAGCCGAACGACTCCGTGCGCATTGCGCCTACGGGGATCCGATCCCGTCGAGTGACGTCTCGAGCGCTCGTGGCCGACTTGGCTGGCTTCGAGGCTCTGATCAGAGCCCACATCGAGCGTGAGGAGCGTTTCGTCATGCCGTTGCTCGAGCCGGAAGGGGACCGGTGGACGGCCGAATGGCGCGACTGAGTCCCGGGGTCACGCGCCCGAAGGACGCGGATCCCGCGCTCGGGCTCACCGCCGCCGAACTGGCCGGCCAGGTCGACCATTGGGGCTTCGTTGCCCATCCGGATCTGCCCGATCGCCCCGGCCCGGCATTCCTGCTGGTGGCCTTGCGGCCGGCTCCGACGCTCCAGCACTACGATCCCGAGGCTGTCGACTACTGGGTGACCAAGGACGGGCGCGGCGAGCGACGGACTCTCACCCACGACAGTCACATGCCTCAGTCCGAGGACTATTCCTGGGGTCTGATCCGACTCGTCGACCGGCTCGGCGTCTCGAACGAGTACCTCACCTTCGGCGGGCACCTGGACGCCGCGCTGATCGACGACGTCGTGGTGGCCGCATTCGCGTCACAGGCACCCCAGCTGCGACGCGGCGGCCATTCCCAGGGGTGGGATGCCGGGGCCGACGCGATCGGAGCGTTCTTCGCACGGCTGATGGTCGCCGTCGACTTCAAACCCGGCTTCGAGCAGGCATTCGCGACCGCCACGCCACTCACCCGTTACGCGGCGTTCGTGTGCGACGCCGACCGACGACGCCGTACCCCGGGACACTCGGCGTCGTTCGACGACGATCTCGGCCGCCTCGTGCGACACGAGGCCGACCGACTGCGAGCCTCGGCCCCGACCGAGTGGGACGCCGCGTGCGCATTCCTGGACGCCGCGGTCGTCGACTGACGTTCGGCACGGACGCGGGTCAGGCCGAACGGGCTGATCGGCACGCTGACCTGATGCTCCAGGGCACTGGCGCGTAGGACCGCGCGGGGCGACAATTCGATCACGCAGTGAAAGGAGATCGAGATGGATCTCGTCATCACCCTGGGACTTGGCGGTTGGGCGATCCTGATCGTCGGGTCTCTGATCTTCGGTGGAGTCGCACAGTTCGTCGGTGAGACTCGCACCGGCTACGAATGGCTCGTCGACGCGATGGCCGCCGGGATCGGCGCACTCGTCGCCAGCGAGTTCATCGTCGCCTGGCAGCGATGGGCCCGGTCGTTGACGGGCTCGCGCTGGTGCCGGCCCTCGTGGGTGGCCTGGTGGTCGGACTCGCGGTGGAGATCGCGACCCGGTACTTCACCGGTGGCCACTACACGCATGGGGCGATGTCCGCCTGAGGTGTCCCGGGTGGGACGTTGAGGCGGACACGGAGCCCGCCGACCGATCCGGTCGGCGGGCTCCGTCACGTAGTCGACGGCCGACGTCGAAAGGTCCGAGTGTCCCGTGCGTACCCTGCCAACGGCACATGCCAGAGGCGGACACGCGATCCACCATCAGAGCAAAGGAGTCTCTGATGAAGGCACTGCTCGCGATCGACGGCTCTTCCGAATCGGCCCTTGCCCTCGAGACATCGGCCACCTTGACGTGGCCGACCGGCGCGCGGCTGGAGGTCCTGACGGTTCTCCCGACCGAGGCCGAGTGGTACGGCGGCCCGTGGGACGCCGGCGTCGCCTACGTTCCCAGCGATGACCTCCAGCGACCGCCTGCGGATCGACCGCGAAGCCCTGCTCGAGCGGGCCGTCGCACGCCTGCGACGTCCCGGCATCGGGGTCTGCGGCCCGGCTGGTCGACGGGACGCGCGGCATCGGTCATCGTCGATGTGGCCGAGGAGATCGGCGCTGACCTCGTGATCCTCGGCGCGCGTGGCCACGGCGCGATCGAACAGGCGTTTCTCGGGTCGGTATCCGCCGAGGTCGTCGACCAGACGCATTGCTCAGTCCTCGTCGCGAGGACGCCATCCGCTCGTCGGATCCTGATCGGCACGGATGGCTCTGACGTCGCCATGTCGGCGATCGCCTTCGTCGGCGGGTCGCGGCTGTTCGAGGCATCAGACGGCGCGGGTCATCTACGCGGTCGATGTGGATCCGTCTGGTGGATGGGCTTTACGCCCGGAGACGCCGCGTTCGCGGTCGATCCATACGTGTCGGTCGTCGACGAGGGTCGCGTCCACGGCGACGAGGTGACATCGGCCGCAGCAACGCTGCTCCGTTCGGACGGTCTCGATGCGAGCACGGTCGTCCACGAGGGACCGGCTGCCGCCGCGATCGTTCAGGAAGCCAGGACGTGGAACGCCGACCTCGTCGTCGTGGGGACGCGCGGGAACGGGCTCATGAAGCGATTGCTCCTCGGAAGCACGGCTCGGTCCGTCCTGCATCACGCCGCGGCGTCAGTGCTCATCGCGCGGCGGGCCGTGAAGGCGGTGCCCCATACCGAGGACGCGTCTTCTGAGCCGATGGAGTGCCGTTCATGTATAGGCCACGCCGCGTCGTGGGGAGGAATCAGGTCATGAAGTTCGTCGTCCCGATCGCGTTGTCCCTGCTGGCGACGCTCCTCGCCGTCGTCGTCACCCGATTGGTCGCTCGGTCCCGCACTCCCTTCGACCTCGACGATTTCCCCGGCATCGCCTGATCGGTGCGACGGGCCTCCTGGCCCCCGAGGCGATGACATCCGGCGCTACCGCGCCTCGCGCATGGACGGTTCCATTAGGTCAGCCAGCTCACGGCGTAGCCGGCCCATCCGCCTCGCCGAGACGCCCACAGGAGGTCCCGTCATGTCCACCCGCGTCGCCATCAATGGCTTCGGTCGCGTCGGCCGCCAGTCGCTCAAGGCCCTCATCGAGCGAGCGCCCGACGTGGAGGTCGTGGCGATCAACGACCTGGTCCCGGTCGAGCTCGATGCCATCCTGTTCAAGCGCGACTCGACGTACGGGACGTACCCGGGCGTCGTGGAGCACACGGCCGACTCGCTGATCGTCGACGGCCGCTCCATCAGGGTGTTCCAGGAGAAGGACCCGGCCGCTCTGCCGTGGCGCGAGCTCGGCGTCGACATCGTCGTCGAGTCGACCGGTCGCTTCACCGACGCCGAGAAGGCCAGGGTGCATCTCGCGGCCGGCGCCCAGAAGGTGATCATCAGCGCCCCGGCCAAGGGCGAAGACATCACGATCGTTCTCGGGGTCAACGAGGATCGTTACGACCCGGCGACCCACCACATCATCAGCAACGCCTCGTGCACGACGAACTGTCTCGCGCCGGCCGCCAAGGTCGTCCATGACCTGGTCGGGATCGAGAAAGGGCTGATGAACACGATCCACAGCTACACCAACGACCAGAACGTCCTCGACGTCGCGCACAAGGATCCGCGCCGCGCACGCAGCGCCGGGCCAGAACATCATCCCGACGACGACCGGCGCGGCCAAGGCGCTGGCCCTGGTCATCCCGGAGCTCAAGGGCCGCTTCGACGGCTTCAGCCTGCGCGTCCCGACGCCGACGGTCAGCGTCGTCGACTTCACCGCGACGGTCGCGCGCGACACGACGGTCGAGGAGCTCAACGACGCCTTCCGCGAGGCAGCGGCGGGCCCGATGAAGGGCATCCTCGGCGTGTCCGACGAGCCGCTCGTGTCGATGGACTTCAAGGGCGATTCGCGCTCCGCGATCATCGACGCGCCGTCGACCATGGTCCTCGGCGGGAACATGGTCAAGGTCATCGCCTGGTACGACAACGAGTGGGGCTACAGCTGCCGTATCGCCGACCTCGTCGCGTACGTCGCAGCGCGACTGCCTGTCGTCGCGTGACCGCCTGAAGCGAGATCTGGTCCGGGTACGTCCATCGGAAAGATGGGTCGTGGTGCCCGACGAGGAGAGGCCGGAAGGCACTGGCTCTTCGTGTCTGACGGATGGACCCTTCTCTCAGGAGCACCGTGCAGATCGACGATGTTCGGCAGGGTGTTTCAGCGAAAGGAGCGGATCGCCATGAAGAACATCCTGGTCGCCTATGACGGAGGAGAGCCAGCACTATCGGGCACTCGAAACGGGGATCGAGTTGTCAAAGAGGTTCGATGCATCCCTCGCCGTCGTGAGCGTTGTGCCGCTCCATCCGGGACGCAGCCCGATCGCTCCATGGGACGACAAGCCCGACGCACGACCAGCAGCTCGCGGAAGCCCGCGAGATCCTGGCCCGCGAAGGCCTCGTCGCAGAGATGATCGAACCGGCAGGGGACATCGCAACCGAGATCGAGCGAGTGGCTGAAATGGGTCGGTTCGACACCATCGTCATCGGCTCGCGCGGCCTTGGCGCCGTCTCGCGATTCCTGCAGGGCAGCGTCTCCGACCACGTGGCAACGCACGCAAACGCGACCGTCGTGGTCGCCCGCTAAGACCTCCCGCCGACCGGTCCCAGAACCATCCCGAGGATTACCATTCAGTCCTGCCGGGGCATCAGGTGAGGAGGACCGAAATGGCGAAGTTCATGGACGTGCATCACGGGATGCATGGCATCACGCCCGAAGCACTCAAGGCCGCCCATCAGGCCGACCTTGATATCCAGGGCGAGGAGGACGTCGACTTCCAGCGAGCGTGGGGCGATCCCGAGTCAGGGATGGTCTGGTGCGTCTCGGAAGCCCCGAATGCCGACGCCGTGCGACGCATCCACGAACGAACGGGCCATCCGGCGACCGAGGTCTACCCGATCCCGGTCGAGGTCTGACCGGGCGCACCTGATCCGCACCTCAGCGGCGGGCGTCCTCGGGCTCGAGGAGCCCGTCGCTTCCTTTGTCGCCAGATCAGAGCCGCCACGCGATCGGGGCCCGAGGATCGGGCGTGTACGAGCAGAACGTCCCGGTCCTGATCGTCGCTTCGAGATGTGCGCCGAGTTCTGGGTTCTGTGCGGCGATCCGTGCCAATGTCGACCGGATCGCCCGGGTCACGCTGACCCTCGCTCGTTCGGCGGACGACGCTGCCGGCCGATCGCGGCCACCCAATTCCCATCGCGGCGGCCAGCTCGTGCGTCAAGGCTCCCGACTCGGCCTGGAGGCGGGCGACGCGCTCCGGATCGTTCCAGGCTTCTGCCTCGGCTAATTCCTCACGTAGATCGTCGAGACGTGTCCGATAGGCGGCCTTCGCCTCGGCATCCAGGGTCGGGCCAGCACTGCCGAGTCGACTGACGACGAGGGCCGGATCTGCGGCCAGTCTGCTGGTGGCATTCACGCCCGCGGTGGGTGACGCGGACCCAGCAAGCTCGAGCGAATGGATCTCGCGACCCGGTGCGGCGAGCAGGCGAGCCAGGTGATGCAAGCCTTTGGCGTCGCGCACGCGGGAGGCGTCGCCTTCGTATTCGATCGTCCAGTAGTCGCCCTCCCGCCGGAACGTCCCGGGACCAGGAGGCATGACAGTGCCAGGCCGATGCTCGCGATCCTCGGCCGCCGAGCCGGCGAGTCCCACGATCTGCGTCGCCAGGACCATCCCGAGCGCCTCCGACGTCGCGAGCGCAGATCGATCGAGCTCCTCGGCCTGCGCAAGATCTGTGACCTCGCCTCGTCGCCTCAGTACTTCCGCCAGGTCATGCTGAGCGTGGGCCGTCCACGGTCGCGCGCCCATCGTCTCGAGCGTCGCGATCGCCGCCACGAGGTGACGCTCGGCGTCGTCGACATTGCCCATCGTCGCTGCCAGCAGGCCGAGATAGCGATCAACGGTGCCGACACTTCCTTCCGAGTGACCGGTCGCATGTCGTCCCGCGAATGGGTGGAGCTGCCCGTACAAGACGCGCGCGGCCGCGACATCGCCAAGGCGTGCACTGGCCTCACTCGCCATGCACATCCCGAGTAGCCACTCGTTGTCCCGGTAGATCGCCTCGAAGTCGCCCACGGCAAGGTCATCGAACGCCGACTCGAGCCTCTGCGGGCGGCCGAGATCGATGAGCAGGCAAACGAGCGCCGCCCGATGCATGGGGTACCAAGGAAAGTCTCGTGCGGACTCTCGAACGCTCGCCTCTTCTTCGGCGAGTCGGCCCTGTTCCCGCCGCAGGAGAAACCGGTGCATGCGCGCTGCCGAAACGTCGTCCTTGCCCGCGGTCACCCGGTAGCCCGTGGCCAGCTGCCGCGAGATGAGCTGCTTCGGCGAGGCCGTAGTCGCCCTCGATCAGCGCAAGCTACGGATCGATTGACGGGCTCGAGCCACATCTGGGCCGGCTGACGGAGCTGCTTCGACCGCACGACTGAGGGTGACTGCCTCCTGGCGCGCCTCGGTCATCTGGCCGAGTTCGATCAGACTCAGGAAGCGCATGAGGTGCGCCTCGATGATGCGTTCGCCATCTCCCACAGCCTGAGCGATGACCATCATTTCGCGCTCGATCTGTTGACGTTCCTCCGGGTTCTCGGGCCACCAGGTCGCCCAAAAACGTCCAGCGAGCGCGTAGCTCAGCGTTGCTGGCTCGCCAAGACGCCGTGGCGATGTCGATGGCCTCCTGGCTCAGGGCCGCGCTGTCGTCGCGACGCTTCGGATCGGAGCGCCACGCGCACGCGAGCCGGGTGAGAAGGCGGACACGAAGCCCGTCATCCTGCGCTGCCGAGCTCTTCGAGAGCGTCCTGGAGGAGTGGCACGAGGATCGTGTCGTGACCCGCCCGGGCCCATTGGTGCCTGCCACCGAATCCGAGGGCAGCCCGTGCCAGGAGACGCCCCGAGCCCAGGTGACGGGCCAGGCCGGCCGCCTGCAGAAACGTTTCCCGTGCATCGTCGAGCTCTCCTGCCCGGGCCTGGGCTTCGCCGAGCCCAAAGAGGGTCTCCACGCGGGTCTGGTCGTCGTGCATGTCGTCCATGTCCAGCACGGCCAGGGCCATGCGATACAGGCGCGCGGCTTCCTCGTAGGCGAGGGATCGCGCTGCCGCATCCCCGGCCCGACGGGCATAGTCGATCGCCTTGGGACCAGCCGGCGCCGCCTCGGGCTCGCCCGACCGGGCAGTACGAGCCTGGGCCGCTTGGACGAAGTGATACGCGAGCTCGGCAAGATGTGCTTCGGTCGACGACCCGTACACCTGTTCCAGCACGTCGGCGATGCGGCGGTGGAGCCTCACTCGACGGCCCACGGACAGCTCGTCGTGAAGCGTCTCGCGCACGAGGTCATGCGAAAACCGGTAGCGGCCGAGGATGCCCGCGACGGGCATGAGCAGCCCGGCCTGGACTGCCTCGTCGACCGCGTCGAGGGCGTCGTCGCCGTCGAGATCGCCGATCCGACGCAGGACGTCGATGCTGAACTCCGGACCGATGGCTGCGCCGAGGACGAGCGCTCGTGCGGTTTCCTTGCCGAGGTGGCCGATCCTTCGCGCGATCACCGCCCGGACCCCGGTCGGGACGGCAACGCGTAGCGAGGTCAGGTCACCGACGTCCAACAGACGACCCTCGGCCGACAGCAATCGCACCGCCTCGCCGACGAACAATGGGTTCCCACTCGTCTCGCGCCAGACGGCGGCCACGAGACGATCGTGCGGGTCGATGTTCGCGGTCGCTCCGATGAACTTCCCGACTGCGTCTGCCGGAAGACCGCCAAGGGTGATCAGCCGCGTGGCTCGTTCTCGTGCCATTTCCGAGATCGCGGCGGTCAACGGGTGGTCAGGCGTCAGCTCGACATCTCGGTATGTCCCGACGACGAGGATCGCGCTGTCGCTGATCTGGCTGACAAGGAATCGAAGCAGCAGGATCGAAGGCGTGTCGGCCGCGTGGAGATCATCGAGGATGACGACGAGCGGAGCATCGCGACCAACGTTACGGAGCAAGGTCGCGGTCGAATCGAACAGCTGGAAGCGAGCCGATTCAGATGCTGCGTCAGCTGGCGTCGGAAGATCGGGAAAGGTCGCTTGCAGCTCGGGCAGCAACTGGGCGACATCGCTCGCGCCTGCGCCCATGTGGCGCCGGATGACGTCCGGGGCGGTGGTCCGCAGATAGGTCCGAAGCGCCTGCACCCACGGCCAGTATGGCGGCGCACCGGCGTCCTCCCAGCCGCGTCCCCACAGGACCTGGTACCCACGCTCGCGCGCACGTGACGCCAGCTCGTCCGCCAACCGGCTCTTGCCGATCCCGGGCTCTCCACCGAGCAGGATCAGCCGACCGCGACCAAGACTCGCCTCGTTGAGTCCCTCCAGCAACTCACCAAGCTCGCGCTCGCGCCCCACGAAAGGGCCACCTGTGTGGGTTTGAACCACCGTTCGCTCAGCTCCCTCTGTGCTTCAAGCGTTTCGAGCGGTCACCGACGACAGCGATCAGGACGTCATGTAGACCGTACATCCGTTCCGTCGTCGGCGACCCGATATTCCGCTGCTGTTCCATCGATTCGCACATTCGTGCAGCTCGATATCACGCCTCTCGATTACAAGCAGCCACCGCAGCCCAACCTGGGAAGCGGAAGACAGGGTGCCAAAGGGAGGCCATAGAGATGGATCTCGTCCAGCAGGGCAACGCGGAATCTGTGAGCCGAAATGGTCGCATCGCGAGGAACAGGGTGGGCATCTGGCTGGTCATCGTGGGCACGGCCCTTTGCGTGTCCATCGCCGGTTGGCTGCTGGTTGCAAATGCCGGCGTCGGAACGGCTACCTCAGCCGGGGCGGGAGCCGATCCCTTCACCCAGGCGGCGGCGATCGAGTTCCGTGGGACCGAGCACGTGGTGACGGGTGCCTCGGCAGCCGATCCGTTCACCCAGGCGGCGGCGATCGAGTTCCGTGGGACCGAGCACGTGGTGACGGGTGCCTCGGCGGCCGATCCGTTCACCCAGGCGGCGGCGATCGAGTTCCGCGGGATCGAGCACGAGGGGACGGGCGCCTCGGCAGCCGATCCGTTCACCGGGCCGGCGGCGATCGAGTTCCGGGAGGGCGAGCACGAAGGTAGTCGCTGATCGGTCCTCCAACGGGAGCAGGGCGTGGACCTCGGGTCTGCGCCCTGCTCTTTTCGCTTCGGCGACAATCGGCCCATTGCGTATCCAATGCATCGGTGACAGCCTCGATCGATGGTTAGCATGAGGTGGTTTCGAACCCATGCTTACGGTTGCGATAAGGAGTCGCGCAGCCTGTCCCGGACCGCCATCCGACCGCTTCGCCTGCTGCCCGCGCTGATCCTGTCCGTGGCCGCTTGCAGCGGTCCGTCCTTCCCGCTCGGTGGCTGGTCAACGCCTGGCCCAAGTGGCGTCGCGCCGGCCGTCGTTCCGCCGGTCGTCGGCGTCGGCCGGCCGCGGTTCCCTCGAGCTCGCCGATCGCCGAGCCGCCCGACTCACCGAGTCCGTTGCTGACCCTTCTCCCGAGCCCGACGGCGTCAGCGGCGCCCGTTGCGCGAAGGGCGACCGTGCCGATCCTGTACTACCACCGTGTCCAGCCCGTGCCGACGGACTTTCTCGAAGTGGACCAAGGCCCGACAGAAGCACTTCCTTCAATACGACGCGCTGCCGAAAGCCTTCGTCGCCCAGCTCGACTGGCTTGCGGCCAACGGTTACACGACGATCCTGCCGGGTGACCTCGCAAGCCATTGGGATCACGGCACGCCGCTACCGCCCAAGCCGGTGATCATCACCTTCGACGACGGGTCGAGGTCGTGGACCAAGAGGGTGATGCAGGCGCTGCAACAGCGCGGGATGGTCGCTGAGTTCTATCTCACCCTCGACGCGATCAAGGCCGACGCGATCGACTGGGGCGACATTCGGCAGCTCGTCGCGGCCGGCAACGGCATCGGTGCCCACGACGTCCACCACGTCCAGATCGCCGGTCTGCCGGGTGGTCACGATCCGCCGGCCGCCACGATGTGGAAGGAGATCAACGACATCCGTTTCGTCATCCTCGCCAACGTCGGGGTGGCCCCGGACTCGATGTCATACGTCGGCGGCGGGTACGACAAGACCCTGATGGGTCTGGTTGCCGCTGCCGGGTACACGACCGCACGGTCGATCAACCGAGGGATCGTCCAGACGGTCGACCGGCGATATCGCCTGCGCGTCGTGCGCGTCGCAGCCAACGACGACGTGGTCGATCCCCAGAAACAGACACTCGTCCCAGGACTGCCGACCTTCGCGGCCCGGATGCGCGGCATCAGCGACAAGTAAGGGTCGGCCTCACGACCTAGGACCGCCTTCGCTCGCCCCCGATGCCGTCGCTGTCTAGCCTCAGCCGACCGCGAAGTCGACCTCAGCCGCGACTGACGTCTGCGCCGCCGGACGTCTGGACGTTCAGCCGCGCGTCGCCGCCGATCGTGACCTGGGCCCCGCCAGACGCCGAACGACGTACCTCGTCGGAGACTTGCGCTTCGACGACCGCGCCGCCGGAAGGCTCCACATCGAGCGTCCGGATCGCGAGATCGGTCAGGTGGGCTTCGCCCCCGCCGCTCGCATGAACGGACGCAGCGTCCGCGGTGCCACTCACGGTCAGCTCGCCACCGCCTGTGATCGCGGCAGAGAACTGACTCCCCGCGACACCGGTGACGGTCCCATCGGAACCGCCGCTCAACGTGATCCCTTCCAGGGACGGTGTCGTGATGGCGACCGTGACCCCGGAGAATGGGTCGAGCTCCTTGCTGGCCCGGATCCGCAACGTCCCGCCTTCGACGGTGGTCACGACGAGTGGCTGGATGTTGGACTGGGCGCGGACCTCGATCGTTTGCGCCGGCCCGATCTGGACCGTTACATCGATCCCGGACATCGAGGCGACGCGCTGGAACGCGCCCATCGAACGGGCCTCGGGGACGGTCGGTCCCTCGCCCTTCGTGCCCATGCAGCCTGCCGTCACGGTTGCGGCGACGGCGACCCGGGTCGGATCGCCTTCCTCGAAGGCTGCCTCGACGACACCGTCGGTGCCTCGGGGCTGCCCCGCGACTCGTGGACAGGGTCATCCCTCCTATCACCGAGGGGGATCGGCCCGGGTGCTGCGACGACGGGTTTTCGGGCCTGAAGGGGTGACGCGTCGAGGTCTTGGCCGTTGCGATCTCAATTCCTCGAGGGGTTCGCTAGCCCAAACGACCTGCTGATCGACGATCAGTCCGTGGTCCTGACTGGAGGCCGAGGCGCACCGCCATGGACACGAGATCCGGGAGTGAGTCAGCCTTCATCTTGCGCATCACCTGGCCTCGGTGTGCTTTCACGGTGATCTCGCTGATGCCGAGCTCGCCACCGACCTGCTTGTTCAGCAGCCCGGCGACGACCAGCCCCATCACCTCGCGTTCGCGCGGGGTCAACGACTCGTAGGCATCCCTGAGGGCCCGCGTCGCTGCTTCCAATTCGAGGGTTGCGCGACTGCGCTCGATGGCGCTGCGGACTGCGTCAATGAGCACATCGGCTCGCGAACGGTTTGGTCAGGAACTCGACCGCCCCGGCCTTCATGGCCCGGACGGACATCGGCACATCGCCATGACCCGTGATGAAGATGATCGGAATCTCCACACGGTCGGCGAGCTTCTGCTGCAGTTCGAGACCGTCGAGGCCGGGGAGGTTCACGTCGAGCACCAGGCAGCTGGGCACCATCTCGCGAGCATGGGCGAGGAAGTCCTGCGCCGACGCGAACAGCTCCGGCTGCCAGCCCTCGCGCTTGATCAGCAGTTCCAATGACTCGCGAACCGAGACGTCGTCGTCGACGACGTAGACGACCGGCTTGACGCCAAGCACCCTGGTGGCCTCGATCCGAGTGGGAGGTTGCTCGACCCAGTGTAGGGCGAGCATGCGGCGCGATTGAGGCGTCACCCCGTGCTCGTCCGGAGCGCGGCGTCGAGCGCTGCGAGGAGGGCGGCCTCGCTGAACGGCTTGAACAGGCAGTCGACGGCCCCGAGCGCGAGCAGGCGCGACCGCAGCGTCTGATCTCCCTGACCGGTGATGTACACGATCGGGATCGCCGGCTGTCGATGCGCGAGTTCCTGCTGCAGGTCGGGCCCGGACATGCCGGGCATCGCAACGTCGAGAAGGAGGCAGCTGGTCTCGGCGACGCGATCCGAGGCGAGGAACGCTTCCGCGGATGGGAACGCTTCCGCGGCATATCCCACGTGCCGCAGCAATGGTGGCAATGACTCGCGAACGGAAATGTCGTCGTCGACGACGGACACCAGCGGGACCTTGTCGATCACGACATGCTCGAAGTCGGCGACGCGTCCGGGACCGTCGCTGCGACCCGAGGGATCGAGAACGAGAAGGTGGTTCCAGGCCCGTCTTCGTTTGGTTCGGCCCAGAGACGGCCCTGATGTCGTTCGATGATCGAGTGACTGACGAACAGGCCGATCGCCCATGCCACCGCTCTTCGTGGTGAAGAAGGCGTCGAATAGCTTGTCGAAGCTCGCCGGATCCACGCCAGGGCCGGCATCGCGAACGCTCAATCGGACGTGCTGCTCGTCCTCACGTCGGGACCGGAGCAGCAAGCGCCGCGGCCGATCGTCGACGCTCGCCATCGCCTCGGAGGCGTTGCGCAGCAGGTTCAGGATGACCTGCTGCAGCTGGATCCGATCGCCGGCGATCGCCGGGAGGTCCGCGGCGAGCTCCGACTGAACGACGATTCGTTGCCTCTGCAGGTCGGTCGACGAGAGGGCGACCACCTCCCTGGTCGCCTCGTTGAGGTCCACCGTCTCGAGCGTGAACTCCCGCTTGCCGAACAGCTCGCGCAGCCGGGACACCACCTCTGCGGCGCGGTTCCCGTCGCGGATCGTGCGCCGCGCCGTTTCTCGTGCGCCGTCGATGTCGGGGTGGTCGCCTTCGAGCATCCGGAGGCACGTGCTGGCGTTGGTGATGATGCCCGTGAGCGGCTGATTGACCTCATGCGCGATCGATGCGGTCAGAGCGCCCACGGTCGTGATCCGGGCGATGTGGGCGAGGTCCGATCGGGCCAGGTTCAACGCCTCCTCGGCCAGGATCCGCTCGGTCACGTCCTGGATGGCACCGATGAACAGTGGACGGCCGGCGACCCGCTCGATCAGGTGGCCGACGGCATGGACGTGCTTCAGGTGTCCCCGCGGGGACGATACGGAAGACCTGGTCGAAGTCCACGCCTCCCAGTGAGCGCGTGAAGTCGGAGTCGAACGCCGCCAGGTCGTCGGGGTGGATGACGTCGCGCACCATCTGGACGGAGATCTTTGTCCCCGGTTCGATCTCGAAGATGCGGTAGAGCTCGTCGGACCAGATGTGCTCGTCCACCGCGATGTCGGCCGTGAAGTTGCCCGTCCTGCTCAGCCGCTGAGCATCGGCAAAGCTGTCGTACGCCCGCCTGAGCTCCACCTCGGCCCGCTTCCGGTCTTCGATGTCCGTGTTGACGCCATACCACTTGACGATGGTGCCATCGGCATCCCGCTGCGGACTCGTGCGGAACAGGAACCACCGATATTCCCCGTCATGGCGACGCAGTCGCGCTTCGGCCTCACCCGGTGCGCCTGAAGCCATGATCTGCTCCCACGTCGCAGCCAAGCTGGTCAGGTCCTCGGGGTGGACAGCAGCGGTCCAGCCCCAACCGCTCGCCGCATCCGACGTGAGGCCGATGAAATCCAGGTAATGCCGGTTGAAGAACTCCGCGCTGCCATCAGGCCGAGCCGACCAGACCAACGCCGGCATGGTGTCGATGATGAGCTCGAGATTCCGCTCGCTTGCCACGAGACCCTCCTCGGCGCAGTCACCCTCGTCGGATGTCGTGGAAGGGTGCGTCCAGGTCTCCATGATGCCCCTTCGCGTGCGTGCGGATCTGACTCCAGTGTGGGCGCCAGGACAAAGCCGTCGATCAGACCTTGGTATCGGGCGCCTCCGGCGGATCGATACGAAGGTGTCGCCCGATACGTTCGTCTGATCGACTGGACGCCACGCGTGAGGTTCGATGGGTCCAGGAGATCTGCAGGAGATCGCCGCGCGGACCGTCCGACCGCAACGCGTTCGGATGGACCGCCAGATCCAGGAGGACCTCATGACCATGGCCGTCGCGACCCCGACCGAGATTCGCTCGTTCCAGGTCGACATCCCGGAGCAACAGATCGACGATCTGCGTCGGCGCATCTCGACGACGCATTTGCCCACGAAGGAACTCGTACCGGATCGCTCGCAGGGCGTGCAGCTCGCCACGGTCCAGGCGCTCGCAGATTTCTGGGCGAACCAATACGACTTCGGGCGGGTCGCGGCGCGGTTGAACGCGCTGCCGCAGTTCACGACCGAGATCGACGGGGTCGCGATCCACTTCATCCATGTCCGGTCGCGCCACGAGAACGCGTTGCCGCTGATCATGACCCACGGCTGGCCCGGCTCTGTCATCGAGCTGCTCGGGGCGATCGGTCCGCTGACCGACCCGACCGCTCACGGCGGCACCGCCGAGGACGCCTTCCACCTGGTGCTGCCGTCGTTGCCCGGCTACGGCTTCTCGGGTGAGCCGGCCGAGCTCGGCTGGGACTCCGGCCGGACCGCACGCGCCTGGGCGGAGCTGATGAGCCGCCTCGGCTACGAGCGCTACGTCGCCCAGGGCGGCGACGTGGGGGCCCTCGTCACGGACCTGATGGGCCGCCAGGCGGTCGCAGGGCTGGCGGGCTACCACTTGAACCTGCTGACAGCCGTGCTCGCGATCGGCGATCACCTGCCCCGAGAGACCGAACAGGAACGCGCAGCGGCCGCGGCGGTCGCGACGTTCGAGCAGGACGGTTTCGGCTACTTCCTCGAGATGGCCACGCGGCCCCAGACGATCGGCTACGCGCTGCTCGATTCGCCGGTCGCGCTGGCCGCATGGATGCTCGACCACGACACCGACAGCTACACCAAGATCTCGCGCGCGTTCGTCGACGGGCAGCCCGTCGGCGACCTCACCCGCGAGAGCGTCCTCGACAACATCACGTTGTATTGGCTGACCGGCACCGCCACCTCCGGCGGCCAGGTCGTACTGGGAGGACGGACGAGCGCTGGCCGCGGCGCTCGCCAGCGGCCAGGCCGCCGCCGCCGGTCACCGTGCCGGTCGGCTTCACCACGTTCCCCGGCGAGATCTGGGCATCGCCCGCGGAGTTGGGTCGAGGCGGTCTACCCCGGGCTCGCGTACTTCAACGAGGCCGATCGCGGCGGCCACTTCGCGGCCTGGGAGGAACCGGAGACGTTTGCCGGCCGAGGTGCGGGCGGCGTTCAGCTCGCTGCGGTAGCGACACCGGCGAAGGCCGGACGAGGTGGATCCCACGTCGTCCGGCCCGTCTCGGGGCGAGGCTGCACCTCGCCAGGAGCAGATGAGAGTCATGCGCGCCCTGCACGCCTACGCCAAGAGCGACCCATCCCGACTCGTCTACGAGGATGCGCCGATCCCGGCGCTCAGTCCCGCCGACGTCCTGGTTCGCGTCCACGCCAGTGGCGTCAGCCCGGGCGAGCTCGACTGGGGCGGCACGTGGCTGCACCCGGGGGCACGCCGCGCACGCCCCCGATCATCCCGGGCCACGAGGTCTCGGGCGTCGTCGAGGCCGTCGGCGCGGATGCTGCGGAGATCGCCGTCGGCGACGCGGTGTACGGCTACATCGATAGCCAGCGTGACGGTGCGGACGCGGAGTACGTGGCGGTCCGCGCCGACGAGCTCGCGCCGAAGCCGGCGACCGTCGACGCACGTCCAGGCCGCGGCGGTGCCGTTGTCGGCGCTGACGGCCTGGCAGGCGCCTGTTCGACCAAGGTGATCTCGCCCGCGGCCAGCGGGTCCTCGTCCACGGCGGCGCCGGTGGCGTGGCTCGTTCGCCGTCCAGCTCGCGCGACTGGCGAGGCGCTCACGTGACGGCGACGGCTTCGGGGCAGGACGCTGCTCTGGTCATTGAGCTCGGCGCTGACGAGGTGATCGACTACCGATCCCAGCGCTTCGAGGACACGGTCGCCGACCAGGACCTCGTCTTCGACACGGTCGGCGGGGACACCTGGGAGCGATCGTGGAGCGTGCTGGGTCCACTCGGCCGGCTCGTCTCGATCGCCGTGCCCCGTCCACCCGACCGCCCGAGCGACGATGGCCGACGGGCCATCTGGTTCATCGTCATGCGCGATCGGCAGCAGCTGGTCGACATCGGCCGCCTGATCGATGCAGGTCAGCTCCGACCGGTCGTGGCGAAGGAACTGCCGCTCGCTCAGGGACGGGAGGCGTACGGCACGACGAGCCGCAGCATCGGGCCGGGCAAGGTCGTTCTGCTGGTGACAGAGGTGAACGGGGATCGATCCTGAGCGTCGCCGTTGGAGCACTGCCGTTCCCGATACTCCAGCTGTCGTCTGTGGACCGACGGTGCGCGACCGAGCGCGGCAGGTCAGACCGGGTTGGATCGCAGCGACGGCGCCCACCCTGCCAGCGACTCGGAGCGATCCCCATCGGTGAGCACCGCGCCGCCGCCGGCGAAGTCGACGTCCAGCGTGACGACGTCCGCGCCGTGCCGCCAACGGAGCCGAACCGAGTGATCGTCGTCGGCTTCGACCTCGAGTGTGCCGTCGAATGCCGGGTGGACGTTGCGCAGCCGGACGAGATCCATCACCCGGCGGACGATCGGCCGGTCGAGGGCGTGCTCGATCTCGCTCATCGTGTAGTCGTGCCGGTTGATGGCGCGACCCTCCCCCGTCCGAATGACGGCCTCGTGGTCGTTCGGGCCGGCCAGGAGACCCACGTAGTAGATCTGGGGGACCCCTCGCGCGAAGAGCTGGATCGCGCGAGCGGCAAGGTATCGGTCGTCGTCCTCACCGAGCGCCGAGTAGTAGGTGCAATTGAGCTGGTGGACATCGCCCGATTCGGCGTGCTCGTCGGACAGGATGCGGTTGACGTTGCCACCCTGGGCGCGGACCCGATCGGCGAGGTCGGCCATCTCTTGCGGCGTCAGGACGCCATCGAGGTCCGGGCGCACGGGGATGCCGTCATGACAGTCGAGGTTCGTGAACTGCCGGCTCGGTGACCGTCGGAGATGGTTGGCCAGCCGGCCGGTCTCGCCCGTCTCGAAGGCATGGAGCAGCAGACCGGGCAGGACGAAGTCGTAGGTCCAGAAGCCGTGTGCTGACAGCCGTTCGTGGGTGGCATAGCTGTCGTGGACCTCGGGCAGGATGGCCAGTCCGAACGTTTCGGCGACGTCGGTCACCCAGGAGAGGAACTCGTAGATCTCGGGCTCGACCATGAAGCAGGTCGTGCCGGGTTTCTTGATCACGTAGCCGACGGCGTCGAGCCGCACGATCCGAACGCCGCGCTCCGCGAACTGGCGCAGCCATCGAGTGATCAGGTCGCGGGTGGCCGACGACGTGACGTCGAGGTCGATCTGCTCGGACCAGTCTGCCGTCCCGAACGAGGTCCAGATCCGCTCCTGGCGTCCGGTGTCCTCGATGGTCACGTTCGAGAACGGCGCGTCCGGCTTGCGCAGGAAGATGCGCGCGACGTCGGCAGGCGAAGGCTCTCCGTCGGGCCAGATCTTGTCGATGGTGATGAACAGGTCGGCGTACGCAGAGTCGCGACCATGGCGCTCGAAGTCCCGGAACTCCAGGCTCTGGCGGGAGATGTGGTTGATCATCAGGTCGAGGAGCACGTCGTGGTCGGCGGCGATGCGACGGATGTCGTCCCAGCCCCCGAAGCGCGGGTCGATCACGTCGTGGGTCAGCGGCGCGAATCCGCGATCACCCGACGACGGGAAGGGCGGCAGGATGTGGACACCGTGGAAGACGCCGTCGAGCGGGCCTTCGAGCAGATCGCCAAGGGTACGCAGGTCGCCGCCGAGCGAATCGGGATACGTCAGGAGCTGGGGACGTGGTGCGATGGCACGGGTCATCGGGCTGTCATCCCTTCACGGAGCCCTGGAGCAGGGCCGCGATGACCTGCCGCTGGAAGATGATGAAGACGAGCAGCGTCGGAACGAGGATGATGATCGTCCCGGCGCTGAGAAGCGGGATGTCCGTCGCGTAGTGGCCCTGGAATGCGCCCAGCGCGCCGGCCATCGTTCGTTGCGTCGGGTCCTCCACGAGAACGAGGGCCAGCAGGAACTGGTTCCACGCCCAGACCGACATGAGGATCCCGAGCGATGCCATCGGCGCGCGCGCTAGCGGCACGTGGATCTGCCAGAAGAGCGCCCAGGTGTTCGCGCCGTCGACCTTCGCAGCCTCGGAGATCTCGTTCGGCATATTGACGAAATGGGCCCGCATCCAGAACACCGCGAAAGGCATGAACAGGCCGATCAGCGGCAGGACGATGGCGAGGCGCGTGTTGAGGATCCCCATCTGCTTGGCAAGGAAGTAGAGGGGCGTGATGATCCCTTCGAAGGGGAGCGTCAGCCCGAACACGAACAGCAGCAGCAGGAGTCCCGATCCGGGGATGCGGAGCGAGCCGATCGCGAACCCCGCCATCGTCGAGATGACCAGGGAGATCGGCACGACCGCGAGGACGATGAACACGCTCGACGCGAGGAGCGCGCTCATGTTCGCGACCTTGAACGCCTCGACGAAGTTGCCCCACTGCGGATCCGCCGGGATCGACAATCCGACGGGCAGCGCTGCCCGATGGATAGAGTGCCGTCGTGAAGATGCTGAGGAAGGGCAGGATCGTGATGGCGATCAGCGCGCCCAGGAACGCCCGGCCGGCGTAGACCTCCCGTCGGGCGACCCTCATCGGTCGCTCCCGCGGGTCAGCCGCTGGACCGGAAGGATCACGATCAGGACGAGGATCACGAGGACGACGGCCAGGGCCGAAGCGAGGCCGACCTGGCGCTGGAGGAAGGCCAGGATGTAGATCTGGATGCCGGGCACAGCTGTGGCGTTGCCCGGCCCGCCGCCGGTCGACACGTACACGATGTCGAACGCCGCCAGGGCGGCGATCACCGTGACCGTGATGCACACGCCGATCTCGTACCTGAGGCTCGGCACGGTGATGTTGACGAATTCCTGGAACCACCCCGCGCCGTCGATCCGGGCCGACTCGAACAGCGCTCGGTCGATCCGGCTCATCCCGGTGAGCAGCAGGACGGTGCAGAACCCGAGCAGGACCCAGATCCCGATCAGGCCGACGGCCGGCAGCGCGAAGTCGAAGTCGCCCAGCCACGCTCGGGTGATGTCGCCCAGACCGATCGCGGTCAGGGCCTGGTTGATGAGACCGTTCAGGGACAGGAGCCGTCCCCAGATGATCCCCGCTGCGACGAGAGGGATGACCTGCGGCAGGAAGAGAACGGTCCGCGACACCGTTCCGAGCCTGCCCGACGCGACGCGATGGATGACGCTGGCGGTCACCAGGCCCAGGGCGACCGGGATGAGGCTGTAGAAGATGACGAGCCGGAACGCGTTGAACAGCGTCTCGACGAGCTTCGGCTCGCTGAGGACCGCCACGTAGTTCGAGAGACCGACCCACGTCGACGGGCCGACACCGTCCCAGCGATACAGCGAGTACTGCACCGTCAAGGCCAGTGGCTGGAGGACGAAGACGCCGTACATGACCAGGGCCGGCACGACGAACAGCCAGCCGATGATGGTCTGACGGCGGATCCCCGGCCAGGGGATCCGCCGTGCGAGCCGCCGACGAGTGTCCGTGGCTAGATGCTGCGTGCAGCCCTTGCCGCGGCCTGGCCTCGTCAGCGGCGTCTCTCAACTGGCGAGCTCCTTCGCGTACTCCGCCTGGACGGCCTTGAGCAGCGCGGCGGCGTCGGTCTTGCCACCGACGAGCTTCTGGAGCTCGGGCGTCCAGCCCTGGGCGAAGATCGAGCCGGTCGCGTTGGCGATGAAGTCCATCGCGCCATTGTCCTTGGCGACGCCGGCGCCCGCGGACAGCGTGTCGTTGGTCACCGAGCCGGCGGCCGCCGGCGGGACGGCGAGGTCGGTCGGGCCACCGGGGTTCGAGCCGCCGACGGCGACGTCGATCTGCGCGAGCCTTGTCGTTCGTGGCGACCCAGTTGAAGAAGGCCGCAGCGCAGTCGGCGTTCTTCGCCGTGTTGCGCGATGCCGTAGGTCAGGGGCGCCGACATCGCGGCCGGTCGTGCCCGCAGCCTCGCCGGCGGGAAGACGAAGAACCCGACGTTCCCGGACAGGTCCTTGTCGTAGACCGCGTTCTGCCAGTCGCCGTTGAACATGAACACGCCTTCGCCCTTGCCGAAGCGGGCGTTCGCGTCGGTGTATTCGATCGCGTTGGCGTCCTTCGGGAAGTAGCCGGCCTTGACCCACTGCTCGAGGTGCTGGGCGGCCGTCAGGTTGGCCGGGGTATCGATCGTCGCGCCTGGCTTCTGGAAGATCCAGTCGTTGATCGGCTGGGTCGGGCCATACGCGGCCATGAGGTTCTGGAGCGGGAATGCGAGCCCGCCACCGCTGGCCGTGGCGTTCCACTGCATGATCGGCTGGAGCTTGGCGGCCTTGGCCTTGGCGAGAAGGTCCTCGAACTCGGCCACGGTCTTCGGCGGCTCGGTCATGCCGATCTGCTGTGCGAGCTTCTTGTTGTAGAAGACGCCGGTCAGGCTGTAGTTCAGGCCCATGGCATAGAGCGAACCCGAACCGCGAGTCCCGTCGGATCCCGACCCGATTCTGGGCGAGCTGCGCGGCGGGAAACTTGTCCCAGCCGAACGCTGTCGCGTAGTCGTCGAGGTTCTTGAGCAGCCCATCCTTGACGAGCGAGACCATCGAGGGCAGCCGGATGAGATCCGGCGGATTGTCACCGGACAGGAGTCGCGGCGTCGCGGTCATCAGGTTCGTGAACTGGTCCTGCGCTGATCTTCCAGGTCACGTTCGGGAACTGCTTGGTGAACTCCTCCGAGAGCTTGAACGGGAGATCGAATCCCGTCTCGAAGTAGGCATTGAGGACCACCGGGTCCGTTCCACACGATGGCCCTGCCGCGACCGCGCTCGCGGACGGTGCCTCGCTGGGCGCACTGACCGATGGGGCGGTCGTGGCGGGCGCGGCGGTAGTACCCGCAGATGGCGCCGTTGTTGTGCCTGGGGCCGCGCAGGCGGCGAACACCACGACTGCGACCGCGAACGCGGCGATACGTCCTCCCGAAAGCGCCGCAGTGGCGCGCTTGATCGCGTTGCTGATCATGAACACTCCTCCTCCATCGGTCTCACGTGTGGGTTCGCCACGCCTTCGAGCCGTCGTCATCCACGGCCCTCCTTCGGACGCGCCGTGGTTTCACGGACCACCAGCTCGGGCGCCAGGTGGACGACCGGTGCCTCCTCGGATCGGTCTTCGATCTGCGCAAGGAGGACCTCAGCGCCACGGCGCCCGGACTCGAGCAGCTGCTGGCGGATGGTCGTGAGCCCGACGTAGTCCGCCGCCTCGATGTCGTCGTAGCCGATGACCGACAGATCGTCCGGGACGTGCAGGCCGAGCTCCCGGGCGGCGGCGATGACGCCCGAGAGCTTGCGTGTCGCTGGCCGTGAAGATCGCCGTGGGTCGGTGATCGCTGCTGAGCATCCGGCGGGCCAGGTCCCGCGCCTCATACCGGCCGTGAGCGCCATGACCGACCCACTCGGCCGGGATCGAGACGCCGGCATCCGCGAGCGCGCGGGTCAGGCCAGCCTCGCGGTCGCGACTCGAGGTGAACCCGAACGGATCTGCAACGGCGTCGCCGATGAACCCGATGTCCCGTGTGGCCGAGGTCCAGGAGATGCCTCGCCGCGAGCGCCCCGCCGGCCGAGTCGTCGCCGACGACCCGCGGCATCGCCTCGACGGACGGCGTGTGGACATCGATGAAGACGACGGGGACGGGACTCCGCAGCAAGGTCGGGACGACCGCGTCCACGGGCGGCAGCGACATGACCAGGAGGCCGTCCGTGCGCTGCGACTGGGCGAGCGTGCCCAGATAGTGATCTCGCTTCTGGACGGTCTCGACGTTGTAGATGACGAGATCGAGGTCGCTGTCGGTCAGGACCAGATCCACACCCCGGAGCCGCTCGGCGGCCTGCGGACGGGTGAGGAACGAGACGACCACGCCGATGGTCAGGGTCCGCCCGAGGCTGAGACGCCGGGCCGCCGGGCTCGGCGAGAAGCCGAGCTCCTCCATCACGGTCAGGATCCGGCTTCGCGTCTGCGGATTGACCACGTCCTTCCCGGTGAGGACGCGCGATGTCGTCGCGACACTCACGCCGGCATGACGCGCGACGTCCCGGATGGTGACGGCCTTCCTCGCCAACGACACATCTCCTGTAACCGGTTTCATGGAACCGGTTACAAGACCGTACCAGCGACGTCAAGGGTGGCCGCGAGCCTGCAGACCATTCCCTCGCTACAAACCTTGCACCAATCGGGTACACTGACTGACCAGTCAGTGAAACGAGGCACAATGGTGGCGGTCGAACCCAAGGCGACGTCGCGGACGAGACAAGCCGATGCCCGCCGCGAGGAACTCCTGCGGACCTCGCTTCGACTGTTCGCCGAGCGCGGCGTTGACGGCACGACGATCGCCGAAATCGCGACCGCCACGGGCACCGCCCATGGCCTTGTCTACCACTACTTCGCCAGCAAGAACGACCTGCTGCTGGCCGTCCTCGAGCGGTTCAGCTTCCTGGAGGAACTTCGGCGCTTGCTCGTCGTCTCGCCCGACCGACCGGCCGTCGAAGTCCTGACGGGGATCGCGGTGCGCTTCTCGGCGCTCCTCCAAGAGCGAGCCGACCTGCTTCGATTGGTCTCGCGCGAGTCCCAGACCAACCCGGTTGTGGCGGCGGCTCTCGGCGACGTGATGGCCGAGGGGACCAGTTTGATCGCCACCTACATGGACGCCCGGGTCGCCGCCGGAGAACTCCGGCCCCATGACACGTCGATCCCGGCGCGCGGCCTGTTCTGGGCGATCGTCACGATGCACCTCGCCCAGGCGCCCGACGAGGGGTTCGAGGCCGGGTTGGTCGACGTGCTCGTAAACGGCCTGCGACGGCATGAGAGGAGGCCGTCATGACGTTCGACATCCTCAAGGTGCTCCACATCGGATCGATGTTCATGGCGACCGCGCTCGCTGTCGGGCCGCTGGTCGTCATGTACCTGGTGGCGCGGACCCAGGACGCGCCGGCGATTGCCCGAACGCTTCTCGTTCGTCGACCTCGATCGGGCGGATGGGCGGGGCGATGTACGGCCTCGGCATCCTGTTCGGCGTTCTGGCGGCCCTGAACGGCTCCATCGACGTGACCGCGCCCTGGCTGCTCACCGCCTACGTCCTGGTCATCCTCCTGGGCGTCAACGGCGTCCTCGCCGAGCGCTGGATCGGTCGGGTCGAACGGGCGGCGGAGGCATCCGAGACGACCGATCTCGAGCGGCTTGTGCGCGCGCGAAGCCCCATCGTGTCGCTCACGATCATGATCGGACTGACGATCGCGATCATCTTCGTCATGGTCGTGAAGCCAACCCCGTTCTAAGTCGCTTGACCTTCAAGTCAAAACTCGAGTGCCACCCACGTCCGATGATCACCGTCGGATTCTCGCCGTCCTTGCGTACCTCCGTGGGCCTGCCTGACTGACAACTGAAGCCGCGGGTCTTGACGTTCGGTGGATACTGGGGGGGAGTATCGGAGCGAAGGACCTGAATGGATAACGCAGCCCACCAACAGCACCACGAACCACCGCCCACAGCCGACGCCCATCACGAGGGCCACGCGGCCGGCCACGACCGGCACGACGGCCACTCGGTCGCGATGTTCCGCGACAAGTTCTGGCTGAGCCTCGCGCTGACCATCCCGACCGTCCTGCTGAGCCCGGAGGTCGCGGGCTGGATCGGCTACACGATCCCGACGATCCCGGGCATCGAGTACGTGCCGGCGATCCTCGGGACGATCATCTTCTTCTACGGCGGGTTGGTCTTCATCCGTGGAGCCCAGGGCGAGTTGGCCGACCGCAAGCCCGGGATGATGACCCTCATCTCACTGGCGATCGTCGTCGCCTTCGTGACCTCGTGGGCCGGCACGCTCGGCTTCTTCGAGGTCGAGATCTGGTGGGAACTGGCCACCCTGATCACGATCATGCTGCTCGGCCACTGGCTCGAGATGCGCTCGATCGCCCAGGCACAGGGCGCGCTCTCGGCCCTCGCGGCACTGCTGCCCGACACCGCCGAGCGGGTCACCGCCGATGGCACCGAGGAAGTGCCGATCAGCGCGTTGCAGTTGGACGACGTCGTCCTCGTCCGACCAGGCGCGCGGGTCCCGGCCGATGGCCTGATCGTCGACGGGACGCGCCGACGTGGACGAGTCGATGATCACGGGCGAGTCCCGCGCCGTCTCCAAGCAGGTCGGCGACAAGGTCATCGCCGGCACCGTCGCCGCTGGCGGCTCGCTCCGCGTCAAGGTCACCGCGACGGGCGATCAGACGGCCTTGTCCGGGATCATGCGCCTGGTCGCGCAGGCGCAGGCATCGGCGTCACGGGCCCAGGCGCTCGCCGACCGGGCCGCAGCCCTCCTGTTCTACGTCGCGCTCGCGGCCGGCGCGATCACCTTGGTCGGCTGGTGGTTGCACGGCGACCCAGAGGGCGCGCTGGTACGGACGGTGACGGTCCTGGTCATCGCCTGCCCGCACGCCCTCGGCCTGGCGATCCCGCTGGTCATCGCGATCTCCACCTCGCTCGGCGCCCAGAACGGGCTGCTCATCAAGGACCGCCTCGCCCTGGAGCGGGCGCGGACCCTGGACACGGTGATCTTCGACAAGACCGGGACCTTGACCAAGGGCGAGCCAGTCCTCGTTGACGTCGCGGCGGGCTCGATGGATGCCGAACGTGTCCTCGGGCTCGCGGCGTCGGTCGAGGCCGACTCGGAGCACCCGCTGGCCCGCGCGATCGTGGAAGGTGCCAAGCAGCGGGGCGTCGAGACACGGCCAGCCTCGGACTTCGAGGCGCTGGCCGGTCGCGGCGCACGCGCCACGGTCCACGGTCACGACGTCCTCGTCGGCGGACCTCGGCTGCTGCAGGAGCTGGGTCTCGACGCCGCATCCCGCAGGCCGCGGACTGGGATCAGCAGGGCCGGACAGTCCTGCACGTCGTCGTCGATGGCGCCGTGGCCGGCATCGTGGCCGTCGAGGACGAGGTCCGACCGGAGTCCAAGGAGGCGATCGACGCGCTCCATGGACTCGGTGTCCGGGTGGCCATGATCACCGGCGACAGCCAGGCCGTGGCCGACTCGGTCGCGCGCCGCCTCGGCATCGACGAGGTCGCCGCGCAGGTCCTGCCGGCCGACAAGGCCGCTGCGGTCAAGCGCTTCCAGGAGGGCGGCCGCAAGGTCGCCATGGTCGGCGACGGCGTGAACGACGCGCCGGCGCTGGCGACGGCCGACGTCGGCATCGCCATCGGCGCCGGCACCGACGTCGCGGTCGAGTCGGCCGGCATCGTGCTCGTCCGCAGCGACCCACGGGACGTGGTGGCCGCGATCGAACTGTCGCGGGCGACCTACAGCAAGATGGTCCAGAACCTCGTCTGGGCGACCGGCTACAACCTCGTGGCGATCCCGGTCGCGATGGGCATCTTCGTCCCGTGGGGCATCGACATCTCGATGGCTGCTGGCGCCATCGCCATGAGCCTCTCGACGATCATCGTGGCGGCCAATGCCCAGCTCCTGCGCCGCGTCCGACTCGCATCGCGACACTCCGCCGCCACCCGCCCAGCCACGACTGGCGACCGCCTGAGCGTAGCCCTCCGGAGGTCGTCAAGAACGCCTGATAGACTTCGAGCGCCTCGGGCGGGAGTAGCTCAGTTGGCAGAGCGGCAGCTCCCTAAGCTCAATGCCAGGTCATTGAGTGGAGACCGACCCGCGCGCGTCCTCGATCCCGTTTGCGGGATGACCGTGGACGTCCACGCCGCCGAGGACGCCGGACTGACCATCGAGCACGGTGGCCGAACCTACGCCTTCTGTCGCGAGGTGGTGTCAATGTGCACCACGATTCCGCGTTGCAAAACGCCTTATGGTGTGCGATTACGAGACCTCCCGTTTCTGAGAGGCATACAATCGACCGGCTTCTGTTAGGCCATGGAGGCGGCCTAGCCCCTATTCCGGGGATCTTCAGGAGGAGAAAGCCCATGCGTCGGATCGTTTGGATTGTCGCGTGCCTGGCCCTACTCGCCGCGCTGTTACCGGTCGGCGTGTCAGCTGGCGACCAATTCAACTCACGCCCCTATCAGCAGATCGTCACTGTGCCCAAGATCTTGGCGCACGAGCAGCAGCTGCAGAATTTTGCGAACGCCAACGGCGGCACACGCGTCGCCGGCACGCCAGGCAACCAGGCGACCATCGACTACATTGCATCGACGATGACGGCGGACGGCTGGTCTGTTCAGCTACAGCCGTTCCCGTTCAACTTCTTCACGGAACTGGCGCCATCCACGCTCAACCGGGTTTCTCCAGATCCGGTCACATTCGTGAACGGGACTGACTTCGCGACCATGGACTTCTCCGGGTCGGGTGACGTCACCGGCACCGTGACCCCCGTCGGACCGCTGCAGGTCCCCATCGGCAGCGCACCGGCAGGTTCAACGATCTCGGGTTGTGAGGCCTCGGACTTTGCCGGTTTCCCGGCTGGCAACATCGCGCTCATCCAGCGCGGGACCTGCACATTCGGGACCAAGGCCAGCAATGCCCAGGCCGCGGGCGCCATCGGGGTCGTCATCTTCAACGAAGGACAACCCGGGCGCGACGGCCCCATCGCAGGGACGCTTGGCGACCCTGTAGCGATCCCGGCCATCGGCGCGTCATACGCGCTCGGCGCGGACACTGTGACGCGGATCCGCGACGGGGGTCAGACGGTCGTGTTCCATATCACCACCAACACCGTGAGCGAGGTACGCACGACGTACAACGTCATCGCGGACTCCCCGTGGGGAGACCCGAACAGGGTGGTCGTGGTGAGCGCCCATAACGACTCGGTCAACGAAGGACCCGGCATCAATGACGACGGCTCCGGCCTCTCGATGAACCTCGAGTTGGCTCGCCAGCTGGGCGCCGCGGGTCAGCTGCCGCGCAACCACGTGCGGTTCCTGTGGGTCGGCGCAGAAGAAGAGGGCTTGGTTGGCTCTGGCTTCTACGTTGCCAGCCTAAGTCCCACGGAGCTAGCAAAGATCATCGCCATGCTCGACTTCGACATGGTGGCTTCGGGCAACTACGCCCGCCAGGTGTACGACGGCGATGGCTCGACGTTTGGTACCGACGTATCCGGGCCGGACGGCTCCGGGTTCATTGAATCCCAGTTCACAACATGGTTTGGGAGCCAAGGCCAGGCTAATGAGCCGATCCCGTTCGATGGTCGGTCTGACTACGTCGCCTTCACGGACGCGGGGATCCCGGCAGGCGGCATCTTCACCGGAGCAGAGGCGATCAAGACCGCAGAGCAAGCGGCGCTCTACGGGGGCACCGCGGGGATCGCGCTCGACCCGTGCTATCACCAAGCCTGTGACACGACGGGCAACCTGAACTTGAAGGCCTTCGGCGAGATGAAGAACGCCGCCGCCGACGTCCTTTATCAGCTCATGCTTACTCGCAACCCGATCTTGGACGGGTCATCGATCAAACCCGGCCATGGCAAGCCGGACAAGTCGGCGAATAGGACCTTCCACGGCCCCAGCGCGGTCCGCTAGGCAGGCCCGACACGAGCAAGAGCGAGTGGCCTGAGTCTTCCACGGGCCACTCGCATTACTAGAGTCATGACGCGTATCGCTAATTTCGACTCGTCGAATCCCCTAGGGCGGCCCTCGGCGGTGGAGGCCCCCCCGGGACAGTCGGCGGCGCCGCGATCCTGTCAACCCCACAAGGATTGGCTGCGCGTGGCGCCGCGCCGGCGTCGGCGAGCTTGTAAGCGCGTGACGCAGATCTCCGTTCCCTGCTCTTGACACCCGCGAATCCCACATGAGCCTCTCAGCGTCGAAACGTCGGGATGTTCTTTCCGTCCCTGATATAGGCCTTGGGGTCTCCACCGAGGGCGTGGAGCCACACATACACACGGATCCGTCTCGCGGGTATCCGAACAGCAGCGGCAGAGCGTCAGCTTCCTAAGCTCAATGCCAGGTCATGCCGGGTGGGCAGTTGGTAGAGCTGCTGCGGTCGCAACGTGAAGGTCGCCAGGCGAGTGGTCGAGGGGGCCCATCGGCTGGCGGTGGTCGGAATCTGACGCCGACGTGGTGCACCTCGTCACCGGCATGTCCCTGCATCAGACGACGCCCTTTTCCCAACAGGTTCACACTCCAACGATCGGGGTAACCCTTGCTCGCGGCCACGCCCGCTGCCCCCAAGGGGACCGAACGCGGGCGCGTTGCCAGAGGGCTTTTCCCATGAAACGTCTAATCAGCGCGTTCGCGGTGGCCGCTCTCCTCCTCGGCGTCCTTGTCGTCCCTGCCAGCGCTGCCGTCAGGCACGCCGTCGCGTCCATCAACGGTGGTGGCACGTCGACAATGGCCGAGGTCTTTGGCATCCCGAACCCGGGGACCAGTGTGTTCAGCTTCAACGCAAGGCTGATGTCCGACGGTTCCGCCACCGGACACATCATGTGCCTTGATCAACATGGCGACGCACCGGGTTTTCCGGGGAACATCTTTGGCGAAGTCGTCAGCTGGTCTGGGGACCTTGACGGCGAGATCACCTTGAACGTCGTCGGGAAGTTCCTTCCCCTACCGGGCGGCCACCCGACTCCCGCGGCGTTTACGGTGAAGATCCAGCAGTTCGGCGGCGCCGGGGTCGGCCACTGGACGCTCGAGGTCGACGGGGTGGTCTTCTGTATTCGAGACCCTCGATAGCGGGCAGATCGTCCTCCGCCGCCTCTAGGAGCCGGAGGCGGGCGACGGCCCACGCTTTCCGGCCGCGATCTTCTGTCGCGACCTACGTTGAGGTCGGACATACCACGGAGCGCGAGGAGGTCATCGCATTCCCGGTTGGGCCCCACGGCCTGCCGGTGGCGAGCGAAGAGCCTCCGCGACGCTGGTTCATCGCCGTGCCTGATCGGGGGCGGACTGCCATCCGGCCGACCGAGCGACCCTCTACGGCGTCGCGGTTCGTGGTCCGTACATGAGCACGGCCACCCCGATCAGGCAGATCGCTGCTCCGAGAAGGTCCCATCGGTCGGGTCGAAAGCCGTCGACCACGACACCCCAAGCGAGGGAACCGGCCACGAAGATCCCGCCGTACGCGGCGAGGATCCGGCCGAAATGCGCGATCGGGCTGGAACGTCGCCACGAAACCATAAGCGGCGAGGGCCATGATGCCGAGGCCGATGAAGACGACACCGCGATCCTCCCGGACGCCTTGCCAGACCAGCCACGCACCGCCGATCTCGGCGAAGGCGGCGACGACGAAGAGGCCCAGTGACTGGAGGACGGCCACCTACGGATTGTCGCGCGTCAGCGACCTCGGTCCGCTTGCGCCTGGCTCGGCGCGCCAGATGTGTCGCTCCGCCGGCAGCCGCTGCGATCGCTCCGCCGGCCACGACGACGGGCCCTACCGCCACGATGAGCGGCAGGCAGCAGACGACGCACGCGGCCCCGACGACGGTCATCGTCGCCTTGTCAGTCCCGGACATCGCTCATCTCCACGAACGGGAGCGGGCAGCCGAGACCGCACGAACAGTCGGTCAGGGAGTCGCACTCCGCGGCGATCACGGCTGACAGGTCGGCCCGCATCGCCTGGAGCCGGGCGATCCGCTCGTCGATCTCGGCAACCTTCGCCTTGGCCCGGGCGTGGAGTTCACCCGTCGACCGTCGATGGGCCGAGAGGTCGAACATCTCCTGGATCTCGGCCAGGCTGAAGCCGAGACGCTGGGCAGCCTTGATGACCTTGACCCGATTGACGTCACCCTCGTCGTACTCGCGCTGACCCGAGTGGCGTCGGAACCCCGCGACGACGAGGCCACGGCGTTCGTAGTAGCGCAGCGTTTGGACGTTGACGCCGGCCGATCGCGCCACGTCGCCGATCCGAAGACCGTCGGTCATGCGACCCCTCGCCCGGCGGCCCGGACAAGCCACTCGATCCCCTCGAGTGTCCCGGCGGCGTTGCTCGGTGCGGCGATCTCGAGCATGACCGCGTCGGGCTCCGACTCGATCGCGAAACCGAGGAACGGGCAGCAGCCCTTCTCGGCCTCGGCCCATTCCGCGACCTTGGCTTCGAGGTCGGCGTCCCCAGCCCGATCGATCCGGATACGAAGCCGGTCGCCGTCTCGCTGAACGCTCTCGAGATGGTCGCCGATGAGGGCCTGGAGGAGGTTCAGGCGGTCCACCTGCCTCGTTGACGCGGAAGGGTGCAGGCGATCTCGGCGGATGGGTCGACTTGGCTCAGGGTTGTCATCGCGGCTCCTGGTGGCGGCACCCGTCTGGGTGGCTCGAACCCACCCTAAACCTGTACCTGAGTATAGATGTCAACCCCTCATTCCATTCCCCATCCTTGACGACACCGAGCACCCAGGCTGGCTTGGAGAACCGATCCTCGACGTAGGCGACCCGACCCGTTTGGTGGTCTATCCGGTACTCGAAGTCCCGGCGGTGGTTGCCGAACCAATGGGATGGGCTAGACCGCCGAGGATCTAGGCCGTGGCCCCTGCGCAGTCGTGAGCGGAGCGGATCGCGCCATCAGTTCACATCGTCGGTTAGCATCACCGGGTGAAGCACAGCGGGCTCCTCGATCGCCTGATCCTCGCGGTCCTCGTACTCGCGAGTCTTGCCGTCGCGCACGAGCTGATCTATCTCGGTGCTCACGGCTCCGGCGACGCCTATCGGCTCGCGATGACCGAAGCCGGCCACGACGGCTACTGGTCGAACTTCGTCATCGCCGTCGGCGTCGTCTCCGCGACTCCTCCTTGGCTGTGGCGTTCGCCCAACTTCGCCGACTCGCGCGGCTGGCGGCGGCCTCGGGCGCCGGGACGCTGCGCGTCCGCGATGAAAGCCTCGGCCACTTGGCTCGACTGGTGCTGCCGCTGTGGGGCCGCGTCGCCGCCCTGACGACGATCGTCTTCCTGCTGCAGGAGAACATCGAGACGGCCAGCGTCGGACATCCGATGCCCGGCCTGTACGCGCTGGCCGGCCAGCACGACATGGCCCTGCCGTTGATCGTGGCCGTGTCGCTCGTCGTCGCCCTCACCCGCGCCCTGGTCCGTTGGCGCCGCGACGTCCTTCTCGCGCGGCTGGGCCGTGTCGCGTCGCCCCATCCGACGGTGCAGCAGCCCGCACGACCCGTCGAGTCGGTGCTCGTTCACTCGGCAGACGGCATCCGCCGGAACGGCGTCAGGGCGCCGCCGGCCTGGAGCGCCTCGCCCGCCTGATCCCGCCGAGGACACCACGGCGGGATGTACCCGCTGTCGGAGGTCTTCGTGCTCCGCATTCTTCGGCGCTCCATCCTGTTAGCGCTCGCCTTTGCCCTGCTGCTCGCGCCGGCAGTCGTGGCCCATGCCGAACTCGAGTCGGCCACTCCCGGTCCGGACGACGAAGTCGTCGGGTCGCCGACCGAACTCGTCACCCAGTTCTCCCAGAACCTCGACCCGTCACGGACGACCCTTGAAGTCCGAGACGCCGCAGGGACGCGCATCGCGCGTGGTGGCGAGCCGGGTGACGGCAAGCGCGAGTTCCGTCTTGCGTTGCCCGAACTCGCGCCGGGCGAGTACGAAGTCCGCTGGACGTCGTACTCGTCCGAGGACCAGGAACTCGCGCGAGGCTCGTACACATTCACCGTCTTGCCTGCACCGAGCCCGACGCCGTCGGCGACACCTAGCCCGTCAGCACGGCCGTCGGCGACCGCCATCAGTCTCCGACCGCCACCCCGACGACCGCGCCCACAGCTCAACCTTCTGAGGCACCTGCGTCCCCGACCACGGCTGTGTCGGCCCTTGACACGGCATTGCCGATCGCCGCCACAGCGCTGGTCGTGGCAATCGTCCTCGTGTGGCTGCTGCGCCGCCGACGCCCATGAGGCGGATCGTGATCGGTGGGCTCGGCAGCAGCGGTCCGTGCGGCCCTGCCGCCGTCGGCCGCAGCACATGGCGTCGGAGGTGGACCGCCACCGACCGAGCCGCTCGCCATCGCCCTGGCCTGGCACATCGACCTCCCGGTGATCGCCGGTCTCCTCGTCGCAGGTCTCATCTACGTCGAGGCGGCCAGGTCTGTCGATGCGGCACATCCAGGCAACCGTTGGCCGGCCCGACGGACGGCGGCGTTCGTCGTCGCGCTCGTCGCGATCGGGCTTGCCCTCCTGTCTCCGGTCGACACCCTGTCGGACGACCTGCTGACCGTCCACATGGTCCAGCACCTCCTGCTGGTCGCGATCGCGGCCCCGCTGTTCGCGTACAGCGGCATCGGCACGCTCGCCCTGCGCGCCGCCCCGAACGACATCCGCAAGTCGTACCTGTTGCCCTTCCTGCACTCCCGCGTGGTGTCGTGGCTGACCTTCCCCGTCGTCGGATGGGTCGCGTTCGTCGGCGTGTTGTGGGGAGCCCACTTCACCTCGCTCTACAACGCGGCGTTGCTCGACGACGGTGTTCACGCCTTCGAGCACCTCCTGTTCGTGGCCGCCGCCTGCCTGTTCTGGTGGCCGCTCCTGAGCCCGGACCCGCTCCGGTGGCGGATCCACCCCGGCGGGAAGCTCCTCGCGCTGCTGGCGCAGATGCCGCCGATGAGTTTCCTGGCCGTGACGATCATCAGCGCGTCCGTGCCGCTGTACGCCGCCTACCTCGGACGGCCGGATGCGTTCGGCATCGATGCCCTTGCCGACCAGCGGGTCGCCGGTTCGCTCATGTGGATCACCGGTGACCTCTCGCTCCTCATCCCCGGGGCGTTCCTGCTCGCCGCGTTCGCGCGCCATGAAGAGGACGAGGCCAAACGTGTCGACGCCCGCCTCGATCGAGCCCGCGCCGCGGCGCGAAAGGAGACCTGATGCGCCAACTCATCGCCGCCAGCCTCGCGCTGCTCATGCTCGCCGCCTGCGGGTCATCCGCGTCCAGTGCGCCGACGTCCGGCGCCGGAACATCCGCGTCGCCCGCGGCGAGCGGAGGTCCCGAGATCCTGCCCCTCCTCGTCTCGGCCGAGATCACCAAGGGCCCGAACCGGTTCCTGTTCTCCCTGACCGACCGACAGAACGCCCTGGTCGCCGCTCCCGATGTGAAGGTCCACCTCCTCTTCTACGACGTCGACACAGCGACCGACAAGGTGGTGTTCGAGGCGGACGCCCGCTTCTTCTGGTCGATCGAGGGCACCGCGGGTCTCTACGCCGCGTCCGTCGACTTTCCCGAGGCCGGGCGATGGGGGACCCGGTTCGAGGCGACGTTCCCGGACGGTCAGACCAAGGTCGTCCGCGCCGACTACGACGTCCGGGAGAGCGGAACGACGCCGGCTCTCGGCGCGAAGGCGCCAGCGGTCGACACGCCGACGCTGGACAGTGTCAACGGGGACCTGAAGGCACTGACGACCGACCAGAAGCCCGTGGCTCGGTTCTACGAGACCTCGATCAACGGTGCGCTGTCGGAGCGCAAGCCGTTCGTCGTGTCGTTCGCCACGCCGGCGTTCTGCCAGACCCGAACGTGTGGTCCGACGCTCGACATCGTCAAGGACGTGGCGACCAAGTACCCCGACCTCACGTTCATCAACGTCGAGCCGTACGTCATGGCGTACAAGGACGGATCGCTGCAGCCCGTCCTTGACGCCCAGAGTCAACTGCAGGCCGCGCCCTGGACCGAGGCTTGGGGGCTGCCGACCGAGCCCTACACGTTCGTCGTCAAGGCCGACGGCACGGTGGCGGCCAAGTTCGAGGGCATGGTGACGCCGGACGAGCTGACGGCGGCCATCGATGCCCTATGAGGTTGCTCGCTGCCCTCTCGTTCGTCGCGATGCTGGCCATCGACTGGCTGCGGTCCGGCGCAGCAGACCGCGGCGGGCTACGTGATTGACGTGAAGAGCACGTCGCTCACGCAGATCGACTCCTTCACGTTGCGGACCAACGAAGGGGCCGAACTCGTGTTCCGCGTCGGTGCCTCTCGATCTGAACGGCGGCGGGTTCCCGGGCTCTCACCTTCGCGAGCACATGGCCACCAACCAGCCGGTCGCCGTGGCCTTCGGCATGGAGGGCGAGGATCGGGTCGCGACCCGTCTCGTCGACGCCCCGTGGCTCAAACCATGAGGCGGATCGGCGGCGTGATCGCCTTCGGCGCCGCCTTCCTCTTGTTGCCCACGCCGGTCCTCGCGCACGGCCTCCTTGGACGCGTGGAATCCCCCTTGCCGCTCGCGGTCTACCTTGCGGGCGCGGCACTCGCGGTCGGCTTGTCGTTCGCCTTCGTCCTCCTTCGGAACGTGGAAGCGCCGCCGCCAGTCGTGGGTGAGCCGAGGAAGGTCCCACGCGTCCTCGCGGTGTTCCTCCGAGGGGTCGGGCTTCTCGGATGGGCGTGGATCGTCGCCCAGGCGCTCGTCGGCGGCACCTCAGCCGCCGAGGTGGCGGTGCTCTTCCTGTGGGTCTACGGCTGGGTGGCGATCGCCATGCTGTCGGCGTTCGTGGGACCCGTCTGGCACTTCGTCGATCCGTTCTCGACGTTGTTCGACCTCGGGCGCGAGCGTTCTCCGTCGGCTCAGGATCGAGGCGTGGTCCGCCGCGCCGTACCCGACGAGCGTTGGGCCGATGGCCGGCCGCGCTCGGCTTCCTCGTGATCGTCTGGCTCGAGCTGGGACTCAAGGCAGGCTCTTCCACCTTGGCGGTGTTCGTGATCGGCTACACGGCCCTGACCTTGGCGATGATGGCCCAGTTCGGACGGGACACCTGGCGGGCCAACGGCGAGGTCTTCACGGTCTGGTTCGGCCTGCTCGGCACGGCTGGCGCCGTTCGGCCCGGTCGACGCCGATGGCAAGGTCCGCCGGCGTCCGTTTGTCAGTGGTCTGCTCACCCGCGGCTGGACCCTGCCCGAGGTCGTCATCGTGTCGATGGGCGTCGGGTCGATCCTGTTCGACGGCCTGTCGCAGACCGAGTTCTGGTTCGGGTTCTTCGGCTTGCCCGGCATCGGGCTGGCCACCCTTCAGCTGCTCGCGTTCCTCGGCCTTGTGCTCGCCTGCGTCCTCGGCGTCGCGCGGCTGGTCGGACTCGATGCGACCGGCGCCGGACTCGTGCCGATCGCTGTCGGCTACCTCGTGGCGCACTACCTGACCTTCCTCTTGGGTGACGGCCAGCGGCTGATCGTGGCCATCTCGGATCCGTTCCAGCTGGGCTGGGACCTGTTCGGGACGGCCTTCTACGAGCCGGGCACCGACTGGATCCCGCCGTCGCTGGTCTGGACGGTCCAGCTCGCCGCCGTCGTCGGGGGCCACATCGTCGGCGCCTGGGCAGGCCACATCGTGGCGGCGCGCGAGGCTCCGCACCGCACCGACGTCCGACTGCGCCAGGTCCCCCTTGCCGTGCTGATGGTCGCCCTGACCGCGACGACGTTGTGGTCGCTCGGCCAGACGATCGTCAAGGAACCGACCCAGGCCGCGGCTGACCGCTCGGCGGTGATCGTCGGTGAGTAAGCGACGCCGAGCCCAGCGACAGCGATCGGCTGTCCCGGAGCCGACCCGGAAGTCGAGACCCGCTCCGACACCGGCAGACAACACGTCGACGTTTGCCCTCCGGGCGTGTGCTGCTGATCGGAGCGGGTGTCGTCGCCACGATCCTGTTCGTGGCCGGCGTGTTCGCCACGTCCATCAGCGCGACCTCGTACACCTGCGGCGAGGTATCGGCCGTCGGCGCCGGAGCCGTCGCGCCCGAAGGCCAGTCGATGCCGAATCAGGCGAGCGGGCACGTCGCCCCGGGTTCGAAGATCAAGTACACCGCCTGTCCGCCAACGTCCGGCCCGCACTACGCGGCGGCCGGCGCCGGTCCGCTGCGACCAGGCTTCTACGGACCAGATGCCCTGCCGAGCCCGGCGGCTGGGTGCACAACCTCGAGCACGGCTTCGCGGTCGTTCTCTATCGAGGCGAGCCGGACGCGCCGACGCTCGCATCGCTACGCGACCTCGCGAAGAACCCACCGGCGACAGCCAGCGCCGCAGCCTGCGGATACGCGGGCAAGTTGCTGGTCGCGAGGTTCGACGACATGTCGACGCCGTTCTCGGTTCTGGCTTGGGATCGCCTGATGCCTCTCGAGACGTGGGACGCCGCCGCCGCGCGGTCGTTCGCAGAGCGGTCGATCGACGCGACCGCGCCGGAGCCGCGCGCGTGCTGAGCCGCGCACGAGGGCAGGCTCGCGGGACCTGGCTGGCCGCTTTGACGGTCGCCCTTGGTCTGGTCGCCCTCGTCTTGCTCGCCGACGCGGTGCGGCAGGGGCCAACCAGGTTGGATGCATTCGACCAGGGCCTCGCTGGTCTTCGCGACACCGCGATCGGGGCCTCGTTGTTCGGAGCCGCTGACGTCATCGGCAGCGTCCCGGTCTGGTTTGGCCTGGTCGTGATCCTGGCCATCGCCCTCCTGTCGGTCTCGCTGGCGTCGTCGGTGCAGCTGGTGGCGCTCGTGGTCGTCGCCGAAGTGGTGACCACGGTCGTCAAGCAGATGGTTGATCGTTCGCGGCCTCTGGGCGCCGAGACAGTCGACCTCCTGGTCTCGGCGGGGTTCCCGAGCGGCCACGTCACCCGCACCGCCGTCGTGGTCGGTGGCCTCCTCGTCCTTGTTCCATGGTGCCGGCAACGTCCGCGGCTGATCATCGGTGCTGGTCTGGTTGCCGTCCTCGTCATGGGTCTCGCCCGCGTCTCGGCTGGCGTGCACTACACGACGGACATCCTGGGTGCCTGCCTGCTCTCGGCTGTGCTGCTCGGAGCCTGGTGCCTCCTCGATGCGCTTCGTCGCGCGCCGAATCCGGCGGTTCGCGACTCGGCGGTGGGGCGCGCCGGCCTGCTCGCCGCGCTCGCACTCGCCGTGCTCCTTGTCGGTCCGACAGCAGCCTGGGCAGCATCGCCGTCGCCGACTGCCGGCAGCGGGGGAGACCCGCGGAGCAGCGGTCAGGGTCCGGGCCTCGTCGGCGACGCTGGCGACGGCGATCCTCGGCACCCTCGCGATCGGCGTCGGATCCGTCGTCATCACCTATGTCTACGTCCGACTGACTCCCCGCCGTCGACCTGATGACACGTGAGCGTCTTCCTGCAATACTTGAGCGATGGCTCAAGTATTCGTCTCGGCGATCGATGCGGACCAATGCGACACCGAGTGCCTGCACCCGGCGGCGATCAGGCCGATCCTCGGACGCTCGCTCGGGGAGCATGGTGCGCGTGGTGTCGCCGGGCTCTTCGAGACGTTGGCCGATCCTTCGAGGGCGCGGATCCTTCACCTGCTCGCGATCAGCACGACCGAGTTGTGCGTCTGCGACATCGCCCTGGTTCTGGGCATGAGCGTGTCGGCGTTGTCGCACCAGCTTCGCTACCTGCGCGAGCGATCTGTGGTCGATCGACGGAAGGTCGGCCGGATCGTGTACTACCGGCTCGTCGACGACCACATGCGGCGACTGGTCCTGGATGCAGCAACGCACGTCGCCGAGGGCGCGGCGTGACCTGGCTCATCCAGCCGCGAGGCACCGATCGGCGTGCAGCTCCGTTCGTCGCCGTGTCGACCCTGTCCGTGAAGGCGACACGCTGATGCCGCATACCCATGGATCGGCCGCAGGCGAGCATCGCAACCGCTTGGCGGGCGTGTTCCTGCTGACCCTTGCCGTCTTCGTCATCGAGCTGGCCGGGGGCATCGCCTCCAACAGCCTCGCCCTGCTGGCGGACGCCGGACACATGTTCACGGACGTCGCCGGCATCGGGCTGGCGCTTCTGGCCATCTGGTTCGCCCAGCGCCCGGCGAACGAGGAGCGCACCTTCGGCTACCTCCGCCTGGAGATCCTGGCGGCGGTGATCAACGCCGTGCTCCTGTTCGGGATCGCCGCGTTCGTGATCTACGAGGCATTGCGGCGGCTGTCCGCGCCACCTGAGGTGGCGTCGGGCCTGATGCTTGCGATCGCCCTGGTCGGACTTGCCGCGAACGCCTTCTCGCTCTTCCTCCTCCGTGACTCCCAGAAGAGCAGCCTCAACATGCGCGGGGCCTACCTGGAGGTGATGGGCGACTTCCTTGGATCAGCGGCTGTCATCGTCGCCGCGATCATCATCACCGTGACGGGCTGGCTCCAGGCGGACGCCGTCGCCTCGATCGTGATCGGACTGCTGATCCTGCCGAGGACCTGGCATCTCCTTCGCGAAGCGATCGACGTGCTCCTCGAAGCCACGCCCAAGGGCATCCGGCTCGACGAGGTCCGCGACCACATCATCCAGGCCAAGGGTGTCGAGGACGTTCACGACCTCCACGCGTGGACGATCACCTCGGGAGTGAACGTCGTGTCGGCGCACGTCACCCTCGAACCCGGGGCAGATCCGCCGTCGGTGCTCGATGAACTCTGTCGATGCCTGTCGGGCGATTTCGACATCGAGCATTCGACGTTCCAGCTGGAGACCTCCGACCGACGTCGGCTTGAAGAGGCCGGGCACGCATGAGTGCCGGAACGCCTTGAACGTCCGCGCCTACTCGCCCGGGGTCTGCGCCTTGAATACCTGACCGTTGGCTGGAACATCGTCGAAGGGCTGATCGCCGTCGGCGCAGGTGCTGCCGCCGGCAGCATCGCCCTGATCGGCTTCGGCGTGGACTCGTTCGTCGAGACGATCTCGGGCGCCGTCCTGATCTGGCGACTCTCGGCTGAGGCCCGCGGCAACCTCGACGAGGAGTCGGTCGAGCGGGTCGAGGAGCGGGCCGAGCGACTGGTCGGGGTCGCCTTCCTGCTCCTCGCCGCCTACGTCGCCTTCGAGGCGGTGCGGTCCCTGCTGAACCAGGAGGAACCGCTGGCGAGCCCGATCGGGATCGCCCTCACGGCCTTGTCGATCCTCGTGATGCTGTGGCTCGCCCGGGCCAAGAAGCAGACCGGGGAGGCGCTCGGCAGTCGCGCGCTGGTCGCCGATGCGCATCAGACCTACGCGTGCTGGTACCTGTCGGTCGTGACCCTCGCCGGACTTGCGCTCAACGCGGTCTTCGGACTCTGGTGGGCGGATCCGGTCGCTGCCCTCGGCATCGTGGTCCTGCTGGTCAAGGAAGGCGTCGAGGCTCTCCGCGGAGAGGACCATGACGAGTGACAGGGACGAACATTAAGAGGCCAGGGTTAATCTCCTGGGCGGCGTCCGTCCACGGCAAGTGATGGCGGGCGATCCTCCGGCCCTTCCATCGCCCTACACCTGGTCGTCGCCCTAGGCAACTAATCGATTTCTCCGTCCACTCGGAGGATGGTCGACGAGCGCCTGCTAGACTTTCCGTTCGGGCGGGAGTAGCTCAGTTGGCAGAGCGGCAGCCTTCCAAGCTGCATGTCGCGAGTTCGAACCTCGTCTCCCGCTCCAACCCGAAGTTCCATTGCGGGCGTTTGCTACCATTCGGCGGATGCTGAGGGGTGATTGGCCGGAACTCGAATACCTCGTGATCAGGACGGGAGTGAGAGTCCTCCGCGCCAATGAGGCTGCGGCCGACGTCTCGGCCGCCATCCAGGCATTGAACGAGGCGAATTCGGCCCTCCCAACACAGCCAACGGCGGCCGACGTATCGAAACTTGCGGAGCGATACGCGGCGCAGGTGGCCCCTCTCGAGGCAGCAGCGACGACTCTCGAGACCGAGATGGCCGAGATCGCACCAGGGCAGAGCCGGATCCTCGAGATCATCGACGACGACCACGACGCTACCGGTGTCGCCGAGGAGTATCTGGGCGGCGCCGTGGACCTTGGTGCACAGGCCGCATACCTGGCCGAGCAACTTGCCACGATCTCCCGATTCCTCGAGGAGCCTGGTGGGACATTACCGGCGCTCGAAGACGCTACCGCCGCGCTGGCGTCCGCCATGCGCCGAGTGGTCGTGGCGCTTGAGCCAGCGATCGGATGGGGGGCTCGATCCACCGCGATCCTGTCCGACTGGACCTGACGACAGCCACACAGGAAGAAACGGTGTCCGGGCGCACCGCTACGTGGGCCGCCTCTTCGTGAGAATCCCCGGTCCCGGGGATCAGATGGTAGATTCGCCGACCCCAGCATAGGACCACGCACAGAGGTCTTCCATGCGACGCCGATTGACCGCCTCACTCGTCATGTGCGCCGTCGTGGCGCTCGCGCTGGCGCCAGCCACTTCGGCCACGAAGCCACGCGCGACAGGATCGACCGGCTCCGGGACCGTCTTCTTCCCGAACCCCGTCGCCCAGCTCCAAAACCAGAGCCTCACCGACCAGAAGGACGCCGATTACGCCGCCCTCCAGCCTGCCTATCACGGCGTCACCCTGACGAATCTCGACGGCAGCGGCTACCTCGTCGGCGCCTGGGCGAATGTCCGTGCCGAGACTGGAACCCGGGCCTACTCGACGACCAACACTTTCGACTACCACCGCAACGACGACCGATTCGAGCAGGTGATGGCCTACTACTGGGTCACCGAGGCCCAGAAGTACATCCAGTCGCTCGGTTTCGGCAGCACGCGGCGGGCCGTCAACAAGGAGTCGCAGGACATCCGCACCAACCAGTACGGCGTCGACAACTCGTTCTCGTGGGACAAGCACGACTATCTTCGCTTCGGCAAGGGCGGTGTCGATGACGCCGAGGACGCCGAGGTCATCCTCCACGAGTACGGCCACGCGATCCAGGATTCGCAGGTCACTGGATTCGGCATCGGGCCGGAGGCTGGTGGGATCGGCGAAGCTTTCGGCGACTACTGGGCCGTGACCGTCGCCGATGTGATCGCCCCGACGGCCGATACGCCGTGTGTCGCCGACTGGGACTCCATCTCGTACACATCCACGGTTCCGCACTGCCTGCGCCGCGTGGACACCGACGCGCATTACCCGGAGAACCTCGGGTCCGAGGTCCATCGCAATGGCCTGATCTGGTCGCGTGCGCTGTGGGACATCCGCCAGGCGCTCGGGCATGTCCACGCGGACACGTTGATCCTCGAGGCACAGTTCGCCTTCGCCGCGGACACCACGATGCCGGCAGCCGCCACCGCGACCGTTGCCGCCGCGCAAACCCTCTACGGCAGCGGGGTCGCGGCGACCGTTCATGCGGCGTTCGTGGCTCGCGGGATCCTCTAGGACCGATCACCTGGGCGGCGGCTGATCGTCGTCGCCCGCTGCTCCCTGGCCGGCGACGGCCCGTTTCGGGATCCTCGGCTATCGTCGGCGCGTGACGGACGCGATCGAGCCCCCGCCGCCCCCGCCTGACGAGGGTCGGCTTGTCGGCGGCCGCTATCGGCTGGCCGAGGTCATCGGGGTCGGTGGCATGGCCACGATCCATCGTGCGATCGATACCAAGGCCGACCGTGCCGTGGCGATCAAGCTCCTGCGGCGCGAGGTGATCGCCGATACCGACATCGCGATGCGCTTCCGGCGCGAGGCATTGGCGGAGACCGTCCTGCGCCACCCGAACATCGTCGCCTGCCTCGAGACCGGCACCGACGATGGCCAACCGTTCCTCGTCATGGAGCTCATCGAGGGCGAGGACCTGGCCGCTCGACTGCGTCGTCTCGGTCGCCTGAGTCCGTCCGAGGCGGCCCGCATCGGCCTCGACGTCGCGCGTGCGCTGGGCGTCGCGCACATCCGCGGCATCGTCCATCGCGACATCAAGCCGGGCAACATCCTGCTCGCACGCGACGGTCGGGCGATGGTCACCGACTTCGGGATCGCCCGGTTGGCAGCCGACACCGAGGGCGCGATCCCCGGCACGACCCTCGGCTCGGTCCACTACTTCAGCCCGGAGCAGGCCAAGGGCGAGACGACCACCGGGGCATCCGACGTCTACAGCCTGGGGCTCGTGCTGTACGAGGCACTGACCGGGCAACGGGCATGGCGCGGCGAAACGACGGCGGCCCTGGCGGCGGTCCGGATCGGTGCCGATGCCCCGTCACCACGCGCCATCCGCGCCGGAGATCCCGGCTGCGCTGGACGCGGTCGTGGTCCGGGCGCTGGATCCAGATCCTGCGCGCCGCTTCGCCAACGGGGTCGCCATGGCCGCCGCGCTCGAACCGATCGTCTCGCGCCCGGACCCGGCGAGCCCGACTGTCAGCGTCCCGACCGCCACGTTGGCCGGAGCCGCCACGGTCGCGGCGGCCGCAGCCGCGCCAGCGGTCCTGGCCACGCCTCTGCGACCGCCCTCGGCTGCCGGTCCTGTCCGCCCTGCCGGCGTGAGCCCCGTCCGGCGGGCGTCGCCGGTGATCGCGGGGCCGATCTTTGTGCTCGTGGTCGTCGCGGTGGTCGTCGTCGGGGGCCTCTTCGTCGCATCCTTGCCGGGGCGCGCGGACTCGGGAGTGGCCGCGCTTGCCACCAAGACGCCGAAACCGACGCGCACGCCGACGCCGACGCCGACGCCACGGCCGACTGCCGTCCCGACCGTCAAACCCACCAAGGCCCCGACACCGGTCCCGAAGGCGACCCCCAAGCCGGTAGCCGGCGCGGCGCGCGACCTGTGCGATCCGATCTTCGGTTTCGCCTGCGGCCTGGAGAAGGGGACCTACACCCCGTCACGGTTCAAGCCGCCGATCCTGTTCAAGCTCCGCGACGGCTGGTCGACATCGGTGTGGGAGTCGGACTTGATCGGCCTCGATCGTCAAGAGGGTGGCCTGACCTTCGCCAGTGGTCTCATCAGCGTGTATCCGAACGGCGATGCGACCGATGCGCCACGATCCGCTCGCCTGGTCGCCGAGTCGTTCATCGACACCGACGGGGTCGCCGCCCGGCGACCAAAGGCGAGCCAGGTCGACAAGCACAAAGCGACGATCGTCGACCTGGCCCCGACCGGCCCGGATCGGGTGCCTCTGTTCGGCACGAGCACGCAGACGTTCTATCTCGAGCCGTTCGGCACGACCCGGCTCATCGTCATCGATGGCGACGATGGGGTCCTCCTGATCGCCATCGAGCCGGCGGCTGACTCCACGCTCGAATCGCTTCTGCCCGAGGCCAACCGGGTCGTCTCGAGCGTCCGTTTCCGCTGAGAACATCGCGGGGTCCCGCACGGGTACCCTGAAACGGTCATGAGCCTCATCGCCCTTCGGGAGCTGACGAAGCGGTACCCACGCGGGGTGGTCGCGCTCGACGGCCTGACCCTCGAGCTCGAACCCGGGATCATCGGCCTGGTCGGGGCCAACGGCGCCGGCAAGAGCACGCTGATCAAGATCCTGCTCGGTCTTCTCCCGCCGACCTCGGGCGAGGCGACGGTGATGGACCTCGACGTGCGCACCGAGGGCACGACGATCCGCCAGTTCGTCGGCTACATGCCCGAATACGACTGCCTCCCGCCCGACACCTCGGCAACCGACTTCGTCACGCACATGGCCCGGATGTCGGGTCTGCCCAAGGCCGCCGCGCGCGAGCGGACCGCCGAGGTCCTGCGGCACGTCGGCCTCTACGAGGAGCGCTACCGCGCGATCGGCGGCTATTCCACGGGGATGAAGCAGCGGGTCAAGCTCGCCCAGGCGCTCGTCCACGGCCCGCGCCTGCTCCTGCTCGACGAGCCGACGAACGGCCTCGACCCGGCCGGGACGCGACGAGATGCTCGCGCTCGTCCGGCGGACCGGCACCGAGTTCGGTATCGCGGTCATCGTCGCCAGCCACCTGCTCGGCGAGATCGAGCGGACATGCGACTTCCTGGTCGCGATCGATGCCGGACGGCTCCTGCGCGCCGCTCCGCTCGGCTCGTTCACCGAGCGGACCGGCGTCCTCGCGGTCGAGGTCGAGGAGGGAGCCGACGCGCTGGCGGGTGCGCTCGTCGGGCGCGGATTGCAGGCCGTGGCCGACGGCCGGACCGTCCTCCTGGCGGTCGCCGAGGAGGGGCAGTACGACATCGTCCGCGACAGCATCGCGGACCTGGGGCTGGCGCTCGTCCGCCTCGAGCAGCGCCGCCAGAGCCTCGAGGATCTGTTCCGGGACGACGTGCCGCGTGACTGCGGCCCAGGCCGCATCGCCGGGAAGTGCCGGTCAGTCCGGGACGGCGCCGCCGAGTGGGGGAGCGTCGTGAGCGGCCCGCCGGCACAGCCCGCCCGTCAGGCCTCGGGCGCGTCGAGCGGTCCGGGCGGCAGCATCTACGACCTCGGCTACCAGGCCTACGACGGGCCCCGGCTGGGTCGTCGCAGCGCGGTCCTCGCACTCTTCGCGCAGACGGTCCGGTCCTGTTTCGGGATCGGACGCGGTGGTCGCGCCAAGATCGCACCACTCGTGCTCACCGGCCTGGCGATCCTGCCGGCTGTCCTCGCGGTCGGGTTCGCGGCGCTCGCCTCGCAGGCGGGCGCAGCCGGCGGAGAGCTCGGGGACGCCTCTCCGATCACCTACGCGAGCTACCACAGCATCGTCGGCATCCTGATCATGCTTTTCTGCGCGGCCCAGGCACCCGAACTATTCGGGCGCGACCAGCGCTATGGCGTCCTGCCGCTCTACTTCTCTCGCGTGCTGACCCGCCCGGACTACGCGCTGGCCAAGCTTGGTGGCCTGATCGCCGCGCTGCTGATCGTCGAGCTCTCGCCCTACATCATCCTGTTCGTCGGCCGCGTCCTGGTCGCACCGGATCCGGTCGCCGGCCTGACCGACGAGATCAGCGCCGTTCCCAAGTTCCTTCTCCAGGGGCTGCTGGTCGCGGGCCTGCTCGGCGGGATCGCCGGGCTGATCGCAGCCTGGACGCCGCGTCGGGCGTATGCCACCGCGGCGATCATCGCAGTCTTCATCATCCCGCCGATCATCGTGGCCATCATCGGGGCACAGGCGAACGAGGATTTCGCGCGGATCGCCATCTTCCTCAGCCCGTCGGACATCCTCGACGGGACGAACGCGGCGATCTTCGGCTCGCTCTCCGAAAACGCCGTGGTGGCGTCGCTCGCGCTCCCCGGCTGGGCGTACCTGGTCGCCGCCGTGGTCGGGATCCTCGGGTCGATCGCCCTCACTGTCCGGCGCTATCTCAGGATCGCGGCATGACCGACCCGTTCGAACCGACCGCGCCCGCCCCGACGGCTCCCGGCCTGGGCCCCCGGCCACCCCGATGGCGCCTGCCCCGGCCGCGGCGCGCCCGACTGCGGCGCTCGAGCTCGACCACGTCTCGCGCTGGTACGGGAACGTCGTGGCCGTCAATGACATCTCGTTCGGGCTCGGCGCGGGGGTGACCGGCCTGCTCGGCCCGAACGGCGCCGGCAAGTCGACGCTTCTTCACCTGATGGCAGGCCTCCTCGCACCGTCGGCCGGCCGCGTCCTCGTCCAGGGCGCGACCGCCTGGCGCCGGCCCGAGATGTACCGCCACGTCGGGCTCGTGCCCGAGCGCGAGACCGTCCACGCGTACCTGACCGGTCTCGAGTTCGCGCGCCTCAACGCGCGACTGCAGGGTGTCGCGGATCCTGACGCGGCCGCTGCTCGGGCGATCGCCACGGTCGACCTGACCGAGGCGGCCGATCGCCCGATCGGGACGTACTCGAAGGGCATGCGCCAGCGCGCCAAGATCGCCGGCGCGCTCGTCCACGACCCCTCGATCCTGCTCTTGGACGAGCCGTTCAACGGCATGGATCCCCGGCAGCGGCTGCACATGATGACCTTGCTCCGGTCGATGGCCGCGGCCGGACGCACGATCCTGTTCTCCTCGCACATCCTCGAGGAGGTCGAGCGCCTCGCCGATTCGGTGCTGGTCGTCTACGCCGGGCGGCTGGCGGCGGCCGGCGACTTCCGCTCGATCCGCCGACTGATGACCGATCGGCCGCACACGTTCACCGTCAGCTCGTCCGACGACCGGCGCCTGGCGTCGGCGCTGATGGCAGACGCGTCGGTATTCGGAGCGGAGCTGGTCGGTGGCCGGGTCGCCATCCGGACCGCCGACTACGCGGCGTTCACCAGGTCCCTGCCGCGCATCGCGCGCGAGATCAGGGTCACGCTCTTCGAGGTCGCCCCGACCGACGACTCGCTCGAGAGCGTCTTCAGCTACCTGGTGCGCCGATGACCGTCATGGCGCCGCTGATCGACGTCACGCTGCGGGGACTGCTCGGTCGCCGCCGGACGCTGTTGCTCGTCCTGCTCGTCGGCCTACCCGGTGCTCATCTCGCTCCTGATCCGGATCAGCGGCGGCCAGCCCAACGCGGACCGGGTGCTCGACACCGCTGGTCGTCCGCACGGTCATGCCTCTCGTGGCGCTCATCGTCGGGACCGCGGCGATCGGCTCGGAGATCGAGGACGGGACCGCGGTCTACCTCATGATCAAGCCGATCGCCGCGCTGGAAGATCGCGCTGTCCAAGGGCCTGGTCGCGGCCGGCCTGACCGCCGCACTGGTCATCCCAGCGGTCGTGCTGACGGGGTTCCTGATCGGCCGGCAGGACACGACGACAACGATCGTCGGCTTCGCGGTCGCCTGCCTCGTCGGCGGCAGCGCGTACGCGGTGGCGTTCATGGCGCTCAGCGTCTTCACCTCGCGTGCGCTCCTGCTCGGTCTGGCCTACACCCTGATCTGGGAAGGCGTGCTGTCCGGGCTGCTCGAGGGGACCAAGTTCCTGTCGATCCGCCAGGCGACGCTCGGCCTTGCCGCGGCGCTCGGAGTCGACGTGCCGGGCGACCCGCTGGTGCCCGTCGTCAGCGTCGCGGTGCTCGCGGTCGTGCTCGTCGGTGGCTTCCTGCTGGCGAGCTGGAAGCTCGCCCGGTTCGAGATCCGCGGCGGCGACTGACCCTTCGCGCGCGTCGGACCGGCTCCTCCGCCAAAACGCAGCGCTCCGGAGCGTTGGGCAGCGATGGACCTCTTGGGACCGCGTGATTTTCGGGATGCGAGCATCCTGCTGAGCGTGGCGAAGGCCTCTGTCGGCGGGTGGCAGCCCCCGCATCGCCCTCTTCCCCGCCTACCGCTCCGCACGGTTGCCTTTTGGCGGAGTAGGCGGCCCTGAACGCCCGGACCCTGGCGATCGACCCTCGCGGCACGAGGCGCTTGACCGTTTTCGCCGGGCTCGCTAAATTCCCCATGACAAGTGACCTTGAACGATGAAGTCATGCGCCCTTGCTGACCATCGTCAACCTCGATCGCGACCCTGAAGGGAGCCCGTGTTGGACGTAGGCGCATTCACCAGCGGACTCCTGACCGGTCTCCGGGAAGGCGTCGAAGCCGCCCTGATCGTCGCCATCATCTGCGCCTACCTGGCCAAGACCGGCAACGCTCGCTACTTCCCGCGAGTCTTCATCGGTGCCGGTCTCGCGCTCGGGCTGAGCGCTCTCCTCGGGATCATCCTGTTCCAGACCGTCGGCAGCTTCCAGGAGCCATACGAGCAGATCTTCGAAGCGCTGACGATGATCGTCGCCGCCTCGGTCGTGACCTGGATGCTGTTCTGGATGCGCCGCCAGGCGCGCAGCGTCCGCGGTGAGCTCCACGCGGCGGTCGACCGGGCCATCGACAACGGGTCCGCCACGGCCCTGGCCGTCCTGGCGTTCGTCGCGGTCATCCGCGAGGGCGTCGAGACCTCGCTCTTCCTGACCGGGCCAGGCAGCGGCCGCCTCGGCCGACGGTGGCGCGATCTGGGTCCTCGTCGGCGCCGTCATCGGCATCGCCATCGCGGTGCTCCTGGGCGTCGGCTTCTACCACGGCTCGCGCCGGATCAATCTCGCGACGTTCTTCCGCTGGACCGGGGTCGCACTCGTGTTCATCGCGGCCGGCCTGCTGAGCCACGCGGTCCACGAGCTCATCGAGATCGGGGTCATCAACATCGGGCACGCAGACGCTGTTCGACATCAGCTCGACGCTGCCGCACGAGGGCGACGGCAACATCCTCGGCCAGATGCTCGCGGCGCTGTTCGGGTACACCTCCTCGCCGGAGGTCATCACCTTCGTCGTCTGGCTGACCTACATCGTGGTGGTGCTGACGCTCTTCCTGCGGCCGGTCAAGTCCGTCCCGGCGCCGCCGGCACCGGCTTCGGCACCCACGCCGGCGCCCACGACAAAGACCATTTAGACCGCCTGGGTCGTCCGTCCCGGATCAGAAGGGCAGGATCGCCCCGAGATCCGGCAGGGCCCCGTCGAGGCCGAACAGGAAGATCGTCCCGACGAAGAGGCTGAACAGGCCGGCGACGGCGCCGACCGCGACGTACAGCTGCTCGCGCGCCTGGCTCGACACGAAGCTGACCGAGCTGAGCAGGACGATCGCGAAGTTCGAGAGCAGCAGCCCGATCACGAACGCGAACAGCATCGGCACGCCGAGTCCGGCGCTCGACGCGCCACCGACTGCGGCGATCAGCAGGACCTGCGTCCCGGTCTCGGCACCGATGCCGTGGATCATCCCGACGCCGAACGAGGTCTTCGCGCCGTACGCGCTCATCTCGAGCGGTTCGACGTGCTCGTGGCCGTGGATCCGTGCCTGGAGGCGGCGCCAGCCGTAGCGCATCCCGTCGAACACGAGCATCCAGCGGCTGCGCAGCCGGAACCGCTCGCCGGCGCGGGCATAGCGATAGACCGAGTACATGACCCACACGCCGAGGGCGACGAGGGTGAAACCGACGATCCGCCCCATGATCGGATCGAGCCAGTCCGGCAGGAGGGCGCCGAACGCGATCGCGGCCAGGCCGAGGGCGATGACCACGGCGCCATGACCGAGCGCGTAGAGCGTCCCGAGCCGGATCGCGTCGCCCTGTCCGGACAGCCATTGGCGGCGAGGGCGGACCGGGCGCGCGGCGAGCGCAGGCGCGAGTGTCGCGCCGCCCGGGCCGGCGTCGTGGGCTCTGCATCTCGACGTTCGCCGCCGTGCCCGTGCGAGTGCCCCGAGATCTCGCGGTGCTGTCCGGCGTGGGCGGCATCGGCCATCCCGGTCGCGGCGGTCGTGCTCGTGATGTCGGTGATCGCCGCGATGTGGTCCCAGTCGATGCCATGCCGGATGCCCAGCAGCAGACCCGTCAGGAGGACGCCGAGGTTGACGGCGGTCGGGGCGATGGCGGCGGTGGCGCCGATGAGGTCGTACATGCGATGGGGCTACCTCGAGGCTGGCTGAAGAGCGTAATCCACACGGGTCGATATCGCAACGGGTTGCAATTGGCGCGAGTTGCAACCCGCATCTATGCTTTCGTTCGATGCGCGCGACTGGATCACCCGCGACCACCCCCGATGCCCCATGGGCCGGTGTCCGGGATCGTCTGCGGGCGCGCGGCCTGCGCTGGACGCCCCAGCGCCGGACCCTGATCGAGGTCCTCTCCCGGACCGACGGTCACGTCACCGGCGCCGAGCTCGTCGAGCGCTGCCGCGAGATCGACCCGGGCACGATCCCGTCGACCGTGTATCGGACGCTCGACGTCCTCGAGGAGCTCGGCCTGCTCAGCCACAGCCACGCCGCCGACGGCCGCGAGGAGTTCCACGTCCTGCCCGACAGCGGTCCACGGCCACCTGCATTGCATCGGGTGCCACACGACGTGGGAGATCGAGGCCGACGAAGCGGCCGGGCTGGTCGAGTCGATGGAGCAACGGCGCGGCTTCGCGGTGGACGTCACTCACCTGTCGATCGCGGGGCGATGCACCGATTGCACCGCGTCTCTCGAGACGGTGGCCACCAAGAACGCGGGGGACGCGTGGGCGAGCTGACAGGCGATCGCGAGGCTGCGCGAGCCGAGGCCGGCACCCGGGCCTGCCGAGCGCGTCGTGCCCGGGCCTGGGCAGGAATCGGTCTGGGACTACCCCCGTCCGCCACGGGTCGAGGCCGTGCCGGAACGCCTGCGGGTCATCGTGGACGGCGAGGTCCTGGCCGACACGACGCACGGGTTCCGGGTGCTCGAGACCGCCGGGGCGCCCGTCTACTACTTCCCGCCGGCCGATGTCCGGATGGACCGCCTGGCGCTCGGTCCGCATCACTCGGTCTGCGAGTGGAAGGGCGACGCCTCGTACTACCGGTACACGAGGGGCGATCGGACGATCGAGAACGTCGCCTGGTCCTACCCGGACCCGAAGCCAGGTTTCGAGGCGATCCGCGACCACCTCGCGTTCTACGGCGGGAGGGTGGACGAGGCCTGGGTCGGCGATGAACGGGCCACGCCACAGCCGGGCCGCTTCTACGGCGGCTGGGTCACGTCACGGATCGTCGGGCCGATCAAGGGCGAGCCGGGGTTCTCACGGCTGGTAGGGCTCACGCCCCGAGCGCCGACGGCTGACGCTCGCGCTCAGTCCGCGGTCGGGACGCCCACGATGTTGAAGCCGCCGTCGACGTACAGCGTCTCGCCGGTCACCGCGCTCGACAGGTCGGAGGCGAGGTAGAGGGCGCTCTTGCCGACGTCCTCGGGCGAGATGTTGGCCCGCAGCGGGGCGACCTCGGCGAACCCGCGGTACATCCCCTTGAAGCCGGCGATCCCGGCCGCCGCGAGCGTCCGGACCGGCCCCGCGCTGATGGCGTTGACCCGGACGCCGTCAGGCCCGAGATCGGCGGCGAGGTAGCGGACGGACGCCTCGAGGGCGGCCTTGGCGACGCCCATGACGTTGTAGTTGGCGACGACCTTCTCCGCTCCGTAGTAGCTCAGCGTGATGATCGACGACCCCGGACGGAGAAGAGCGGCGAGCCTCGCGCGCGAGCGCGACAAGCGAGTAGGCGGAGACATCGAGCGCGAGCGCGAACCCGTCGCGCGACGTGTCGACGAACGTCACCCTCGAGGTCCTCACGCTTCGCATAGGCCAGGGCGTGGACGAGGATGTCGAGCAATTCGTGGGTCTCACGCCAGCGTGCGAAGACGCTCCGGATCTGCTCGTCGGACTGGACGTCGCACGGCTCCACGAAGGTCGCGCCGATCGATGTCGCGAGCGGGCGCACCCGCTTCTCGAGCAGGCTCTCGACCGACGAGAAACCGACCTCGGCGCCTTCGGCGTGGAGCGCCTGGGCGATCCCCCAGGCGATCGAATGGTCGTTGGCGACGCCGAAGATGAGCGCCGTCTTGCCGTCGAGCAGTCCCATCCGTTCCTCCACGCGTGCCGTCGCCGGGCAGCCTACCATCGGCGGATGACCACGGATCGGCACCTCCGAGAGGCACTCCGCGGGGTGCGCGGCCTCGTGCTCGATGCCGACGGCGTCTTGGTCCTCCAGGGGAAGGCGCTCCCCGGATCGGTGGAGGCGGTGGCGTCGCTCGGCCGGCGCGGCATCCCGTTCCGCGTCGTGACCAACTTCTCGCAACTCCATCGCGAGACGCTCGCCGGCTGGTTCGCCAAGGGCGGGATGCCGATCGACCCCGACCGGATCGTCACCGGGACGTCGGCCACGGCCGCCCACACCGCGGCAGAGCACGCGGGGAGGCCGCTATTCGTGCTTGCGGCGGACGACGCCCGGCGCGAGTTCGACGGCCAGACGATGCTCACCGCCGACGAAGCCGACGCGGGACCGGCAGGCACCGTCGCGGCGGTCGTCATCGGCGATGCCGGCGACGAGCTGTCGTACCGGAACATGGACGTGGCCTTCAGGCTCGTCCGCGGCGGCGCCGAGCTGCTCGCCATGCATCGCAATCCGTGGTGGCTCACCCCGAAGGGCGAGACGCTCGATGCGGGCGGGTTCGTCGTCGGGCTCGAGTTCGCGACCGGCATCCGGGCGCACATCCTCGGCAAGCCGTCGCCCGAGGTCTTCCGCCAGGCCGTCGCCGGCTTGACCGCTGACCTCGGAGCGACTGCCGCGTTCGGCGTTCGCGATGGTCGGCGACGACCTGCGCGCCGACGTCGCCGCCGCGCAGCGGGTCGGCATGAAGGGGATCCTCGTGCTGTCGGGCAAGACCGGCGCGGCCGAGGCCGAGCGGGCGCGACGTGGTTCTCGCGGTCCGGACGGCATCGGCGCCACGCTGGCCGACGTCGTCGCCGCGCTAGACTGACCGCAACGTTCCCGACACCTTGACCTGACACGAGGGCCCACCATGACCACCAATTCCAAGCCGCGCATCAAGATCACCTACGCCACCCTGAGCGCCGACAACGAGGAGCTCCACTCCGGCTTCGAGGCGGCAGTCACCGACGCGAAGACCAAGCTCGGCTGGCATTACAAGAACTACATCGACGGCGAGTGGCGCGATGCGGCCGAGTCGTTCGAGACGCGTTCGCCGATCGATCGCGACCTGCTCGTCGGGACGTTCGCGACCGCCACCACGGCCGACGTCGACGCCGCGGTCGCAGCGGCGCGGGCCGCCCAGCCGGCCTGGGCCGCGGTGCCCTGGCGCGAACGCCTCGCGATCGTCCGTCGCGCGGCCGAGTACATCAGCGACCACCTGATGGAGTACTCCGCCGACATGGCCATCGAGGTCGGGAAGAACCGGATCGAGGCGCTCGGCGAGGTCGAAGTCCGCGGATCTCCTGCGCTACTACTCCCAGACCATGGAGGACAACGACGGCTACGACCACGCGATGGGCAACCTCGGCGACGCGACCGTCCACACCCGTTCCGTGCTCCGGCCGCACGGGGTGTTTGCCGTCATCAGTCCGTTCAACTTCGATGGCGCTCGCGACGGGCCCGACCGGGGCCGCGCTGATCGCCGGCAACACGGTCGTCCTCAAGCCCTCGAGCGCGTCGCCGCTCTCGTCGGTCAACCTCGTGATGGCCTACATCGAAGCCGGCGTTCCCAAGGGCGCGATCAACATGGTCATGGGCCCGGGCGACACGATCGGCCGGGCGCTCCAGACGCACCCCGGCATCGACGGGATCGTCTTCACCGGCTCGT
>CAVXVP010000002.1:0-120186 GCA_963765245.1 uncultured Chloroflexia bacterium
TATTCGAAGGCGCATTACCCGGCGGAGCTGCTCTGCGCGATTCTCACGAGCGACAAGGACAAGAACGAGAAGGTCGTTCGCACCATCGCCGATGCGCGCGCGATGGGGATGACCGTGCTTCCGCCCGACATCAACGAGAGCGGACACGGACTTCAAAGTCGTCTACGGCGAAGAGAGCAGCTCCTCGACGAAGCGGAAGGCGCCTGCTCCCGCAGATTCGCTTCGGACTCGGCGCGGTGCGCGGCGTCGGCGGCGCGGCGCTCGAGTCGATCTTCGAGGCGCGAAAGAGCGGCCAGTTCATCGACCTCTTCGATTTCGCTGCGCGGGTCGATGCGAAGAAGATCAACAAGGCGGTCTTGGAGGCGCTCGTGCAATGCGGCGCGTTCGACTCGACGCTTCGGCGCGCTCGGCACGTCGCGCGCGCAGGCCTTGCGTCGATCGACGTCGCGCTCGAGCGCCTCCGCGCGGCCAGCGCGATCGCGAGCGCGGGCAGACGAGCCTCTTCGGTTTGTTCGACGCGGCGCCCGCGGCTTCGCAGAAATGGAACGCACCGAGCGCGGGTGACTACATCGAAGCCGCGCCGTGGGATCGCAACGAGATGCTCTCGCGCGAGCGGCAGTCGCTCGGCTTCTACGTCTCGGGTCACCCGCTCGAGCGCTACTTGAAGGGCGGCTCCGCGCTCGCGCGCCTCGAAGCGCTCCCGGCGAGCACGTGCAACGATCAGCAGGACTGGGCCGTCGTGAAGCTCGCGGGCATGGTCGAGGGTTATCGCGAGCGCGTCTTCCGGACGGCGGACGTCCAACAAGCTCGCGTTCTTCGAGCTCGAAGATCTCAGCGGCCGCGTCCAAGTCAAAGTGCGCGGAAATCAAATCGACAGCTACGCGCACGTGCTCACGTCGGGCGAGCCCGTCTGGTCACGGGGAAGGTGAGCTTCCCACGCCGCGACGAGGACGAGCCCGAGGACGCCGAGAGGACCGCGCGAGCCCACGATCCTCTTGAACGACGCGGTCCTCTCGTCGACGCGGTGCGCGCGGAGACGCGCGGCATGCCGATCCGGCTGCATGATCGGATCGCACCACCGAGGCGACCTGAAAGATGCGGAAGCCTCGCCCGCGAAGGGGATTGCCCGATTGCGCTCTACCTCGGTCCTTCCGAAGGGCGCCGAGGCCATGCTCTCTCGGCCGCGAGCATCGCGTCGAGTCGGCGATCCCGCTCCTCCGGGGCTCGAGCGCATCTTCGGAAAGCAGGTCGCGGAGCTCCGCTCACGCGACCCGTGCCGACATGGCGCTCGGGCAGGTGTGGGCCGAAGATGCCGTCCGGTGGCGGCGTTTCGCGCTAACTCTATAGAAAGACGGCGTCAACGCTGGCACGCTCGTTGCGCGCTCCGTGCCATGGCCGCCACGCGCGCGGTCAGCTTCGGAGCGAGCGCCACGAGCTTCGCCTCGACCTTCGCGCGATCTTCTTCGTGCTTGAGGAGCGCGCCGAGCGTCGCCTCGCGAGCTCCGTGTCGAGCGCGCTCGCGCCGAGCAGGACGAGCGCGCGCGCCCAGTCGATCGTCTCGGAGATGCTCGGCGGCTTGCGCAGATCCATCGCCGCGGACTTTCTGCGCGAACGCCGCGAGCTCGGTCGCGAGCGCCTTCGCGATGCCCGGGCACCTTCGCAGCTCGAGGATCGCGAGCTCGCGCGACGGGGGCGGGTAGTCGAGGAACAGCGTGAAGGCACCGGCGGCGCAGCGCGTCGGTCATCTCGCGCGTGGCGTTGGTCGTGAGGACGACGAGCGGCGGGTGCTTCGCCTTGATCGGTGCCGAGCTCGGGGATGGTGACCTGGTTCTCCGCGAGGATCTCGAGCAGGAACGGCTTCGAACTCGGGATCGGCGCGGTCGACCTCGTCGATCAAGCAGCACGACCGGGCGCGTCGCTCGCGAAGCGCCTGGAGGAGCGGCCGCGCGATGAGGAATCGCTCGCCGAAGAACGACGCTCGTCGCGCCTGCGATGCTGTCGCCGCCTCGGCGATCGGCGCCCGCCGTCTTCGGCGACCGCGTCGCGGAGGAGCTGCGTGTAGAGCATCTGCTTCGCGTAGTCCCACTCGTAGAGCGCCTTCGCCTCGTCGAGCCCCTCGTAGCACTGGAGGCGCACGAGCGTCGCGCGACAGCGCCTCGGCGGCGGCGCGCGCGAGGTCGGTCTTGCCGACGCCCGCGGGCCCTTCGACGAGCAGCGGGCGGCCGAGCTCGAGGCGCCAGGCCGACAGCGACGAGCGCGGCGTCGTCGTCCGGCGAGGTAGCCGCGCCTTCTCGAGCGAGCGGCTCAAGCGAGCGGTGGCCGCGCTTCGCTGGTGCCCGAAGCATTCATGGTGCGATGCTCCGTGTATCCTGACGGCTAAACATGTCGGATCGCGACGATCTGCTGCGCGTCGACGTGACCGGAACGGTCCATCCCGTAGGGCGCGCGGCGAGCCAGGAGCTGCGGTCTCGCGCAGGCGAGTGGCGACTCATCCCGAGCCGCCGGGCGTCGTCATGATGCGCCGGCCCGACCAGCACGGCGTCGGCGCGCCGTCGCTGCGCTCGCCGGCGAGATCCGCACGCCCGGCGCGCTCTGCGACATCGTCTCGCTCATCGCCCAGTCGAGCTGGAAGGGCGAGCTCGTCGTCCTCGAGGAGCGCAAGGTCCGCTCGCTCTACTTCGACGCGCGGCAACGTGCATCGCCGCGCACACGAACGTCCCCGAGGAGCGCCTCGGCGAGACGCTCTATCGCTTCGGCGTCGTCACGCGCGAGCAGCTCGACACGATCGGTCGCGCGCCTCGAGCACGTCCGGCAAGCGCTTCGGCGAGACGGCGATCGAGCTCGACTTCGTCTCGCGCCGAAGAGCTCTACCCGATGATGGCGCGCCAGGTCGAAGAGGTCTTCTACGCGGCGCTCCACGTCGCGGACGGGCATGTTCTACTTCTTCGATCGCTACGACGAGAAGCAGCGATCGTCCGCCGCCACAACTTGAACGCCGGCGGACTGCTCATGGAAGGCGCTCGTCGCATGGACGAGATGAAGCTTCTTCCGCGAGACGCATCCCGAACGAGAACTACATCCCGGTTCCGCGCGAGACGGCGAAGAAGGCCGCCGGACGATCTCGTCGCGATCTTCGACGAGTGCGACGGCAAGCGATCGCATCGCCGAGATCGGTCGGCGCATCGGGCAGCTCGAGTTCGAGGTCACGCGCGCCGTCTTCCAGCTCGTGTCGAGGCGGCTTCGTTGATGGTGCAGGCGCCGCGTCCGCAAGGGCCGCGAGGCGATCATCGAGGCGTTCAATCCCGGCGCTCGTCGAGATCCACGCAGAAGTGCGACGGCGCTCGGAAAGGGCGCCGAGCTCCGCGACGGGCTCGCGCGCTTCGCGACCGGCGGCGGCGTCTACGATCCGCTCTTCAGGGCGCCGGACCGCTCGCCGGACGGCACGTTCCGAAGCCCGACCGCGTCGCGAACGAACCTCGCGGCGCTCGCCGGCGAGGATCCGGACGCGTGGCTCATCCAGCTGATGCACGACTACGTCGGTTTCGCCCTCTTCCAGGCGGAGTCGCTCCTGCCGCGCGAATCGCGCACGGCAGCTTACTCGCGGACGTCGCGGAGATCCTGAAACCGCTCCGGCCGCTCGAGAGGCGCCGGCGGTCCACGATGTCGAGGCGCGATCTCGATGCACGGAAAATCCGATCACCGCCGAAGGCCGAGCGCTCGTCCGCTCGGCAGGCGATGGCGCCGCGATCGAAAGCCGAAACGCCTGCGCAAGGACGAGATCGTCGACGAGGCCACGCGCCTCTTCGCCGAGCGCGGCTACGAAGGCGCGAGCATGGCGGATCTCGCGGAGCGCGTCGGCCTGCGCAAGGCGTCGCTGTTCCACCACTTCGCGAGCAAGGACGTCCTCTACGCGGCGGTGCTCGAGCGCTCGTCGTTGCGGTCGTCCGCAGCCATCGCGCGCGCGCGGCGCGCGACGGCTCGTTCGTCGAGCGCGCCTCGACGCGCTGAGCGACGCGATCACCGACGTGTCTCGCGCGAGCAGCCGTTCGCGGCGCGCCTTCTCGTGCGCGAGGCCATGGACTGGGGCCCGGTCATTCGCGAAAAACTCGCGACGACCCTTCACGTGCTCGATGCGGCGTATCGGTTTGCGCTTGCCGGCCAAGAGGCGGGCGCATTCGGCGCACCTATTCGAAGCAGCTCATCATGAGCCTCCTCGGCGCATTTTTTCCCGTTCGCAGCGTCCGACCTGGTCGAAGGCTACGCGGGCGAAACCCCTTCGACGCGCGCTTCGTCGAGGAGCGCCGAGACTCGATCCGCGCCCAGGTACGGCGGTTGGTGCTCGCGCGTACGCCGTCCTCTTAGTGCATGCAGTCGGGGATTCCGCCGCAGCCCGAGTCCAGGGCGGGGGCGACGTCTCGAATGCCGCCGATGAGCGCCGGCGGCGCAGTGAGCGACAGCGCCAACGACAGCGCATTGCACGGCGTTCCGGTGAAGTCCTCGGTGTCGTCTTGACGAATCTCGGCGCTGTCGCAGATGGTCGAGCGGACGGTCGTGAACATTGGCGTGTTGCTGCAGATCGGTTTGCCGCCCACGATGATCCTGCCGGCAAGCTTCAGGATCGCAGACGTCGGAACACGTCCTCCGACCACGCCGTCGGCGAGCTCCACCCCGTTGGGACCGGTCACGAAGTTCGCCGTGAACGATGCATGCTCGAGCCTCAGGGTCTGGCTGAAGACCATGTTCAGATTCTGTATCACCAGAACGCCGTCGCGGACCCACCCGGGCGCGACGCGAAGAGGCAACTCCGTTTTGGGGGAGTACGACGAGGGATCGATCGCCCACACGTCGGTTCCGTCGTACTTGGGCGTGGGATGGACGCTCGCATCTCCTGCATCCCCGGGGTCCGTGGTCCCACTCGATGCCAAGACGGCGAGGTTCACGTTAATTGTCGCTCTGGCCGTTGTATTTGCCTAGGACGAGAATGACCCCTTCGTTTGCCACCACGGTCTTGGTCTCGAGCACCGCATCCAGGTCGACGCCGAATCCGGCGACCGTGGCAAAAAGGATGTTCGCGCCGACGTCGATCCCCCCCTCGCCATCGCACCCTCGCGCGCCGCTCGGCGACGTGCAGGACGGGCCGCCATCGTGCGCCGAACCGTTAACCGACGTGCATACGCCGTCGAGGTCGTAGCCAGCGGTGCCGTTCCTCTTTAAGAAGGTCAGGCTCTGGATGGCGAAGACGAGTGTTTGCTCGGTCGAGGGATCGTCATCGTGATCAGGCCTCGAAGGCGGGACGGCGTGGGTGCATGGATCCGAGGGCGGCGAGGTGTCGGCCACAGGCAACACCACGTCGGCCTCCGGTGGAGGCGCCGCGTCGGCCGGGGGAGACCCACCGCTCAGGCCATCGAGCGACGTCGTCAACGCGCAATGCAGGATCAGCGCGGCGCACGGCAGCAGAAGGAGTGCAGCGATTGCTCGTGCGGGGCGCATGCGCAGAAACAGCGTATCACCTCAGCGGAGGCGTGCTTCGAGTGCTTCGAGGCCCGGGCGAACGATCGCGGGCAGGTTCGGGTCTTGGCGCAGCTCGAGTGCGATTGCGCGGGCGCGCACGACGTCTCCGTCGCTCCGGAGCGCATCGGCGCGCTCGAGGAGAGCCTGTTGCCGATACGGCGAAGGCGGCCCGCCGGCGAGGTAACGCGCCAAAAGCTCGGCACGATCGCGCGGCCCGGACAGCGAACGCGCGAGAAGGAACGTGGCATCCCCCGCCAGAGATGGATCGCCCGCATGCACGAGCGGATACAGCCGAGCGCGCGCATCGTCCACCGCGCCGCGCGAGAGATCGATCTCCGCCAGCGCAAAGCTCGCGCGCTCGCGCACCGTGCTGTTCGTGCTCCACGCCAGGCCGCGCAATAGCTGCACGGACGCTTCCTTGTCCCCCGCGCGAAGCTTGGCCTGTGCAGACCGCCACACCTCGTCGTCCGTTCTTGGTGCGCCCGCCTCGGAAGGAACAAGCCCAGCCGCGACGTCCGAAACCGGCGCGCTCGATGTGCTCGGCATGATGGCCGGTGGGATCGCCGGCATGATTGGAAGGGCCTTGGGCAGGGGGGCGTGCCCGTCGACCGCGGCGGTGCGCTCGGCTGTCTGCGTCCAGCTTGTCGCCTGCATGAACGACGGTCGGCGCGTCGGATGCGCGGGCGCCCGAGGCGTTCACGTGGACCTCGCCCTCGGTGACCTCGACCCGCAGGCGATTCGCCCCGACGCTCATGGTCCACGCCGCCCCCGCGCCGCTCACGAGGCCATGCTCCGTTCGGACCTGCGCCGCCGTCTTCGTCCGCACGCGCGCGGTGCCGTCGATCAGCGTGAGCACGGTCTCGTCTTGCTCGGCAGACGCTCGCACTGGCCGTGGCTGGGCCCGCGAGCTCGATGCCCGCGCCCGGTTCCACGAGCCCACCGGAAATGCTCCAGTTCAGGGAGAGGACGGCCCCCGAAGGAACCTCGACGCGCTCGTTGTTCGCGAGCATCTCCCCCGAGACGACGTGGCCACTGCAGCGGGCACACGCGCGCTCCGCCATGATGGCGCCATCACGAAAAGCGCGCGCCACCGTCGTCGAAGGTGAAGGCCGTGGGGGGAGGGGAGGCGTCACAGGCGGAAGCGCGTTCGTCGCGACTGCGGAGACCTGCGGCGACGCGATTGTCGTGACCTCGACGGTGGGATGTCCTGGGCGCTTCGAAAGAAAGAGCAGAATGGCCGCGGCGCTCACGATCGCGCCTACCGCCGCCGCAGCCCACATCGATCCCGCTCGGGCGCGCCGCGGCCGAGAAGCGATCCGCAGCTCGCTCGCCGGTCGGACGTACGTATCGTCACGCTCGACGTCACGTTGCCAGGTCGACTTCACGAGCGCGTGCGCACGGCTCGACAGCGTGCAGCGCCCGCAGTCTTTCAGGTGCGCCTCGAAATCGGCCGCCTCCGCCTCGGCGAGCTCGCCTCTCTCTCGTCGCGATACGAAGTCCGCGTCGAATCCTCTCTTGCAGACGGGTGTCATCGGGCACCTCGCTCGAGCTCTTCGCGGGAAAAATGGATCGCGCACGATCATCGCCTCGAGCTCGATCCTGCCTTGCGGATCCCGCGACCGCACCGTCGCCTCCGGGCATCCCAGGATCTCTGCGACGCGCGACGCGGGAAGCTCCTCCAGGTCCATGAGGGTGACGACGATCCGGCGCATCGGGGCATGCGATCGAGCAGCTCGTGAAGACGCCGCGCCCGCGCCCGCTCCATCGTCGCGTCGCGGATCTCCTGCGTGGGGTCGGCGTGGTCCCCGGCCGTCTCGGTCCCGAGATCGAACCGGCGCAACCAGCGCCTCCACCAACGCCAATGATTCATCGCGACGCGAACGCAAATTCGGTAAACGAACGTGGAAGATCCGAGCGGCCTTCGAATCGCCCCACGCTGCGCAGCACGTGCTCCAGCGCAGACTGGGTGAGATCTTCGAGATCGTGCGACGGCCCGACGATGCTTCGCATGGATTTACGCACGTGAACGACGAGCTCGGGCCACGGAATCGGCGGGGCGCACGCATGCGCACCGGAGACGATCCTCGTGCGCCGCTCCGCGAGCACCCCCCTTCGGGGGTCAGCGCAACGCGGTACGTCGGCGCGATTTGCTACAGCGTTCCATGCAATGCCGAGGTCGATCGTCGGGAGCAACGTAAAGTTCGAGTCGAAGTACACCCCGGCGCACGATGCGGTCACAAACGGCGGATCCTGTCGAGCCGCGGCCATTGGGCTGTGAGCGAACCTTGGGTGTAGCCGACAAACTGCGTTCCCCGAGGGGCGACCGGGCTTGGGCTGAAGTCGCCGTCGCCGTTGTCGTCGTTGTTGTCGTATTCGAAGTGGTCGAGCTTCGCGCGCGACGCGACCGCGCCTCCGCCCTCGATGGAGATGCCGATCGAATCGTCCGTCCACGGGGCGCCAAACGCCAAGAATCCACCCGCGCGCCCCATGGTGAGGCTGGCGCTGCTGTAGGTTTGGCGTGTGCCTTGATCGAAGGCGAGCGCCGCTCCAATGCGAACGCCGCCTGCGAGCGGGTGGGCCATAGCGGCCCGAGCGCCGAGGATTCGGGCCGTGATGGGCGTGCTCTCCGAGGCCTCTGGGTTGAACGCGCCGTGCAGCGAGAGCGCAATGGCATTCGGATGCGTCGCGTCGTGGCCTGCGGCGTCGCGTGCGACTGCATCGGGCGCTTCGTGCGAGGGTGGGCTCACGGGGCTGCTCGTGGGGGCGTGCGCTGCATGAGGCGGTGCCTCGATCGCTGCGCTTCCTCGCTCCGTACGCGCGATCCATACGGCACCTTTTCGGATGCGGTCGTCCTTTTCGCCGTCGAGCTCGAGCGTCCAGAGCTTGTGCTCTTTTGCGTCCCTGCTTCGAGTACCCACGCGCCCTCGGCGGTGCACTGCAGAATCGCGCGCCGGTCCGCGCTTCGTTCGTCCGCGGCCACCCGACAGCCCCCCACTGCGTCGCACGACATCTGCAGCTCGCGCGCGAGTCGCGCCGTCCACTCCGCGCAGGTCCAGGGTCGGGTCTCGATCCACCACGCGGTGCCCGGCTCCTCGGCGTGCGCGGACGCCGCGGCGAAAAGAAGGGTGGCGACAGCAGCGAGCGAGGCGAAAAACGAGGTGGGGCGCGGCATCATGGGGTTAGTCACCCGAGGGCGGGCGAACCGATCACGGTATTTGACCGTCCGGCCGCGAAAGGCGACGAAATTCTTGAGAGCGGCTTCTTCGGCCCCTCCGCGGCCACGCCGTGTCGTCCCGCGCCGCCGGTAAACTGCGTCCGGCGCCGGCGAGGGTCTCGCCCGACATCAGGGGTTCCATGCCTCTCGTGAGCTCGTTTGCCATCGCGTCCGCGGTCGTCATGCCGAGCTGCTCGTAGGCGCTCATGCGATCGCTTTCGCAAACATACCTGCGGAAAATTCGCGATTTCGCGGGCCAGCGTTTCGGCCTGGACACGGGCGGTTCCCACCGGGACCACGCGGTTGACGAGCCCCATCGTGAGCGCCTCCGCCGCCGAGACCGCACGCCCCGTGAGGGATCAATCGAGCGCGCGCGACAGGCCGATGAGCCGCGGGAACCGCACGGTGCCACCGTCGATGAGCGGCACGCCCCAACGCCGGCAGAAGACACCGAGCGTCGCATCCTCCTCGACGACCCGGAGATCGCACCACAGCGCGAGCTCCAGCCCGCCCGCGACCGCGATCCGGCGATCGCCGCGATGACCGGCTTGCCGAGGACCATGCGGGTCGGCCCCATCGGGCCGTCGCCGTCGAGCGCGACGCGGTTGCGCGACCGCGGCGATCGCCTTCAAATCCGCGCCCGCCGAGAACGTCCCGCCCTCGCCCCAGAGCACGGCGACCCGCGCGTCGCCGTCCGCGTCGAACGCGCGGAACGCGTCGGCCAGGGCCTCGGCCGTGGGACCGTCGACCGCGTTTCTCACCGCGGGGCGAGAGGATCACGGTCGTGACGCCATCGCACTTCTCGCTGCGTACGCTCATGGCGAGAGGATAACCTAAGCCCCGATGCAGGATGCCGAGCGGGCATGCGAGTACATCGCCGAGCACGTGCGCAAAGCCAAAGGCTCGCGCTGGCTCCCGGGCGCCATGAAGCCGCCGCTCGCCACGGATACTTCATCGCCCGCGGTACGCCTCTTCGCCGAGCAGCGCTTGTGGCGCATCGAGCGCGCGGTCGCCCAGGGCCTCGTCGCCTGGGCCGCGGGTGCACGCAGCGTCGAGCTTTCGTTCGCGGTGCCCACGCCGCTTCACGTGCTGTCGCTGCAGGCGCGCGGGTGGCGGTGCGTGTCGTTGCTCGACGAGGGCGTGTCCACCGCGCCTCATGCCGACGGTCTCGCCTTCGCGCTCCATGACGTGTGCCACCTCGAGAAATTCGTCGACCCCGAGCATCACGTCGCGCAGGTCGGCTTTTTTCGCGCGCTGGATCAGGCCGTGCGCTTGCCGGGCTGGGCCTCGCTCGAGAACGATTTCGACGACGACTGGGCCAAGGACTTCGTGCACGTCGCGGCCGACATGAACGGCTCGCCAATCTTCCTGTTCGCTGCGCTGAAGATGAAGCTCAAGATGGCCGTGCGCCGTGCCCACGCGCGCAAGCTCGGTCTACCGGCGCCCACGGGTGGACCTCTCAATCCCGGCGAGGCAGCTGCCTTCGCGGAGGCCCTCGAGGAGCTGCTCGACTTGCTAGGCCTCCACGGCGAAATCCGAAACTCCGCGCTCGGCGTCACCACCAAGCACGACGTGCCCGATGACGCGATGGCGCTCGTTCGTTACTTTTCGGAGCGGGGAGCCTGAGCGCGCTGCCGTCGGGCTTCGTAGAGCGCGATCGCGGCCGGGCGCAGGCGTTGAGCGAGGCGATGGGCCCCGCCATGGGGAGGCTGGCGCGAGGGACGTCGCAGGCGCTTCTGACGGTCTTGCCGCAGTCCCTTGCCCTCGGCGCCGACGACGAGGACGACGGCGCCGCGAGCTCGACGTCGTCGACGCGCTCGTCGCCGTGCGCGTCGAGGCCGATGACCGTGCGCCCGCTTTGGGCGCATCGGCGAGCGCCTCGGGCAAGCGAGCCCACGCGGCAGAGGGTCGCGTGCTCGACCGCGCCGGCCGAGGCGCGGAACGTCGCCGGCGAGAGCGGCGCCGAGTGGTGCTCGGGCCAGACGATCGGCCGTCGCGCCGAGGGCCACCGCGGAGCGGAGATCGCGCGCCGAAGTTCTGCGGATCCTCGATCTCGTCGAGCGCGACGACGAGCGCGTCGCTCGTCGAGCGGCGAGCTCTCGAGCGGCACGAGCGCGAGCTCGGGCGCGAACGCGATCGCGCCCTGGTGCCGCGCGCCGTGCGCCATGCGATCGAGCTCGGCTCGCGTCGACGCGCGTCGACGTCGGCGCCGCGATCCTCGGCGAAGCGCGCGACCGCGTCGATCTGCGGCGAGCCGCCGTCGTTCTCGACGAACACGCGCTCGAGCTTGTCGCCGTGCACGCGGATCGCCTCGCGCACCGGCTGGAGTCCGGCGATGAGTCTCATGACGGCGGATCGCTTCGCTGCCATGGCCTGCGGTCGCTTCGCGCGCGAGCGCGCTCGGCGGCCGCGAGCGGATCGGCGGCGTCGCGGATCGGGCGCCCGACGACGACGCCAGTCGGCGCCGTCGGCGATCGCCTGCGCCGGCGTCGCGACGCGCTTCTGATCGTCCTGGTCGCCGCGCTCGGCGGCGCGCACGCCCGGGCGTGACGAGGATGGCGTCGGCGCCGAGCGCCGTCGCGCAGCGAGCGCACCTCGGGCGGCGAGCACACGAACCAGCGCACGCCCTCGTCGAAGGCGACGCGCGCGAGCCGCAGCGCGTGCGTCGCCCGTCGCGCCGAGCATGCCCGATGTCGCCGAGATCCGCGTCGTCGAGCGAGGTGAGCACCGTGACGGCGCAGGATCGTCGAGCCGCGCGTCGTCCGCGCGGCGCGCCGCGACCGCGCGCTTCAGCATCGCGCGGCCCGCCGCGCGCGTGCACGGTGAGGAGCGCGCGCGCCGAGCTCGCCGGCGCTGCGCGACCGCGCGCTCGACCGTCTCGGGGATGTCGTGCAGCTTCAGATCGAGGAAGACGGGCAGCCCGACCTCGCGCGCCGAGCGCGACCGCCGCGGGCCCCGCGTGCGACGAAGAGCTCGAGCCCGACCTTGATCATCCCGATCGCGCGTCGCGCACGGCGAGCGCCGCCCGCGCGCGCCTCGTCGACGGCTCGGATAATCGAGCGCAAACAGCGATGGGTCGAGCGCGCGTCGTGGCGATCTACGGCGACAGCATCGAGGTCCAGAGCGGGATCGCTCGGGCGCGCAGACTTGCAGCGGCTTGCGACGGCTGGCGGCGCGCGAGTCGCCGCCGCGCAGCCGCCGGGCCCGTGGGGCGCGCCGACGCTGCCGCGTTGCTTCGCGTCTGCCGCGCTGTTGCTGCGCCTGCGCGCGAGCGGCTTCGCTTGGCGGCGGCGCGCTTGGCGTCGCCTTCGTCCTTGGCGTCGCTCAGCTGGCGGCCTGCAGCGCGCTCGATCGTTGGCGCTCTGCTCGGAGGCTCGCGCCATGAGCTTGTCGAGCTGGGCCTTCTGCTCGGCGATCTCGCGCGTTCTGCGCCGCTGACGCGGCCTCGCCTTGTCGCTCTGGGCTCTTGAAGGCGTAGCCGCCGCCGACGAGCGCCGAGGATCGAGCACCGCGCCGATGCCGACCGCGATCGTACGCGAGCTGTCTTCTTGCCTCTTGTCCTGCGTGAGCGCGGCGAGCTGGCGCTCGTGCTCCTGCTGCTGCGCCATCGCTCGCAGGCGCGCCTGCTGCTCGGCCTCGAGACGGGCCTTCTCGACCTCGCCCTGGCGGATGGCCTCGAGGCGCGCCTGCTCTTCGCGCGGTGCGCTGCTCTTCCTGCGACGGCGCTCGTCCTCGGCGCGCATGCGCGCCTCTTCGGCCTCGCGCGCGCGGCGCTCGGCCTCGACCCGCGGCCTGCACCTCGGCCTGCTGCCTGGCGCTTCTTCGTCGTCGTCCTCTTGCTTGATGCGATCTTCCTCGAGGTTCATCAGCTCTTTGAGGGAGAAGAGAACGGAGCTCTCTTTCTGTTCCGCCATGTCGGGTCTCTGCTGTTTCCGGGTGCGGGCGCGATCGAGTCAGCGCTCGCCGTCACGTCCGCCGAAAAGGTACTCGGCGCGGCCCGTTCTCGCAAACGGTATCGATGCCTCCGTCCGCAAGGTCGCACCTCGGCGCGCCGCCGGCGCTCCACGACCGGCATCGCCTGGGGACGCATTATCGTCGCGGCCGGACGTCATGCCTGCGCCTCGACAGACGGCTCCTTGGCGTGGACGCATGCCGCGGCCATGGCCACCAACGTGAACGCGCACATCACGGGAACCGTTTGGAAGATCGAGGTGAAGGAGGGCGAGTCGGTCACCGAGGGGCAGACCTGCGTCATCCTCGAGTCGATGAAGATGGAGATGCCCGTCGAGGCCCCGTCCGGCGGAAAGGTCGAGAAGATCAGCTGCGCCGAGGGCCAGGCGGTCAACGAAGGGCGACGTGCTCCTGACGATCGCGTAGGATTTCCGAGTGCGCGGAGCGCTCAGCCGCAGCGCCCGCCTGCGACGCGGCTCTGGCGTCGGCGGCTCGGCGGATGCCGTCGCTCGAGGTGCGTCCAGCCGTGCGGCCTGGCAGGCGACGCTTCGCCGCGACCGACCGCGGGCCGGCGTCGTCTTCGTGCCGCGAGCGATGCGGGCCGGCGTCTGCTCGCGCGACCTGCAGCGCGGCTGCACGCGCCGTGCTCGCCGATGCGGATCGGTGGCCGCCGGCGGCGGCGACGCACCGACGGCGGGCCCGCACGACGGCGGCCGAGCGATCGACCGGACGGCACGAGCCCGGACGCCGATCCGACGCCGGCCGACAGGACCCGGCGTCGGCCGCGACGTCGCGACGCCGGCCGAGGACGCAGCCGCCTCACTCGCGCCAGAGGAACTTCCAGGGGTTGTGCTTGAGGTCGCGCACCATCTCCTGGACGTCGTCGTAGATCGCTTCGTCCATCACGAGCGCGCCGACGGTGCCGTTGCCCTTCTTGATGTGCTGCGACGATCGCCTGCGCGTCGGCCGCGGTCGCGTTCGCGCGCGCCGCGAGCTGGGCGACGTCGTCGATCGTCTTCTTCAGCTTCGCCTGCTCCTCTCGCCGCCGACGACCTTGGACGCGCGATTGAGGTTCGCGAGCGCCTCGCGCGCGTCCTTGAGCATCGGGCCCGCTGTCCTTCTGGAGGTCGGTCGAGAGTCGTGTCGATGTTGTCGATCGTCCGCGACGATCTTCGGGTTGTCGACGTAGCTGCGTGCGCGCGTGCGACGGTGAGCGTGTTCGCCTCGGCGGTGAGCGACTCGAGGTTCGCCATCGTGCGGTTGATGCGCTCGCGGTTGTCGGTGAGCGTCGTGTTGAGCCCCTTGAGGAGACCGCGCGGTGTTCGTCGCGATGTCGCTGATGAGCTCGCGGTTGTTGCGGATGCCGTTCATCGTCGTGTCGAGCAGCTCGTAGGCCTTCGCGAGGAACAGATCGAGGCGCGGCGGGTCGATGCCCTTCACGATGGTCGTCCTCGGCGAGCACGCGGCTTCTGCGGCGAGCCGGGATCGATCGCGAGGAACTGCTCGCCGAGGACGCCCTGCGTCGTGACGTAGAAGTCGGCGTCGTCGTGGATCGAGTCCTTGCACGCGCGCCTCGACGGCGAGCTTCGCGCGCACGAGCGTGCGGCGGTTCGTCTTCGGATCGATCTTGCCGCCCAGGAACTGCGAGCTCGTCGACCTTGCCGACCTTCACGCCGGCGACGCGCACCGGCGCGCCCGACTGCAGGCCGCCCGGGTTGTCGAAGTCGACGTAGACCGTGTACGTCTTCTCGAACGAGAGCCCGCCCATCACGAGGACGAACGCCGCGAGGATGCCGAGCGACACGAGGATGAGGACGCCGACCTTGACCTCGATCGATTTCTCCTGGGCCATCGACGACTCAGGCTATCAGGCCATCGCGGCGTCTCAGAGCTCCATCGGGCCCGTCGCGCGGCCGTGTGATGAACTGCTGGACGACGCCGTCGTCGGCGCGCTTGAAGTCGTCGCGGCGTGCCGAGCAGGCGGACCATGCCCTGGTAGAGCATGACGATGCGGTCGGCGATCGCGAAGATGCTCGACGAGATCGTGGCAGACGACGATGCGAGGTCACGCCGAGCTTGTCGGCGAGCTCGCGGATGAGCGTGTCGACGCGGCGCGCGCTCACCGGGTCGAGCGCGTCGTCGGCTCGTCGAAGAGCACGTAGCTCGGGTCGAGCGTGAGCGCGCGGGCGATGGCGACGCGCTTGCGCATGCCGTCGCCGAGCTCGGGCGGGTAGCGGTCGCCGAACTCCTGCATGTGGACCTGCTCGAGCCGGCGGCGCGCCTCGGCGAGCGCGTCCTTCGCGCTGAGGCCCTTGTGCTTGCGCAGCGGGAGCGCGACGTTCTCGGCGCACGTCATCGAGTCGAACAGCGTCGAGTGCTGGAACACCATCGCGCACTTCTTGCGCACCGGGCACATCCGCGCTTCGTCGAGCTTCGAGATCTCCTCGCCGTCGAGCCAGATCTCGCCGCCGTCCGGGCAGAGCAGGCCGACGAGGTGCTTGATGAGCACGCTCTTGCCGACGCCCGACGCGCCGATGATGAAGAAGACCTCGCCGTCGTGCGACGTCGAAGCGAGACGTCGTCGAGGACCGTCTTCGCGCCGAACGACTTTGCGACGTTCTTGAACTGGATCACCGTCAGTCCCGGGAAGATCACGAACGCCGGCGCCGGAGATGAAGAAGTTGAGGATGATGACCGCGAGCGACGAGTTGACGACCGCGCGCGTCGTCGCCCAGCCGACGCCCTCGGAGCCGCCGAACGTCGAGAGGCCGCAGTAGCCGCTGACGATCGGGATCGCCGCGCCGTAGGCGACGCACTTCGTGAGGCCGATCGACGAGGTCGCCGACGTCGACGAGCTGCATGTTGAAGAACGTGCTGCGAGCGGGACGTCGAACGCGAAGTACGCGGTGAGCGCGCCGGCGACGAACGCGACGGCGCCGCGCCCAGACGATGAGCACCGTCGTCATGACGATGCTCGCGAGGAAGCGCGGCACGATGAGGTAGTCGATCGGATCGGCGGCGCACATGCGCAGCGCGTCGACCTGCTCGGTGACCACCATCGAGCCGATCTCGGCGGCGATGCCGGCGCCGACGCGCGTCGCGAGCATGAGCGCGCCGATCGACGCGGCGAAGTCGCGCACGAGGAGCTCGAGGTACGTCGCGCCGAGCAGCGTGAAGTCGGGGACGACGCGCTTCGCCTGCAGGCCCGCCTGGTAGACGAGGATCATGCCGATGAAGCCCATCGTGATCGACAGGAAGAAGAGCGAGCGGTTGCCGATCTCGTACATCTGCCGGACGAGCGCGCCCTTCTCGCGCCGGCCGCGGAACGACGTAGTAGAGCGTGCGGACGAAGACCGAGTAGAGCTCGCGCCCGCCGATCACGAGCTCGATCGCGGCGGCGCCGAGCGCGCCGACGCAGCCGAGCTCCTCGTGCGCGTCTCGACGTGCTCGGTCGCGTCGCGTGCTCGTCGTCGCGCATCGCGCTCAGCCGCCGAGCGCGAAGCTGACGAGGTAGTCGAGGACGAAGATGCCCGCGGCGCTCGCGACGACCGTGGCGTTGACCGCGCGGCCGACGCCGGGCGCGCCGCCCGTGGTCGCGAGGCCGAAGTGGCAGCTCGCGAGCGCCGATGACGAGGCCGAAGACGACGCTCTTGACGAGGCCGTTCGCGACGTCGCCGAAGCCGAGGAGGCCGCCGGTGAGGCCGTTGTAGAACGTCGTCGGGCTCGACGCCGAGGAGCGCCTCGCCCGGCGTACGCCGCGCCGAAGAGCGCGAGCGCGTCGGCGAAGAGCGTCATCATGAAGAGCGTGATGACGATCGCGATGAAGCGCGGCACGATGAGGAAGCTGATCGGATCGATCGCGAGCACGCGCAGCGCGTCGATCTGCTCGGTGACGATCATCGTGCCGAGCTCGGCGGTGTTGTTGGCGCCGACGCGGCCCGAGATCATGAGCGCGGTGAGGAGCGGCGCGATCTCGCGCAGCGTGCCGAAGCCGGCGCCCCAGCCGAGCAGGCCCTCGGCGCCGAAGCGCTTCACGATCGGCGCGGCCTGGATGACCATGATCGCGCCGGTGAAGAGCGCGGTCACCACCACGAGCGCGGGTCGGACTCGACTACGAGCGCCACGTCACCCTCGATCCTGCGCTGCTCCGACCTGCGGAGGTCGACCACCTCCTCGGCGACCCGACCAAGGCGCGAACCGTGCTCGGCTGGGAGCCGACGGTCACCTTCGCGGAGCTCATCGAGTCGATGGTCGACGCCGACGTCGCCCGGCACACGGCTCGCCAACGCAACGACCGGGAGGCGACGGTCGCGAGCGGGGCGTGAAGGTCCTCGTCACGGGAGCCACCGGGTTCGCGGGGACATGGCTCGTCCGAGAGCTGGAGGCAGCCGGGCACGAAGCCGCCGGGATGCCGCCGAGCTCGGTCCTCGACATCACCGACCGGGACGCGGTCGACCGCGTTCGTGGGCGCAGTCCGGCCGGACGCGATCGCGCATCTCGCGGCGATCTCGTTCGGTCCTGATGCGCGTCGCGAGCCAGAACGTGCGACTGCCGTGAACGTGGGCGGAACGAGCGCGATCCTTATCGGCTGCCGCCAAGCATGGCGGCGTACCCGTGCTCGTTGCGAGCTCCTCTGAGGTCTATGGAGCACCCACTCCCGCGGACCTTCCTCTTCGCGAGTCTGCGCCACTTCGAGCGACGCAGCCGTACGGACTCTCCAAGGTCGAGACCGAGAAGGTGGCTCTCGCCCCGAGCGCGGAGGTGCCCGTGGCGGTCGTCCGTTCGTTCAACCACACGGGTCCGGGCCAGCGGGCCGAATTCGTGGTTCCGGCCCTCGCCGCACGGATCGCCCAGGCCGCCATGCCAGGGCGATCACATCGATCGCGGCGGGGAACGTCGACGTCCGTCGCGATCTCAGCGACGTGCGCGATGTCGTGCGAGCGTATCGCCTGGTCCTCGAGGCGCTTGCGCGCGATGACTGCCCGCCGGCCATCGGGTCTACAACGTTGCCAGCGGACGAGCCGTGGCCATCCGTGAGATCGTCAACGAGCTCGCGGCGATCGCCGGGATCGACGTCGACGATCGAGGTCGACCCGGACCTCGTCCGCAAGGACGATCCCCCGGAGATCCGCGGCGACGCGTCGCTCATCGCGTCCGACCTCGGCTGGCGTCCGACGATCCCGCTCGATGTCACGTTGCGTGACGTCATGGACGACATCCGTAGCCGTCCTGCAGACCGACGCTAGCGCAGCCAGGTCTTGAGCATCACCCGCAGGAACCCGAGCCCGTAGCGCACGTTCGTGCCCTTCTTGGTGACTCCCGCCGACCGGCGGCGGATCGTGACCGGGACGTCGACGACGCGCAGGCCGGCCCGCGCCGCGCCCAGCAACAGCTCCGGGTTGTGGAACTGGTCCTCGGTGAAGGCGATCTCGGCCAGGCGCGAGGCGCGGATCGCGCGGTAGCCGTTGGCGATGTCGCTGACCTCGGTCCCGCCGAGCAGGTTGATCAGCCGCGTGTAGATGGTGATGCCGGCGTCGCGGGCGCGCGAGTCGCCGCCGCCCTCCGCCTCGCCCATCCGGCGCGAGCCGACGACGAAGTCGGCCGTGTCCGCCACGATCGGCTCGACGAGCCGCGCCATCTGGCCGGGATCGTGCTGCCCGTCGGCATCGAGCGTCACGACGACGTCGACGCCGAGCCGCTCGGCGACCAGGTAGCCGGTCTGGAGCGCCGCCCCCTGACCGCTGTTGACCGGATGGCTGACGACGCGGGCGCCGAGCCTGGTCGCGACCAGCGCCGTCCCGTCCCGCGACCCGTCGTCGATGACGAGGACGTGGGTCTTCAGGCCGGCGACCTCGGTCGGGACCTCGGCCAGGACGGCCGGCAGGCTCTCGGCCTCGTTGTACGCCGGGATGCAGACGAGGACGCCGCCCCACCCGGCGCCGACCTTCGCCGCCTCGACCTGGGCCGCCGACAACGCCCGGACGAGCCGGCTGACGCGCTGGTTCGCCCGATCGGCCCTGGACAGCGTGTAGAACAGCAGCATGTAGGCGATCGCGACCGAGACGACGAGGACGGTGACGAGCCGGCCGAGCGGCTCGCCCTCGAGCCCGAGCCATCCCTGGATCGGGCGGACGAGATCCGGGACGATCGCGATCGCGAGCCAGGCCGAGCCCGACGACGAGCAGTCCAGCCGCGGGGACGCGACTGCCGGCCCCGCGCCGGCGCAACCGCCCGACCGCGACGAGGATGACGAGGACCGCGAGGACGATGCCGACGAGGCGCAGCAGGCTGATGGGCATGTGCCGTCAGTCTAGCGCCGGGTCGTCGGCCGACTCGAGGTCCTCGACGACCGGGTCGGCCGCGGTCGCCGGGGCACGGGCACGCTCCGCCAACGCCAGGCCGACACCGACGATCGCCGAAGGCCACGGCCGACACGCGCACGAACAGCAACGGGTTGTTGAACGACGCCGCGATCGACATAGCCGAGGAACCCGGCAAGGATCCCGGTCCCCAGCCAGCCTGGCACGCGCGCCAGCGTGACCGCGGTCGCCACGAGGAACGCGATCCCCACGAGCCCGACGATGACGCCCTCCTCGGCGAAGATCCGGAGCCATTCGTTGTGCGGCGAGCCCAGGACCGGGTCGCCGAAGGTCTCGGCGAGCTCCTTGTAGGCCAGATAGCCCTGCCCGATGAGCGGCTTGTCCTGGACCATCTGCGAGCGCAGCGCCCCACGCCCGGAATCGGAACTCGTCGCTGGCGACAAGGATCGATCCCGTGGTGACTGCGCCCTCGGAGACGCTGCTGCCTCTGCAGCTGGAGATACGCCGGCAGCGCGAGCGCGCCCGCCACGAGCCCGACGACGAGCACGGCGATCCCCGCCCACCGCCGGAACCGCCATGCGACGATGACGACAAAGACATACAGGGCGATGAACGGTGCCCGGCTGAACGTGAGGTACTGCGCCAGCGAGCACCGGCACCAAGGCGACGAGCGCGATCACGCGCAGGCGCACGATCGCGAGCCAGCAGGACGGCGGCCAGCAGCACCATCGTCGGCACGATGAGCTGCGTCGACAGGGCGTTCGGCGACGGGATCGTCCCCGCGAGCCGCGCCCCGAACCCCTTCCAGAACCCGACCCACGCGAACGGCCCGTTCGAGATGGACCCCGGCGCGGCGTATTCGACGAGGCACACGACCGCCGCCACGACCGCCACCCCGACCGCCACGACGAGCACGCGCAGGTCCCCGTCCCGCGCCGTCCACGCGGCAGCGACGAGGATGATGATCGGCGCCAGCATGTTGCCGATCCACGATTGGGCGGCATGCCATTGGAAGTCCTGGTCGAAGACCCGGAACGTGTGCACGACGCCCAGCGCCGTCCCGGCGACGAGCAGCAGCCCGAGCCAGATCCACAGTCCCGGCCGCCAGCGGAACCGGTCCACGGCGATCTGGACGAGGACGCCAAGAGCCAGCGGCAGCACGATGAGCTCGCGCGGGGCGAGCGTCCGGGCGAGGCTGTCGGGTTCGAAGAAGACCGAGGTCGCGATGAGCACGACGAGCCCCGACTTCGGCGCCACCAGGGCCAGCGCACCGGCCGCGAGAAGCCACAGCAGGTAGACCCGGCTGTCGACATCGGCCACGGTCCGCACGAGGAACCACGCGACGACCATCGCCACCTCGACGGCGATCGCGATCTCCCGCCGTCGCGCTCGCGCCTCGGACCACACCGCGCCGTAGAACGACGCGACCTCGCCCTCGCCCGTCCGGGTCGTGCCTGTCGCGCTAGCCACTGGCACCTCCAGCACCGACGACCTCGAACAGCAGCAACCGGCCGTCGTCGAACTCGCGGACCAGGCGGAAGCGCGGATCCGCCCGGATCGCGGCGACATCGGTCGCGAACGGCAGGTATCCGCCGAGATCGGTCCCATCGACGGGGTCGGTGGCGACCAGGAGATGCGTCACGCCCTCCCGCTCGAGGAAGCTCGTGGCCCCCGGCGCGGATGGCGTCCCGAAGACCACGCGAGCGCCGAGGGCGAGCGCGGTCGACTCCGCCAGGAAGGCCGGATCCTCCAGATAGACCGCACGGCCATCGACGATCCCGGTCCGGCCGCTGACGGCCGCGATCGCCCCGTCGGTGTAGGCGTTGGCCAGGATCCGGGCGTCGGCTGGCAATTCGCTCGCCATCCAGCGATAGGCCGCGTAGCCGGCCGGACTCAGGGCTGCCTCGCGCTCGTCCGCGGCGCCACCGGCACGCGGCGCGGCAGAGACGGCCCCCGTGGTCAGGACGATCAGAGCGAGCGCGCCGGCGACAGCCCGAGCCGCGGCCGGTACCCGGCAGCAACGCGCGCCAGGCAGGCGCCGTGAGCCGGCCGATCAGCCAGAGCAACGCCGTCATCGCGACGACCGGGAGCATCAGCAGGTACGGCATCAGCCGCCGGCCGGCGGTCCGCTGCGGGACGTACGTGTGCGAGAGCTCGAAGAGGATCAGCGACCCGACCACGAGCACGATGGCGAAGGCGGCCCACCCCAGCAGGAACCGCCGCCGGCGCGGATCGAGGAACGGCCAGGCCAGGAACGGCGCGATGACCAGCGCGCCGAGCACGACCAAGCCGGACCGCGTCCGCCCATCGAGACCCGGCCAGACCAGCAGGATCGAGCGAGGCAGCAACAGCGAATCCGCGAAGGAGTCGGGCGGCTGCGTCCCGTCCAGGCCCGGCGCGACCGAGGCCGTGTAGAAGTCCCACGTCGGGTCGTCGGTGAACGTCCAGCCGGCGGGGATCTCGCCCGGCCGTCCCCGCTCGACGGGCCCGCTTGCGGGCGCTTGCCCACGCCCGACCACGTACCCGAGCACACGCGCCTCTCCCGTCAGCAGCCAGCCGCCGGCCGCACCGAGGACGAGCCCGCCGACGACGATCCCGATGGCGAGCCCCGGAGCGACGAGCGCGCGACCGATCGGCCGCCGGAACCCGAGCCTGGACCCGCGACCCCGCGCCGCGACCAGCGTCCGCCCGATCGCGAGCCCGACCAGCGCCGCACCGAGGATCAGGAAGACCTCCGCGTGGCTCAGGAAGACCACCGCCGCGCCGACGATCGGCCGAGCCCGACGAGGCGTCGGTCGCGCTCGACGAACGCCCGGTCGGCGACCCACAGGACGAACAGGGCGAGCACGAACGCGACCGTCTCCGGTCGGTACCCATCGAACTTCTGGTCGAGCCGGACGGTCCCGAGCAGGAGGATGGCACCGGCCAGCGCGTACGGACTCGAGACCCAGCGCCGGAAGAGGACCGTCGCGAACAGGACGCCGAGACCCAGGATCAGCAGACGGTAGATCTCGAGGCGGACGAGCTGGTCGCCGGGCAGGAGCAGAAGCGCGGCCGCCGTATGGGCGGTCACCGGCATGTAGTCGGTCGGGAACGGGCGCTGGGCACCCCATTCCGCGACCGTGGCTGGGAACGCACCCAGGTCGGCGGTCGCCTGGGCCAGATGCAGGTAGTACCAGGTGGTCGAGCTCCGCGGCAGCAGGTCGGGGAGGACGCCAAGGTGCGACGGGACGACGATGACCGCGAGCGCCACGAGGGTCCCGATCGCCGCGCGCGACCAACCACGACCGACGCCGCGGCCGGACCACGGGGACGCGGAACCGCGGCCGCCGAACGAGGAACCCGAGCGCCGACAGCGCGATCGTGACGACGACGACCGATGCCGCCGACAGCAACCCGAGCGTGGCCAGCACGGTGCACTCGATGAGTACCACCAGTAGACTGACGCCCGCCGCCCGACCGGCCCACGACAGCGGGCTCGACGCGGTCCGCATCACGAGTGGGCCGAGCGCGATGCCGGGAACCGCGAAGAGGAGGACGGATACCATCGTCGCGAGGACGGCGGAGGTCAGCAGCGCGATGGGATCCATAGTCAGTCGCTCAAGCCTCGCCCCGGCCGCGTGACCGCCGACGAGGCGATCGGCCGCCGCGACGAGGAGTCGCTCGGGAGTGTACGACAGCGACTGGCCACGCTCCCCCGCGAGCGCTGGATCCTCCTCGGCATCCTGGGCCTCGTGGTCGTCGTCCACGGCTGGCGGGCGGTCCAGCCCTTCTTCATCGGCGGCGACCTTCTCTACCACTGGGGCCTGACCCACACGATCCTGCTCGGGACATTCCCACCAGAGGGTCCGTACATCGGCCTGCCGGCGTACTACCCGCCGGGCTTCCACCTGATCCTGGCCGGTCTCTCATCGATCTCCAGCCTCGACGTCCCGGGCGCGACGGCACTGCTCGGGATCCTGTGGCTGCCGGTCATCCCGCTGGGTGCCTACCTCCTCGCGCGCCGGTTGACCGGTCGCGCCGACGTCGCCTTGATCGCCGCGGCGCTGACGGCATTCGCCGGCGGCCTCGACTTCGCCAACGACAGGCTGTGGGTCAACTCGATGTTCCTCGTCGGCCAGGTCGCCTACCCGATCTACCCGCGGGATCTGGTCTTCGGGATCCTGCCGTTCGCGATCCTGGCCTTCCTGCGCGCGACCGACGGCGAGCGACGCTGGGTTGGCTGGGCTCTGGTCGCAGGCGGACTCCTCGGCCTGTGCGCGCTCATCCAGGTGCAGCTCCTGCTCCCGATCCCGATCGCGCTCGCGGCGCTCGCGCTCGCACGAGCCTGGCGCGACCGCGATCGGTGGATCGCCGCGATCGGTGCGCTCGTGATCACGGGAGGCGTGACGCTGCTGCTGGTCGGCCCGTGGCTCGTCTGGCTGGCCGGGGTCATCCGGAAGAACGGCGGGTTCTCGATCGACTCGTCGGCCGACCTCCTGCCGGTCCGGATCGGCTTCTGGGACTACCCGATCCAGTTCGGGTTGATCCTGCCGCTGGCGGTCATCGGTGCCGGGGTCGCGCTGCTGTTCCTTCGGCAGCCGGACGGACCGCGTCCGCATGGCGCGCCGGGCCGCTGGTCGCCGCACCCAGCCGAGGGCGGCCTCCTCCTGATCGCCTGGTGGGTCGTGCCATGGGTCCTGGCAGTCCTCTACCAGCCGAGCTGGCCGCTCGAGGACGCGCTCCGCCCGCAACGCCTGTGGATGATCGCCAGCCAGCCCGGTCTCATCCTGGCCGCGATGGGTCTCATGGCCCTGGTCGAGGCCATCGTCGCGGCGCCGCGGTCGAGGATCCGGCGTGCGGCGCCGCTAGCAGTCGCCCTCGTCCTGGTCGCGTCGGTGCCGGTCACGGTGGCCACGACGCGCCTTCTCGCATCGACCTGGACGGAGCCCATCTACGCCCACCTTCGACTCGGACCTGACCGCGTCCCGGACTTCGCCGCCCTCCTCCCCTCCCACGCGCCCCGCCCGACCGTCCTGACCTACGAGGACTGGTCGTCGCTGGCCTGGTACGAGACCGGGGTCGGGGTGGTCGCCGTCGTCCCTCCCGGATACGCCAAGCTCGCCTTCGACCCCGCGGCGTTCACCGGTCACGGGCAGGCCGACCGACGGTCCGACCTGGCAGCCGCGTTCCGCGGCGACCCGGCGGTCCTGGTCTCGACCGCGGACCGCTACGGCGCAGATCGCATCGTCCTGGCCCGGCGCGGCACGACGACCCGCCTCCTCAGCCAACCGGCGGCCGCTGGCCGCTGCCGCGGGCGGGGTGACCGGCACCTCCCGGGTCGTCGAGGGCAACGGCTGGGATGCCGTCGCCCTCGACCCGGGCGCGACGCTGACGATCCCCACGGCCACGAGCGGACCGATCGACCTCGAGATCCGGCTGCTGACACCGGCCACGGATCCAGCGACCGGCCCGACCCGTTTCCGGCTCCACGCCGGCGACACGGTCACCGACCTGACGGCGACGTCCGACTCGCGACTTCGACTTCAGCGTCGTGACCACGTCGGTCGACCTGCAGCCCGGCGCCACGCTGCGCCTCGAGGCGATCGACCCGATCACCGTCCAGTCGGTCACGGGGTTCGTGCCCGACCCCGGACCTCCCGCCGGTTGGTCGGTGGCGACGACGACCGACGATGCGATCGTCTGGCAGCGACAGCCGTGAGGCGATTCCTCCGCCATCCACTCGTGTGGGGCTCGCTCTCGATCGCGCTGCTGGCGCTCGTCGCGTGGCGCTCGAAGGCGTGGGAGCTCGGCGACCGCCTGGGCGACGCAGACCCGCGACCGATCGCCGCGGCCGTGCTCCTGAACCTCGTCATCGTGGTCGCCTGGGCCGCGCGCTCGTCGAACCTGCTTGCCGGCGCCGGGCGGCCCGTGCCGGTCCTCCCGCTGATCCCGATGACCGCCTTCGCCAACACCATCAACAACATCACCCCGGGCTCGGCCGGCGAGCTCGTCCGCCTCTACCTGCTTCGGGCGCAGTACGGCGTCGACTACACGACCGGTGCCGCGGTCGTCCTGATCGAGCGCGTCGTCGCGATCGTCCTGCTCGGCGCAAGCGCCGCGAGCATGTGGCTGACGTTCGCTCTCCACCTCCCCGCCTTCATCGCTGTCGTCGCGATCGTCGCGGTCGCGATCGCGCCCAGCCTCGTCTACCGGGCGGGCATCCGTCCGACGGCGATGATCGGCTGGCTCCCGCTGGGACGGTTGGTCGGCCATGCTCGCTGGGCCACCGCCCGGAGCACCCTCGACCGGGTCGACGCGGCCGTGGCCGCCCTGCTCGTCGACCCGCCGCGCGCGATCGCCTTCGCCGGATGGACCGCCGTGGTGTTCATCTCCTACACCGGCCAGCTCCTCCTCGTCGCGTCCGCTCTCGGCCAGTCGCTCGACCCCGCGGCGGCCTGGGGCGCGCTCGGGCTCGGCATCATCGTCGGCGTCCTCTCGCTGCTCCCGTTCGGGCTCGGATCGGCTGACCTGGTCGTCGCGGGTCTGCTCGTCGCGGCCGGCGTGCCGGGACGAGAGGCGGTGGCGATCACCTTCGGCTATCGCCTTGTGTCGACGCTGCCATTGGGCCTGCTCGGTGTCGCCTCGTACGCGTTCCTGTCCGCGCGCCTGCCCCACGGTCACGCCAGCGAGGCAGCGAGTGCCGCCAGTGCCGCCCTGGCTGGGTCCACGCCCCGTCAGGACGAGTCGACGCCAGGATGAGCATCGCGGTCGTCGTCCTCGTGATCGCCGCGTTCGTCGCCGCGACGCTCCTGGTCCGGCCGGCTGCCGAGCGGACGGGACTCACCATCTGGCACCCGGCGATCTGGTGGCTCGCGCTCACCGCGGTCTTCTTCGGCATCGGCTCTGCGCGTCTGGCGATCGACGGCCGGTTCGGGCCCGCGGCCTACGTCTCGGGTGCGGTCCTCGCCTTCGCCCTGGCCGTGGCCGGAGGGCGATCGGCTCGCGCGCCGGCGCGCCGCGCACGACGGGCCTCTCAACGCGACCCAGGACGACGAACCCCCGGAGGCGATCCCCTTGCGGCCATGGGTCGTTGGCGGTCTCGCCGCCCTCGGGCTGGCCTTGATCGCACCGACCATCCTGCGCGTCGGTCTTCCGTTCCTTGCCGGCGACATCACCGGCGCCCGGGCCGAGCTCGCAGGGCTGCCCGTCCAGGTGCTGCGGGTCAGCGTGCCGGCGCTCGCCCTCGTTCTCGTGCTCGGGACGCGCGGCCGGGCGAGCATCGCCACCGCACGGCGTCGTCGCGGAGCCTGGCTCGCCGTCGGGCTCCTGATCGCCCTCGACATCATCCTTGCCAGTCGCTATCTCGTCGCCGAGCTGTTGGCGGTCCTGCTCGTCGGGATCGGGCTCGCCGGTTGGCGTCTCCAGCCGCGTCGCCTGGCGGCCCTCGCCCTCATCGCGGTCCTGGCCTTCGGCGGCATCCAGATCCTCCGCTCATACGACCAGGCGGCCGGCCGCGAGCTCGCCTTTGCCGTCGAGCGAACGATCAATCGCGTCGTCCTCATCCAGCCGCGCACGCTCGAGGCGCTCCAGGCGGCGATCCCCGCCGAGCAACCGTATTTCGGCGGGCTGACGTGGGTCCGTCGCCTCGGGCCGGCCCTCGGCCGTCCCGACATCCCGAACCTCGGCTACTGGGTCTACCCACGGCTCTTCCCGGGACAGGAGCCGCCGGGCTACGCGGCACCGGGGATCCTCGGCGAGGCGTGGGCGAACTTCGGCCCGTTGGGGCTGGTGCTGTTCCTGCTGCTCGGGCTCGTGGCAGAACGTCTCGGCGCCTTCCTCGCTCTCCGCCGCCGGACGACCGTCGACCTCGTGGCCGGCGCGCTGCTCGTCGTCTTCCTTGCGCGCACCCACGCCCTCGGCGTCAACGGGCTGGCGGTGCTCGTGGTCCTCGTGATCGCCTGGCGCGTGCTTGCCGCTGGCGGACTTGCCGCGACGTTGCGATCGGTCCGGGACGTGCTGGCGTGGCGAGCCTGAGCGCGGATCGCCCGTCGTCGCGCGCGGCGGTCGGCGTTCCCGCCGACGGACGATGGATCGGGCTCGGCCTCGATTGCCGCGCTCGTCGTCCTTGCGCTCCTGCGCGTCGCCCTCGGTGGCTGGGCGCCGCTGGCACCCGACGATGCTCGCTACCTGTACGTCGGGCTGTCGATCCTCGACGGCCATGGCCCGGTCACGCCGAGCGGGTCGACGTTCCTGCTTCGCTCACCCGTCTACGGGTTGGCACTCGCGACCGGCAGCACCCTGGTCGGGGGCGATCCGTTGGTCGGGGCGCGACTGGTCGCGCTCGGCCTGAGCCTGCTGGCCCTGGCCGGGGCGCTGCGCCTCGGCTGGCTGCTCGCGGGACCGGGAGGCGCGCTTGGGACGGCGTTCGCGCTGGTGGCCGCGGCGCTCATCTGGCGCCTGATGCCGTCACTCCGCATCGACCTCCCGCAGACGGCCGCGATCGTCGCCACCCTGCTGGCCATCTGGCGACCGACCACGCGACGCTGGGCCCTCGGCGGCGTCCTCCTCGGGCTCGCGATCCTGGTCAAGGAGACGGCGCTCCCGCTGCTGATCCTGCCGGTCGCGTTCGTCGGATCCGTGCCACCGTCCCGCCTGGCTCGGCTGTCGGCGGTCTTCGTCGGGGCCGCTGTCCTGACCGCGGGTTGGTGGTGGCTGGTGGTCTGGCTGTCGACCGGCCAGGTCTTCCCGCTCAACGCGCTGTCGGTCATCGAGGCGCGCGACGTCGACGTCGCGCTCCGAGTGGACCGCTCGACTGCGCTCCTGCTCGCACTGGCGACCGTGGGATGGGGGCTGGTCGCCTGGCGCGCCCTCCACGACACCGGCGCACGCGTCCTGCTCGTCGCGGCGATCGGCCTGGCCCCTGCGGCGCTGTACGCGGCGAGCCTCGGGCTCAACGCGCGCAACTTCGCTGGCCTCGCGGTCCTGTCCGCGGTCGCGGTCGGTGCCGGCGGGGCGTGGCTCGTTGCCCTCCTCAGGCAGCGGCGAACGACCGGATCGCCCGGCAGGGCGGCGCCTCGCGACGATCGCGCTCGTCGGCGTGGCGGTGGTGGCGCTCGCGGCTCCTGTCGTCGGCCAGCGGGACGCCGGCCGTGTCGCACCGGACCGCATCGGCGACGAGCTCGCCGCCTGGCTCGTGACCAACGTGCCCGAAGGTGGACGCGTCGCGATGGCGTTTCGCGAGCGCGAACAGATGGCCCTCCGCCTGTACGGTCGGGCGGACGTGGCCATCCTGCCGATCGCGCGGGTCGCTGCCTCGGAGGCTCCGGAGGACTACCTGTGGATGGGCCTGCGCGACCGCCAGCTGTTCGGCTACCGGCGAGCCGCCTGGAGCGACACCCTTTCCGGCGAGCTCGGAGGGGCCGGGCAACCGGCCGACTTGCTCGTGCTGGTCGGACCGCATCCGTTCACTCCGACGGCGTTGACCGCGACGCCCGGGATCGGCGCAGACCTGGGCCTCACCCCGGTCACCACCCTCGACGCCGACGGGGACCGCGCCGAGATCTATCGAGTGGCACCGGAAGCCACCGCGACCTCGTCATCCGAGGTCCCGCTCCACCTCTCGGCCGAGGCCGCTCAGGCCTGGCTGGACCTCGCCGGCGGCGACGCCGCAGCTGGTCGCCTGCTCGATGCCCGACCGGTCGTCGACGGCGGCCCAGAGGCACTCGCCGCGCTGACCGAACGCCTCGGCGAAACGGCTTGTGCGACCCCCACCCCGGAGGGCTCGATCACGCTCGGACGTGCGGGAACCTGCCCAGACTGACCCGGACCACTCGTCACGGCACGAGTGTTGCCACCCTGCACAGGACCGATGGAGGAAGACGGCTCCCCCGTCCGGGCGCTACCGTTTCGGTGTGCCGCCTGCCATCGTGAGCGCATGAACCTCATCAGCCGCCGCACCCGATCCGTCCAGCGCCCCGCGAGCCTCGCCCTGCTGGCCGTGATGGCGGCCACGCTGCTCGGCGCGGGCACTGCCGTCGCCGCCGAGGGCGACCCGATGCCGATGGTCCTGCAGAACGTCTCGCTGTCCGACATCTCCACGAACTACGGCGGGATCTGCAACGGCGGCTTCACCATCGTCATGAAGAGCGCGGCGGGGCCGAACAACGCCGTCAACTATCTGAACGCGGCACAGCGGTGCGGCCTGAAGGTGATCATGTCGTTCCCCGAGACGGTCAACCACGCGCTCGGCCGGGTCTACCCGTCGAGGGTGCCCTACTGGGTCAACCTCGTGAAGAACCACCCGGCACTGTATGGCTATCTGACCGTCAAGGAGCCGTCGTGGAACGGCCTGAACCCGACCGAGATCCGCTCGATCTACTCCGCCTACCACAAGGCCGATCCGACCCACCCCGTCATCGCGATCTTCGGTGACATCCCGCATTTCAACATGGTCGGCAACCGCTGGTCCGCGGGGATGGCCGACATCCTCGTCGTTGACTGGTACCCGGTCGAGACCTCCAACAACGGCTGCTCGCGGACGGGCACGCACTACATCACCACCGGCCCCAAGCACTTCACCAGGGTCCGCTCGATCGTGGCGCACCAAGACGCCCGGGACGCCCGTGTGGCTGATGGCCCAGACCCACAAGAACCTGAACCCGCGCTGCCACAAGAAGCAAGGGCCGACCGAGCTGCTCCTGCGCCGTCAGGTCCGCGAGGCGCTCCGTTACCTGGGCGCCACGGGCATCGCGTTCCACACCTGGTCGAACACGAGCTACCAGCGTGATGAGCGCCGCAGCGCCGCCACCGTGCGCTGGATGCGCACCATCGCGAACCAGGTTCACGCCGGCACCTTCCAGTAGGCGATCGCGGCGCTCACGCGCCGCCGACGAGTCTTCCTAGGCGGGCGGGGTCCACGCTCCGAGCGGCCGCGCGGGCGGGAAGTGGTGCGCGATCCACTGCTTGCAGAGGTCGAGGACCAGCTTGTAGTCGGTGCCGCCGTTGCGGACCGCGAACTTCTTCGGTCCGAACACCGCCCGATCGACCTTGGCCAGGTCCACCGTGCTGTAGAGCGCGAACAGGTCGGCGGCGCGATCGATCGGCAGGTCGGTGCGGACGGTCTCCTTGGCGATGTTGAGCAGCTTCGGCAGCTCGCCGAGGCCGCGCTTGCGAACCTTGGCGACGGCCGCCATGACCAGCTGCTGCTGGCGCTTGGCGCGCTGGAAGTCGCTGTCGCCCTTGCGGCTGCGGGCGAAGATCAGGGCGTCGTCCGCGTCGAGGTGGCTCTTGCCTGCCGGCAGGCCCCAGCCGCGATGGTGGTTGTTGACCCAGTAATACGGGTCGTAGTAGGGCTCGGCGAGGGTCACGTCGACACCGCCGATGTTGCGGATCAGCTTGATCACGCCGGTGAACCCGATCAGGACGTAGTGGTCGATCTCGATGCCGAACGCACGCGAGAAGGCCTGCTTCATGCCCTTTCCGCCGTCGCCCATCTTGCCGTCGAGGTACTGATAGAGCCCGTTGACCTTCGGCGCGTAGGTCCCTGACTTCGGCAGGGGGAAGGCGGAGACATCGCGCGGGACGCTGAATCCGGCGCTCTTGCCGGTGGTCGGGTCGATCGAGACGACCATCATCGCGTCGGTCCGGTTGCCCGGGTGTGCGGGGCGATAGTCGGTGCCCATCAGCAGCAGCGTCAACCGGCCGTCCGAGCCGAGGAGCGAATCGACACCGGCGGGCGGCGGGCTATCGGACGGCACGGGCGTCGCCGAAGCCGCCGGACTGGGGGTCGGCGGGAGCGGCGGGAAGGTCGGAGAGGCCGTCGGGAGTGCACCGTCGGCGAGCGACGGTGAAGGGCTCGCGGCAGGAGCGCCGAGGGCCACACCGCCGACCAACGCGGCGACCAGGACGACTGGGACGACAAGACCGGCGACGGCGATGACCCGGCTGCGCGGAGCCATCGCCTGCCAAGAGGTTCGGATGCCTGACATGGCTGGACCGTATCAGACCTCCCCGAAGTGCACCTTGGTACGGAAGTACCGAGACGCCGATGACCCGACCACGGCGTACACTGGAGGCCGCCCGGGGAGCTGTCGCAGGAGGCCTTCGCCCTGATACGCCGGCACATCACGGCACTTCGGCTGGCGCTCGCGGCGGCCGATGGCCTGACCGCGATGGCCCTGTTCGTCGGCCTGTCGATCGTCCGTTTCGGGTCGACCCGGATGGCGCGACGTCTGGGCGTCGGTCGGCATCGACCCCTTCGCGGCGGCTGCAGCCTACGGGCTCGTCCTCGTCAGCGCCCTGTGGCTCCAGGGGCTCTACCGCTTCCGGACGCGCCTGTCGATCCGCCGCGAGGTCATCGACGTCCTCGTCGCGATCCTGCTCCTCGCGGTCGTGGTCTTCACCGCGCTCTACCTGCTCAAGCTCCCCAACGTCAGCCGCCTCTTCCTGCTCCTCCTCTTCTCGTTCCAGGCAGTCCTGACACTGATCTCGCGGACCTCGATCCGGGCCCTCTTCGTCCGGCTCCGCGCACGCGGCTACAACGCCCGGTACATCCTCATGGTCGGCGCCAACCCAGCGGCCAAGGCGTTCGCCGATTCGATCGAGGGCCACGTCGAACTCGGCCTCCGGCCGATCGGCTACCTGGCCGCTCCGAATGACCCGTCGTTGTCCGCCAGCTGGGACCGGCGGCGACCGGTCCTCGGGACCGTGGACGAGATCCAGGACGTCCTGCACGGAACCGTGGTCGACGAGGTGGCGATCTGCCTCAGCCACGAGGACTGGGCCCTCGTCGAGCCGATCACGAGGTTGTGCGAGGACGAGGGCCGGATCGTCCGGATCCCGCTGACGGAGACGACGATGATCATCCCCGGCGGCCGGATCGAGGACTTCCACGGCATGCAGATCCTGTCGCTGGTCTACGGACCGGATCGGATCCTCGGGATCGCCATCAAGCGCCTGCTGGACATCGTCATCGCAACGGCCGCACTGATCGTCTTCAGCCCTCTGCTGCTCATCCTCGGAGCGCTCATCTGGCTGCAGGACGGCCGGCCGATCCTCTTCCGCCAGGAGCGGGTCGGCCTCCACGGGCGCCCGTTCCGTGTCGCCAAGTTCCGGACGATGGTCCCCGACGCCGAGGCTCGCCTGAGCGAGCTGGAGGCGTGCGAACGAGATCCAGGGCCACGCCTTCAAGATGACCGACGACCCGCGCCTCAGCCGGTCAGGACGATGGCTGCGCCGGACGAGCCTCGACGAGCTGCCGCAGCTGTGGAACGTCGTGCGCGGCGAGATGAGCGTCGTCGGTCCGCGGCCACCCTTGCCCCGCGAGGTCGTCGATTACGACATCTGGCACCGCCGGCGCCTGTCGATGAAACCCGGCATCACCGGCCTGTGGCAGGTGGCGGCACGGCGCGACCCGGACTTCGACCGCTGGGTGCGTCTCGACCTCGACTACATCGACCACTGGTCGCTCTGGCTCGACGTCAAGATCGTGGCTCGGACGATCCCCGCGGTGCTGGCCGGCGAGGGGCGCTAGCGGCTCATTCCGTGGCGGCGTACCGGCTCTCGTCGCCGAACAGCTCGATCGACAGCTTGGCGATGCGCTCCATGTCCGGGATCAGGATGTAGGTGCTCAGGTTCGTCGGGTGGTTCGAGTAGGGCGGCCCGAGGACGACCTTCTTGGTCGCCTTCTCGTCGGTCTTGCGGGCGAGCGCAAGGACCTCACTGATGCGGTCGGGCGGGAAGTTCGTCTTGAGCGTCTTGGTCGCATCCTGGAGCAGCCCGGGGAGGTTCGGCAGCATCGCCGGGTCGACCAGCTTGCGCTGGAGCGCAACGAGGAGCTGCTGCTGGCGAGCGGCGCGCCCGAAGTCGCTATCACCGAGGCTCTTGCGGGACCTGACGAAGGCGAGGGCGGTCTCTCCGTCGAGGGTGTGTTTTCCGGTCGAGATCTTGAAGCCGATCTTGCCGGGCGTGTCCCAGCCGCCGTAGCCCGGATCGTTGATCGCGGTCTGGACATTGACAGTGACGCCGCCGACGCGGTCGATCAGCTTGCGGAAACCGTCGAGGTCGACGGAGGCGTAGTAGTCGACAGGGGCGCCGAGCAGGTAGCCGACCTCCTTGGCCAGGGCGGCCATCCCACCCTCGGGATACTCCTTCGGGTGCTTGTCGGCGTACGTCATCAGCGAATTGATCTTGCCCATGTATGGCTTGCCGCCGGGCGTCGGCAGGCGCGACAGGTCGCGCGGGAAGCTGACCATCGCCACGTTGCCTGTCGTCGGGTCGAGGCTGGCCACCAGGATCGTGTCGTTCAGGGCATGCTTCCGGTTCTCGTCGGAATCGATGCCGGTCAGGAGGATGTTGATGCGCGCCGACTTGGGCGGATCGGTCGGGGCCGCCGTCGCGCCGGGAGCGAGCGAGACGGCCGGAGTCGGCGCGACCAGGCTCGGCAGCGGCACGCCGTCAGGATCCTGTTCCCCGACGAAGATCAGCCGGCCGGCGTCGTAGAACGAATAGGCCAGGCTGGCGGCGGCGGCATGGGTCGTGATGACGATCGCGGCCAGGACGAGGAACGAGGCCAGCGGGACCGGCTTTCGCCAGGCGCCTCGCCGACCGGCCGTGCCGAGGGCGTCGCCCATCGAGACGAGCCGCCACACGCCGAACAGGACGATGAGGATCAGGACCGTCAGCGCGGTCGAGGGGGTGAACAGTCCGATCAGCACGCCCTCGGGGCTGCTGAGCGCCTGAAGGGCGACAACGACCAGCACGACGAGGAGCGGGAGGCCGAAGATCAGGGCTGAACGTCTTGCCCCGACGTACAGCTGACCCAAGCCCGGCCACAGAAAGGAGAAGAAGGTCGCCAACGCGGGTGACCGCGTCGGCCGCCCCTCACGCGGTTCGGATGTCAATTCGCCGGGAGTCTAGCACGGACCCCGCGGAATCCCGTCCGACGCGACCGGCACCGTCCGCCCGTCCAGCTCGTTACATCATCACCAGGCCGCCGTCGACGGCGAGGACCTGCCCGGTGATGAAGGATGCCTCGTCGCTGGCCAGGAACGCGACGGCGTCGGCGATCTCGGTCGTCTCGCCGAACCGCCCGAGTGGCGTGCGGGCGGTGAGCTCGGCTTTGAGCGCGTCGGGCAGGTCCTGGGTCAGCTCGGTCAGCACGAACCCCGGGGCGACCGCGTTGACGGTGATCGAGCGGCTCGCCAGCTCGCGGGCGGACGCCTTGGTCAGCCCGATCAGCCCGGCCTTGGCCGACGAATAGTTGGCCTGGCCCATCTGGCCGGCCTGTCCCGAGACCGACGTGATGTTGATGATCCGGCCGCCCTTCGCCTTGAGCATCGGGCGGGTGACGGCCTTGATCATGAAGAAGGCGCCGTACAGGTTGGTCTCGAGGACCTCGCGCCAGGCCTCGACCGACATCCGCATGATCAGGTCGTCGCGGGTGACGCCCGCGTTGTTGACCAGGATGTCGACCTTGCCGAACGCCTCGAGGACGGTCTTGACGACCGAATCCGCGGTCTCGGCCTGGGATGCGTCCCCCTGGACCGCGAGTGCCCTCCGGCCGAGGGCCTCGATGGCGCCGGTCGTCTCGGCCGCGGCCTCCGCGTTGCCCTTGTAGGTGAACGCCACGTCGGCGCCCTGGGTGGCGAGGCGGAGCGCGATCGCCCGCCCGATCCCGCGCGACCCACCGGTCACGAGAGCGGTCTTGCCGGTCAGATCGATCATGCCCTGACCTCCTGCGGCTTCTGGCCCTGCTCGCCCGGCACGACGTCGTCGAGCGGGACATCGACCGAGCCCGGCCGGCGCATCAGCTCGGCCAGCGCCTCGGGGATCGGGTCCACCGAGTCCCAGTCGACCGGCAGCCGGACCTTGATGTCATCGGGGTCGACCGCGGCGTCACCGGCGATGCCGCGCGCCGGGTCGGCGGTCCATTCGATGGTCACGGCACCCGACGTGAAGCCGGCCCCGAAGGCCACGATCACGATCCGGTCGCCGACCTTGACGCGGCCCTCGTTGACCGCCTCGGCCAGGGCGATCGGCACGGACGCGGCGGACGTGTTGCCGTACTTGTCGAGGTTGACGAACATCCGCTCCATCGGCAGGTCGAGACCCTTGGCGACGGCCTCGATGATCCGGATGTTGGCCTGGTGCGGGATGAACAGGTCGATGTCGGACGGTTTCAGACCGGCCTTCTCGATCGATGTCAGGGCGGTGGTCGCCAGCGTCCGGGTGGCGAACCGGTAGGTCTCCTTGCCCTCCATCCGGACGTAGTGCTCGCCTCGAGCGACGGTCTCCGCCGAGGGCGGGCTCTTCGCCCCGCCGGCGGGCAGCCAGATCATGTACGCGCCCTGTGGCTCGGTGGTCATCTCGATCCCGAGTCCCCCACCCGGCTCGTCTGACGCCGACAGGACCACGGCACCCGCGCCATCCCCGAACAGGATGCAGGTGTTGCGGTCGGTGTAGTCGAGGAAGCGGGTCAGGAGCTCCGCGCCGATGACCAGCACGTGCTTGGCCATCCCGCTGGTGATGTAGGCATGCGCCGTGGCATAGGCGTAGACGAAGCCGGAACAGGCGGCGGCGACGTCCATCGCGGCGGCCTTCGTGTTCCCGATGGCCTCCTTGACCAGCGCCGCCGTCGAGGGCATCCAGTAGTCGGGCGTGAGCGTCGCCAGCAGGATGAGGTCGATGTCGTCCGGTTCGATCCCGGCGGTCCGGATGGCACGCATCGCGGCAACGGCCGCCATCGAGGCCGTCGTCTCGTGGGCGGCGGCGACCCGGCGTTCGCGGATCCCCGTCCGCGACACGATCCATTCGTCGGAGGTGTCGACCATCCGCTCGAGGTCGTGGTTGGTCAGGACCTGCGACGGGGCGTAGCGACCCCAGCCGGTGACGTGGGCGTTGCGGATGGGCGTGCTCACAGTGGCTCCACCTCGATGAGCGGCTGCTTCGCCTTGACCAGCGCGCCGCTCTCGGGGACGACCCGCACGACGCGACCGGCCAGGTCCGACTTGATCTCGTTGAACAGCTTCATCGCCTCGATGAGGCCGATGACCTGGCCGACCGCGACCTCGCCACCGGCCTGCACGTAGGGCGCCGTCCCCGGGGCGGGCGAGGCATAGAAGATCCCCGTCAGCGGCGCCTTCACGGAGGGCTTGCCGGTCGTCGCTGGGTCACGCCCGGCGGTCGACGGTTCGCCGGTCGAGGGCGGCGCCTCGGCGGGCGCGGCGGACGTCGACGACGCACCGGCAGCGACCGAGGCGGCAACGGCGACCGCGACTGGCTTGCGCAGGATGAGCCCGGTCCCACCCGATTCCACCTCGAGCTCGCTCAGGTCGGAGCGCTCGAGAAGCTCGGCCAGGCGGTCGATCAGCCCGAGCAGCTCGACGTCGGCTCCATCGTGCGGCTCGGGCGCCGCGACCGGCGCCGTCTCGTCGGTCATGCCGGGGGGCCCGTGAAGATCAGGGCCGTGTTCTGGCCGCCGAACCCGAAGGAATTGCTCAAGCGCCGCGCGGATCGTGTGCTTGGCGGCGACCTTCGGGGTCAGGTCGATCCCGGCGCCCTCCGGACCGGCGTCCTCCAGGTTGATCGTCGGCGGGACGCAGCCGTCGCGGATGCTCAGGATCGTGACGATCGCCTCCAGCGCGCCGGCGGCCCCAAGGGTGTGACCCATCATCGACTTGTTGGCGGTCACCGAGATCCGCCCGACGTCGTCACCGAAGATCGTGCGGATCGCCTGGAGCTCGGACTTGTCGCCCTCCGGTGTCGAGGTCGCATGGGCATTGACATGATCGATGTCCGCGGGCGTCATTCCGGCCTTCTCGAGTGCCCGCCTGGCCGCCCGCACCGCGCCGATCCCACCAGGGGCGGGCAGCGTGATGTGCGACGCATCGGCGGTCGCGCCGTAACCGACGAGCTCGGCCAGGATCGTCGCCCCGCGTGCCTCGGCGTGCTCGAGAGCCTCGAGGATCACGACGCCGGCACCTTCGCCGATGACGAACCCGTCACGCGCTGTATCGAACGGCCGCGAGGCTGCTGTGGGGTCATCGTTTCGTGTCGAAAGCGCTCGCATGGCGGCGAACCCGCCGATGACCGCCTCATAGACGCCAGCTTCGGCGCCGCCCGCGACCATCACATCCGCATCGCCGCGCCGGATGATCTCGCTCGACTCGCCGAGTGCGTGGCCGCCCGTGGCGCAGGCAGACACCGTCGTGAAGTTGGGACCGGTCATCCCGAACTGGATCGCGACCTGGCCCGCCCCGATGTTCGGGATCCCCATCGGGATCAGGAACGGACTGATCCGGTCCGGGCCGCGCACGGCGTTGGTCACGAAGCCGTCGATCAGTGTCCCGACACCACCGAGCCCGGTCCCGAGGATCACCCCGGTCCGTTCGGCGAGGTCGCCCTCGAACCGAGCGGGAAGATCCGCCTCATCGAGAGCCTCGCGAGCGGCGACGAGGGCCATCTGGATGTAACGGTCGGTGCGGCGCATCTCCTTGCGATCGAGGATCGCACTGGCATCGAGGTCGTGGACCTCGCCGGCGATACGCACGTTCAGCCGCGACGGATCGAACGATTCCACCGCACGGATCCCGGAGCGGCCGGCGACGAGGTTCTCCCACGTCGTCGGGACGTCGTTGCCGAGGGTGGTCACCATGCCCATCCCGGTCACGACGACGCGTCGTCGGTCCGTCATCGGACGAGTTTCCCTGTCCGAACGGTCGCGGCACGATAGACGTCGCCGGGGAGACCGCGTTCGGAGATCGCGTTGGCGACAGCGATCGTGTCGAACTCGGTGCGCTTGATCTCGGCGGTCATGGCCCCGTCGTCGATGTCGATGCGGGCCCACGAGGCGGTCGGATCGCCGTCGAACACGTAGCCTGCCGAGCCGTCGTTGACGATCAGCTTCCAGCCCAGGTCGCGGACCTCGGGGATGTGGGTGTGCCCGCACGCGATGACACGGGCGTCGGTCCCGCTCGCACGCTCGATGGTGACGTTCGGATCGAGCCCCGCGGAGAAGCCAGCGGTCTGCGAACCGGGCGAGGCGTGGCAGACGAGGATCATCGTTCCGTCGTCCGCATGGAGGCGACGCTCGGACGGCAGCCGGCGCAGCCACGCGACTCGTTCGTCACCGAGCGCATCGTGGGCCCATTCGGCGGCCGCCCGGAAAATGTCTGGGACGCCATCGGACATCCCGGGCATGACCGCTGCCGCGGCGGCGTAATCGAAGTCGGCGACGGCGATGTCCGTGTTGCCGCTGATGATCGCGGCGCCATCGGCCTCCATCGCGCGCAGGATGTCGATGGCACCGGCCGGGTCGGGCCCGTTGATGGCAAGGTCGCCGGCGACCGCGACGAGGTCGGGCTTCTCCTTGGCGATCGCCTTCCGGACCGCCTCGAGCGCGATGGCGTTGCCGTGCACGTCAGACAGAACGATCATCCGGGTCATCGAAGGACCCCTTCGCCCGGGATGACAAAGCTCAGCGTTGCTTCGCAGGCTGTCTCGCCGTCCACGCTGGCGACCCCGCGGCCACGACCGAAGCGGCCACCGAGCTTCTCCATCGTGACCTCGAGGCGGAGCGTGTCTCCCGGGTTGACGACACGCTTGAAGCGACAGTCGTCGACGCCCGCGAAGAGCCCGATCCGATCGCCGAACCCCGGCTGCTTGGCGACGTAGACCGCCATCGTCTGGGCGAGCGCCTCGACCTGGATGACACCCGGCATCACCGGCAGGCCCGGGAAGTGGCCCTGGAAATACCACTCGCTCGCGGTCACGCCCTTGATCCCGACGATCCGCTTCGCCTCGGCGTCGTATTCGACGATGCGGTCGACAAGCAGGAACGGCCAACGATGCGGGATCAGCGCCTCGATCTCGCGGGTCGAGTGGATGGTTTCGGTCACGGGCGACTCCAGGACGGGTGGGGGTCAGTGTGGGTGGTCGCCACCGAGGCGTGCGAGGCGGTCTGTGCAGGTCTGCACGACGTCGCCCGGCTCACGATCGCGCCGCCGCGGCGAGGAATGCCGCGCTCCCGACGCGGTCGAGCAGGTTCGTGGTCATCCGTCCCTCGAGGAAGGCGTCGTTCGACAGGAGCGCCTTGTGGATCGAGACGTTGGTGACGAGGCCGTCGACGACCAGCTCGTCCAGCGCGACCCGGCCACGGGCGATCGCGGTCGCCCGGTCGGGGCCCCAGACGATGAGCTTGCCGAGGAGCGAGTCGTAGAAGGGCGGGACCTCGTAGCCGCTGTACAGGTGCGAGTCCATCCGCACGCCCGGGCCTCCCGGCGCGTGGTAGCGCTCGACGATCCCGGCACCGGGCTGGAACTCGTGCTCCGGGTCCTCTGCGTTGATGCGGAATTCGATGGCGTGGCCGCGCAGCGTGACATCAGCCTGCGAGAAGCCGAGCGGTTCTCCCGCCGCGATCCGGATCTGTGTGGTGACGAGGTCGAGCCCGGTCAAGATCTCGGTCACGGGGTGCTCGACCTGGATCCGGCAGTTGATCTCGATGAAGAAGAAGTCCCCGTTGGCGTCGACCAGGAATTCGAGCGTCCCGACGTTCTCGTAGCCGGCCGCGATGGCCGCCTTGACGGCCCGTTCCGCGAGGTCCGTCCGAGCTGCGTCCGAGAGGGCGGGCGTCGGGGCCTCCTCGAGGATCTTCTGGTGCCTGCGCTGGACGGAGCAGTCGCGCTCGCCCATGTGCACGCCGTGGCCGTATCTGTCGATCGCGACCTGGATCTCGACGTGGCGGTTCTCGTCGAGCCACTTCTCGAGGTAGAGCGAGTCGTCGCCGAAGGCGGCCTTGGCCTCGGAGCGGCAGACCCGCAGGACCGACTCGAGCTCGCGCCCGGTCCGGACCATGCGCATCCCCTTGCCCCCGCCACCGGCCGACGGCTTGATGAGGACCGGGTAGCCGATCCGCTCCGCCTCGCTCAGCGCGTGCATCTCGTCGCGCAGCATGCCGTCCGAGCCGGGGATCGTCGGCAGTCCGTGGGCCGCCAGGAGCTGGCGCGTCCCGGCCTTGCTGGCGAACCGCTCGAGGACCGACGCCGACGGCCCGATGAACGTCAGGCCGTGGGCCGCCACGACCTCGGCGAAGCCCTCGTCCTCGGACAGGAATCCGTAGCCAGGATGGATCGCGTCACAGCCGGTGACGAGCGCAGCGGAGATCACGGCCGGCGCCGACAGATAGGAGCGGCGCGCGTCGGACGGTCCGATGCAGATCGCCTCGTCCGCAAGCTGGACCGGGAGGGAGTCGCGGTCGGCTTCGCTGTAGGCGACGACCGCCTCCGCCCCGAGCGTCCGGCAGGCACGCAGGATTCGCAGCGCGATCTCCCCACGGTTGGCGATAAGGACCTTGCGGAACACGCTCAGGCCTCCGGGACCGCGCTGGACGCGAACTCGATGAGGATCAGCTCCTGGCCGTACTCGACCGCGTCGCCGGGCTCCACGAGGCTCGCCCCGACGACGCCGTCCGACGGCGCGACGACTTCCTGCGGGATGCCGAGCATGTCGACCGAGCCGAGCCGGTCGCCGGCCCGCACCTTTGTCCCAGCGCGTGCCTCGGCCCGTGGCTGGAAGACGCCGACCGCCGGTGAGGTCGCCACGATCCGGCCGCCGTCGCGACCCGTGCCGTTGCGGGCATCACGCGCGGCCGCGGCCGCCCCGCCATCCCGCATGTCATGACCCGGTCCGACCGGGGTCAGGCCGGTCGGCGCGTGCGAGCCGGCTTGGCCGGCACCAGAGCGGGCGGCGCGCTCGCGCTCGCCGGGGCGTCGCTCCCGTGCCCCGGAGGAACCACCCGTCTCGCCCGGCCTGCGCAGTCGCACCCGCCATCCGCCCTCGCGGACCTCGAGCTCACCGAGACCGGTCGCACCGAGCTTGGCGATGAGCGCAGGCAGCAGCTCCGTGCTCAGGCGATCGATCGCGGCGTGGTCGGCCGAACGCTCGGCGGGGGTGCGGTCGGGACGGCGATCGCCGGGCGTGACCGGTTCGGGCAACCTCTAGACCTCCTCACGAGCCGGCGGTTCGTCACGGGACCACGACGGGACGGCTGCGCCGACGGCGCGCCGACCGGGGTCGAGCAGGTCCCGCAGGCGATCTCCCAGTCCGCGGCCTACCGACGGCGGGAGCTCGGCTGTCTCCGCCTCAGTGTAGGTCCCCAGCGCCCGGTAGCGACGGTAGCGCGTGTCGAGGAGCTGGTCGACGCTCAGGGCATCCAAAGCGGCGAGCCGATCGACGACGATCGCCTTGAGCCGCCGTGCGGTCTCACCCGGGTCGGACTGCGCACCCGCGCCGGGTTCGGGCACCACGATGTCGACGACGCCGAGTGCCTGCTGGTCGGCGGCCGTCATCTTCATGGCCAGGGCCGCGGCCGGCGCCTCGTCCGCGGTCCGCCACAGGATCGAGGCGCAGCCCTCGGGCGAGATCACCGAGTAGACCGCGTTCTCGAGCGCGATCACGACATCGCCGACGGCGATGGCCAGCGCACCGCCGGAGCCGCCTTCGCCGGTGATGACGGTGACGATCGGCGTCCGCAGACGGCTCATCAGCCCGATCGATCGGGCGATCGCCTCGGCGATGCCGCGCTCCTCGGATTCGGGGCCGGGATGGGCACCCGGGACGTCGACGAAGGTGATGACCGGGAGCGCGAAACGCTCGGCCAGCTCCATGATCCGCATCGCCTTTCGGTAGCCCTCCGGATGGGGCATCCCGAAGTTGCGCCGGATGTTCTCGTCGGTATCGGCGCCTTTCTGCTGGCCGATGACCGCGACGCGACGGCCGTCGATCCTGGCCAATCCGGCGACCATCGCCGCGTCGTCGCCGAAGAGGCGGTCGCCGTGCAGCTCGACGAAGCCGTCGGTCATCGCCTCGACGAACTCGAGCGTCCGCGGCCGGGCAAGGTTGCGCGCGAGCTGGACGCGCGCCCAGACGTCGTCACGCGGATCGTCATCGGACGGCAAAGCGGTCGGCGCCGCGGCTGGGGCGTCGCCGTTGGTCCGCTCGCCGACCTTCTCGGCAAGCGACGACAGGAACGAGAACGGCCGGAAGCCGGGCGTCTCGATCTCGAGATCCCCGGGCACGCCTGGCGCTGCCTCGGGACGGGGCCGGAGCAGCCGCAGGAGCGCGACGAGCTCGTCGCGCAGGTCGGGGCGACTGACGACCCGGTCGATGAAGCCATGCTCGAACAGGAACTCGGAGCGCTGGAAGCCGGGCGGCAGCTCCTGGGCGATCGTCCCGGCCGAGACGCGCGAGCCGGCGAACCCGATCAGGGCATTCGGTTCGGCGACGTTGACGTCGCCCACGGCCGCGAACGAGGCGAAGACCCCGCCGGTCGTCGGATCGGACAGGACCGACAGGAACGGGACGCCGCTCTGCTGGAGCCGTTCGAGCGCCGCCAGCGTCTTGGCCAGCTGCATGAGCGCGAGCGTGCCCTCCTGCATCCGCGCGCCGCCGGACGCGCTGACCACGATGAGCGGGATGCGTGCCTCGAGCGCGTGCTCGGCCGCCCGGGTGACCTTCTCGCCGACGACAGCGCCCATCGACCCGCCCATGAAGCCGAAGTCCATGACGCAGATCGCGACCGGGAGCCCGCCCATCGCGGCGGTCCCCCAGACGGCCGCATCGCGCATCCCTGTCGCCGCCTGCGCCGCGGCCAGCCGGTCCGGGTACGACTTCAGGTCGACGAAGCCGAGGCGGTCCACCGACTGAAGGCCGGCGTCGCGCTCCGACCACGTGCCGGGGTCGAGCATCTGCCCGAGCCGCGTCGCGGCCGACAGGCGGAAGTGGTGACCGCACGTCGGGCAGACCCGCATCGCCTTGTCGAGCTGCTTGTTGAAGATCATCGTTTCGCAGGTCGGACACTTCGTCCACAGGTCGGCCGGGTAGACGTCGCGCCGAGCGCGGAACGACGGCAGCTTGATCGGCATCAGACAGGCCTCGTCCGGGCGACGGCGCGAGCGGCCCGGACCATCGGGCCGGCGACGGGCCGGTTCAGCCGCCACGCGACGTAGGCGGCGCCGGCCAGGGACAGCGCCGCGGAGGTGAGAGCGCCGCCGATGATCAACGGGCGCCGACCGGATCCGCCCGGGATGTCGTCCGTGTCCGTCTCGCCCAGTTCCGTGAGCGGGTCGCCCATCGGGAGCGGGACGATCAGCCCCTCCGCACCGGCGGCGGCGGGCATGCGCATCCGTGATGCAACGGAGCCGAGCCGCGCGGCGAGTGCCTCCTCGAACAGGAACGATGGGTGGAAGCGAGGCAGGTCGCGGGCGAGCCGGTCCGCGGTCCGGCGGAGGGCGTCATCCGGGTCGCGCGGCGTGGGGCCGCGGTCGGCGCCGCGAGCGTGGGCGGCAAGAAGCGCCTCGAGGTAGCGGTCGGTGACGAGCGCCTCGACCTCGTGGCCGTCGCGTCCCGGAGTCGCGCCGGTCACCGCGACGGGTCGTCGAGATCGCGCGCGACGCTGCGCAGGGCGCGGTGGATGAGGACCCGGACCGCGCCCTCGGAACGGCCCAGGACGCCGGCGATCTCGGCGGTCGACATCTCGTCGACGAAGCGCAGGATCAGCGCCCGACGACGGTCGTCGGGAAGGCGACCGACCGACGACCAGGCCGCTGCGACCTCGTCCTTGCGCGCGGCGTCGCGTTCGATGTCGACCGTGCCGGCGACGGAGCCGGCCGCCTCGAGCGGCGCTTCCGGGCGGCGACGCAGGGTGCGGCGTCGCTCGGCGACGGCGTTGCGCGCGATCTGGAAGAGCCAGACACGGAAGGTCGAGGCACCCTCGCCGTCGGCCGGGCGTGCGCGCTCCTCGAACCGCCCGAGGTTCGTCAGGGCGGCGAGGAACGTGCGCTCGGTGGCGTCCTCCGCCTCGTGATGGTCGCGCAACTCGTAGAAGGCGTAGCTGTACACCTGGGCCAGGTACTTCCGATAGAGGGCCTCGAACCGGGCCGGGTCCGCCTGGGCCTCCTCGACGAGCCGTCGGTCACGGTCGAGGTGGACGAGACGCGGACCACCCTCCTCCGGACGGTCCACCTTCCTGAATGCCGGGCGAGCCATCTCGTTACACCCGGACCGTGGTCGGTTCGGTCAGCCGGACATGGATGACCTCGCCGACGAGGACGTGCCGGTCCCCGGTCGCCGTCGCGGGACTGGCCACGATCAGCGCACCGGTCGCCGGGTCGACCCCGGTCGCGCGGACCGTCTCGACGCCCTGCGCCGTCTCGAGGCGGACCTGGCGGCCGGTCGTCACCTGGCGGTTGGTCCATGCGGCGCCGTCGAAACGCCCCGCGCGGAGGGCATCGATGCGCGGCTCGACGTACGCCTCGAACACGGCGAGCAGGTCGTCTCGTTCGATGCGGCGCCCAGCCAACTCGCGGAGCGAGGTCATCGTGGCCGCGATGTCCTTTGGAAAGTCGGCTGCGACCCAGTCGACGTTGACCCCGAGACCGATGACGGCACGCGGGTCGTCGGTCCCGAGGCCGGTCGTCTCGCCCAGCACGCCGCCGATCTTGCGGACCCCGCCGGGTCCGCTCTCGTCACGCATCGCGATGACCAGGTCGTTGGGCCACTTGAGCCGGACGGTGCCGGCGGGCAGCCCGGCGGCCGTCTCGGCCGCCTCGGCCATCGCCAGCGACGCGACGGCCGCCAACCGCCAGACCTGGGCGGGCGCCAACCAGGTAGGCCGGAACCCGAGCGACACCAGCAGCGCCGCGTCAGGCGGCGCCACCCAGACCCGACGATCCCGCCCCCGACCCGCCGTCTGCTCGTCAGCGACCACGAGGCAGACCTCCGGCGTTCCGGCGGCCAGCCAGTCGCGCACGACGTCATTCGTGGAACCGACGCGCGCAAGGTGCTCACGCCGGGCGAGGAACGGCGTCATCGAGGGCGCATCGCTCATCCGGCCGCCGCGGCGCCGGTGTCGATGGCGTCGACCTGCTCGGGTCGTTCGAGCTCGAAGGCGTCGTGCAGCGCGCGCAGCGCGGTCTCGAGATCGGCCTCCGCGATCATGCAGGTGATCCGCACCTCGGATGTCGAGATCATCTCGATGTTGACGCCGGCATCGGCGAGCGTTCCGAACATGCGCGCGGCATAGCCCGGGGCGTTGTGCAGCCCGGCGCCCACGATCGAGACCTTGGCCACGGAGGCGTCGGTGGTCAGCTCGCGGGCGGCCAGCTCGCGCACGAGCGGATCGAGCGTCTTCTTGGCGGCCGCCAGTTCGACGCGCGGGACCGTGAACGACAGGTCGGTCTCGCCGCCATGGCCCACGTTCTGGACGATCATGTCGACGTTGATGCCGGCCTCGGCGAGTGGGTCGAAGATCGAGCGGGCGACGCCCGGCCGGTCCGGGACCGCGACCACCGTGACCTTGGCGACGTTCCGGTCGTGGGCGAGCCCGCGGACCTTGTTGCGCTGCTCCACGAGCGGATCCTCCTTGATGAGCGTGCCCGGGGCATCCTCGAACGAGCTGAGGACCTCGATCACGACGCCGTTGACCCAACCGAGCTCGACCGCTCGGACCTGCATGACCTGGGCGCCCTGGTGGGCGAGCTCGAGCATCTCCTCGTAGCCGATGACGGGGAGCTGGCGGGCCTGCGAGACGAGTCGCGGGTCGGCCGTGTAGATGCCCTTGACGTCGGTGAAGATCTGGCAGCGACCGGCACCGAGACTAGCGGCAAGCGCGACCGCGGTCGTGTCGCTGCCGCCTCGACCAAGGGTCGTGATCTCGTCGTCGTCGACGGCCGAAGCGCTCTGGCCCTGGAAACCGGCCACGATGACGACCTTGCCGGCGGCCAGCTCGGAATGGACGCGGCGCGGCTCGATGCCGGCGATACGGGCGCGGCCGTAGCGACCGTCGGTGGTGATGCCTGCCTGCGGACCGGTCAGGCTGATGGCTGGGACACCGAGCCCGTGGAGCGCCATCGACAACAGCGTCGCGCTCTGGTGCTCGCCCGTCGCGAGCAGGACGTCGAGCTCGCGCGGATCGGGCTCGTCGGTGATGGCCGCGGCGAGGCCGAGCAGCTCGTCGGTCGTGTCGCCCATCGCGGAGACGACCACGACCAGGTCGTTGCCGGCGGCACGCTCGCGCGCGATCCGTCGGGCGACGCGCTTGATCCGATCGGCGTCGGCGACCGACGACCCACCGAACTTCTGGACGACGAGCGTGGCTGGCATGGCCGGGGCATTCTACCGTGCGGGTTCCGGGGCTCCGCCCCTACGATGGTCGCCCTCACATCGCTCGCCTGGAGGCGCCCCCATGTGCTTCGACCTCGACAGCCACCCGCCGATCGCGCCGATCGCCGGTGGCGCCCTCGACGGGATGCCCCTGATGCTGACGGCGGCCGATCGCAACCGCTTCGCCGCGTTCCGGGCGCGCGCCGCGGACCCGAGCGGGGCGGCGGTCGTGATCCTGCCCGACGTGCGCGGTCTCCATCCGTATTACGAAGAGCTCGCCCTTCGGTTCGCGGAGAACGGGATCGACGCGCTGGCCATCGACTGGTTCGGGCGGACCGCCGGCCCGGAACCGCGTGGCGAGGGGTTCGATCACTCGCCGCACGTCCTCCAGACGACTGGGCCGGCATCTCCGCTGATATCACGGCCGCGGTCGAGGAGCTGTCGGTCCCCGACGGCGATCGACCCGCGCCGAGGTCGGTCTTCACGCTCGGCTTCTGCATGGGCGGTCGGATGTCGTTCCTGGCCGCGACGCTGGGTCTCGACCTGGCCGGAGTGATGGGCATGTACGGCACGCTCGTCGGGCCGTGGCGCAACGACGCGCCGGCGCCGGTGGACGTTGCGGCGCGGTTCACGGCGCCGGTCCTCGGCCTGTTCGGTGGCGCCGATACGGTCATCACGCCCGAGGCGATCGCGTCGTTCGACGCGGGCCTGACGGCCGCCGGTGTCGACCACAAGCTCGAGGTCTATCCCGGCGCGCCGCACAGCTTCTTCGATGTCAAGGCGGCCCAGTTCGCTGACGCCAGCGCGGCGGCGTGGGCCGAGGTCCTCGCGTTCATCCGGGAGCGGACGCCGGTCGCGGCCTAGTCACGCCGGAGACACCAAACGCGCGCGATCGCCTCGACCACGTCAGGTCCGCGAAACCACCCGCGCTCCGGCATTCCGTGGCGCGACGACCTGGACGCGCCCCGGCAGGTCGACATCGGCGGCGGCGGCGAAGAACGCGGCCTCGATCCGGGTGATCCCGGCCATCGAGTCCGTGAAGGCGAGGATCGTCGAGCCGGCCCCGGACAGGCAGGCGCCCAGCGCGCCGGCCCCACGCGCGGCCTCGACCATCCGCGGCAGTTGCGGGTAGATCGCCGCCCGGTACGGCTCGTGCAGCCGGTCGACGGTCAGCCGCGCCAGCAGGTCGTAGCGCCCGGTCGCCAGCCCGGCGACCCCGACCGCCACGGCACCGAGATTGGCGACCGCATCTGCCAGCGGGACCGAGTCTGGCAGTGCTTCTCGCATCGCCTTGGTGGCCAGGCGCAGCTCGGGGATGAACAGGACGGCCCGCAGGTCACGCGGCGAGGCGAATCGGATGGCCTCGACGCCCTCAGGGCTGGCTGCGGAGACGACGAACCCGCCGAGTAGCGACGCAGCGGCGTTGTCGGGATGGCCCTCGATGTCGGACGCCACGCGCAGCATCTCGGACGTCGAGAGCGGCTCGCCGGCCAGCGCGTTCCCGGCCAGCACGCCCGCCACGGTCGCGGCCGCCGACGACCCGAGCCCGCGCGACAGCGGGATCTGGTTGTGCATCGCGATCCGCCAGCCGACGCCGTCCGGCAGCTTGCCACGGGCCTTCACGAGGGCCGCCTCGAGACCGCGCACGAATCGGTTGTCGCGGTCCTCGGTCAGCTCGTTGCGACCTTCGCCCTCGACGGTCAGCTCGATCTCGCCGCGGCTCCAGATCCTGACCTCGAGCTCGATCCGGTTGGTCAGCGCCAGCGCCAGGCCGAGACAGTCATAGCCGGCCCCGAGGTTGGCGGCCGAGGCGGGCACCTCGACCGTCACCCCGCTCCCGTCGCGTTCCGCGAGCCAGTGGCCGGCCATCTTTCGCTCTACCAACCGAGCGCCACGGAGACCGCGCCGACGGTCGGCTGGGCCTCGAGGAACGGCGGGACCTGGCGCTCGGCGGTGGTCGGGTCCTTGAGCCCGTGGCCGGTCAGGACGCACACGACGGTCGCATCAGGATCGACCTCGCCGGCCTCGGCGGCCTTCATGACCCCGGCCACGCTCGCCGCCGACGCCGGCTCGCAGAAGATGCCCTCGAAGCGCGCGAGCGCCCGGTACGCGGCCAGGATCTCCTCGTCGGTGACGGCGCTGATCCGCCCGCCGGACCCGTCGCGTGCGTCGATCGCCTTCGTCCACGACGCGGGATCGCCGATCCGGATCGCGGTCGCGACGGTCTCGGGCCGGTCGATCCGGTGGCCGACGACCAGCGGCGCTGCGCCGGCGGCCTGGAAGCCCCACATCCGCGGCGTTGAGCCGATGAGCCCGGCCGTCGCGTAGTCCCGGAAACCCGCCCAGTAGGCGCTGATGTTGCCGGCGTTGCCGACCGGGATCGCGAGGATGTCGGGAGAACGGCCCAGGTCGTCGCAGATCTCGAAGGCAGCGGTCTTCTGGCCCTCGAGGCGGTGCGGGTTGACCGAGTTGACCAGGGTGACTGGGTGGTCGTCCTGTTCGGCGAGCGCCCGCACGATGTTGAGCGCCTGGTCGAAGTTGCCGTCGATGGCGATGACGCGCGCCCCGGCCATCAACGCCTGGAGCAGCTTGCCGATCGCGATCTGGCCCCGTGGCAGGACGACGATGACCTCGATGCCAGCGGCTGCCCCGTACGCCGCGGCCGAGGCCGACGTGTTGCCGGTGGAGGCGCACACGATCGCGCCCGCCCCGGCCTCGACGGCCTTGGCGACCGCGAGCACCATCCCGCGATCCTTGAACGAGCCGGTCGGGTTCTGGCCCTCGACCTTGAGGTGAAGGTCGCGCAGGCCGAGCGCCGCGCCGAGCCGCTCGGCACGGACCAGCGGCGTGAAGCCCTCGCCCAGGGTCAGCGGCGGCGTCGCCTCGCCGACCGGCAGGAAACGACGGTAGCGCTCCATCAGCCGCGGCCGGGCTGGCCCGAGCTTCGTCTCCTGCTCAGTCATCGATGGGGTACCGGATGCCGCTGGCCGTCGTCATGAGGCCGGTCTCGGGGCGTGACACGGCATCACCCGGACGGCGCACGCGCCTCGCGTCGCGGGCCCCAGGTCGACCCAGCCGCACGGCCGACGGCGATCAGGTCGCCCAGGACGGCCGATGAGGTGGCCGGGCCGCCGGCGCCGGGACCGTCGAAACCGATGCGTCCCACAGGCGTCGCGTCGATCTCGATGCGGTTGCGCACACCCGCGGTGCGCCCGAGCGCCGAATCGAGCGGGAGCGCAGTCGGGAGCACGGCAGCGCGCAGCACGCCGTCGGGGTCGGCGATGGCCGTGGCCACGAGCCGGATGATCCGCCCCGCTGCACGGGCGTGGACTTGGTCGCCGAGGCTGACCGTCGCGATGCCCGGGCCGGCAGGCCCATCGGCGCCGTCGGGGCGCGTCGGGATCGTCGCCGGGTCCAGCCACTGGTCGAACCCGAGCCGCGCGAGGATGACCAGCTTGTTGACCGCGTCGTGGCCCTCGACGTCACCCGACGGATCGGCCTCCGCGTACCCGAGCCGCTGCGCCTCGGCCAGCGCGGCTGCGAACTCCACGGGGTCGTCCTCGTCGGTCATCGCGCTCAGGATGAAGTTGGTCGTGCCGTTGACGATGCCACGCACGCGCGTCACGCGGTTGCCCGCGAGGTCCGACGCGAGCGGCCCGAGGACCGGGATCCCGCCACCGACCGCCGCCTCGAAGCGGAGCGCCGCACCGGTCCGCCGGGCGATCGTCTCGAGCTCTGGCCCGTGGTGGGCGATGACGTGCTTGTTGGCGGTCACCACGCTCTTGCCCATCGACAACGCGGCGGCGATCAGGGTGTGGGCGGGCTCGTCGCCCCCCATCAGCTCGACGATGACGTCGATCTCCTCGTCGGCGACGAGGTGCGCCGGCGCATCCGAGAGCAGGTCGGACGGAACGCCGGCCGCGGCTGCCCGTGCCGGATCGCGGACGGCCACGGCGGTCAGCTCGAGCGTGGCGCCATCCGACGCGCGGAGGTCGTCGGGTCGGACCAGCAGCGCGCGGACCACCTCGCGGCCGACCGTCCCCGCGCCGAGGACGCCGACGCGCAGGCGGGCGCCGCTCATGACTTGGGCCGGTCGGGTCGCGACATCCGCCGAATGGTAGCGGACCCGTCCGAAGGTCGCGGGGCGGTCGCCGGGTGAGCGCCGTCGGCTACACTCCCGAACGATGACGACCGACGTCGCTCCGGCCCCCGCGCCTCTCGCGGCGCCCTCGGCGAAGCCGCGGACCTTTTCGGGCATCCAGCCTTCCGGCGTCGTCCACCTGGGCAACGACCTCGGGGCGATCCGCAACTACGTCCGGCTCCAGTCCGAGTACGAGGCGATCTACTGCATCGTCGACTACCACGCGCTGACGAGCACCCACGACGGCGGCGTGCTGCGCGCCCGGACACGCGAGATGGCGGCCTCGCTGCTCGCGCTCGGCCTCGACCCGGAGCGCTGCTCGCTGTTCGTGCAGAGCCACCGCCCGGAGGTCACCGAGCTCGCCTGGCTGCTCACGACGGTCACGCCGGTCAGCTGGCTGGAGCGGACGCCGACCTACAAGGAGAAGAAGCGGCTCCAGCCCGACGACGTCAACCACGGTCTGCTCACCTACCCGGTCCTCCAGGCGGCCGACATCGTCATCTACAAGGCGTCGCTGGTCCCCGTCGGCAAGGACCAGGCTGCGCACCTCGAGCTGACCCGCGAGATCGTCCGTGCCTTCAACAGCCGCTATGGCGACACGTTCCCGGAGCCACAGGCGGTCTACACCGAGGCGCCGACCGTGCTCGGCACCGACGGCGTCCACAAGATGAGCAAGTCGCTCGGCAACACCATCGACATCCTGGCGTCGCCCGAGGTCGTCCGGAAGCAGGTCATGTCGATGGTCACCGACACCAAGCGGATCCTGCGCACGGACCCCGGGCCGCCCGGAGGTCTGCAACGTCTGCCAGCTCCAGCCCGCCTTCGGCGACGACTTCGAGTCGCTGTGGGAGGGCGAGCGCACGGCGCGCACCGGCTGCGTCGACATGAAAAAGCTGCTGTCCGACCGGATCATCGAGCACTACGCCGAGGCGCGCGAGAAGTACGCCGACCTGATGGACCATCCCGAGCGGGTGAACGAGATCCTCGCCGCCGGCGCCGAGCGCATCCGCCCGATCGCCGAGGCGACGATGGACGAGGTCAGGCACAAGATGGGCCTGCGCTGACGGCGCCATGACCGCCTCGCTCGTTCCGGGACCGCGCGACCGCCGTCTCCTGAGCGCGCTCCTCATCCTCGGCGTGGTCGCCCTCGTCTTCTTCATCGTCAGCCAGCTGAGCCAGCTGTTCTTCTACTTCGGCGACATCTTCCTGACGTTCTTCCTGGCCTGGCTCCTGGCCTTCATCATCAGCCCGCTCGTCAGCCGCATCGTCGACGCCATCCCGCGCCTGCCCGCGAGCCGCCGCGACGATCCTGGTCTACGTCGCAGTCGTGCTGGTCCTGGTGCTCATCGTCGTGGTCGCCGCCGGCGCCCTGGCCACCTCGATCACCCAGTTCGCCGCGTCCATCCCGGACATCCGAACGAACCTGCCGACGATGATCGCCCCGTGGCAGCAATGGCTCGACTCGATCGGGCTCGGCCAGATCGACCTCCTGGCGCAGGCGCAGGCGGCTCTGGCCAACCTCGATGACATCGCCGCCGCACTCATCGCACCGCTCCAGGCCATCGCGGTCGCCAGCCTGAGCGTGGTCGGGACACTGCTCATCGTGTTCTTCCTGTCGATCTACATGGTCCTCGACCGCGACGACATCCTGGCGTTCCTGTTCCGCATCGTCCCGCCCGCCTATGCCGAGGAGGCACGCCTGCTCGAGACGTCGGTCTCGCGCTCGTTCGGTGGCTTCCTGCGCGGCCAGGCCCTGATGGGCGCGGTCTACTTCCTGATCGCGCTCGGAACGAACCTCGTGCTCGGGCTGCCACTGGCGGCCCTGACCTCGGTGCTCGCCGGACTGCTCCAGATGATCCCGTTCTTCGGACCGTTCGTGTCGTGGGCGCCGCCGGTCGTCGTCGCGCTGGTGCTCCAGCCGGAGTCGGCGCTGCCGGCGCTGATCCTGATGGGTGCCGGCTGGATCGTGGTGATGAACGTCCTCCAGCCACGGATCATGCAGGGCGCCGTCGGCATCCACCCGATCGTGGTCCTCGGATCGGTCCTGATCGGCAGCCGGATCGCCGGGATCCCGGGCGCGATCTTCGGGATCCCGATCGCCGCCGTCGTCTCGGCCTTCCTGCTCGAGTTCCTGCACCGGACCTCCGCCGATCGGACGGTCGCCGGCCGGGCGGCACGGCGCCTCGAGGAACGTGACGGGCGCCCGGTCCGCATCCCGCGCGAACCGGTCCCCGGCAGCGCGACCGACATCGACGAGCTGGTCCTCGACGAGCACGATCCCGAGCCACGGGAGCCAGCGGACCCGGCCGACCTCCGGACGCCGGACGTGGCCACGCCACCGCCGTGAGCGACGACGACCAGGGACCGCCGAGGCGCGGGGCCGACCAGCCGGACATGACCCGCGAGCGGGCACGTACCGAGCGGCGGGACCTGGACAAGGAACGAGGCGAGCCGCTGGCTGGTGGGGCGGCGCGCGGCGGCCCGCGAGCCCTGCGCAAGCACGCCCGACCGCTCGGCGAGTGGACGAGCCAGCCCAAGATCCTGGTGACAAACGACGATGGGATCGAATCGCGTGGGCTGCTCGCCCTGAAACAAGCCCTCGAGGGGATGGGCGAGGTGACCGTCGTCGCGCCCGACACCAACCAGAGCGCGGTCGGCCATCTCAAGACCCTCATGCGTCCACTCCGCGTCCGCGAGCGGACGCTGGCCGACGGCTCGCTCGGCTACTCGGTCGACGGCTCGCCGACCGACGCGGTCTCCCTCGCTTTTCTCGGCTATTTCGGGCACGGCTTCGACCTCGTCGCCGCCGGCATCAATTACGGCGCCAACCTCGGCGACGACATCACCTACTCGGGCACGGTCAGCGCGGCGATGGAGTCGGTCATCAACAACTGCCCGGCCTTCGCGATCTCGCAGGAGTACTACGAGCACCCCGATTTCACGCTGGCCGGTCGCGCCGCCACGGTCGTCGCCCGGAACATCCTCGAGCACGGCCTGTCACCCGGCGAGCTGCTCAACATCAACGTTCCGGCGGTCGAGCCGGACGAGATCGCGGGCTTCGAGGTGACGCGTCTCGGCAAGCGCGTCTACCAGGACCAGCTCATCGAGCGCAAGGATCCACGCGGCATTGCCTACTTCTGGATCGGCGGACCGCCGCCTTCCGGGCTGGCCGTGCCGGGGACCGATTTCCATGCCGTCGTCAACCGCCAGATCGCGGTGACACCGATCCATCTCGACCTGACCGGGACGACGACTTCTGAAAAGACTGCGAACATGGGACTGGTCGATCCCAGAGCGACAGTCGTCCGAGCCACCCGCGGACTCACCCGCGGACTAAGGGAGAGACACCCATGGAAGAATCCACGAACCCCCTGACCACGGCCGCCGGGGGCGACCCGACCGCGGCCGTCGCCGGCCTCGACCAGGCGATCCAGGGCGCCGGCGGCCTCGACGGCCTTCTCGCCAAGCTGCGCGCCGGCGGACTCGGCGATGAGGTCGACTCGTGGGTCTCCACGGGCACGAACGCCGAAGTCGAGCCCGATCGACTCGCCACCGCGCTCGGCCCGGACACCGTCCAGAAGCTGTCGGCCGGGTCCGGGCTCGATGTCAAGCAGCTGCTGCCGTTGCTGGCGATGTTCCTGCCACAGATCATCAACGCGCTGACCCCGAAGGGGCAGGTCCCGAGCGGCGGACTCAACGGTGCGACCGGTGGAGGCCTGGGCGACCTCGGTGGGATCCTCGGCGGACTCCTCGGCGGCGGGACCGGGAGCGGGTCGCCGGATCTCGGCGGTCTGCTCGGCGGGATGCTCGGAGGCGACAAGCCCCGCTGATCGTAGCTAGAACGGTCGTCGGTCGGCCGCCGCTCGGGACGGACGGATGTCCATGCCGTCTCAGGACGGGAATCGGTGGGCCGCGGGCACGACCCGGCCCATCCTCCGGGCATGGACACGCAGCCGACGACCGTCGCAGCCACACGCATCCACGGGTTCCTCGAGCGGGAGCCCGTCGTCTGGCTGTCCACCGTCCGGCCCGACGGTGGCCCGCACCTCGTCCCGATCTGGTTCTGGTGGGATGGCGAGGCCGTTCTCGTCTTCTCGAAGCCAGGCGCCCAGAAGGTCCGCAACCTGCGCGCGCACCCGTCGGTGATGCTCGCCCTGGGTGACGCCGAGGACGACTTCGACGTCGGGATGCTGCGCGGCCGCGCCGAGCTCCTCGAGAGCCCGACAAGCGACGTCCTCCCCGCCGCCCATCTCGACAAGTACGCCGCGAAGCTCGCGTCGATCGGCCTGGGCGCCGAGGAATACGCGGCGACCTATTCGCAGGTCATCAGGATCGTGCCCGAGGCATTCCTGCCGTGGCACGGCCGGACGGCGCCACGGAGCGTTCGCCTCGCCGGAGCCGCGACCGCCTCGATCGACGAACCGCGCCGGGACGGCATCGGACCCAACGGGGAGCCCCTGTCCCGCCGGCCTCGCCCGGCGGCGCGGCCCATCGTGGAACCGACCCGACCCGGTCTGTCGCTACGCGATTGGCTCGGGGAACCGCTGGCACGCGGCCTGCGCGGCCTGACAGGGGGCCTCGGCTCCCCGACACCCGTGGGCGCGGCCTGATCTCGGGTCAGGGCGTCAGCAGCGACGCCGGACCGCTCCACAACGCGCCGGTCGCTCCACCACTAGTCCCGCCGTCCGTCCGAGCCATCTGACCGACGAGATACGCCCGGCCGTTGAGGACCGCGGCTCCGTTGAGCGCTGCGTCGGGGCCGCTCGCGGTAACCTCGGCGGGCGAGCTCGAGTGGGCGCCACGTGACGCCATCCGCCGAGGTCCACGCCTTGGCGCCCGACTGGTCACCGCCGAGCGCGACGAGACCGTCCCCGACCGCGACGATCCGGGCCAGCGTCTCGCGCGTCAGCCCGCTCGTCTGTTCCGACTTCCAGCCGCCACTCCCGTCCGGTCGCAGGACGCCGATGGCCCCACTCGGGTCGCCGACGAACACCGCGATCTCGCCATCGAGCACGACCGGATTCCCGATGATCGAGCCCTCCGCCAATCCTGGCAGGGGGACCGGCTTCTCCCACGATGTCCCGTCCGCACTCCGTGCCGACCAGGGCGGCCCGGACGGACCGACCCCGAACGCGACGAAACCGGACGCGTCGCTGGCGACGCCCTGGGGCAGGCGGCCTTCGAAGGGCGCCGAGCGATCCGTCCACTTCAGCCCGTCATCCGACGACCAGGCAAAGGCGACGTCGCCGGCGCCCGTGCCGAGGATCACCGCGTTGTCGCCCGCGGTCGCCGCCTGGGCGATGCCACCGGCACAGAGGATCGGGTCGAACGGCGCTGCACGTCCACGCGCCGGCGGCATCGCGGATCCAGATCCCCGTGACGGCCGGATGCGCGCAATCGCCGTCGCCCTCGCCGAGGGTCAGGACGCGATCGCCCCACGCGACGGAATGCCCGATCGCATGCGTGGTGCCGGGGAGAGGCTCGCTCGTCCAGGTCGCGCCATCATCGGCCGACGACCAGGCGATCCCGTGTTCGCCGGCCGCCCCGCCGGCGGCACTGGCGACGACCGCGTCCGGTAGTGCGACGACATCGCTGATCGAGCCGACATCGTTGGAATCGGGCAGATCGACAAGCTTCCAGGCGAGGTCCGCCACCGACGCGACGGGCGTGGCCGGGGTCGTCGCACTCGGCGGAGGCGCCTGCGACCGCGGTGGTCACGGGGGTGGCCGTCGTGGTCGCCGCCGGCGCGATGGTCGCCGTGGGCGTGCCGCCGCAACCCACCAGCGCTACACCTGCGACGAGCGCAAGCAGCGATCCGGCGAGGCGGCGAGGCGGCGTCGAGGTCCTCAGCGCCGCCGCTTCTTCAGGTCCGACGCGATCTCGCGGGCGGCGTTCTGGCCGTTCTGGCCCGTGATCCCGCCGCCGGGATGGGCGCCGGCACCCGCCAGGTAGAGACCGTCGAGGCCGATCCGGTAGCGGGCGTGCCCGAGCAGCGGCCGCCACAGGAAGAACTGGTCGAGACCGTGCTCGCCATGCATCGGATGGCCGCCGGTCAGCCCGTAGTCGCGCTCGAGGTCCGGTGGGGTCAGCACCTGGCGCGCCGTCACGAGGCCGGCCAGCCCCGGCGCGTACGAATCGAGCGTCTTGACCACCAGGTCGCCGAAGGCGTCGCGAGCGTCGTCCCAGCTCGTGTCGCGGAGGCTGTACGGCGTCGCCTGGACGATGACGCTCATCACCTGCGTGCCCGGCGCGGCGCCCTCGACCAGCGAGGGATCGGCGAGCGACGGGATCGTGGCTTCCATCATCGGTGCGTCCGAATAGCGGCCGTACTTGGCCGCGTCGTGGGCGCGCTCCATCGCATCGATGCCGGGTGCGATCAGGATGCGACCACGAAGCAGCCTCGCGTCGCCGCCTGCGGCCGGGAAGACGGGCAGCCCGGCAGAGCACCAGGTTGACCTTGGCGACCGTGCCCGGCGTCCGGATGTTGTCGGCCCGCCAGAGCAGGCTCGGGCCGATCGCCACGGGATCGGCCAGCCCGGTGAGGAGGCGCTTCGGGTCGATGCCGGCCACAACGGCACGCGCCGTGATCTCCTCGCCCCCGGCGAGGACCACGCCGGTCGCCCTGCCGTCATGCGAGGTGACCGCGCTGACCTCGGCGTCGGTTCGGATCTCGACGCCGGCTTCGCGCGCGGCCGCCTCGAGGGCTGCCGCCAGTGCGCCCGGGCCACCGCGGGCGAAGACCGTCTGACCGGCCGCTCCCCCATCGTTGCCCGCAGAGTCGGTGAGCAGCACGGCGGTCGTGCCCGCCGACCACGGCCCCATCGAGGTGTACTGGACGCCGCGCCAGGCGATCGCCGCCTGGAGCGCATCGGTCTCGAACGACTCGGCCACGAAATCGGCGATCGCCATCGGCAGGACGCGGGTGATCGTCCGGCCGTGATCGCGCCCGAGGCCACGGAACGTCCGCCCGAGCTGGAGCCCGGCGAGAGCGTCGCCCAGACCGGGCAATTCGATGTCGGGCGGCGTCCGGCCGGCGATCTCGCCGAGGAAGCCCGACAGGGCGCGGACGAGGCTGTCGAATGACGGCGTACGCGTCGGCGTCGGCAGCCGATCGGGCACGCAGCCCCTCGGCGGTGCGGGCGACGTCGCTCCACAGCACGATCGCGTCGCCGTCCAGCCCCGGTGCGAAGGCCCGCACCTCCGGCCCGACCAGCGACAGGCCGTGGCGCTTCAGGTCCAGGTCGCGGACGACCGACGGCCGCAACCGCCCGACGGTGTGGGCCAGCGTCGGCACGCGGGCGCCCGGTGCCAGCTCGGAGGTCGCCGCGGCCCCGCCGACGGTCGGTCGTCGCTCCAGGACGACCGTTCGCAACCCGGCCTTGCCGAGGTAGGCCGCGGCCACCAGGCCGTTGTGTCCGCCGCCGATGACGACCGCGTCGTAGCGGTTCGTCTCGCTCGCGCCCGCCACGCTAGGCCGCCTTCCGGCCGCGGGCCCGCAGGACCTCGAGCGCGGCGATCCGGCCGTTGGCGCCCATGATCCCGCCGCCCGGGTGCGTCGCCGACCCGCACAGCCACAGGTCGCGGACCGGCGTCTTGAAGCGGGCGTAGCCGGGGACCGGCCGGTTGAAGAAGAGCTGCTCGAGCGACAGCTCGCCCTGGAAGATGTTGCCCTCGGACAGGCCGGTCGTCCGCTCGATGTCGAGCGGGGTCTGGACGTTGCGGTGGAGGATGATGTCGCGGATGTTCGGGGCGAACTCGGCGATCCGGTCGATGACCGCGTCGCCGAACGCCTCGCGCTGGTCGTCCCACGTCCCGAGCTCGGGCGCGAGCTTGTACGGCGCGTACTGGACGAAGCAGCTGATGACGTGCTTGCCGGGCGGCGCCATCGACGGGTCGACCAGGGTCGGGATGATCATGTCGATGTACGGCTTGCGGCTGAAGTGGCCGTACTTCGCGTCGTCGTAGGCGGTCTCCATGTCCTCGATCGAGGGGCTGAAGCTGATCGCCCCGCGGAGGTGCTCGCCGACGCCCGGCAGGCTGGTGAACTCCGGCAGGCGGTCGACCGCGAGGTTGACCTTGCCCGACGAGCCACGGAACTTGAAGCGCCGGACCTCGGCCTCGAACGACGGGTCGAGCGAGCCCGGCTCGAGCAGGTTCAGGAACGTCTGGCGCGAGTCGAGCGACGACAGGATCGAGTCGGCGTGGATCTCCTCGCCCGATTCGAGCGCGACGCCGACCGCGCGACCGCCCTTGACGATGACGTTGGCGACCGGCGCGTTCGTGCGGATCTCGGCGCCGAGGGCCTTGGCCGCGCTGCCGATCGCGTTGCTGACCCCGCCGGTCCCGCCCTTCGGGATCCCCCAGGCACGGAACGCGCCGTCGATCTCGCCCATGTAGTGGTGGAGCAGGACGTACGCGGTCCCCGGGCTCTTCACGCCCTGGTAGGTGCCGATGATCCCGGACGCGGACATCGTGGCCTTGAGCGGGTCGGTCTCGAACCATTGGTCGAGGAATTCGGATGCGCTCATCGTCATCAGCTGGACGAAGACCGCCTGCTGGCGCTGGGGGAGCTGCTGGAAGCGACGGGCCAGGCCGGCCAGCGGCATCAACGGGCGCGGGTCCATGCTCGTCAGGTCGGGCGGGGTGATGGCCAGGATCGGCTTGATGAAGCGGGCCATCTCGACCATCAGCTGGCCGTATTCCTCGTACGCCTCGGCGTCGCTCGCCGACCAGCGGCGCAGCTCGCGGATCGTCCGGCCGTGATCGTTGACGCGCCACAGGTAGTCGCCGCCGCCCGCCTTCGGGCCCTCGCCCTTGTGGAGCGGCGTGAAGGTCCCGTCGAGCGGCAGGATGTCGAGGCCGTGCTTCGGCAGCTCGAGGTCGCGGATGATCTCCGGCCGCAGCAGCGACACGACGTACGAGAAGACCGAGAAGCGGAAGCCCGGGAAGATCTCCTCGGTGACCGCGGCGCCGCCGAGCACGTGGCGCTTCTCGAGGACCACGGTCCGCAGGCCCGCGCGGGCGAGATAGGCCGCGCTGACGAGCCCGTTGTGGCCGCCACCGATGACGACCGCGTCGTAGGACTGGACCAAGGAAGGCGTCCTCCGAGACTATCCAGAATGCATAGGTTTGATGCAGGAGTTTACCCGAGTGACCCATACTGACGGCTCATCGACAGGCAGGAGGCCAACCAGCACGTGAGCGTCGGGACGCCGTTCCATCCGCGCACCTCGCCCCTCAACCGCAAGATGCAGTGGCGGGAGTGGTCGGGCTATTTCGCCTCGAGCGTCTACGCCGACGCGCATGACATCGAATACAACGCGATCCGCGAGGCGGCCGCGCTGATCGACGTCTCGCCGCTCTACAAGTACATCGTCTCGGGGCCGGATGCGCTCCGCCTCGTCGACCGCGTCGTCACCCGCGACGCGACGAAGCTGTCCGTCGGTGGCGTCATCTACACGCCGTGGTGCGACGAGAACGGCAAGGTCGTCGACGACGGGACGATCCATCGGCTCGACGACGCTCGCTATCGCTGGACGGCCGCCGACCCACAGCTCCGCTGGCTGCGCCAGAACAGCGCCGGTCTCGACGTGACGATCGACGAGGAGACCGAGGCGACCGCCGCGCTCGCCCTCCAGGGCCCGCTCTCGCGCGACGTCCTCGAGGCGGCGACCGGCGAGTCGTTCGCGGACCTGCGCTACTTCCGCCGCCGGCCGTCGCAGGTCGGCAAGGTCAAGGTCGATGTGTCGCGGACCGGCTACACAGGCGATCTTGGCTACGAGCTGTGGATCCCGGCCGCCAGCGCGGTCAAGGTCTGGGACGCTCTCATCGCGGCCGGGGCGGCGTACGGCATCCGGCCGGCGGGGATGCTCGCTCTCGACGTCGTGCGCCTCGAGGCCGGTCTGATCCTGCTCGAGGTCGATTACACGTCGGCGCGCCACGCGATGAACCCCGAGCAGAACTACTCGCCGGGTGAGATCGGGCTCGGGCGCCTCGTCCACCTCGACAAGAGCGGCGACTTCGTCGGGCGTCTCGCGCTCGAGCGAGAAGCCCGCGCCGGCGGCCCCGCCCGGCGGCTGGTCGGTCTCCAGCTCGACTGGTACGACATCGAGGGCCTGTACGACGCGCAGGGCCTGCCGCCGGCGATCAGCCCGTCCGTCGCGCGCGACCCGGTCCCGGTCTTCGCCGCTGGCCGCCAGGTCGGCCGTGCGACGAGCCACGGCTGGAGCCCGGTCCTCAAGCAGGCCATCGCGCTCGCCTCGGTCACGCCCCAGCACGAGGCGCTGGGGACGCGGCTGAGCGTCGAGTGGACGGTCGAGGGCCGGCGTGGGCGGGTCAACGCATCGGTCGTCGAGCTGCCGTTCCTCGACCTCGAGCGCAAGCGCGCCTGAGGCGTGCTTGCTCCAGCTCTGGTACCGTCACGCCCTTGTAACCCCCCTGCAAGGTGAGTCAGCACGCGTGCCGACCACCCGTCACCCCCCAGAGGCCAACATCGACTGACCATGTCTCACTGTCTCTACCGGCGTCCTGACGACTCGATCGTCAGCGGCGTCACTGTCTGACCCGCCGACGAGCGGGCGCGCTGGTTCTCCTCTGCACGCTTTCGACGCTGTGGATCGCGACCGCCGCAACCGCTCGACCCCCATCTGCCCCGGCGGCACTATCCCCCGCAGACTTCCACCCGATCGACTTCGGTCCGGGTAAGGGCGCGCCCGACTCCATCCAGCTTCCGCCGGGCGCGTCCGCCGCGCCGATCGCTGACTTCGTCGTCGAGCAGCCGACGCACGCGCCGCGTGCGCAACCGCCACAGCCCAACAAGTCTCGGTCGATCTCCAAGGCGCTCCCGATGCGCAAGGCCAGCTCGACCGGCCACCACGCCTCAGGATCGGCGACCTGGTACTGCAAGACGGGCGTCAGCGTGTGCCCCAGCTCCCATTCGGGTGGCTATTACGCCGCTGCCGGTCCGGAGCTCCGGGTCGGATCCTGGAGAGGACGGGTCGTGCACGTCTGCGGCAGCGGTTCGTGCATCAATGTCCAACTCGTCGACTGGTGCGCCTGTGGCGGGTCGCACATCATCGACCTCTTCGGCGACGCCTTTCAGCGGCTCGCGCCCCTCAACGCTGGCGCAGTGCGGGTGACCGTCAGCTGGTGACGCCTGGCGGTCGAGTAGGCTGCCACCGATGCCACGCAGGCCGTATCCAAGGCTGATCACAGCGACCGCCCTCGCGGCGGTCCCGGCGATCCTCCTGCTCGTCCTCATCTCCGCGCCTGTGGCTCCCGGTTGCTTCGAGTACTGCGAGGTGGGTCAGGACCTCGCCGTCATCGGGCTCCGACTGGTGGCCGTGACGTGGCTCGTCGTGTGGTTGCGCGTGGCATGGAACTGGCGCACCCGCGAACCGACCGTCGCGGCGGTGAGCGCCATGGTCGCAGGCGGGCTGCTGCTCTTCGTCGGCTTCACGGTGCTCACCGTGGAGCCGTTCGGGAGCAAGACCGCGGACCTCGAGCAGATCGCGTGGACCCTCGCTCTCGGACTGCAACTGCCACCTGTCTGGCGACTCTCGCGACGGATGCCGCCGTCCCTGCCACTGCGCGTTCTGCGCTGGGTGATGGGTGCGCTCGTGGTGATCGCCGTGCTGGCGTGCGTCTTCCTCGGCGCGAACAACTACGGCAGCGGCGGCCCAATCGTCTTCTTCGCCTGGGCCGGCTTCGTCGGGTGCCTGCTGCTCCTGGCGGTTGCGGCGTATCGCGGCCGCATCGCATCACGGTCCGTGGCCGGTCCGCTGATCGCAGCCTGCCTGCCGATCCTCCTGATCCCAGTCGCGATCGCCGCACCGGGCGATCTCGGCACCGCGGTGTTCATGGCCATCCCGTTCACGGCACTCGCCTGGCTGTGGGTCGGGTTCACCTGGCTCCGAACGGACGAGCCTGTGCGACCGCCGACGGCCCAGGGTGCTGTCGGCGCGACCGACGTTGCCTCACCACCAGCAGCGCGGGACTCGATCTGATCCCGCCGAGGCCGCAGACCTCCGGCCGGGACGGCCGGTGCCAGTCCGATCAAGGGATCCGGACGCGGCCATCCTCGTCGATCGGGAAGCCGGGATTGTGGGCGACCTCCCATGGGTGGCCGTCCGGGTCCGCGAAGTAGCCCGAGGTGCCGCCCCAGTCGGCGAGCGTCGCCGGCTTCAGGAGCGTGCCGCCCGCGGCGACGGCCGCGTCGAGCCCGGCGGTGACCGCTTCGGGGCTCTCGACGTTGATGGCGAGCGTGATCCCGCCGAACCGGCCCGTTCGCTCGGGCGGGAGGTTCGCGTCGTGGGCGAGCTCGTCCCAGGGGAAGAGGCCGATCGTCGAATCGGCCGTGCCGATCCATGCGATCGAGCCCTCGATCGAGGCCGACTTGCGCTGCCAGCCGAGCGCCTCGTAGAACGCGATCGCGCGATCCAGGTCGGCGACGCCGAGGGTCACGATGCTGAGGCGAGCGGGCAGGGTCATCGGAGCGTCCTTTCGGCGAACGCCTCGAGGCGGCCGAGCGCCTCGGGCAGATCGGTCCGGCCGAAGCCGAGCTCGAAAGTGGTTGCCCGGGTACTCGAACACGGAGCCCGGTGCGAGCAGGACACCCTCGGCCTGCACGAGCTCGGCGGCCCAGTCGTCGATCCGGACGCCCGGGACGGTCAGCCGCGCGAACCCGATCGAGCCGGCGCGGGGCCGGACCCAGGTGAACCGATCGGCCCAGTCGTCGAAGAAGGCGTCGACCAGCTCGAGGTTGGCGGCGATGATGCCGCGCGATCGCGCCAGGACCTGGCTCACTGGCGCGCAGCGCGATGATCGACAGGATCTCCGAGGGCGCGGACGAGCAGATCGTCGTGTAGTCCTTGAACGCCGCCAGCCGGGCGAGCAGGTCGCGGTCGTGGGTCGCCAGCCAGCCGATTCGCAAGCCCGCCAACGCGTAGGCCTTCGACATCACGCCGAGCGATATCCCACGCGGGAGCGCGTCCGCGCCGGCCGGCAGGCGTTCGGATTCGTCGAACTCGAGATGCCGGTAGACCTCGTCGACGAGGAGATGCGCGCCCGACTCCCTGGCGATCTCGACGACTGCCTCGTACGTGGCTCGATCCGCCAGCATCCCGGTCGGGTTGTGGGGGGTGTTGACGACGATGAGTCGCGTCGCGGGCGTGACCTGGGCGCGCAACCGGTCGACATCGATCGCCCAGCCGTCGCTCTCGTGAAGCTCGTGGAGCGTCACGTCCGCGCCGGCCGCCCGGCCGACCTCGTACAGGCTCTGGTAGGCCGGCCAGGTGACGATCGCGTGGTCGCCTGGTCCGAGCAGCACGTTGGCGAGGCAGAAGACCGCCTCCTCGGCGCCGGCGAAGGTCAGGACGTCGTCGGGCTCGATCGTCTCGTAGAGCGCGGCGATCTCGCGCCGCAGCAGCGGATGGCCGGTCGACTCGGTGTAGCCCAGCTCGAGGCCGTCCCACAGCGCGCGTGTCTCGTCGTCGGCGAGCGCGAGCAGCTCCGCCATCGGGTACGCCTGGACGTCCGAGGCGCACAGCAGGTGCTCGGCCGCGAACTCCCAGCGGGCGAAGTAGCGCTCGAGGGCGAACTCGGAGATGCGCATGGACCAATGATGCGGCTTCGACGGTCAGGCGGGGACCGTCATCGACAGCCGGATCACCGCGCCCGGGCCTGGCAGGTCCACCGTTCCGGGCGCCCGCCCGCTCGCAAGGCCGAGCGCGATCCGGAGCGGACCCGCGTGCGAGACCACGACCACTTCGCCACCGGCGGTGACCAGGTCTCGCCACGCCGTCGCGACCCGCGCCTCGCCAGGTCGGTCCGCACGCTCGCCGTCCGGCCAGTCGATCGCGGTCTCACCGTCGGCGAGGCGGCGGGCGAGGTCGGGCGCGAGGCGCTCGAGCTCCTCGAATGTGAGTCCTTCGGCGATCCCGAAATCGGCCTCGCGCCAGCGATCGTCGATGGCGATGTCGTCGATGCCGGCAGCGTCGGCGATGGCGGCCGCGGTCGCGTGCGCCCGGCGCAGCGGGCTCGTGACGATGCGCGTGCCGGGCGCCAGAGTCGTGGCGAGATCGCCGGCCAGTCGATGGGCGACGGCCACGCCCGCGGCGTCGAGCGGCGGGTCGCTGCGGCCGCAGTAGCGGCTCCCGGTCCAGGCGGTCGGCGCGTGGCGGACGAGGATGATGCCCGCCACGTCAGGTCGCGCCTGTGTCGCCGGGACCCTCGCCCGCCGTCGGACCCGAGATCGCCGCCGACTCGAACGTCGCCATCTCGTCGCGCACCCGGACCGCGGCTTTGATCAGGCCCATCGCCAGCGCCGCACCGGTCCCCTCCCCGAGCCGCAGGTCGAGGTCGAGCAACGGCCGGCGCCCGAGCGTCTCGAGGATCACCGCGTGTCCCGGCTCGATCGAGCGATGCGCGGCGATCAGCCGCGGCGCGACTGCCGGCTGGAGTGTCGCGGCGACGAGCGCGGCGGCCCCGGTGATGAATCCATCGAGGACGACCGGGATGCGCGCCTCGGCACCGCCGACGATCACGCCGACGAGCAGTGCGATCTCGAGACCGCCGACGGCCGCGAGCACGCCGATCGGGTCGCGCCGGTCGGGGCTGTTGACCTCGAGTGCGCGCTCGATGGCCGCGATCTTGTGCGCGATGCGTCGCGTCGTCGATGCCGGTTCCACGGCCCGTGACCTCGGCGACCGGCGCGTCCGGTCAGGACCGCGCAGATGGCGCTCGCCGCCGTTGTGTTGCCGATCCCCATCTCGCCGATCCCCAGGAGATCGACGCCGCCCGCCGAGAGCTCGCCGGCGAGATCGATCCCGGTCGCGACAGCCCGCAGGGCCTCGGCACGGGTCATCGCCGGACCAAGGGTCATGTCCGCGGTCCCATCGCGGATCCTCGCCTGGACCAGCCGGCCACCACGCATCGGGATCGGCGCCGAGCGTCGGGATCGGTGAGGCCACGCCGGCATCGACGACGACGACACGAAGCCCCGCCCATGCGCCGAGGACGTTGATCGCCGCACCGCCGGCCACGAAGTTGGCGACCATCTGGGCGGTCACATCGGATGGGTAGGCCGAAACCCCCAGGCGCGTGACCCCGTGGTCCCCGGCGGCGACGACCACCACGCCCTGCTCCACCGACGGATCGGCGCGACCCGTGATCCCGGCGAGCTCGATCACGACGGTCTCGAGCTGGCCGAGACTCCCCGGCGGCTTGGTCAGGCGGTCCAGGCGGTCGGCCGCCCTCGCCATCGCGGTCGCATCGAGCGGCCCGATGGCGTCGAGCGCGCGGTCGAGCGCCACCTGGTCGGCGGCAGCCTCCGGCGTCACGTTCTCGCCGGTCACTCGGTCGGGCCCTTGAGCCTGATCGGCAGGCCCGCGACGAGCAGGTGGACCTCGTCGGCCATCGCCGCGATGCGCTGATGTGCGATCCCCACCAGGTCGCGGTAGACACGGGCGCCGGCGTGCATCGGGACGATCCCCGAGCCGACCTCGTCGCTGACGATGACGACCGGACCAGGTCGCGCCGCGATCGCCTCCAGCGCGGCCGCCAACGGTCCATCGAGGACCGGGTCCGGCCCGGTCGGCTCGTCGCCCATCACGGCGCTCAACCAGAGCGTCAGGCCGTCGATCAGGACGGGTTCGGAGGGCTCCGTCTGGGCCAGCGCGGCGACAAGGTCGCTGACCGACCTCGATCGTGGGCCAGTCGTCGGGTCGCTCCGGCGATGGCGCGCGATCCGGTCGTCCATCTCGGGGTCACCCGGCCAGGCCGTGGCCAGGAACCACGCCCGGCCACCGCCGGCCAGCCGTCGTGTCGCCGCCAGCCCGAAGCGGCTCTTGCCGCTGCGCGTCCCGCCGAGCGCCAGGATCAGCGGGCGGGCCACGTCACCGCCATCCCGACCGCCACCGCGGTGACGACGGCCGCGAAGCCGAGCTCGACCGTCGCGCCGAGGATGTCCCCGTCGACCTGCCGCCGGGCGCGCACGAGGACGAGCCCGATCCCGACGCCGACGGCGGCACCGACCGCGATCCCGGCAGCCGAACGCGATCGCACCTGCCAGCAGCCCGGTCACGACCGCCACCAGCGCCGGCCGAGACGGCGGCACTGATGCCATCGAGGACGCCGACACGCTCGGCGAACCAGGCGCCGAGCCCGACCCGCCCGATCGCATCGCCTCGCAGCAGCACGACGACGACCGGCAGTGCCCGCGACACGGCCCCGGCGGACACGCACGCCAGACCTGCGACGACCGGGCCGCTGTCGCCGGGAAGAACGGCGAGGCTGGCCAGCGCCGCGACCTGGATGGCGAGGACCACGATCAACGCGACGACCCCGCCGGACCCGATGGCCGGGTCCTTGCGAGCGATCTCGGCCTGGGCCGCGTCCCGCGCCAGGAGCGCGTCGGTCGTGTCGGCCAGGCCGTCGAGATGGACCGCACCGCTGGCGACGGCCATCGCCCCGACGGCGAGGACCGCGGCGAGGGTCGGGACGGCTGCGCCCGAGAACGACCATCACGAGGCCCCCGAGCGCGCCCGACGACCGCCCCGACCAGGCCATAGGCCGCCGCGCCGGTCGCATCCCGGGACGAACTCCGGACCGGGATCCGCGGTCAGCATCGCGAACGCGGCCGCGATCTCGCCACCCGGTCTCTCGGCGGCCCTCACCCGACGGGGACCGGCAGGTGGACGAGCGCCGGGTCGACGCCGAACACGTCCCGGATGGACTCAGGCGCGAGCGCCGTCGACGGCGACCCGTCGGCGACGATGCGGCCGCCGTCCATGACCACCACCCGCGGGAAGAAGTGGGCAGCGAGCGCGAGGTCGTGGAGGACCGCCACGACCGTCGTCCCGTCGCGCTCGTTGAGGTCGACGAGCAGCTCCATGACGTCGACCTGGTGCCGGATGTCGAGGTGAGCGGTCGGTTCGTCGAGGATCAGGATCGGTGCCGTCTGCGCCACGGCCACGGCCACGAACACGAGCTGCCGCTCCCCGAGCGAGAGGGCGCGGGCGTCGCGGCCGCGCAGGTGACCGGCGCCCGACGCGCTCGATGGCGGCATCGATGGCGACGCGCGTCGGACGCGCGGACGCCTCGTCAGCGGCGGTTCGTGCGGCAGCCGTCCGAGCGCGACCACCTCCTCGACCGTCATCGCGAAGGGCAGCTGGGCGAGCTCCGGGACGACCGCGATCGAGCGTGCGAGGCCCTTGCGGCCGACCGACTCGAGCGCGGCGCCCGACAGATCGGACCGACCCGCTGCCCGGCGTGAGCGATCCGGCCATCACGCGCAGCAGGGTCGACTTGCCGGCGCCGTTCGGTCCGACCAGCGCGATCCGCTCGCCGGCGCCCAGCGACAGGTCGAGTCCGTCGAGGACCGACCGCGAGCCGAACGCGACCGAGACCCCGGACAGAGACAGGATCGGCTCGGCGATCACAGCTCGTATCCGGTCCGCGACCGGTACAGGAGGACCAGGAAGAACGGCGCGCCGAGGAGGGCCATCACGACCCCGACCGGGATGTCGCCGACCATCCGGGCGACGACGTCGGCCGCGGCCAGCAGCGTCGCCCCGACCAGGATCGAGAGCGGGATCACGCGTCGCGCGCTCGGCCCGACGATCAGGCGCACGACGTGGGGCACGACGAGACCGACGAAGCCGATCAGCCCGCTGATGGCGACCGCCGCCGCCGTGGCCATCGCCGCCATCGCCAGCAGGATGCCGCGTTCCTTGCGGACATCGATGCCGAGGTGGCCGGCGGCTGTGTCGCCGAGGAGCAGCCCGTCGAGGACGCGTGCGCGCGAGCCGATGACGAGGAAGGCGGCGAGCACGATGGGCGTCGCGACCGCGAGCCGGATCCACGACGATCCGCCAGGCCGCCGAGCAGGTACGAGAAGATCTCCCGCAGGTTCTGGCCGGACATGTACATCGCCATCGTCAGCAGCGCGGCGAGGATCGACCCGACCGCGTAGCCGGTCAGCAACAGGCGTGTCAGGCCGCCCGACCCGCCGCCACCGAGGCGGACCACGACGAATGCGGTCAGGAGAGCGCCCGGCGAAGGCGAGGCCGTGGAGCAGGCCGAACTCGACGACGACGATGTGGATCGGGCAGCACGACCGCGATGGCCGCCCCGAGCGCCGCGCCCGACGCCGTCCCCAGCACGTACGGGTCGGCCAGCGGGTTGCGAATCAGCCCCTGGAACGTGGCACCGGCCACGGCCAGCGCGGCGCCGACGAGCATCGCGGTGAGGACCCGCGGCAGCCGCAGGTCCCACACGATCGTCTCGGTCGCCGGTGTCCAGGTCCGACCCAGGTCGATCCCGAACGTCCGCCACAGGATGACGCCGATGCTGTCGGCCGGGCCGATCCGGACGGACCCGAGACCGACACCGACGACGAGCGTCCCGATCAGGGCGACGACGACGACGCTCGCAACGATGCCAGGACGACCCCGCAGTCGGCCGGTGAGGCCAACCGATCGGGCCGTCCTGGGCATCGCGCGAACGGACACCTATCCCCCTGACGGTGCCGGTGGAATCGAGATGTCCGGCCAGATCGCCGAGGTCAGCGCCCGAAGACCGGCGGCGAGCCGCGGTCCCGGACGGGTGATCTCGATGTCGTTGACCGGTCGGATCTTGTTGTCCTTGACGGCGGTCATCACGTTCCAGCCGGGTCGGGCGGCGACCGCGGTCGGCGTCGGCGAATAGAACGGGTTGACCCCGAGGATGATCATCTGTGGATCGCGCTCGATCAGCTTCTCGAGCGGGATCTGATAGTTGTTGGGATCGCCGGTGGTGATGGCGTCGGCGCCGGCCAGAGTCACCATCTCGGCCAGGAACGACTTGTCCGCCGGCGCGAAGATCTCGCCGGTGCCATCGGTGTACCCGATCTCGTAGTAGACGCGCTCCTTGGAGCCCGCCTTGGCGGCCTCGGCCGCGGCGGCGTCGGTGGTCAGCTTCATGTCGGCGCGCATCGCGTCGGTGATCTCGGTCGCCTTATCGGACGTCCCGGTCGCCGTTCCGATCAGCTCGATGTCCTTGAGCACGCCCTCGACCGACGGCGCGTAGACGACCAGGACCGGGATGCCGAGCGAGCGCAGCTTGGTGATGGCGTCGGTGGGCGTGAAGCCGAGCCCACCGGCGATGACGAGGTCGGCCCCGGCCGCGACGACCTTCTCGGTGTCGACCGAGGAGAAGGTGGCGACGTCGGGGAAGGGCGACGGCCTCGGTCGGGAAGTCGCTGCCGTCGTCGGTCGCGACGACCCGGTCACCGGCACCGAGTGCGAACAGGATCTCGGTCGTGGCCGGCGTCAGCGAGACGATCTTCTGGGGCGCGGCCGGGATCGTGACGGCCGTGCCCTCGTCGTCGGTCAGCGACGGCCGGGAAGGCGGGGGCCGGGGACGGGCTCGGGCGTGGGGGCCGGCGGTCGCGACCGGCGTGGCGCTGCCGAGGGCCGCGCTCGGGGACGTCGATGGCGCAGCGGTGCCGGAGCACGCGGCAAGGATCAGGACCAGGACGGCGAACAGGCTCGCGCAGCCGACCGGGCGGCGCGGCTCGACGTGGACGATGAGAACGACGGGGACACGGGAGACCTCCAGAGTGGGATGGACTCGGAGGGGTCGCGACGAATCGCAAACCCCTCGCTTCGACACGCGTCGAAGGAGGGGTCTAATCGGTCGGTCGCACGGGTTCTGCCTACCTTTCTCTCGAAGGTTCGAGCATGCACCGTGTGGTCGGCGACCGGACTCGCGCTCTCGTGGGAGCGCTCACCGTAGCGGGACTGTGCTGGGATCTCACCAGCTTCGCGACCACACGGGTTGAAGTGGCACGGTACCACGGCGGCCACCGGGACGGCCCATGCGTGCGTTGTCGCGCTGCGCGCTTCGCTCACGCCACCTTGACGGCGCGCTCGCTCCAGTGCACGCACTCCGCCCTCCCGCGCGTGGACCGGCACTCCGCCAGCGTCCCCGTCAACCCCGGATAAGCGCCGGATAAGGGGCGCCTGCGAGCATCATGGCCTCGCCCTCCTCCCGCCAGTCGTCTTATCCGCCGGAGGAGGTCAACCGTCATGGTGGAGTCACGATGGCTGCGCTGGATCGGTCCGGGTGTCGTCGCCCTCGGGGCCGTCGGGTTCATCGCGTCCACGACGCTCGGCGCGGGCGGTCCGCCCGTGGGTGCCGAGCGCCTGCGCCGGGTCCGCCGCCGGACCGGATCGCTGCCGCACGCGACCGCGAGCCGCGGCCGTCGCCGACCTGCGCGGCAGCGCCCTGGTTCCGGTTGGACCCGGTCCTCGACGGCGATGGGGCGCTCGCTGGCCAACGCCTGACCATCGGGCTCGACGGCGAGCGGACCACCCGCGCGCCTCGATCTCGCGCGCGAGTCGTTCGCGGCCGGCCCGTTCGGAGCGGTCGTTCTCGTCGGCTCCGATGACGGCACGACGTCCCGCGTCCAGGCCGATCGACGTCGCGCGGCGGCTGCGCTTGGCTCGCTCGCCGACGAGCGTGACGTCATCCGCCGCGCGACGGTCGACCCGACCGGCACGTTCATCTACGAGATGCGCGTCGATCGCGCGACTCGCGCCGACCTCGGCATCTGGCGACGCCGCGTCGACGGCAGCGAGGCCGCACGCCAGCGTCCTCGATCCGCCTCCGCCCGACGCACCGGTTCGGGCGCACCTTCTCGACCGAGTTCACCTGGGATGCCGCGGGCGACCGGCTCGCGGTCCAGTCGTGCGGCGAGCTCGCGTGCCGCATCCGCGTCATCGCGCCGGGCGGCGGGCCGACCGTGACCCTCGACGACCCGGACCTCGGGCCGATCGTCGGGCTCGATGGCGACCTCGCGGTGACCTACGCGGCCTGCCGGGGACTCCCCTGCCCGATCGTCGCGACCGACCTGTGGACCGGCGATCGCCGGCTGCTCGCGCCGGCCGCCGGACTTGGCCGTCGTCATCCCGACGGCAGACGGTGCGCGACTCGTCCACGAGGCGGGCTCGGGGACCGAGCGACGACTGCGGTCCGTCGCGCCGAGCGGCGATGGAGCCCTCGATCTGGGCTCGGTCCCCGACGATCTCCGCCTCCATCCGTCCTCGGTCCGCGCCGACGCGGCCACGAGCCTCCCGGCGGGCTGGGTCCTGCTGGCGCAGGATGGCCGGCTCCCGTCCGACCCGACCGACCGACCGCTCGCAGCTCCGCCACGTCCCGGATGGTTCGACCGTCCAGCTCGATGAGGCCCTGCGATGACCACGCGCAACCGATCCCGTCTGCTCGCCGCCGCGACCACCTTCCTGCTCGTGGCCTCGGGCGCGCTGGCCGGCGGCGCGGCAGCCCACGGCCCCGATCCGGCGTTCAGCGGCGGGGGGTTCGCGCAGAACCAGGTGCTTCGGTTCCGCTGGCGCGCCGGCTCCGAGCCGACATCGGTCATCAAGACCGCGATCAAGGCTGCCGCCGAGCGACGCCAACGACAGCCGTGCGTCGAAGGCGGCGACCTTCGCCTACGACGCCAGCGGGCCGTCGCCGATCGGTTACGGGGAGGGCGCGACGTGCGGCGTCAACGGTCTCGCGTGCTTCACGCGGGACGTCCCCGACAGCTTCACGATGTGGTTCCGCGAGCAGGGCCACGTCTTCGACTGGGGGACGCTGAAGTGGTGCCAGGCCTACACCACACCGCCGAACGGCTGCTACGACGCCGAGAACATCGCGCTCGACGAGTTCGGTCATGTCGAGGGCCTCGGCCATCACGCCAACTACGACTCGGACTCGGATTACGACGATGCCGTCGTCCAGACCTACTCGCGAACCAAGCCGTCCGCTGGCTATAACAGGCACGTCTTCGGACGGTGCGATGTCGCCCGGCTCCAGATCATCTACGACCTCGTCTCGGCATCGAACAAGTACTCGACGTGCCTCGACCTGTCGACGGTCCTGACGATCGCCGCCGCGCCGACCCAGATCGCGATCGGCGGATCGACGACGCTGACCGCCACGCTCAAGGTCGTCGACGCCGACGCCTACGGCCGGCTGGGCGGCAACGCCGTGTCGGGGCGAACTGTCACCCTCCAGCGTCGGGCGGTCGGCACGACGACCTGGATCAGTGTCGGAACGATGCCGGTCGGGTCCGCCACCGGCACCTACGTGCTCGCCCAGCGGCCGGGCGGCGCGACCGAGTACCGAGCCGTCTTCTCGACGCCCTCGACCGAGGGCATCAATGGCGACAGCTCTCCAGCCGTCCGGGTCGACGTCGAGCCGATGCGCCGCGGTCCCGGTCCCGCCCGGGTGCGCCTGATGCTGAAGGGAGTCGTCGCGATGGCCCAGTCGACGCTCCGACGGCAGACGCTCGCGCTGCTCGCCATCGGGTTGCTGGCCTGTGCGTGCGCCGGGGCGGATCCGTCGATACCGGCGCGTCCGAGCTTGGACGGCGCCGCTCCACCCTCCGACCGGCCGGCAATCACGCCTTCACCGGCGCCGTCGCCATCGGTCACCGCGTCGATGTCGGCGGCGGAGCCTCCGGCTGCGACGCTCGCCGTCGAAGGCGGCGACCCGGTCACCGGTCAACTCGGTACGTTCACCTGGGGCGACGGCGGCTCGGACAGTCCGTGGCTTCCGGGCTCGCCGATCGCCGTCGGCACCGGCGAGCGCCTAGAGGTCTCGATCGCGGGTCCCGTTGCGGTGGCCACGTGGTCCGCCAAACGTATCGCCTGAGCACGACGTGGGTGGCTCCGGAGCGACCGGTCTCGGAACGGGTGGCCCGCCGATCGCCTTCGACGCCCCGGAGACCGGGTCGTGGTCGGTCCAGGTGACCGTGGACTTCGACGGCGGACTCGGCTCGGCGACGTACTACTGGCTCGTGACCGTGCGATGAGCCATGGCATCGGCGTGGCACACTTGCCGCGCCGATGCCAGCCCCGAACCGGCCACACGGACGACCGAGCCGCTCCTGGCGCGCCCGTGGCGCCGTGCTCCTCGTGGCCTGCCTAAGCCTCCTCGGCGCCTGCTCGAACGGGGCACCGTCGGCCGAGTCGGCTCCCGATGGCTTGCTCGCGCTCGTCGCGAACGCCAACGGCACGACACTCGTCGGCTGGGATGACAGCGGCGACGAGCCCACCAGCATCACGCTCCCCAAGGGCGAGACCACTTGGGTCGCTCCGGGCCTGGCCGGCGTCCTCGCCGCCACCCTGGCGGACGGGACGACGCAGACGAGCGACCCGCTCCACCTCGGCAAGAAGCTCAAGTGGCGGGCGGTCAAGGCCCTCGGCCCGACCGGCGCCCCGGACCGTGGCCCGGACACGTTCGCGACCTGGGAGCCGGGCGGCGGTCGCTACGCAACGCTCAGCGGCGACCTGGCGACCGGCGATGATGTCCGGGTCGTGCTGATCGATCCGTCTGTGTCGACCACGTTCGAGATCCCGCTCGACCGATCGGTCGTCGCCGCCCCGCCGGCCTGGATCGACAAAGACCGGTTCGTGGTCGTGACCGGCGACGCCGCCGAACCGACCGCGACCATCGTCGACGCCGAGACCGGGCGAGCTGAGCGATGGCCCGCCGGAGCGCGCCTGATCGCGACGTCGGCCGATGGTCGCCGCATCGCCACGATGGCCGGCCAGGGAGCCCCGGTCGTCGTGCGCGACACGACCGCCTGGCTCGGCGACGACGGATCCTCGATCGCATCGATCGAACCCGCCGGCGACGCCACGACGGCGATCGGCTTCGCGCTCGATTCGACCGGTCAGCGCCTCGTGATCGCCTGGGCCGACCGCAAGGGCGCCGTCACCCTCGCCATCCACGACGCCCGCGCCGACTGGCGCCGCGTCGCCCAACCAGAGATCGGCCCCGCAAGAGGCGCGGTCGTCGCCTGGATGCGCTAGCGGTCAGCCAACTGCGCTGCGACGATTAGGCGCGCTCGACGGGAACCGAGAATCGCGCCGCCGGACGGCGCCGGCGAAGGCGGCGCCGAGCACCGCAGCGAGCGCACCTCAAGGTGCGTGAGCGAGGAGCGCAGGCGCCAACGAACGCCCGCGCGAGTCCCGCGGTGCGCCTGCGGAGTCAGGCGGAGACTGGCTCCGCGGCTGCGAAGATGCTCACCTGAGCATCTTCGGGGAGCATGACCCCGAACACCTTCTGGAGGGTGAGAAGGTGGACGCACGACCCCCAACTCTCGAAATAGTGGCAGGTGCATCGCCACTGACCGGCGTCGAGCCCGATGTGGTGGGTGTCGTTATCGCCACGGAACGTGAGCGAGAGACGATCGATCGTGATGCGATCGAGTTCTCGCGCGTAGCGATTCGCCTTCTCGACCTTGCCGATCAGGGAGCTGTGCATCGCGGTGCTACCTCCGTCGCCCTCACGGGCGCTCACGGGGCCGCCGTCCGGTCATGCACCTCGACCGGTGATGGCGGTCGCGTTGTGACCAAAGGGTACACCCGCCGGACGGCGGCCGACACCCCTGAAATCATCCTAGTGGGGCCTATGGGGCATTCGTACCCTCGCGCCCGAAGTCGTCCTCGATCCGGACGACGTCGTCGAGCTCGGGGGTCGAGACCTCCATCAGCTCGCGTCCGCTCGATCGCCTCGTAGCGGTGGATCCGGCCCGTCGGCACGTGGCGGTGCGCGCCGGCCGTCAGCTCCTCGACCTGGACGGTCCCGCCGTCGTCCTCGAGGTAGAGACGGAGCCGGCCGGAGGTCACGAAGATCGATTCGTCCTTGACCTCGTGGCGCTGGAGCGACAGCCGCTTGCCGGCCTCGATGACCAGGACCTTGCCGACGTAGCGGTCGGTGTGGGCCCAGATGAGCTCGTGGCCCCACGGCTTGTCGACCCGGCGCGCCGCGGGCCGCACGTCCTCGGTCATCCGCGCACCAGCCGCTCGCCGGCGACCAGCAGGGCGTCGCGCAGCTCCGCCGAGCTGGCCTCGGTGTAGATGCGGACGAGCGGTTCGGTGCCGGACGTCCGGATCAGCAGCCACGACCCGTCGGCCAGGAAGAACTTGAAGCCGTCGCCGGTCTCGAGCGGGACGGTCCGCGCGACCGGCTCGCCGGCGAGCTCAGAAGGCGCGGCCGCCGCCAGGTCGACCAGCAGCCGCCGCTTCGTCTCCGGGTACGCGGCCCGCTCGACGTGGACGTCGGTGCGCAGGTAGAACGACGGGCCGGCGATCTCGTGGAAGTGCGCGATCGCACGCGACACGGGCCAGCGGCCGGCCGCCCGCTCGCGCATGAACAGGTCGAGCAGCATCAGGTCGGCATAGACGCCGTCGCGCTCGGGGAGGTGCATGCCGAAGCCGAACCCGCCCGATTCCTCGGCGCCCAGCATCGCCCCGGTCTCGATCATCTTTGGCCCGATGAACTTGAAGCCGACCGGCGTCTCGTACGTCTCGATGCCGTAGTGCTCGCCCAGGCGCGCCGCCATCGACGTGTTGTTGACGCTGACCACGACCGGGTCGCGCCAGCCTCGGTGCTCGGCGAGGTAGTACATCAGCAGGCCGGTGACCTCGAGCTGGTGGACGAACGTCCCCTGCTCGTCGGCCGCACCGGCCCGGTCGGCATCACCGTCGAGGAAGAGGCCGAGGTCGTGGCCGCCCTCCGGCCAGGATGCCGGAGCGCCTCGTCGATGTTCGGGCGGATCGGTTCGGGGTTGACGCCGCCGAAGTAGGGATTGCGTTCCTGGTGGATCTCGTCGACCCGGATCCGGCCGCCGGCCAGCAGGCGCGACAGCCAGCCGCTGCCGGCGCCCCACATCGGGTCGACCAGGACCGACATGTCGGCCGACTTGAGCGCGTCGAGATCGACCGTGCGCCGGACGAATCGCTCGTAGCCCTCGAACGGGTCGTAGCGCTCGACCATGCCCGGCCGCCTCGGCGTCGGCGAACGGCCGACGGGCGATGCCGATCCCGCCGTTGACCGCGAGACGCGACTCGATGACGGACAGGATCTCGGCACCGGCCGCGGCTCCGGTCGGCGCCTTGACCTTGAAGCCGTTGTCGACCCACGGGTTGTGGCTGGCGGTGATGACGATCCCGGCCGCCGATCCCCGCTCGACCACCTCGTACGAGGACATCTGCGTCGGCACGGCGTGGACCGCGAACGCGACACCGATGTCGTGGGCGAGCAGGACCTCGGCCGCGGCCATCGCGAAGTACTCCGACGAGAACCGCCGGTCGTAGGCGATGACGACGCCCTTGGCCGCCTCGCCCCGCCCGGTCACGTACGCGGCGACGCCATCGGCGCAGCGCCGGACGTTGTCGTAGGTGAACTCGTCGGCGATCCGAGCGCGCCAGCCGTCGGTCCCGAACACGATGGTCGTGGGCGTTGGCGCTGCGCCGGTCAGGGTCACGTCAATCCTCCGGTTCGGAGCAGCGCTCGAGCAGGTCCTCGACGATCGCCCGGTCGGGGCCGGTGCCGCGCAGGATCGCGATGGGCTTGGTCGCGGTCATCCTACCGCGCTCGGGTGGCGCGATGACCCCCAGCCGGCCGCCCGTCCGTCGGACGATGAGGTCGTCGTGATCGACCTCGACCGACTCCCCGGCCTGCACGACGGCGCCGGTCCCGCGCGCGCCGAGCGCGGCCAGCAGCGCCGTCCACGACCCGAGGTCCGACCAGCCGACGTCCATCGACGCCATGACGACCTGGCCGCTCTGGGCGGCGCCCTCCATCACCGCGTAGTCGATCGAGACGGGTCGCTGGATCGCCTCGTAGGCGCCCTGGAGGCTCGATGGCGTGCCGACCATCGGTCCGAGCGACTGGAGGAGACCCGTGTACCGGGTCAGCGCTTGCCCGATCGCCCGCCGCCGCCACAGGAAGATGCCGGCATTCCAGGCGACTCCCTCGTCCTTGGCCAGCTCCTCGGCCCGGGCCGGCTTCGGCTTCTCCTCGAAGCGCACGAGCGGGTAGGCGCGCAGACCGGAGATATCGGCACCTCCGACGACGTTCGGGATGAGGTAGCCGTACTCGGTCGCCGGACGGTCGACATGGATCCCGAGCGTCACCAGCGGATCGTCGATGCCAAAGGCGCCGGTGGCGAGGTCCTCGGCCGCCGCGCGCAGGACTCCCTGGAAGACGGGCACGTCCTCGACCGTCTGGTCGGCCGGCAGGACCACCATGACTTCCTCGTCGGCGCGCTCGATGACCAGCGTCGCGAGCGCGATCGCGGCCGCCGTGTTGCGACCGAGCGGCTCGAGGACGAGCGCGGCGTTCGGAACCTGGTCGCGGACCAGCCGCTCGTAGCGCCGGTCGGTGACCACCGTGATGTCGTCGGTGAGGCCCCGGAGGCGTTCGACGGTCGCCTGCAGCAGCGACCGGTCGCCGAGCAGCGGCAGGAAGGGCTTCGGGCACTCGGGGCGGCTCAACGGGTGGAGGCGGGTCCCACCGCCGCCGGCCAGGATGACGGCGTACATGCGCGCCTAGTCTACGGGCGGCCGACGCCTGACGGCGCGTGCCCTTGTCAGACGGCGGCGACTGGCTCCGGGAGCCCGGCGTCGGCGGCCAGTAGCGCGGCCTTGTCGGTGCGCTCCCACGGCAGGTCGAGGTCCGGCCGACCGAAGTGGCCATACGCCGCGGTCTGCCGGTAGATCGGCCGGCGCAGGTCGAGGGCGGCGATGATCGACGCCGGACGCAGGTCGAAGTGGTGATCGATGAGGGCCTGGATCGCGGCGTCGTCGATCCGCCCGGTCCCGAACGACTCGACGCAGAAGCTGATCGGATGGGCGATCCCGATGCCGTAGGCGACCTCGACCTCGAAGCGGTCGGCGAGCCCGGCGGCGACGACGTTCTTGGCCACCCAGCGGGCGGCGTATGCCGCCGAGCGGTCGACCTTGGTCGGATCCTTGCCCGAGAAGGCGCCACCGCCGTGACGGGCCATCCCGCCGTAGGAGTCGACGATGATCTTGCGACCGGTCAGGCCGGCGTCGCCCATCGGGCCGCCGGTGACGAAGCGGCCGGTCGGGTTGACGTGCATGACCGGATCCGTGTCGCGCAGCTCGGCCGGGATCGTCGGCAGGATGACCGCTTCGACGATGTCCTGGCGCAACCGCTCGGTGCGGACGTCCGGGTCGTGCTGGGCCGCGACGACGACCGTGCGGACCCGTTCGGCACGCCGTGCTCGTACTCGACCGTGACCTGGGTCTTGCCGTCCGGCCGGAGGTACGGGAGCTGCCCGGTCTTGCGGACCTCGGACAGGCGGCGCGCCATCCGGTGGGCGAGGGCGATCGGCAGCGGCATCAGCTCGGGCGTCTCGCGGCAGGCGAAGCCGAACATCATCCCCTGGTCGCCGGCCCCGAGCTCGAACGTGGATGCGGCGTCGTCGCGGACCTCGAGCGCCGAGTCGACGCCCCGGGCGATGTCGGGCGACTGCTCGTTGACTCGAGACCAGCGTGCCGCAGGTCAGGTAGTCGAAGCCGTAGTCGGCCCGGGTGTAGCCGATGTCGCGGACGGTCTCGCGGACGACGGCCTGGATGTCGATATAGGTCGTCGTCGAGATCTCGCCGAGGACGACGACCAGGCCCGTGGTCGTCGCGGTCTCGCAGGCGACGCGGGCGTTCGGGTCCTCGCGGATGATCGCGTCCAGGATCGCGTCGGAGACCTGGTCGCACATCTTGTCCGGATGGCCCTCGGTGACCGACTCGGAGGTGAAGAGGTAGTGGGCTGCGTCGACGATGCTCATGGAAGCGAAGCCTAGCATGCACCCTCGCTGGAGCGGGCCGGCCGGCTCCGAGCCGTCGGCGCTCCCGAGTGCAGGCTCGCGGCCGGCGTCCCAGACGGGTGTCGCGGTGGCCGGCGAGCCACGCGTCGAGTCCGGGCATCTCGAGTGGCTCGTACGCATCGGCCGGCTCGAAGCCGAAGACCTGGCCGAGGAACGAGAGTCCGCGCCTCGAGCGTCCGCCGGAGCGCGAACGCGCCGCGGAACCCGTGGCCCTCGCCCTCGAATGCGAGGTACGCGTACGGGATCGACTTCCGCGACAGGGCGGCGACGATCGACTCGGCCTGGGACGGGGGCACGACCCGGTCGTCGAGGCCCTGGAGGATGAGGACCGGGCTCGAGAATCGGTCGGGGTAGTTGTTCGGCGACCGCTCGCGGTAGAGCGCGGCCGCCTCCGGGTAGGGGCCGACCAGGCGCCGGTCGTACTGCGACTCGAACTTGTGGGTGTCCGTCTCGAGCAGCTCCAGGTCGCCGATCCCGTAGAGGCTGATCCCGGCCGCGAAGACGTCACGGAAGGCAAGGGCCGCGAGCGTCGTGTAGCCGCCGGCACTGCCGCCCTCGATGGCCAGCCGGTCCGGGTCGACATCGCCGCGCTCGACCAGGTACTCCGCGGCGGCGACGCAGTCGTCGACGTCGACGACGCCCCACTGCCCGTCGAGGCGCCGGCGGTACTCGCGCCCGTAGCCGGTGCTCCCGCCGTAGTCGACGTCGACGATCGCGATGCCGCGGCTGGTCAGGAACTGCTTCCCGAGGTCGAGGGCGGTGGAGGCGTTCGACGTCGGACCGCCGTGCGACAGCACGATCGAGCGGCGGCTTCTCGCCGTCGGGGCCGACGGAACTCCGGGTTGGTCGGCCGGTAGTAGAGCGCATGCGCGGTCCGGTCGCCGGTCGTCGGGAACTCGATCGACTCGGGCTCCGCGATGATCGCCGGGTCGAAGGTGACCGTCGTCGCCCGACGCAGGACGCCGGCCGGCGCCAGCGTCACCGGATCGAAGCGCGCCACGACCGACGGGTCGCCCGCTCGGCCGGCCAGCGGCGACGACGGCGTGGGCACCGACGCGCAGCCACTCGAGCTCGGTGAACGGCATGTCGACCTCGGCGACGCGCACGCCGGGCTCGATCCGGTAGAGGTGATCGCGCCCGTCGGAGCGGGCGACGGCGACGATCGCGCCGTCGGGCAGGAACCCGTAGCTCGACCGGTCGAACGTCCAGGGCGGGTCGGCGAACTCCGCCTCGATCGGGGCGAGCGGCTCCAACCGCGGTCCCGTCGACCAGGCGATAGAGGTTCCACCAGCCCGTCCGGTCGCTGATCAGGTGGAGCGTCCCGTCGGGCGCCCACTCGGGCTGGATGATCAATTCGTCCGGGCCGCCGGCCGCCAGGCTGGCCTCGCCGAGCGTCCCGTCGGCCTCGAACGCGGCGACCTGCAGCAGGGTCGCGTCCCATGGCATGTCCGGGTGGTCCCATTCGAGCCAGGCGAGCCGCGTGCCGTCCGGCGAGAGCCGCGGCGCGGCGACGAAGTCCGAGCCCTCGACGAGCACCTGCGGCTCGCCGCCATCGAGCGGGATCGTCACGATCGTGTTGGTCGCCTCGCCCTCGCCGCTGTGGTCCTCGCGCACGGCGTAGAAGCGCCGTCGGGCGAGATCGGGTCGGAGGTCGGCGTAGCGCCACGGGCCGTCCGGCGTGATCGGCACGGCCGCCTCGGCGCCCGGATCGAGCCGGTAGAGCCGCCCGTCGGCGAAGTCCGAGAAGACGACGATGTCGCCGACCACGACGTACGAGCCGCCGCCGTACTCGTGGACGCGGGACCGGACGTTGAACGGCGGCGGCGTCAGCTCCGAGGTCGAGCCGTCTGCGGCGGCCCGAACGAGGGCCTGCCGGCCGCCCTCGGCCGGCCGGCCCTCGAGCCCAGAAGATGTCGTCGCCGTCGATCCACGGCTCGCCGAGCCGGATGACGTCGCCGACGACGTCCTCGATCCGGATCGGCGAGTCCCACGCGCCATATGGCGCGACCTCGACCTCTCGCTGGGGATCAGGTCCCATGCTGCCAGGAGGCCACGTACTCGGCCTGTTCGGCGGTCATCGGGTCGAGCTCGATGCCGAGCGCGGCGAGCTTGAGCCGGGCGACCTCGGCGTCGATCGCCTCGGGCACGTCGTAGACCTGGGGCTCGAGCTCGGCGTGGTGGAGCGCGACGTACTCGGCCGACGAGCGCCTGGTTGGCGAAGCTCATGTCCATCACCGCGGCGGGATGGCCCTCGGCGGCCCCGAGGTTGACGAGCCGGCCCTCGGCGATGAGGTTGAGCTTCTTGCCGCCGAGGTCGAATTCCTGGACGTTCTCGCGGACCTCGCGGACGTGGCCCTCGGCCAGCGCCCGGAGCGCGGCGAGGTCCAGCTCGGCGTCGAAATGGCCGGAGTTGGCCATGATCGCGCCGTCGCCCATCGCCTCGAAGTGCTCGCGCCGGAAGACGTTGACGTTGCCGGTCGCGGTGATGAACAGCTCGCCCCAGGCGGCGGCCTCGCCGGCGGTCATGACCGCGTAGCCGTCCATCAGCGCCTCGAGGGCGCGGATCGGGTCGACCTCGATGACCGCCACGTGCGCGCCATGACCGGCCATCCGCGAGGCGATCCCCTTGCCCGACCCAGCCGTAGCCGGCGACGACGACCTTGCGCCCGGCGATCAGGATGTTCGTCGCGCGCAGGATGCCGTCGAGCGTGCTCTGGCCGGTCCCGTAGCGGTTGTCGAAGAGGTGCTTGGTCTGGGCCTCGTTGACCGCGATGACCGGGAAGCGGAGCGTCCCGTCGGCGGCCATCGCCCGCAGCCGGATGACGCCGGTGGTCGTCTCCTCGGTCCCGGCGAGGATCTCGGCGACCTGCTCCGGGCGCTCCGTGTGGAGCAGGGACACGAGGTCGCAGCCGTCGTCCATCGTCAGCTGCGGGTGCGTGTCGGCGACCGACCGGAGGTGCGAGTAGTAGGTGTCGCGGTCCTCGCCGCGCCGGGCGTACGTCGCGATGCCGTACTCGGCGACGAGCGCGGCCGCGACGTCGTCCTTGGTCGAGAGCGGGTTGCTGGCCGCGAGCACGACATGCGCCCCGCCGGCCTTGAGCGTGCGCATCAGGTTCGCGGTCTCGGTCGTGACGTGGAGGCAGGCGCCGATGCGCAGGCCGTCGAGCGGCCGGTCGCGCTCGAAGCGCTCGCGGATGAGGCGCAGGACGGGCATCTCGCGCTCGGCCCACTCGATCCGTCGGACACCCTCGGCGGCGAGGCCGAGGTCGGTGACGTCGTGGGCTGAGGATGTGCTGGCGGTCGTCATCGGGGGTCGGTCTCCTTGCGGTTGAACAGGCGCCGGAACGGCGCGGCGAGGTCGGCCAGGGGCGAGCCCAGGCGGTGGACGAGCCGTTCCTCGAAGCGGACGTGTTCCTGCGTAGCCGAGGCGGCGGTAGGCGTTGAGCGCCGGTGGATTGTCGGAGCGGACGTTGAGCACGACCTGGTCGCAGGTCCGCAGCAGCTCGGCGGTCACCGCGCCGGTGACGGCCGTGGCGAAGCCGCGACCACGATAGTCGACATGGGTCAGGACGTTGCCGACGACGGCCAGCCGCGCTCCCGGACTGACGACGTGGGTCCCCGCAGCGGCGACCAGCTGGCCGTTGACGCGCAGGCCGTAGTAGACGCCGTCGGCGATCGCGGTCGATGGCAGCCACGACGCGAAACCGAGCTGGTACAGCCGGTTGAGCTCACCGATCTCGACCGGCAGCAGGCGCTGGACCGTCGCCGGGTAGGGACGGAACTGCGCCCGGTCGACCCACATCCGGACCATCGACGGCCCCGGATCGACCCGGTAGGCGGTCTCGATGGCCGGGCAGGACCGTGGTCGGGGCCGCGACGTACGCGACTCGCGGCCGGATCAGGTCGCGCAGGATCGCCGCGATGCCGTCCTCGCGGCCCATCACGAAGAGCGGCTGCGGCGTCGGCCCGTTGTACTCGAGGACGAGCGCGATCGGCTCGTCGCGCTCGCAGGCGACCCCCCAGCGCGTCCGCGCGAACTCGCGTTCGTCGAGGTCGCAGATGGCGTACGCGGCGTAGAGCCGGTCGCGCTCGAGGTAGGCGCGCAGGAGCGCCTTGTCGGTCGTCGCGCGAGCGACGATCGAGCCGCGCCGGCCGACGGCGACCGTCGCCATCAGTCGCCGACCGGGCTGTGGCGGGCTGGTCGGCCGGTGCCGGATCGGCGGCCGGTGCCGCTCGGCGGCCGGTGCCGGTTCGTCGGCCGGGGCCGGCCGGATCGCGCGGAAGCCCGGCATCGACGCCCAGCGCTCGCGGGCACGCTCGGTGGCCTCGCGCAGCGCGGGCTCGAACGGCCGCTCAGGACACCTTCCTCGGTGATGATCCCGGTGATCAGCTCGGCCGGCGTGACGTCGAAGGCCGGGTTGCGCACGTCGGTGCCCGGCGGCGCGATGCGGACGCCACGGAACTCGAGGACCTCGTCCGGGCTGCGCTCCTCGATCTCGATCGCGGAGCCGTCCGGCGGTCGCGAGGTCGACCGAGGACGTCGGCGCGCAGACGTAGAACGGGATGCCGTGGCGCGCCGCGAGCACGGCCAGCGGATAGGTGCCGACCTTGTTGGCGGTGTCGCCGTTGGCGGCGACGCGGTCCGCGCCGACCAGGACGACGTCGACCTCGCCGAGCGCCATCAGGTGCCCGGCGGCCACGTCGGGGAGCAAGGCGTGGGGGACGCCGGCCTGGGCCAGCTCCCAGGTCGTCAGCCGGGCGCCCTGCAGGTACGGCCGGGTCTCGTCGACCCAGACGTGGACCGGTCGCCCGGCATGGTGGGCCGCCTGGACGACGCCGAGCGCCGTCCCGTACTGGCCGCAGGCCAGCGGCCCGGTGTTGCAGTGGGTCAGGATGCGGACCGGGCGGTCGTCCGGCGTCGGCAGGATCTCCAGCCCGAAGCCCGCCAGCCGGCCGTGGTCGGTGGTCGCCTCGAAGACGATCGCGTCGGCCTCCTCGCGCATCGCCCGCGCGATCGCGTCGCCGTCCTCCGACAGCTCGCCGAGCTCCGTGTAGCGAGCGAGGACCCGCTCGACCGCCCAGCGCAGGTTGACCGCGGTCGGCCGGGCGTTGATCAGCGCGTTCGCTCCGCCGCGCATCGTCGCGCGGCGGGCGTAGGGCCGGCCATCCGCCTGCGACTCGGCGCTCATCGCGAGCCCGATCGCCGCGACCTGGCCGATCGCCGGCGCGCCGCGGACGATCATCTCGCGGATCGCGAAGGCGACCTCGCCGGCCGAGCGGCACGGGTACTCGACGAGGGCGTCGGGAAGCCGGCGCTGGTCGATCAGGTAGAGGATGCCGCCGTCCTCGCGGAACGGCGTCCGGAACCCGCTCGGGCCGGCGTCCGACGGCCGCGCCCGGGTCCCGCTCGCGTCGTCGCCGGGCGGCCCGAGCAGCCGCGCCGCCCCCTCGGGGTCGAGGATCACGCTGGCCGCCTCGGCCGACGCCTGCTGGAGCGCCTGGGCCGCCCCGACGACGGTCGCCGCGGTCTGGATGAGCTCGCCGGCGAAGGCGCGGAAGAACCGCCGCCGACCGAGGTCGACCGGGGTCGGCGCTGGCGGCGTCTCGAATCGGCCCCGCGGCTCGGCACCGGGCCGCTCGACCCGCGGCGTCGGGCGGCTGGCTCGGCCTGGGATCGCCGGAGGGTCGGTCAATCTGGGGACCTCGGTGCGTGACGGTCCGTCAGTACCGGATGACGCTCGTCACGCGGCGGCCCTCGAGCCGCTCGCGGCCCTTCAGGAACTCGAGCTCGACGAGGAAGGCGAGGCCGACGACCTCGCCCTTGAGCCGCTCGACGAGCTCGATCGTGCCGTGGACGGTGCCGCCGGTCGCGAGCAGGTCGTCGACGATGAGGACCTTCTGCCCGGCCTCGATCGCGTCGCGGTGGATCTCGAGCGTGTTCGACCCGTACTCGAGCGCGTACTCGACGGTGATCGTCTCGGCCGGCAGCTTGCCGAGCTTGCGGACCGGGACGAGGCCGGCGTCGAGCTGGTAGGCCATCGGCGCGCTGAAGATGAAGCCGCGCGACTCCATCCCGACGACGATGTCGATCGGCTCGTCGTTGTACGGCGCGAGCATCAGGTCGATCGCCTCCTTGTAGGCAGCGGCGTCCTTCAGCAGGGTCGTGATGTCGTAGAACAGGATGCCGGGCTTCGGGAAGTCGGGGATCTCGCGGATCTTCGCGCGCAGCTCCTCGGCGGACACGGTATCGGGGCCTCCTGGTCGGGGGCGCGGCATGGAGCGCAGCCGCGTGTGAGCGCCCGAAGTCTACCGCAGGCGTCCGGCCCGGTCTACGACGGCGGCGCACCGACGCCATCGCGAGCGACGCGCCGGCACGGTCCGTGGGCCGCAGCCGCCCGGTCGAGCACGAGCCCGCCGAGCCCGATCGCGACGCGCCGAGCGCGAATCCCGCGGCCAGCCCGGCTGCCGGGTCGTCGGTCATCCGCAGGCTGGCCGCGACGAGGGCGCCGGCCAGGCCGGTGCCGAGCGCCGTGCCGAGCGAGTCGGTCAGCGACAGGGCGCAGGTCGACGGTGCCCTGCGCCTCCGGCGGCGCCTCGCGCAGGACGATGAGCGCGAGCGGCGAGTAGGCCAGGCCCATCCCCAGGCCGGCGACCCCGAACGCCACGATCGCGACCGGCCACGGCACGTCCGGGTCGAGCACGAGCAGCATCCCGGCCAGCCCGGCCGTCGTCACCGCGAACCCGAGCCGGACGAACCGTGGGTCGGCCAGCGCGTCGCGCCGCGCGCCTGGATCCACGCGCCGGCCGTCCACGAGATCGTCGCCGCGGTCAGGGCGAGCCCGGCCTCGGTCGCCGACAGGCCGCGCCACTCCACGAGGGTCAGCGCGACGAACGCGTCGACCCCGAAGAAGGCGCAGGTCAGGACGCCGCGCAGCAGGATCGCGGCCGGCAGGACCGGGCCGGGCGACGCAGCGTGCCGGGCGGCGTCAGGCGCCGGAGCGCGACAGATGCCGAGCGCGAGACCGGCCGACGCTCAGGACGATCGTCGGGATCGGGCAGCGCCGGTCGTGAGGCCGACCGTCAGGAGCCCCGACCCGAGGGCGACGACGAGCGCCAGCGGCAGCCGCGCCGCGCCGTGCCTCGGAGCGTCGCCGGCGTCGGCCGGCGGTGGCAGCATCGGCGATCGCGTGCAGGGCGCCGAGGGTCAGCGCGCCGGCCAGCGCGATCAGCGGCAGCAGGCCGAGGAAGACGAAGCGCCAGCCGACGCGTCTCGCCGACGGTCCCGGCGATGGCCGGTCCGATGACCCCCGGCAGGACCCAGGCGGTCGAGAGCGTCGCGAACATCCGCGGCCGGAGCGACTCGGGCAGCGTCCGCCCGATCGCGACGTAGGCGATCGGCTGGATCGTGCCCGCGCCGAGGCCCTGGAGGAACCGGGCGCCGACGAGGATCGGCATCGACGGCGCGAGGCCGCCGATGAGCAGGCCGATCGCGAACAGGCCGAGGCCGACCGCGAACGGGACGGCGAGCCCGCCACGGTCGATGGCGCCGCCGACGACGACGATGCCGATGAGCGAGCCGAGGAAGAACGCCGAGAAGACCCAGCCGTAGAGCTCGAGGCCGCCGAGCTCGTCGGCGACGATCGGCATGACCGTGGAGACCGCGAGCGCCTCGAACCCGACGAGCGTGATCGTCAGGACGAGCCCGATCGTCAGCGCGCGCCGGTCCGGCGCGCCACAGGCTGTCGTTCTGGTCCTGGCGCGGGCAGGTCCATCCGCCAAGGATGGCGGACGGTGCCGGGGCGCGGCTCGAAGCGAACAGCCCGTACCGGCCGCGCTTCGTCGGCTGAGGTCGGCCGCGGTCAGGTCCCGGCCAGCCGCTCGACGACCGGCGCCAGCTCGTCGACCTCGCCGAGCATGAACGAGCTGATCCCGAGCCGGTCGCGAAGATCGCGGAACTTGTCGACCAGCGCGTCGACCGAGCCGATGAACAGGTGCGGCGATTCGAGGACCTCGCTCGCGGTGAGCTCGATGCCGGTCCGAGCGCGCAGGTGGTCGATGACGCGACTGCGGCCTCGGCCTGGGCGTCGTCGGTGACGACGATCTCCCGAGCTCGACGGGTAGACGTTGAGCTCGAGGCCCGTCGAAGCGGTCGCCGGCGGCCTCGCGCACCCAGCCGATCTTCTCCTCGGTCGCCGCGAGGTGAGGCTGCGCGGCTCGACCCGCTGACCGGACAGCTGGCGCGGGGCGAGGCCCACGATGTCGGCCTCGCGGGCGGCCAGGCTCAGGGTCCGCCGTCCGCCGCCGCCGATCAGGAACGGCGGGTGGGCTGCTGGACGGGCTTCGGCTGGCCATCGTGGTCGGTGATCGTGTAGTGCGCGGCCCTGGAAGCTGAACGGGCCGTCGCCGAAGAGGCCCTTGAGGACGGCGATCGCCTCGGCGAGCCGCTCGACGCGCATGCCGACCGGCTCGAACGGCAGGCCGATCGCGTCGTACTCGGGCGCGGTTCCAGCCGGCCCCGATGCCGATCTCGAGCCGCCCGCCACTGAGCACGTCGAGGCTGGCCAGGTCCTGGGCGAGGACCGCCGGGTGGCGCAGGTCGTTGTTGACGACGAACGTCCCGATCCGGAGCGTCTTCGTCGCGGCCGCGACGATCGCCAGGGCAGGGACCGGCGAGAGCTGCTCGATCAGGTGGTCCGGGATGACGAGCGCGGAGAAGCCGATCGATTCGGCGCGGCGGGCGGTGTCGGCCAGCGTGGCGGGATCGACGACGGCCTGGAAGCCGGCCAGGAAACGAAACGGTCGCAGGGCTTTGTCCACGCGCTGGATGGTATCCGGGGCAGGCCCGTCGAGGGTTTCACGGTTCAGGTGGTACCGTGGTCCTGTGACCACCAAGCACGTCCGCTTCGCCATCCACGACGTCACGTTCGGGGGCATCGGGTTGCCGGGGGCGACGGTCGACTGCTGGGACGACAGCGAGGGGCACTCGCGCTGGAGTGCGCGCATCGTGACCCGAGTCGGGCCGGCCCTCGACGAGGGCCAGCTGACGGGTCGCATGGCGGACGGTCGGTCGCTGTCGGGCTACGCGGTCGTCGCCAACCGGCAGGTCGGCGCCGGCGGCCGGCGCGAGACGCTGGTCGAGCTCCACGGATCCGGCGCCCTGAACGGCCTGGTCGTCGAACCGTCGCCGGCGGACGCCTCCTAGGCCTGGTCGACGGGCCCGCCTCGGCGTTCCAGGTCCGTGACCCACAGCCCGGGTATCACCTCGCGCTCGCGGACGATCGTGAAGCCGCGCCTCCGGTAGAGCTCCCGTGCCGGTCCGTTGGCGCGGCCGGTCGAGACCAGGGTGTGGCGGCCCGGGAAGCGCGCGTCGAGCGCGTCGAGGAGGGCCGTGGCGATGCCGCGCCGGAACGCGCGCGGAGCGACGACGAGGCGGTGGATGTCGATCGTGCCGTCGTCGAGGACCGTCCACGACACCGCGCCGGTGAGGCCGGTCTCGTCGAACGTCCCCAGCCAGTCCAGCCCGGCCGCCTGCAACTCTCGAGGGTCTCGGTCAGCTGCGGGATGCCGTCGGCGGCGATCGAGCTGCGGCCTCCACCGCGTACGCCTCGCGCTGGAGCGCGAGCACGGACCGGGCGATCGCCTCGTCCGCGAGGTCGAGAAGGACCGGCTCGCTCACGCTCGGCGCAGGCGCCAGATCTCCTCGGACGGCCAGCGCCTCGCCCACGCCATCTCGTCCGGCGTTGCGATAGCTGCTCGTGGCGCCCTCCGGCGGGCGCGGCTCGATCAGGTCCTCGATGATGAACCCGTTCGCGCGGAAGAGCCGGATCCACTCGCCGTACGGGAGCTGGAAGTACGACTCTCGTCGTCCGTCGTCGAAGCGGTGCATCCCGAAATAGTCGATGACGAGCTTCTCGCCGACGGTCTCCTCGCCGAGCGCCCAGTGGATGGTCTCGATCGGCGAATGGTGGCTGAACGCGAACAGCCCGCCGGGGCGCAGCAGTCGCGCGGCTTCGGGGACGGTCCGGTACGGGTCGGCGAAGGTCATCGCCCCGTGGTCGCAGAAGACGATGTCGAACGACGCGTCGGGGAGTGGCACCGCCTCGGCGCTGCCGTGGATCGAGCGGGAAGTCGACGCCGGCCTCGGCCATCAGCCGGCGGGCGTGCTCGAGCTGGCGCTCCGAGAGGTCGATCCCGACGGGCCGCGCCCCCGCCTGCGCCAGGGCGATCGACCACTGCGCTGCGCCGCACCCGAGCTCGAGGATGTCCTGGCCGGCCACGTCGCCGAGGATCCGCCTACTCCGCCTCGGGATCTGCGAGGTTCCCCATGCCAGACCGCCGCTCGCGGCCAGCTGGGCGCCGTGCTTGGCCTGGTACTCGTCGCTGTAGGCATCCCACGCCGCCTGGTTGTGGGCTTCGTGGGCGTTCAGCTGGGCTCGGCGGGATCGGTCGACATGCCCGCAATGTACTCGGGTGCGATGCGTCGACGGTCAGCCGCTCGTTGGTCTCGACCGGGCCCGCTCGGCGGTCACGACGACGACCGGGACGCTCACCGCGGACTTGAGACGGCTCGGGACATCCTGGCCGAGCCAGCGCGAGATCCCGGTCGGCAGGGTCGACAGGATGATCTCGTCGGCCGGGTGGCCTGCGGAGCGCGTCGCGAGCGGCCTCGACCGGGTCGCGATAGCCGACTTCCCCCGTCGCGTTCAGACCGAGACCCTTCAGGTGCTCGAGCATCGCGTCCAGGCGCCCCTGCGCGTCGGCAGTGGCCTCGTCCTCGTTCCAGGTGAAGGCGCCGGGCCGTGGCGTCGCCGGGACGACGACGTAGAGGTCCGGCGGGTCACCAGGCACGACGCGTGCGGCGATCGCCGCGTCCAGTTCGGGACCCATCAAGGTCTGGTTCCCGACGATGAGATAGGAGCGCATGGGACACCTCCTTGGCGCGTGCGGTCCTCTCCATGACGGTACGCTCAGGAAGCAAGTCCGGATGCGAGGGGCCCGGCGCGCGAGCCCCGGTCGCACTACGCCGCGGCGACCGAGAGGCGGGCGACGAGCGCCTGTGTGAGCGTCCACCCCTTGCGCGGGTCCGCCGGGAGCCGGAGGCGGACCTGGTTGCTCGCGAACGTGACGTCATTCGGGCGCAGACCTGGGAGCGGCGGGCCGGCCAGCAGACGCATCGCGGTCGCCCGCGTGAGCCCCTCCCCGAAGCGGACCACGAGCCAGCCCTCCTCGCGCGAGATCGAGGCGACGCCCGCCGCCTCGGCCGCCATCCGCAGCTCGGCGACCTCGATCAGGCGCGTCACCGGGTCGGGCATCGGGCCGTAGCGGTCGAGGACCTCCTGGCGGAACGCGGCCAGGTCGCCGGCCGAGCGCGCCCGGGCGAGGCGCCGGTAGAGCTCGAGCTTCTGGGCCTCGTCGGGGACGTACTCGTCGGGCAGGTGGGCCTCGACCGGCAGGTCGACGACGGCCTGCGGTGCCTCGACGATCGGCGCCCGGCCCTCCATCGAGGCCTTGCGCGACTCGACGGCGTCGGCCAGCAGGCGCGAGTAGAGGTCGAAGCCGACCGCCGCCATGTGCCCGGACTGCTCGCCACCCAGGATGTTGCCGGCCCCGCGGATCTCGAGGTCGGACAGCGCGATCTGGAACCCGGCACCGAGCTCCGACGCGTTGAAGATGGCCTGGAGACGCTTGCGGGCCTCGTCCGAGAGCCGCTCCCGACGTCGATAGAGGAGGTAGGCGTAGGCCCGCCGCGCCGATCGGCCGACGCGCCCGCGGAGCTGGTAGAGCTGGGCGAGCCCGAGCGTGTCGGCGCGGTCGATGACGATCGTGTTGGCGTTCGGGATGTCGAGCCCCGATTCGATGATCGTCGTGCACACCAGGACGTCGGCCGCTCCATCGGCGAACGCGATCATCACCTTCTCGAGGGCGCCCTCGCCCATCTGGCCGTGACCGACCACGAAACGGACGCCCGGCAGCATCCGGCGCAGCTGCTCGGCCTGTGCCTCGATGGTCTCGACCCGGTTGTGGACGTAGAAGACCTGGCCGCCGCGGTCGAGCTCGCGCAGGATCGCGTCGCGCACGAGCCCGGCCGACGCCTCGGCGACCCGGGTCTGGATCGGCAGTCGGTCCTCGGGCGGCGTCTCGATGACCGACAGGTCGCGGATCCCGGCGAGGGCCAGGTTGAGCGTCCGCGGGATCGGCGTCGCCGACAGCGTCAGGACATCGACCTCGCGCTTGAGCTGCTTGAGCCGCTCCTTGGCGGCGACCCCGAAGCGCTGCTCCTCGTCGACCACGACGAGCCCGAGGTCCTTGAACCGGACGTCCTTCGACAGCAGCCGATGCGTCCCGATGACGATGTCGACGGTGCCGTCGGCGAGGCCATCGAGGGTGGCCGCCTGGGCCGTCGCCGACACGAACCGCGACAGCAGCCGGACCTCGATCGGGAAGGCCGCGAACCGCTGCGAGAAGGTGGCATCGTGCTGTGCGGCAAGGACCGTCGTCGGGACGAGGACCGCGACCTGCTTGCCGTCCTGGACCGCCTTGAACGCGGCGCGCAATGCGACCTCGGTCTTGCCGTAGCCGACGTCGCCGACGACCAGCCGGTCCATCGGCCGCGTCAGCTCCATGTCGGCCTTGACCTCGGCTGCGGCACGCAGCTGGTCGATGGTCTCCTCGTACGGGAACGACGCCTCCATCTCGGACTGCCACGGCGTGTCCAGGCCGAAGGCGTGGCCCTGCGCGTTGGCGCGCGAGGCGTAGAGCGCCAGGAGTTCCTCGGCCAGGTCGTCGACCGCCTTGCGCACGCGCTGCTTGGCACGCAGCCATTCCGTGCCGCCGAGCTTGGAGAGGGCCGGGCGCTCGCCACCCGAGTAGCGCGTGACCCGGCCGATCTGCTCGACGGGCACGAAGATCCGGTCGCCGCCGGCGAATGACAGCTCGAGGTAGTCGCGATCCTCGCCGGCGCCGCCGCGCCGCAGCATCTGCTCGTAGCGCGCGACGCCGTGATCGATGTGGACGACCAGGTCGCCCGGGGAGAGGCGCTCGAGGATGTCGCGCGGGACGACCCGCCGGAGTGCCTTCGGCCGCCGGATGCGGACCGTCCCGAACAGCTCGCGGTCGGTGACGAAGGCGAGGCCGTCCGGGCCGCCGATGAACCCGCCGTTGAGGCTGCGTTCGATCAGGGCGATGGCGCCCGGTGGCGGCGCCTCCCCCACTCGCCCGACGACCGCGACCGGATGACCGGCCTCGCCCAGGACGTCGGCGAGGCGCGGTGCCTGGTCCGAGGCGAGGACGATGCGGTTGTCGTCGGCACGCCAGGCCTCGACGGCCTCGACAAGTCGCCCGGCACGACCGGGCGGCAGGACCGGCTCGCGCCACCCGAACGGATCGCCCGACGACAGCGCGCCACGGGCCATCGCCGCGTCCTCGGGCGGAACCGACTCCCAGGTGAGCTCGAGGGTGCGAGACGCCACGAGCCGGTTCTTCCAGTCGCGCGGCGGCAGGTAGGTCGCCGGCCAGTCCTTCGGCAGCTCGCCGGCCTCGACCAGCTCCGCGCGCCGCTCGTCGGCCTGCCGCCACAGGAAGCCGGCCGCCTCGGCGATGTCACCGGGCTCGTCGAGCACGAGCAGGGTGCCCGGACCGATGTGGTCGAGGCCGGTCGCCGGGGCGAGGTGGGCGGCCCAGACCTCGGCGGCGTCACCGACGGCCATCGCCCGGCTCGCCTCGCCGCCCGCGGCGACCTGCAGCGGCTCGGTGTCGAAGCGGGCGAGGTCCGCGGCGAGTCGTTCCGGGAGTCGCGCGGCGGCGCGGCCGAGTCGGTCGCGGATCGTGGCCGCACCACCCGCCGGCAGGAGGAACTCGGACGCGGGCAGCAGGACGGCGCTCTCGATCGCGGTCGTCGTCCGCTGGTCGGTCGGGTCGAACGAGCGCAACGAGTCGATCTCGTCGCCGAAGAACTCGATCCGGATCGGGAGCGCCATCGATGGCGGGAAGACGTCGACGATCCCGCCGCGACGCGCCGACTCGCCCCGACCTGCGACCTCGCTGACCGGCACGTACCCGAGATCGAACAGCTCGCGCAGCAGCGCGTCCTGGTGGAGTCGCGATCCGACCCGCAGCTCGCGCGGGGCGCGCGGCAGGTCGGCCGGGTCGATCGTGTGCTGGAGGAGCGACTGGACGCCGGCCACGAGGATCCGTGCCCGCCCGTTCTGCCACGCAGCCAGCGCCGCGACCCTGGCGGCGGTCTCGTCGGCGATCAGCTCGCTGCGTTCGTAGGCCAGCGCGGTCCGCGGCTCGAGGACGGCGACGGCCTCCGGGTCGCCCAGCCAGGCGCCCAGCTCCTCCGCCACGCGATCGGCGATCTCCGCGTCCCGGGCGATCCAGACGAGCCGCTCGCCGACGGCGCCCTGGGCGAGGGTCGCCGCCAGGTATGTCTTCGCCCCGTGCGGCACCGAGACGAGGCCGACGTGACGGCCGGTCCGTCGCGGGTCGTCCTCGACGCGTCCCAGGCGCTCGCGCAGGCCCGCGAACGTGCCGGTCGCAGCGAGCAGCGGCGGCAGCGCGGACAGGTCCGGGAGGCGGTGGCCGCCCGGCTTCCGGCCGGCTCACTCCCGGCGTCGGCCGCGTCGCCCGGCCGCCGACGCCGGCGTCCTGGCCTTCGCCGCAGGTCGCGGCTTCGGTGGCAGGCGGCGCGCGTCCTCGACCTCGGCGTCGACCGCCGCGACGTCGAAGTCGACCTCATCGTCCGGCGATGGCGGCGCGTGTCGAGCGGCGAAGTCGGTCGCGACCCTTTCGGCGATCCGTCGGTCGCGGCCTCGGCGGCCACGGAGCGGTGTGTCGGGCACGGTCAGGCGTCCGTTTTCGGTGGCCGGATCCGACGCCAGCCCGTGCGCGTCCGGCGGATGCCGTCGGCGTCCGGTGGGCCGTCGACCTCGCCGGCCGCGGCGAGTCGCGTCGTGTCGGCGGGACGCAACTCGAACATGTTGTAGCGGTTGGCCGCCTTGCTGGTCCCCTCGCGCGCCCAGGCCTCGACCGCGTCCGCCGCGGCATCGAGGAGCTCGTCCAGTCGCTGCTGTTCGTCGGGCGCGAACTTCGTCAGGACATGGTCGACGGCACTCCGATCGGGTTCACCGATCCCGACCCGGAGCCGGCTGAACTTTTCGGTCTTGAGCTCGTCGATGATCGAGCCCAGGCCGTTGTGGCCGCCCGCGCCGCCACCCTCGCGAAAACGCAACTTGCCGAACGGAAGCGCGAAGTCGTCGGCCACGACCAGGAGGTCGACCAGCGGGGCCTTGTCGCGGGCGAGCACCTTGCGGACCGCCAGCCCCGAGTCGTTCATGTAGGTCAGGGGCTTGACCAGCGTCAGGTCCAGGCCGCGATAGCGACCCATGGCAACGTTGGAGGCGTCGCGCTGGCGTCCCTTGCCCGTCCAGCCGGCGCGCTCCGCGATGCGGTCCATCACCAGCCACCCGATGTTGTGGCGGGTGCCCGCATATTGCGAGCCAGGGTTCCCAAGACCGACGACGACCTTCAACCAGGACCTCCGAAGACAGCACGACAGGGCCCGATCCCGCTCCGGGAGGGCCCGCATCGATGGTAGCAGCCGCGTCCGACGGCCGGGCTCGCGCAGCCAGATAAGCCGATCGGTGAGCGGCCCTGCGTCACGCTGTCGATCCTCCCGACGGCCCGGCCCGCCGCCCAGCGCAGCCGAAAGTAGCTGCGACTCCGTACTACGTCGCCGAACAATTCGTCGTGCGCGGGCGCGGAGTCGGCGAACGAGCACGAATGTGAGGGATTTCATGATGCAGACGATCGCTGACAACGCCTACATCTGCCTATCGCTCACTCGAGGCGCCGATTGGACGCGGAAATCACGGACCCGAGCTCGATCCGCTCGTGCGCCATCCTGGTTGCGCAAGATCTGGATGAACGGGTCGTCGATCGGGATCGCCCACCTTCGGATCGCAGTTGGCGCTTCCGCCGTCGACGCTATCGAGCCGCCCTGACGGCGCTGCGGAAGATCGAGGGCTCATCCGTCGCTACCCGGAATCGTGATCGATGCGCGATATGGTCGATGCCGCGCTGACCCGCGACGGGCAAGCTTGTCGCCGCAACGCGTGACGAATCTGGTCGGCGAGATGGAGTCCGACGTCCACGAAGCCGCCGGCGGCCAAGCGCGCTACGGCTTCGATCGCGTCGCATGGATGCTGGCGACGATGGACGACGAGACCGAGCCCTACAAGCCCCTGTGGGACCCGGACGACTGCGCTGGATCGCGACGGCCTGAGCAGCTGATTCTCGAGGGCGCGCATGGCGGCCTCCTCTGCCGGCTCGGCGTGGTCCCAGCCGCAGATGTGGAGGGTGCCGTGGGTCGCGAGGAGGCGCAGCTCGTCGGCGGCGGACCAGCGCACGTCGCCGGTCTGGCCGCCGCGGCCGGCCTCGGCCTGCTCGGTCGCCCGCTCGACTGAGATGACGATGTCACCGAGATGCCGGCGGCGACCGGGCGGCAGCGCGAAGTCGGGAGCCTCGATCCGGCCCGATCCGATCTGCCACACGGCCGGGATGGGGCGGGAACGCCGCGGGTGGGAGGAGCGGGAACGACAGCACATCGGTCGGCCCGGTCTTGCCGAGGTGGTCTGCGTTGAGTGCCGCCAGCTCGGCGTCATCCGACAGGATCAACCCGATCGAGGCCGGCTCCGGGGCGCCGGCAGCGGTCAGTGCCGCGGCCACGGTCCGTGCCAGCGCCGCGCCGCTGACCGGCGTCTCGATGCCATCGCGGACGGTCAGGTCGACCCGCCACGGTCCCAGGTACACCGCCCGGGTCACGATGCCGCGCCGCTGCCCCCGCTGCCGCCGCTGCTCCCGCCGCCGGCCGCGGCCCGTCGCGACTCGAGCTCGACCACGGTGTTCTGCGGGTAGGCGATGCGGCTGTGGTACATCCCGAGCAGCTGGCCGACGAACGCCTCGCGGATCAGCTCGAGGTCGCGCAACGTCAGGTCGCACTCGTCGAACTGGCCGTCGGCGATCCGCTCCTCGATGATCCGCGCGACCATCGCCCGGATGGCCGGTTCGTCGCGCGAGGCGAGCGACCGGACCGAGGCCTCCACACCGTCGGCGAGCATCAGCAATGCGGCTTCCCGTGACTGTGGCTTGGGGCCGGCGTGGCGGAACTTGCGCTCATCGACGACCACGCCCGGCCCTGCCAGTTCCTTGGCCCGGGCAAAGAAGTAGCTCATGATCGCCGTCCCGTGGTGCTGCGGGATGAACGCGATCAGCGCCTTGGGCAGGCGCGCCTTGTAGGCGAGGTCGATGCCGTCGACCACGTGCTGCTTGAGGATCCCGGCGCTGACCTCCGGGTCGAGCTGGTCGTGGATGTTGTCGCCGCCGGCCTGGTTCTCGATGAACGCGAGCGGGTTCGCGAGCTTGCCGATGTCGTGGTAGTAGGCCGCCACGCGGGTCACCAGCGGATCGGCGCCGATCGCCTCGGCCGCGCGCTCGGCCAGGTTCCCGACCATCAGCGAGTGGTGGTACGTGCCGGGCGTCTCGACCAGCAGGCGGCGCAGCAGCGGCTGCGACGGGTTCGCCAGCTCGAGCAGCTGGAAGACGGTCAGGATCCCGAACACCGAGCCGAGGACCGCGAACGTCCCGACGGCAGCGATGCCCGACCCGGCCGCCGAGGCCGCCGACGCGAACCACAGCTCGAGGATGCCGCGGATGTCGCGGGCGCCGAGCAGCGAGAAGACCGAGACGACGAGTGCATTCACCACGAAGACGGCGACCGCCGCCTGGACGAAGACCTGCAGCCGGTCGCCGCGGCGGACGGCGACGATGCCGGCCATCCCGCCGAGGAAGATGTAGGTCGTGAACTCGAGCGAGTTGCCGTTGACGGCACCGCCGATGACGGCGATGACCGCGATGACGATCGTCGCGAGCGAGGCGTCGAGCAGGATCGCCAACAGCATCGCGATCGCCGCGGTCGGCAGGAAGAACGGCAGCGTCGGGCGCCCGGCCGTGATCTTGAGCGCGAGCGTCGCACCGACCACCAGCAGCCCGATCAGGACCAGCACGTTGTCGCGATGCCACAGCCCGGGCCGGAAACGCCAGATCCACGACAGCAGCATCCCGACGGCGAGCACGGCGAGGAGGAGCCAGCCGCCGAAGCTCGCGACGTCCGGCACCGGCTCGCGGAGCTGGAGGGCGTCGATCTTCTCGATATCGGTCGCGGTGAACTGCGAGCCGTTGCGGACGATGACCTCGCCCTGGCGGATCGTCACGTTGATCGGCGCGACGTCTGCCGCTGCCTTGGCCTTCGCGGCATTCGTGAGGTCCGAGCTGAACGACGAGTTCGGGACGACGAGCGGGCGGATGAGTTCGGCGGCGAGCATCCGCTCTGCGTCGTCGAGGTCCGCCCGCCATCAGGCCGGCCAACTCACCGCGTCGGACGGCGACCTCGGAATCGCGCAGCTGGCGTGCGGAGTGTCGCGTCCAGGATCCGTGCGGCCTCGGTCCGGACCTCCGCCCACCGGGCAGCGTTGAGCCCGACGAGCGTGTCGCGGGCGGTCGGCGGTCAGGTCCGGGATCGGCGTTCTTCAGCAGCGATGCTCGACCCTCGTCGCTGAGGTTGGCCGAGAACGTCGTATCGATCGGCGAGACCCGCGTCTTGAAAGCCACCTGCTGGTCGGCCGCGATCCGGATCGCGTTCTCGGACGTGAACGTGTACTGCGGCGGGACGGCGTTCATCGCCGCCTGACGTGCCGCGTCGGTCTGCGACGTGCTGACGAAGTCGACCGCGCGCGGCGCCACGATGTCGCGGGTCGCCAGCTGGCCGACGGTCGCGTCGAGGGGCGCCTCGGGCAGGATGTCCGCGCCGAGGATGGCGGTCAGGGCGAGGATCAGGATCCCGGCCGCGATCGCGACGCGCGGGATGTCCTGGCGCGAGAAGCGGGCCGAGCCTACGGAGCGGCGGGTCAGCATGGCCTGGTCACTGGTGCTCGGTGCTCAGTGCGTCCCGACGTCGTGAGCGGCGAGGTCGGCTTCGGCCAGCGCCTGGACGACGAGCTCGCTGACGTGCTTGCCGTCGGCGCGGCCGCGGGTCCACGGCGCGAGCCAGCCCATGACCTTGCCCATGTCGCGGGCCGATGAGGCTCCGGTCGCCGCGATCCCCTCGCGGATCAGTTCGGCGATCTCGTCCTCGGTCAGTGGCTGCGGCAGGTACTCACCGAGGATCGCGATCTCGGCCTCTTCCTTGGTGGCGAGATCCTCGCGGCCGCCGGCGCGGAAGGCCTCGACCGATTCGCGGCGAGTCTTGACCTCGCGGCTCAGGACCGACGAGGTACTCGTCGTCGGTGAGTGGCTTGCCCTGCTTCTTCTCGACGTTGTAGGCCGCACTCGCGACCATCCGCAGGACATCGCGACGCAGCCCGTCACCGCCGCGCATCGCGACGGCGATATCGGACTGGACACGATCTTGAAGGGACACCGGTCTGGCACCTCGGGCGGGCGGGCCACCGCGGTCACGGTGGGCCGCCGGTTGGCCCGCGGGGATGCAGGGACTGAGAGGTCGGGCGCGGGGCCCGCTCAGCCGACCTGCGTTCGGGCGTTCTTCTTGCGCTTTGCTTCCTTGCGCTTGCGCTTCACAGAGGGCTTCTCGTAGTGCTCGCGCCGGCGAGCCTCGGCGAGGATGCCGCTCTGCTGGATCTTCTTGTTGAAGCGACGCAGGGCGCTTTCGAACGTCTCGTTCTCACCCACTCGGACTTCTGCCAATCCCGATTCACCTCCCCAGGCCAGGGGTCGTGCGTGCATCGTCGGGCTCGCGGCCAACCGGCCCTGACGTCCCCGAACGGCGGTCCCGTCCAAGGCTGGCGGAGCATAGCCGAGCCTCCCGGACCGGTCAAACGTTCGAACCCGTCGCGATTCAGGGGCCGCCGGAGACGATCGCGCGCCTGATGCTTTCGACGATACATGGCGGCCGATCCGAGCAAGGAAGACGAGCGTGGACTCCCCCGATGCGCGTGCGACCCGCGCCCAGACCCACACGACGATTGCCACGCCGATCGCGATCGCGACGATGGCCGCTGGAGATCCGATCAGCCGCGAGCGCGAACAGGCCGCCCAGGATCAGCACCACGCCAAGGATCGCCCACAACGCCTGAAGAGCCGGACCCGGGCCTGTGCGAATACCGACCCGACTGCTTTCGGACGGCGGCGTAGACGATCGCCTCGCCGAGATAGATGAGCACGGCGAGCAGCACGCCCGCCTGGCCCATCGGAACGATCGAGATGATGGCCAATGGCGCGAGCAACGCCACCCAGACCCCGTATCGCCGCTGGAAGGCGGCGATCCTCGCGTAGACGGAGTCCTCGAGGTCAGGCAGCGGCATCGCGATCCAGTCATCGGCGGTTGGACGGTGTGACGTCCGTCGGTCCTCGACGTTACAGGACGGTCGTCGCGTTCGGTCACGACTCGGGTCCTGAGCGCGTCGTACGATTGCCGCCGCCCGCACGGAGATTCGAACCCTGGACGACCCTGCTCGACCTGCTCGACGAGGCCGTCGCCGCGATACGGCGACAAGACCGCGCTCAGCCTCCGACTCGACGACGGCTCGACCACGCGCTGGACGTACCGCGAGCTCGACCGGCGGTCGCGCATCGCCGCCTGGCGGCTGCGCGCGCTCGGGCTCGAGCCGGGCGACCGGCTGCTGACCTGGTCGCCGTCGACGCCGGACCTGCCGGCGACCTATTTCGGGGCGATGCGGGCCGGCCTGATCCTCGTCCCGCTCGACCTGCGCATGTCCACCGACGCGATCGAGGGCATCGTCCGGACCTCCGGCGCCAAGCACCTGATCCTCGGCACCGGGCGTGACGCCCCCGATCCCCGCGAAGCCGGTCTCGACCGCTTCCCGACCACGGTCCTCGAGGCCCTGACCGCCGATCCCGACCCGTCCTTCCCGCCCGATTGGGAAGCGCAGATGGCGGCGTGGCCCGCCCCCGCCCCGAGCGACCTGTTCGAGCTGGTCTTCACCTCGGGCACGACCGGGACGCCGAAGGGCGTGATGCTCGCCCACGACAACGTCATCGCGTCGATCGAGACGTTCCACCGGATCGTGCCGCGGATGGAGCACCGCCTGGTCTCGCTGCTGCCGCTGTCGCACCTGCTCGAGCAGGCGGTCGGGCTCTTCTACGCGCTGTCGGTCGGTGCCGACATCCTGTACGTCCGGAGCCGCAACCCGCGGGTCATCTTCGATGCGCTGCGCGACCAGCGGGTGACCTCGATGGTCGTCGTCCCGCAGGTGCTCGACCTGTTCTGGAGCGCCATCGAACGCGAGGTCGCCAAGCGCGGCCGCGAGACCGCGTTCGACGCGGCTTCGCGGCGTCGCCCGACACCTGCCGATGGGCCTCCGGCCGCGCCTCTTCGGGAGCATCCACAAGCAGCTCGGCGGCCATTTCCGGCTCTTCCTGTCGGCCGGGGCGTTCCTGCCGCCGGCCCTCCAGCAGGGCTGGGAGGACCTCGGCGTGACGGTCCTCCAGGGCTACGGCGCGACCGAGACGGGGACCGGCAGCAGCACCCGCCTCGACGACCACGGGCTCGGGACCGTCGGGCGACCGCCCGAGGGCGTCGAGATGCGCCTCACCGACGACGGGGAGATCCAGTTCAAGGGCCCGACCGTCGTTCGCGGCTACTGGGAGAACCCGACGGCGACCGCCGAGGCCTTCACCGCCGACGGCTGGTATCGGACCGGCGACATCGGCCACCTCGACGACGCACGGCCGGCTGATCCTGTCGGGCCGGGTCAAGGACATCATCGTGCTGCCCAACGGTTTCAACGTCTATCCCGAGGACATCGAGAACGCGCTGCGCATCGCCGGCATCCGCGATTCGGTCGTCATCGAGACCCAGCCCGGCCGCATCGAGGCGGTCGTCCTCGGCTCGGCGGCAGGCGCGCCGGGCGCCGTCGAGGCCACCGAGCCCGCGGCGCTGCGTGCCCGCATCGATGCCGCGGTCAAGGCCGCCAACGCGACGCTCGGCCCGAACCAGCGGATCGCCGGCTGGCGGCTGTGGCCCGAGGAGGACTTCCCGCGGACGCACACGCTCAAGATCAAGCGCGGGCAGGTCCGGGCGTGGATCGCCGCGGACACGCCCCTGCCCGTCGCCTAGGGAGATCGGCCGCGGCCGCACGCGCGCCTCAGCTCGCGACCGGGAACCCCACGCCGACCGTCTCGAGCGCCTGCTGGATCCCCGGCGCCGAATCGTCGGTCGACCCCTCCGGCAGCCATTCGTAGAAGACGACCGTCGATCCGACCTGGCGGATGATCGAGACCGACCCGAGCGGCGTCTGGACGCGGCCCGGCCCGGTCGCCAGGTACGCCTGCTCCTCCGCCGCGGCGGCGGCCGCCCGGGCCGTCATCGGGGAATTCGTAGACGACGATGTAGCCGTGGCTCGGGTCCTTCGGCAGGATCACCTGGTAGACGGCGCGTGGCGCTGCGCCCAGCAGCGGCGACTCCGCCGGGCGCACGGGCGCCTGGGTGTCGGTCAGGACGAGGTTGTGCTCCCCGAGCGCGCGCACGAGCTCGATGCGGGTCTGGCTGACGGCCGGGCGAGACGGTCATGCCGGGTCCGACCGACTCGACGGGAAGGCTCCGACCGGGCACGTCGTTCGTCCCGCAGCCGACCACGAGGAGCGCTGCGCCCAAGGCGAGCGCGAGCGCCGCGACCTGCGTATCCGCACCCTCATCCGGGCGGCCAGTCGAACGGTCGCCCACCCATCAGGTGGAAGTGGAGGTGGTCGACGGTCTGGCCGCCCCAGCGACCGACGTTCGAGACCAGCCGGATAGCCACCGTCGGCGATGCCTTCGCTGCGGGCGAGATCGGCCGCGACGGCGAACAGGCGACCGAGGAGCGGGCCGTCGGCCTCGGTCAGCTCCAGCGCCGACCGGATGTGGCGCCGCGGGATGAGCAGGATGTGGGTCGGAGCGCGCGGCGCGATGTCCCGGAACGCGATGACCAGGTCGTCCTCGTGGAGGAGGTCGGCCGGCACCGAACCGTCAGCGATGCGGCAGAACAGGCAGCCGACCGGCGGCCCCGCCACGTCGTCGCGCGGCGTCACCACAGCACCGGCTTCGAGCTCATCAGGAACCCGATCGTCCCGACCAGGCCGGCCATCAGGTACGACACGTAGCGCTGGCGCTTGGCTCGATCGAGCCACGTCTTGTCGTCCGGCGGCGGCCCGGATCCCGATCAGGCGCCGCAGGTTCGGGCGCTGGATGAAGAACGCGATCCCGAGATTGACGAAGTAGATCGTCAGCGCCACCAGCAGCCACGGCTGCTGGAAGAGACCCGAGCCGATCGTCAACACGAGGCCGATCCCCGTCAGCGCGAGCCCGATCCCGATCGCGATGCGTGCCGTGCGTCTGGGCCCACAGCAGCGATCGGACCATCCCGTTCTCCGATTCGACCGTCGCGCGCCGGGTCCGCAGGGTGAACGGCAGCAGGATCGACGGCAGGACGAGGCTGACCGCGAGGATGATGTGCGAGCCGAGCAGGAACGGGAAGTAGACGGGCATCGCCTTCGATTGTAGGGCCGGGGCCGGTTCAGTCCCGCCGGATCGGCCTCCAGCGCCACCCAGTCGCCCTCGGCCGTGCGGCCGGTGACCTCGAGACCGACGGCCTCGAAGGCCGCGCGGACGTCGCCCTCCCGGTCGACGAAGATCCCCGACGCGAGCAGGACGCCACCCGGTCGCAGCTCGTCCCGCGAGGCCGCCGGCGAGCGGGACCAGCAGCCCGGCGATCAGGTTGGCGAGGACGACGTCGAACGGGCGCGTCGCCGCTGGGCAGGCTGCCCTCGCGTGCGCGGAGGCGGCGGACCAGAGCGTTCCGGCGCGCGTTGGCGATCGTCGCCTCGATCGCGATCGGATCGGTGTCGAGCCCCAGCGCGCTGGCGGCGCCGAGCTTGAGCGCGGCGATCGCGAGGATCCCCGAGCCGCAGCCGACGTCGAGCACGCGCGCGCCCGCGAGGATCGCCGCGGTCGGCCAGCGTCTCGACGCCGGCGAGGCACAGCCGGGTCGTCGGATGGAGACCGGTCCCGAACGCCATCCCCGGGTCGAGCGCGAGGACGACATCGCTCGGGTGCGCGGCGGTGGCGTCGCCAGGTCGGGCGGATGACCAGCCGGCGGCCGACCCGCATGACCGGGAAGTACGCCTTCCAGGCGTCGGCCCAGTCGGCCTCCTCGACGATCCTCGTGCGGAGCTCCCCGATCGGACGCAGCCCGAATGCCTGGAGATGACCGAGCGCCTCGGCGACCTCGGCAGCGGCCCGTTCGGCGGCGGCCCGGTCGCGAGCCGGGAGATAGGCACGCACGATCGCCGGCCGGCTCGGATCGAGCCGCGCGCCGAGACCCTCGTCGACGAGCTCGAACGCCGGCTCGACCGACGTCCCGCCGGGCGCCGCGCGACCGAGGATCTCGCTGACCGCCTCGACCGCCTCGACGTCCGCCTCGACCGCCAGCTCCAGCCAGGCGCCCGACGCCGCCGCGTCCTTGGCCGCCGCCTCGGTCAACTAGAGCCCGAGCTTCTCGCGCAGGCCGCCACCGTGCCCGACCGGCTCCTCGGCCTCCTCGGCGTAGGCGGTCAGCAGCTCCTTGGCCTTCTTCGAGAGCTTGGTCGGCACCACGACGTCGATCATCACGTGGAGGTCGCCGCGCTGGCCCGCCCGGCGCAGGTGCGGGACGCCCTTGCCGCGCAGCTTGATCTCGGTGTCGGGCTGGGTCCCGGGCTTGATCTCGACCTCCTCGGTGCCGTCCACGGTCGGGACCGTGATCCGCGTCCCGAGCGCCGCCTGCGCGATCGAGATGGACGCCATGTAGTAGAGCTCGGTCCCCTCGCGGGTCAGCGACTTGTGCGGCTGGACGTGGACCGCCACGTACAGGCTCCCCGGCGGGCCGCCGCGCGGCCCGACCTCGCCCTCGTTCGAGAGGCGGATCTGGTGGCCCTCGTCGATCCCGGGCGGGATCGTGACGCGCAGCGTCCGCTTGTGTTCGAGGCGGCCCTCGCCCTGGCACGTGTGGCAGCGCGTCTCGACGATCTTGCCCTCGCCGTGGCAGCGCGGGCAGGCGCTGACGTTGACCATCTGGCCGAGCATCGTCTGGCGAACGGATCGGACCTCGCCGCGGCCGTTGCACTGCGGGCAGGTGGTCGGCTCGGTGCCGGGCTCCGCGCCGGTGCCGTGGCAGGTCTCGCAGGTCTGGAGCGCGGTGAACTCGATCTCCTTCTCGGTGCCGTTGACCGCCTCCTCGAAGGTGATCCGCAGGTCGTAGCGCAGGTCCGCACCGGGCTGGGGGCGCCCACGCCGGGCCGACGCGGCACCCGCTCCTCCGCCGAAGAAGGCATCGAAGATGTCCGAGAAGCCGCCGAAACCCTCGAACCCGGCGCCGCCGGGCCCACCGGCACCGTCGGCGCCCGCCCGTCCGAACGTGTCGTAGCGCGACCGTCGATCCGGGTCGGACAGGACCTGGTAGGCCTCGTTGATCTCCTTGAACTGTTCCTGCGCGGCCGGATCGGTGTTGACGTCGGGGTGCCACTTCTGGGCCAGCTTGCGGAAGGCGCGCTTGATCTCGGCGTCGGTCGCGGTCCGCTCGACGCCGAGGATCACGTAGTAGTCGCGTTCAGCGGTGGCCATCGGGACGCAAGGATACGGGAGGTCAGCCGACACAGGCGTCGACTACCATCGCGCGATGGACGCTCCCCGGCTCACCGTCGCGCTGACGATCGACCACGACGCGATCTCGGACGCGATCAGGCGCGGCGACCCGCCGGTCAAGGTCAGCCACGGGGAGTTCGGCCCGCGCGTCGGCATCAAGCGGATCCTCGCGCTGCTGGCGAGCCGCGCGATCCCCGCCACGTTCTTCGTCCCGGGCCACACGCTGACGACGTTCACCGACGACACCGAGGCGATCGTGGCCGGCGGTCACGAGCTGGCCTGTCACGGCTGGTTCCACGAGGATTTCGCCGAGCTCGGGGCCGCCCAGGCGCGCGAGGTGCTGGGCCGATCCGTGGAGGCGGTGCGGGCGGTGACGGGCGCGGCACCGACCGGGTTCCGCGCCCCGTACTGGTCGCTCGGGCCTCAGACGCTCGAGCTGGTCGAGGCGGCCGGCTTCGCCTACGACAGCTCGCTGATGGCGAACGACTACGACCTGTACCGGGTCCGCCGTGGCGATCGGCACTCGATGTTGGACGGGACGCAGTGGGGCACGCCCGGCAAGCTCGTCGAGGTGCCCGTCTACTGGGCGATGGACGACTGGCCGCATTTCGAGCCCGGCCCCGGCCGGCCGGGCCTGTCGGCGCCGTCAGCCGTCCTCGAGATCTGGACCGAGGAGCTGGCCTACGCCCACGAGCACGCCCCGGGCGGCCTGGTGATGATCACGGTCCACCCCGAATGCATCGGCCGCGGCCATCGGATGGCGATGCTCGAACGCTTCATCGAGGCGGCGGTCGCGCTCGATGGCGTCGTCTTCGAACGGCTCGACGCCGTCGTCAATCGGTGGGCGGCGACTCACTCCTGACGATCGTCTTGGCGCGTGCGATGACCGCCTGGAACATCGGAGCGGTGAGGCGCCCAGTGAAGGTGTTCTGCTGGCTCGGGTGGTACGTGCCGAGGAGGGTGTAGGGCCCGACGACCGCCTCGGCACCGTGTCCGAAGCGTGGTCGCGGGCGGACCTCGTGGCCGAGCGCCTCCAGCGTCCGAAGCGCGGCGTCCCACCCGAATGCACCGAGCGCCACGAGCACCCGGACCTCCGTCAGCAGCGCGATCTCGCGCACCAGGAATGGCAGCGCACGTGTCGCGCTCCTCGATCGTCGGCTTGTTGGCCGGCGGCGCGCACCGCACGGCCGCCGCGATGTACGCGTCGGACAGGGTCAGGCCGTCGTCGGCGCGTCGCGAGACCGGACTGCTGGCAAGACCCTCGGCGTGGAGCGCCCGAAACAGGAAGTCCCCCGACGCGTCACCGGTGAAGACCCGCCCGGTCCGGTTGCCGCCGTGGGCCGCAGGCGCGAGCCCGACCAGCAGGATCCGCGCATCGGGATCGCCGAACCCCGGCACCGGCCGGCCCCAGTACGTCTCGTCGCGGAATCGGGCGACCTTCTCGCGCGCGACCCGCTCGCGCCACTCGACCAGCCGCGGGCAGCGGCGGCACTCGACGATCTCCGCGGTCAAGGCAGCCAGCGCCACTCGGTCGCCCACGGGTCGCGAGCTAGTTGAGGAGCAGCCGGTCGATCCGGCGCGACGCCACCCACAGCCCGATGACGCCCATGATCGAGAGGTACGCGACGTGGACCAGCAGGATCGGCGAGATGGCACCCACGGTCAGCGACCGGATCAGGTCGACGCCCTGGTAGAGCGGGGTCAGCCGGACGAAGATCTGGAGAGCCTCCGGGTAGGCGTCGATCGGATAGAACGTGCCCGAGAACAGGAACATCGGCAGGACGAAGAGCTGGATCAGGTCGAAGTCCTGCCACGTCTTCATGAACGACGTGGCCGCCATCCCGATGGCACCGAACGCGAAGCCCGACCAGCAGCGCGGCCGGCATCGCCAGGATCGCCCACGGCGAGACGAACAGGCCGAGGACGACGATGACCGCCATGAACCCGATCGCGTACAGGCCGCCCCGGATGACCGCCCAGCCGAGCTCGCCGAGCGCGATGTCGCCGGGCGACAGCGGGGTCGACAGGATCGCCGTGAACGTCTTGTTGTACTTGAGCTTGAAGAAGAAGTTGAACGTGCTCTCGTTGATCGCCCCGTTCATCGCCGCTGTCGCCAGCAACGCCGGTGCGACGAACAGCTGGTAGCTGATCGGCTGGCCATCCGGCCCCGGGATCGTCCCGATCAGCGCACCGAGCCCGAAACCGATCCCGAGGAGGTAGAACAGCGGCTCGAAGAAGCCCGACAGCAGGATCATCCAGCCGTGCTTGTAGACGTACAGGTTGCGCTCGATCAGCCGCAATGAGCGGCGGCTGCCGAACACCCACGCGGGCGCCACCCGCAGCGCGGTCATCCGCGCACCAGCCGGCGCCCGATGGTCCGGATCGTCAGCCAACTTCCGACGATCGCGAGGACGGACAGGTAGGTGACGTGGATCAGCATCGCGACGGGGTCATCGCCGGCGACACCGAGCGACAGCGCTCGGGTCAACTGCACGCCGTGGAACAGCGGAGTGAACCAGGCCAGGACCTGGAGGGCCGCCGGCAGCGTGCTGATCGGGAAGAACGTGCCGGAGAACAGGAAGAGCGGCGTGATCCCGAACCGGAAGATCGTCGAGAAGCGGTTCGGCGTCTTCTGCGTCGCGGCGAAGGCGGCGATCGGGCCCGCGAACGCCATCCCGGTCAGGACCGCGGCCGGGATCGCCAGCACGATGGTCGGGGACTCGGCCGCGCCGAACAGGACGATGACGATCGTGAAGATCGTGCAGATCAGCGTCAGCCGCGCGGCGATCCAGGCGAGGTTGCCGAACGCGATGTCGCGGGGCGAGATCGGCGTCGCGTACATCGCGTGGAAGACCCGGCTCCACTCGAGCCCGGCGATGATCGGGAACGTCGCCTCGAACGAGGCGGACTGCATCGCGGTGGCGGCCAGCAGGCCGGGCGCAAGGAAGACCAGGTACGACACGCCGCCGACCGCGGCCGGGTCGGAGACGTAGGCGCCGAGCCCGATCCCCATCGCCGCCAGGAACAGGACGGGCGACAGGAACGACGAGAAGATCGAGGCACGGAACGTGCGCCGGTAGGTCAGAAATCGGTGTTCGAAGACCCGGCCGATGGCCGACGACGGGTGAGGCCGGGCGATCGACGTCATCGGGCTAGTCGATCAGCGAGCGGCCGGTCAGGCGCAGGAAGACGTCCTCGAGCGAGGAGCGGCGAACCAGGACCGACTCGGGACGCAGCCCGCGATCGTGGACCGCGACGGCGGCCGCCTCGCCGTCGTCGGCGTAGAGCAGGACGCGGTCGGGCAGGTGCTCGACCCGTTCCGCGATGCCGTCCAGCCGACCGTCGAGCGACTCCGCGTCGCCCGGGGCGAAGCGCAGCTCGGTCACCTCGCGGGTGGAGTACTGCTCGATGAGGGCGCGCGGGCTGCCTTCGGCGACGATCTTGGCCTTGTCCATGACCACGAGCCGGTCGCACAGCTGCTCCGCCTCGTCCATGTAGTGAGTGGTCAGGACGAGCGTCACGCCCCGCTGCTTCAGGCGGTAGAGGCGGTCCCACAGCAGGTGGCGGGCCTGCGGGTCGAGGCCTGTCGTCGGCTCGTCGAGCAGGAGGAGCGTCGGATCGTTGATCAGCGAACGGGCGATCGTGAGCCGCCGCTTCATGCCACCGGACAGGGGCTCGACCTGGTCGTTCGCCCGCTCGGTCAGCTGCGCGAACTCGAGGAGCTCGTCGGCACGGCGGTTGACCTCGACACGATCGAGCCCGAAATAGCGCCCGTAGATCACCAGGTTCTCGCGGACGGTCAGCTCGGCGTCGAGCGCGTCCTGTTGTGGCACGACCCCGAGGCTGGCGCGGATCCGCGGGCCGTCCGTCGCAGGGTCCATCCCCATCACGCTGAGGACACCGCTCGTGATCGGCGAGACACAGCCGATCATCCGCATCGTCGAGGTCTTGCCGGCGCCATTCGGCCCCAGGAACCCGAACGATTCGCCGGTCGCGACGTCGAAGTCGACGGCGTCCACGGCCGTGAAATCACCGAACGTCTTGGTCAGTCCGCGGGCATGGATGAGCGAGGTCGGGGACGTCTCGGGCATGGGGGCGCATGGTACCGCAGGACGCCTCCACGAGGCCGACGCGTCACCCGGGAACCAGCCGTGCCGCCAGCACGAAACGTGCTACGATGCGGTAGCACATCAAAGTTGCCGAGACGGCACCCAGAACTGCGAGGCAGATCAATGGCGACGATCCCCGAACCGGTCACCCAACTCCTCGACGCCGCGCTCGTCGGCGAGCTGACCGTCGATCGACGGCAACGGCCGGCCGGTCACCTACCCGCTCATCCCGCTGTGGGACGGCGAGAAGGTCTACCTGACCTCATCGACGTTGTTCAGCCGCAAGCTCGAGCACATCCGCGGCAACGCGAAGGTGTCGCTGTCGATCACCGACCCGGACTCCGTCGGCGGGAGCATCGACCGCGCGACGATCCAGGGCGACGCCCGGGTGATCGAGGAGGATCCGCACGGCGGTTGGGAGCGACTCCTGCCGATCTGGGAGAAGAAGGAGCCGTCGATCGTCTACTTCCTCAAGGCACGCGTCGCACTGCCGCTCTTCTTCGAGCGGGCGCTCATCGAGATCACCCCGCGCCGCGTCCTCTTCTGGTCCGGTGGCGACACGTCGGCGGCGCCGAGCGTGACCAGCGTCGGATCGGAGGCCGCGTGATGCGCAGCACACCCGAACTGGACGCGCGTACCGGCCTCGAGAAGCTCGCGACGTACCCGTACCAGATCCTGACCTGGGTCGACGACGCCGGCTACCCGGTCAGCGTCGCGGTGGACGCGCGGATCAACATCGCCGACCTGAGCGCCAAGTTCGACGCACCGGCCGGACTGACCGTGCCGACCGACCGCGAGGTCTCGCTGACCGGCTCGCACATCCACCCGCAGCCCGGCTACGGCTACGACGAGCGCCGGCATGTCACCGTCTGGGGCCCCGCGACCGTCAGTGCCGGGACCGTTGCCGTCGACGGTCGCACGGCCTGGGGCTGGGACGAGGCCGAGGTCCCATTCTTCGAGTATTCGGAGCGCTCGGTCGGGAAGTCGCGCGCCTACTTCGATGCCCTGTCAGCGGAGCGCGGGACACCAGTCAAGCCCAGGTTGTCCTTCGGGTTCCTGACCCTGCGGACCACGCGGTTGCCGTTCCTGACCGCGACGATCGTGCCGGTCACGCTGGGCATCCTGATCGCTGCGTCGCACGGCTTCTTCGACCCGGTCGCGGCACTGCTGACGATCATCGGTGCGTGCTTCGTCCAACTCGGGCTGAACACCGCCAACGACGTCTTCGACACGATGTCCGGCGCCGATGACGCGAACGTGACGCCCACCCAGTTCTCGGGCGGCTCCCGAGTCATCCAGTACGGCCTGGTCAGCCTCCGCCAGATGGCGACGCTGTCGACCGTCTTCTACGTCCTGGCCGGGGTCGATCGGGCTGATCCTGCTCGCGACCCACGGCTCGACCGCGTTGCTGGTGATCGGTGTCGTCGGGTTCATCGTCAGCCTGGGCTACACGGCGCCGCCGCTGAAGTTCGTCTATCGGGGGCTCGGCGAGATCGCCGTCGCGCTCGGGTTCGGGCCGCTGATGCTGCTCGGGGCGTACGTCGTCCAGACCGGTGGCGCGCTTGCGTGGGAGCCATTCGTGGCGTCGATCCCGGTGGCACTCCTGGTCGCGCTGATCCTCTACGTCAACGAGATCCCCGACCGCCGCGGCGACGCCCGGGCCGGCAAGCGGACCCTCCCCGTCCGCTTCTCGGAGACCACCGTCATCACCGGCTACAACGTCGCGGTTGCGGCGGCCTACGTCGTGCTCGTGGCCGGGGTCGTGGTGGGCGTGCTGCCCATCCCGGTCCTGCTGATGCTGCTCACGATCCCGCTGGCACTGAAGGTCTCGCGCGGCCTCCGACCCAATTACGAGAACCCCTACGGCCTGATGGCGATCATGGGCACCAACGTCCAGCTCCACCTGCGAGCCGGGCTGCTTCTCCTCGGGGCGTACCTGATCGTGCTGATCGTCGGGGCCGTCGCGCCAGCGGTGAATCTCTTCTTGCGCTGAGCGCTAACTCGCACGCCGGGCCATCGTGAGGGTAACCACGAGCGGCCTCGTGACACGTCCGTCGAAATGGCTGGTGATGAACGCCTCCATGTCATCCAGCAGGCTCATGCGGTCGCTGGCCTCCATCATGTTGGTGTCCGAAAACGACAGCATGAGCTTGCGATACCCGCCGGCCGTATACGCCTGGTCCCAGTCCCACCGGTGGACCTTGACGTCGATGAAGCGAGGATCCCCGGCGAGTGCCTTCGCGATCGACGGGTCGACATCCTGGCGCGCCTCCGTCGGCGGACCCTCATGCGCTTGCCCGTACCGCTCGTAGATCGGCTGGGCCGCGGCGTAGAACCCTCGATCCTCGGGCGAGTCGACCTGGAAGAGGCCGACGATCGCGAGGACGCCGCCTGAGCGCAGGATGAGCGCGGGTCGATCGAGTTGGGCCGCCGGTGAGATCCAGTGGTACGCACTGGCGGAGAAGACGGCGTCTGTGCTCTGCGCTGCGAGGTCGATCGTCTCGAAGTCACCGACGCTCACCTGAAGGTGCTCCGTTGGAAGGTTCGAGCGGAGCATCCTGGCCATCGACGGACTGATCTCGACAGCATGAACGACCGCGCCGCGGGCAAGCAGATCCCTCGTTGCCTGGCCGGTTCCCGGTCCGACCTCGAGGACCTCAGGCTGGGGGACCAAGAGAGAGAAGAGCTCGTCGAACAACTCCTCCGGGTACGTCGGGCGGATCTCGTCGTACACGTCGGCGACAGTGCCAAACGTCAGTCTCGGATCTCGCATTTCTCCTAGGTCGCCCATCGCGAGGATGGTAAGCAAACGGCCCGCGGTGTACCGCGGGCCGTCACTGATCGGCGAGATCCGCCGGAAGCCTAGACCTCCTTGAACTCGCCCTCGACCGTCTCCTCTTCGGCCTCGCCCTCGGCGTCCTCGGCACCGTCCCGCCCGGCGCCATCGGGACCGTCGCCCGTCCCGTCCGAGGATCCGTTGCCGGACTCCCCGGCGGCTGACGCGGCTGCCTGGTAGGCCGCCGTCGAGACCCGCTGGAGCGACTCGGCGAGGGAGCTCATCCCTGCCTTGACCGCCTCCATGTCGGAGCCCTTGAGGGCCTCGCGCAGGGTCTCGATCTTGTTCTCGACCTCGAGCTTGTCCTCGGACGAGACCTTGTCGCCAAGGTCCTTGATCGCTCGCTCGGCCTGGAACGAGAGGGCCTCGGCCTGGTTCCGGGTCTCGACCTCCTCGCGCCGCTGCTTGTCCTCCTCGGCGTGCTCCTGGGCGTCGCGGACCATCTGGTCGACGGCGCTCTTGTCGAGCATCGACGAGGCGGTGATGCGGACCTGCTGCTCCTTGCCGGTCGCCCGGTCCTTGGCCTTGACGTCGAGGATCCCGTTGGCATCGATGTCGAACGTGACCTCGATCTGCGGGATGCCGCGCGGGGCCGGCGGGATCCCGTCGAGGATGAACCGCCCGAGCGTCTTGTTGTCGGCCGCGAAGTCGCGCTCGCCCTGGAGGACGTGGATCTCGACCTGGGACTGCGAGTCCGAGGCGGTCGAGAAGACCTGCGACTTCGAGGTCGGGATGGTCGTGTTCCGCTCGATGAGCTTGGTCATGACCCCGCCGAGCGTCTCGATGCCGAGCGACAGCGGCGTCACGTCGAGGAGCAGGACGTCCTTGACGTCACCGGCCAGGACACCGGCCTGGATCGCGGCGCCGATCGCCACGACCTCGTCCGGGTTGACGCCCTTGTGCGGCTCCTTGCCACCGAACATCGCCTTGACCGCCTCGAAGACGGCCGGCATCCGGGTCATGCCGCCGACGAGGATGACCTCGTCGATCTCGGCCGGCTTGAGGCCGGCGTCCTTCATGGCGGCGAGCACCGGGCCCTTGGTCTTCTCGACCAGGTCGGCAACGAGGTCCTCGAGCTTGGCCCGCGTCAGCGAGACGACGAGGTGCTTCGGGCCACTGGCGTCGGCTGTGATGTACGGGAGGTTGATCTCGGTGGTCGCCGTCGAGCTGAGCTCGATCTTCGCCTTCTCGGCCGCCTCCTTGAGGCGCTGGAGGGCCTGCTGGTCCTTGGACAGGTCGATGCCCTGGTCCTTCTTGAACTCGGCCAGCAGCCAGTCGATGACCCGCTGGTCGAAGTCGTCGCCGCCCAGGTGGGTGTCGCCGTTGGTCGCCTTGACCTCGAAGACGCCCTCGCCCAGCTCGAGGATCGAGATGTCGAAGGTGCCGCCGCCGAGGTCGTAGACGGCGATCTTCTCGTCGCCCTTCTTGTCGAGCCCGTAGGCGAGCGCCGACGCGGTCGGCTCGTTGATGATCCGCTTGACGTCGAGACCGGCGATCCGCCCGGCGTCCTTGGTCGCCTGGCGCTGCGTGTCGTCGAAGTAGGCGGGGACGGTGATGACCGCCTCGGTGACCTTCTCGCCGAGATAGGCCTCGGCGTCGGTCTTGAGCTTCTGGAGGATCATCGCGCTGATCTCCGGCGGCGTGTAGACCTTGCCGTCGGCCAGCTTGACGGCCACGCCGTCGCTCTTGGGATCCTTCTCGACCGTGTACGGGACGAGGCCCTTGCTGCGCTTGACCTCGTCGTCGTCCCAGCGGCGCCCCATGAAGCGCTTGATGGAATAGACGGTGTTGGTCGGGTTGGTCACTGCCTGGCGCTTGGCCAGCTGGCCGACGAGTCGATCGCCGGTCTTGGTGAAGGCCACGACGGACGGGATGGTCCGGCCGCCCTCAGCAGATGCGATGACGGTCGGCTCGCCGCCCTCCATGACCGCGACGACGGAGTTCGTCGTGCCCAGGTCGATGCCGATGATCTTGCCCATATCGATGGATGCTCCTTGTCAGGTGGTTGGGTTCAGTGAACGGGGGTATCTGATGTGTTGCCGGCGGTCGTGCCGGTATCGCTGTTGGTGGCGACGGCCACGAGGGCCGGGCGGATGACGCGGTCGCGGAGTCGATAGCCCCGCCGGATCTCCTCGGCGATCGTGCCCTCGGGCTGGTCCGTGCCCGGGACGTTGGCGATCGCCTCGTGCTCGCGCGGGTCGAACGGACGGCCCGGCGACGCATCGATCGTGGTCACGCCCTCGCTGTCGAGCAGGAGCCGCAGCTTGCGGTCGATGGCCGCGATGCCCTGGAACCAGGGGTCGTCGGCGACCGACGCCGGCCGTGCGTCGATGGCGCGATCGAAGTCGTCGGCGACCGCCAGGACCTTGCGGATGAGGTCCTCGCCGGCGAGCCCGAGCTCGCGCATCCGCTCCTCGCTCGTCCGCCGCTTGAAGTTCTGGAACTCGGCGCGCTCGCGCTGGAGCGCCGACAGGTACTCGTCGGTCGTCCGGATCGCGTCATCGCGCTCTGTCGTGAGGGCCTCGATCTGGCCCAGCAGGGCCGTCGGCGAGATGTCGATCTCGTCTGCGCGCTCCTCCGCGCGCGTGCGTGGTCGGTCAGGCATACAGGTGATCCACCAATTCGTTCATGAGGCCGGACACGAAACGGACCGTGCCGATGGCCTGGGAATAGGACATCCGGGTCGGCCCCAGGACACCGACGACGCCGATCGCCCGTCCGGGCCGGCCATACGGTGCGAGGACGAGCGAGACGTCGCGCATCTCGAGGGGCTGGTTCTCGTGACCGATGAAGACCTGGACACTGCCCGAACCGGCGACGCTGCCGACGAGCTGGCCCAGGTAGGCACGGTTCTCGAGCGCGTTGAAGACTCGCCGGAGCTTGTCGCTCTGGGCGAACTCGGGTGCCTCCATCACGTTGAGCAGGCCGTCGCTGAAGACCTCCTCGATCGCCTCGGCGTCGTACTCGCGGACGACCTTCACGACACGGTCCCCGACCCGTCGGGCGAGGGCGTCGACCCGGTCGTTGGCGTCGAGGGCGGCGATGCGCGCCTCGGCGCGGCTTGCGGTCATGTCGACGAGGCGCTCGTTGAGCCGCGCCGCGACCGCGTTGAGCGTCGGCTGGTCGATGGCATCGTCGCCGTCGACGGTGATCAGCGCCTGCTTGATCGCACCCTCGCGCAGGACGAGGATCAGGCTAGCCATCCGCTCGTTGATGGCGACCAGGTCGATCCGGCGGATGTGCGCATCACGCGGCTTGGCCGGCGTGGCGAGACCGGCAGATCGCGTGACCGATGCGAGGGTCGTCGCCGCAAGGCGGAACCAGTGCTCGCTGGCGAACTCGACCTGGCCGAACTGGTGGCGGATCATCAGTTGCTCGACGGCGGGCAGCGGAACGGCCTCGACGATCGACTCGACGTAGAAGCGGTAGCCGGAGTCCGTCGGGATGCGGCCGGCCGAGGTGTGCGGGTGGGTCAGAAGACCGTTCGCCTCGAGCTCGGCCAGGATGCTGCGCACGGTCGCGCTGGACACGCCAAGGCGATAGCGCTCAACGAGCGCCTGGCTGCCGACCGGCGTGGCGGTCGTGACGTATTCCTCGATGACGGCCCGAAGGATCGCCTGCGTGCGAAGGTCCAGGGGGCCGAGTGGGCGGCGTGGTCGTCGCGCCAAGGCCTATCTCCCATCTTGTTAGCACTCTATGGGTGAGAGTGCTAACCGGTTGCGGGCATCGTAGCAGTCTCGGGGTGGGAGTGTCAACGGAACGGGCCTTACAAACGCGGTCAGACGAGGCGGCCGAACAACTCGTTGCTGAGCAGGCGGCCGCGGGTCGTCAGGACGACCCGGTCATCGGGGGTGACGTCGAGGAGTTCGGCCGCCAGGGCCCACCCGAATGCGTCCTCGAGGGGCGGCGTTCGGGCTGCGGCCGAGCGGCACGCCGCGGTCGGTTCGGAGCCCGAGGATGACCCGCTCGGCGGCCGCAGTCGTCGGATCGATCGCCTCCGAACCGCCCGGGGGAAGGCGCGGTGTTCCACCTCCGACCGGGATGAGCTGCGGCGATGTATCCGTCGAGACGTGCGGCGTTCCAGCGTCGCGTCACGCCGTCGAAGGCGTGCGCTCCCGGGCCGACCGCCTCGTATGGCCGCCGCTCCCAGTAGACGAGGTTGTGCCGGCTCTCGTGTCCCGGGCCGCGCCCAGTTGCTGATCTCGTAGCCGCGCCAGCCGTCCGCTGCCAATCGATGGACCGCGTGGTGGTATTGGGCAGCCGCACGGTCCTCGTCCTGGACTGGTCGCGCGTTGGCCCGCCAGCGGCGCGCGCCGGCGGTCGTCGGCAGATGATCGCCGTCGGGTCCCGTCAGGCCTTCGGCGTCCGGGTCGTCGAGGGTCAGGGCGTAGAGCGAGAGATGGTCTGGCTCGAGGGCAAGCGCGGCGTCGAGTGTGTCGATCCAGTCGACCAAGGTCGCGTCCGGAGCGTCGTAGAGCAGGTCGAGACTGATCGAGGCGATGCCGGCAGCGCGCGCTTCGGCGACCGTCCTGACCACGTCGACGACCCGATGCCGTCGACCCAGCCGACGGAGCGCTGCGGCGGACATCGCCTGGGCACCGATCGACAGGCGGGTGATGCCGACACTCGCGTAGCGCCGCAGCGTCGCCCCGCTCATCGGGTCCGGGATTGGCCTCCAGCGTGACCTCGGCGCCATCCGCGATGCCGAACCGGGACCGGACCCGGTCGATGAGCTCGCCGATAGCGGCCGCCGGGAGCAGCGACGGCGTCCCGCCGCCCAGGTAGACAGTCTCAAGCGCCGGCCGCCCGCGGCCGAACGTCGCGTCAAGCGCGTCAGCCCGCAGCTCAAGCTCGGCAAGGAGCGCCGGAACGAACGCGGCGACACGTGCCTTCGGTCCGCGCGCCGCCGCACCGGCGTAGACCACGAAGTCGCAGTACGGACAGAGCGAGACGCAGAACGGGATATGGATGTAGAGCGCGACCGGCGGCGCAGGCTCACCCACGGTTAGCGGTCCCGCGAAGCCGACTCCCGCGACCCGATGACGCGCCAGCCTTCGGGCGGTCGGCGGCGCTTCTCGATCTCCTCGACCTCGCGCCCGCGGGGCTTGGTCTGGCCGGTGTGGCCGGTGCACAGGAAGACGGCGAATCGCGTGATCGAGTGGCCCAGGAACGCCGCCGCGATCCCGCCAGTGGCGACCGTCAGCCAGCCGCCGAGCAGGCCCATCCCGAGCGTCAGCACCAACAGGTAGCGGTCCCGCCCCGGGGCGCCCAGCCGCGTCGCCAGGGTGTAGATGATCGCCTGGGTGAAGTTGGCGAGAGTCGGATTGACGCCGGCGACCAGCAGCAGGCCGAAGAGCGCGCCGCGGAACGCCACCTCGTCGATGAATGCGGTCGCGGTCGAGTTGAGCAGCGCCCCGGGATACGACCAGGTGTCCGGGAAGCGGATCCTGTGATAGCGGTACGAGGCGAAGGTGACCGCCACCAGGACGCCGATCAGCCCGTAGGCGATGCCACCCATGACCGCGGTGAGCCGGTCGCCCGACCCGAGGAAGAGGTCGGTCTGTGGCGACGGATGGATGTACAGGATCGCGATCGCGAGCGCGAACCCGAGGCCATACCAGCCCAGCCGGCGGCGGATGCGCGGTCGCTCGCCATCGCGCGTCGCCTCGTAGTACTCGGCCGTCCCGAAGCGCTCGGCATCGAGCCGCAGCATGACCAGGAGCAGCGCCAAGCCGACGCTGATGAGCGTTCGGGCGAGCGTGATGAAGTCGTCCATCGGGCGGTTCTAGCCCTCGTCCATGCGGAGCATCGCGAGGAATGCCTCCTGCGGGATCTCCACCGATCCGACTCGCTTCATGCGCTGCTTGCCTTCCTTCTGCTTCTCCAGCAGCTTGCGCTTGCGAGTGATGTCCCCACCGTAGCACTTGGCGAGGACGTTCTTCCGCATCGCCCGCACCGATTCCCGGGCGATGACGTTCGAGCCGATCGTCGCCTGGATCGGGATCTCGAACATCTGGCGCGGGATGAGCTGCTTGAGCCGCTCGGTCAGGGCACGGCCGGTCGATTGCGCCCGGTCGCGGTGGACGATCAGCGACAGCGCGTCGACCGGCTCGCCGTTGACCAGGATATCGACCTTGACCAGGTTGGCCGGCCGGTAGCCGAGCTCCTCGTAGTCCATCGAGGCGTAGCCCTGGCTGCGGCTCTTCATCTGGTCGAAGTAGTCGATGATCAGCTCGGCCAGCGGCATCTCGAAATGGAGGACGACTCGTGTCGGGTCGAGGTACTCCATCGTCATGAACTCGCCGCGGCGGTTCGTGGACAGCTCCATCAACGACCCGATGTACTGGCTCGGGGTCACCAGGCTGAGCTTGACCCAGGGCTCCTCGAGGACCTCGATGTCGGTCGGGTTCGGGAGGAGGGAGGGGTTGTCGACCTCGACCTCGCCGCGGCCGTGGGTCAGCTTGACGTGGTATTCGACCGACGGCGCCGAGGCGATGAGGTCGAGGTCGAACTCGCGCTCGAGACGCTCCTGGACGATCTCCATGTGGAGCAGGCCGAGGAACCCGCAACGGAACCCGAAGCCGAGCGCGACCGAGCTCTCCGGCGTGTAGGTGAAGCTGGCGTCGTTGAGGTGCAGCTTCTCGAGCGCGTCGCGGAGGAGCGGGTAGTCCTCGCCGCTGACCGGGTAGATCCCGGCGAAGACCAGGCTCTTGGCCTCCTGGTAGCCGGGGAGTGGCACGTCCGCCGGGCGCGCGACGGTCGTGACCGTGTCGCCGACCTGGGCGTCGCGGACGCTCTTGAGGCCGGTGGCGATGTAGCCGACCTCGCCGGCGACCAGCTGCTTGACCGGGACGAGCTGCGGCCGGAAGACGCCGAGTTCCAGCGGTTCGGCGACCGCGCCACTGGCCATCAGGCGGACGGCGTCGCCCTGTTTGAGGGTCCCCTCGGCGAGCCGGACGTAGACGACAACGCCCTTGTAGGCGTCGTAGTGGCTGTCGAAGATCAGGCCCTTGAGCGGCTTCTGTGGGTCGCCTTTCGGGGCCGGGATGCGGGCGACGATCGCCTCGAGGATGTCGTCGACGCCGGTGCCGTCCTTGGCGCAGGCGAGGATGACCTCCTCGCGCGGGATCGCCAGGACGTTCTCGAGCTCGTCCATGATCGTCTCGGGGTCGGCCGAGGGCAGGTCGATCTTGTTCAGGACGGGGATGAGGGTCAGGTTCTCCTTCAGCGCCAGGTGGACGTTGGCGAGCGTCTGGGCCTCGATGCCCTGGGTCGCGTCGACGACGAGGATCGCGCCCTCGCAGGCCTGGAGCGAGTGGCTGACCTCGTAGGCGAAGTCGACGTGACCGGGCGTGTCGATGAGGTTGAGGCCGTAGACCAGGTTGTCGCGCGCCTTGTACTCGAGACGCACGGCTCGCGCCTTGATCGTGATCCCCTTCTCGCGCTCGAGGTCCATCGAATCGAGGACCTGGCTCATCATCTGGCGGCCTTCGATCGTGTGGGTCTTCTCCAGCAGCCGGTCGGCGAGCGTGGACTTGCCGTGATCGATGTGCGCGATGATCGAAAAGTTGCGCAGGCGGTCCTGGGGGATGGTCACGAGGCGGCAGTGTAGCCGGTCAGGCCGTGACGGCCGCCAGCACGGTCACGCCGCCGACGATCAGTGCGACACCAGCGACCTGGAGGCGGCCGAGCCGTTCGCCGAACAGGAAATAGGCGGCGACGGCCGCGATCGCGGCGAACTGGCTGCCCATCACGGCGGTGATCGCGATGCTGTCGCGCGAGCCCCAGGCCGACAGCATCGAGCCGAGCACCTCGCCGACGCCGGCGATGACGACCAGCGGCAATGCCACGCGAGTCACACGGAAGCGGCCCTGGAGGACGAGGGGGATGACGACTACGACGATCCCGACCAGCCGTGCGCTGAGCGCCACCCAGGCGACAGGCACGAGCGACGCCGACTTGCCGGCCGCCACCAGGCCGACACCGAAGACCAGCGCCGCGCCGATCGAGAGCAACGCGGCACGACGGGTGTCGATCGGCCGCTCTCCCGTGGCCGTGGGCGTGGTGCCCGGCGCCGCCTCGACCGCTGGTCCGTCGAGGGCGTCGGCGACCATGTCGAAGTCGCCGGCAGGGACATCGGCGCGACCGGGCTCGAGCGTGGACAGGACGACGCCCGTCGCGATGACAACGAGCATCAGCCCTGCCGCGATGCCGATCGCGTCGCCGAGGGCCACGGCAATGAGCGCCGCGACCGCTCCTTCGGTGGCGACGATCGGTGCCACGATCGAGACCTTGCCGATGCGCAACGCCGCGTACGTCAACTGCAGCCCGACGACGTAGGAGATCCCCGCAAGACCGAGCAAAGCGAGCGTCGACGGCTCCAGCGTCGCTGGACCAGGGCTGACGACCGAGATCGGCAGCCCGACGACGACACCGACGACCATCACCCAGCCGAGGACGACCCGCGAGCCGAGCATCCGGCTCGATCGCGACGAACAGAGGGTGGCGGCGGCCCAGAGCACGGCGGCCCCGAGACCACCGATGATGGCGACCACGGAGTCAGTGTGGCGGGTCGTGAAGCGTGCCGCGCGAGTG
>CAVXVP010000003.1:0-11728 GCA_963765245.1 uncultured Chloroflexia bacterium
TGACATGCTGGATGCCGGTCGGGTAGCGCGCGGGATCGACATAGGTCGCCTCGTCGGCGACGGTCGCCGGATCGAACACGACCAGGTCGGCGACAGCCCCGTCCCGGATGACCCCGCGATCGCGCAGGCCGATCCGCGCGGCCGGGACCGACGTGAGCTTCGCGACGGCCGTCTCGAGCGACAGGACCTCCCGCTCGCGCACGTACCGCCCGAGCACCCGGGCCGTGCTCCCGTACGCACGTGGGTGAGGCACGCCGGCGTCGAGGATCGGATGACCGGGTCGGCGGCCCTCGGCGTCGGTGCAGACGGCGATCCAGGGCACGGCCATGATCGTCTCGACGTCGGGCTCGCTCATGCAATCGATGACGACGGAGACATCGAGACGGTCGGCGACGAGTGCATCGAAGGCGAGGTCCGACGGGTCGGCGTGGGCCTCGTCGGCAAGGTCCGTCAGTGAGCGGCCCGCCCAATCCGGATGGCTCGCGGCGAACGCGATCCGGATGCCGTCCCAGCCGGGGTCGGCCGCCACGTTCTCCCATCCCGAGATGCCGCGCCCGATCTCGTTGCGCACCAGATCACGGATGTGCGGGTCGGTCAGGGCGGCGACGCACTGGTCCACGCCCAGCGCCTGGAGAGCCGGCGGCAGGACCGTGGCCAGGGTGGTCGAGGCAGCCGTGTACGGATACTGGTCGGCGGCGACGTCGAGGCCTTCGGCACGGGCCGCCTCCAGGCGCGCCACTGCTTCGCCGGCGCGTCCCCAGACGGCTTTTGCCCCGCACTTGAGGTGGGAGACCTGGAGCCGGGCGCCCGAGCCGCCCGCGCGCACGGCCGCGATCGACTCGTCGAGCGAGGCGAACAGCTCATCGGACTCATTGCGAATGTGGGTCGCGTAGAGCCCGCCGCGCCGGGCCGTCGCCGCGACCAGGAGCTCAACTTCGGCCGGGGAGGCGTGCATGCCGGGGGCATAGATGAGACCCGAGGAGAGGCCGATCGCGCCGACGTCGAGGGCATCCTCGACCGCGCGGACCATCGCCGCCAGCTCGTCGTCGGTCGGCGGTCGCGCGTCGGCGCCGATGACCGATCCCCGGATCGTGCCCTGGCCGACGAGGAACGCGACATTCAGGCCGAGCGGCTGCTCGGCGACGCGATCGAGGTACTCCCCGAACGTCCGCCACCGGGCGACGAGCCCGTTCGGCCGCAGCAGCAGGTCCACGGTCGCGCCGCCGATGTCGGTGATCGGGGCCAGCGTGTCGCCGCAGTTCCCCGACAGCTGAGTGGTGTAGCCCTGACGCAGGAGGCTGGCCAGCGCCCCGTCGAGGAAGATTGAGCCGTCGGAGTGGCCGTGCGGATCGATGAAGCCCGGCGCGACGACGCGGCCGGTGATATCGAGCACGGTCTCGGCCTCGCCCTCCCCAACCGTCGAGAGGTCGCCGACAGCCAGGATCCGGTCGCCGAGGACGCCGACATCGGCCGGGTGGCCGGCGCTCCCGGTCCCATCGACGAGGGTGCCACCGCGAAGCAACAGGTCGAACGCGGTCATGCTGCGATGGTGACACGTTCGGATCGGTGACCGGTCGCCGCCAGCCGGACTGACGCGCCGCCTCTGCTAAACTCCGCGTTCCGTGGGGCTATAGCTCAGTTGGAAGAGCACCTGCATGGCATGCAGGGGGTCCGGGGTTCGAGTCCCCGTAGCTCCACCAACCGCGACGAGACCGCCGATCCCTCACCCCTCGCCGGCGCGGCGGGGGGTGAACCGTCTCCGAGGAAACCGTGACCGAAACCAGCGAACCCCGCATCCGGACCGAGCGCTACGACCCGACGACGATCGAGCCGCGCTGGCAGGCGCGCTGGGCCGAGCTCGGGATGTATCGGACGGACCTCTACGACGAGTCGCGGCGCAAGTTCTACCTGTTGACGATGTATCCGTACCCATCGGGCGACATCCACATCGGCCACTGGTACATCATCACGCCGACCGACGCCATCGCCCGCTTCCATCGGATGCACGGCGAGAACGTGTTCCTGCCGATCGGCTTCGATGCGTTCGGTCTTCCCGCCGAGAACGCCGCGATCAAGAACAACATCAACCCGCGCGACTGGACGATGTCGAACATCGACAACATGCGGCGCCAGCTGCGGACGATGGGCGCGACGTTCGACTGGGAGGCGGAGGTCGTCACCGCCGATCCCGGTTACTACTGCTGGAACCAGTGGTTCTTCCTCCAGTTCCTAAAAGCTGGCCTCGCCTACCGCCAGACCTCGCCGGTCGATTGGTGCCCCAACGACGGGACCCTCGCCCGGGAGCAGGTCGAGGGCGTCGACCGCCATTGCTGGCGCTGCGGCGCGAAGGTCGAGAAGCGCGACCTCGCCCAGTGGTATCTCAAGGTCACCAAGTACGCCGACGAGCTCCTCGACTTCAGCGGCCTGCAGTGGCCGGAACCGATCAAGACCCAGCAGACCAACTGGATCGGGCGGAGCGAGGGCGGCGAGATCGTCTTTGACACCGCCCCGTCGGAGCATCACGCGGGCGGCGCCGAGCTGCGTGTCTTCACGACACGCCCGGACACCCTGTTCGGAGCGACGTTCATGGTGCTGGCCCCGGAGCACCCGCTCGTGTCCGAGCTGACCGCGCCCGATCGAAAGGCAGAGGTCGAGGCATACGTCGCTCAGGCGGCGATCCGGACAGAGATCGATCGCCTGTCGACCGATCGCGAGAAGACCGGCGTCGCACTCGGGGCCGACGCGATCAACCCGGTGAACGGCGAACGGATCCCGATCTACGTCGCCGACTATGTCCTCGGTGGCTACGGGACCGGCGCGATCATGGCCGTCCCGGCCCATGACGAGCGCGACTATGCCTTCGCCGTCACATACGGGTTGCCGATCAGGCGCGTCGTCGCGCCACGCGTGGAGGACGCGGACGCCCCGATGGACGAGGCGTTCATCCCGCACAGCGGCGGCGAGGTCCTCGTCAACAGCGGGCCGTACACGGGGCTGCCCGCCGACGAGGGTGGCAAGGCGATCCTTGGCGAGCTGGAAGCCCGCGGCAAGGGCACGGCGTCGGTCACCTACCGCCTGCACGACTGGCTGATCAGCCGCCAGCGCTACTGGGGCACGCCGATTCCGGTCATCTATTGCGAGCGGGACGGGATCGTACCGGTGCCCGAGGAGGAGTTGCCGGTCCGGCTGCCGGATACCGTCGACTACCGGGGCAGCGGCGAGAACCCTCTCAACCGCGACGAGGCGTTCCTGAACGTCACCTGTCCCGTCTGCAAGGGCCCCGCGAAGCGCGAGACCGACACGATGGACACGTTCATCGACTCGTCCTGGTACTGGTATCGCTACCTGTCGCCGGAGAAGGGTGGCGGGCCGATCGATCGCGCCCTCGTCGATGCGTGGACCCCGGTCGACCAGTACACCGGCGGCGCCGAACACGCGGTCATGCACCTGCTGTACGCCCGCGAGTGGACGAAGATGATGCGCGACGTCGGACTGGTCGAGCAGGACGAGCCATTCAAGCGGCTGTTCAACCAGGGCCAGATCCTGGGCCTCGACGGCGAGCGCATGTCGAAGTCGCGCGGCAACACCGTGGATCCCGACGACCTGGTCGCCCGCTATGGCGCGGACACAGTCAGGTTGTTCCTGATGTTCATGGGCCCGTGGGACCAGGGCGGGCCGTGGAGCCCGACCGGGATCGGCGGCGTACACCGCTTCCTCAACCGGGTCTGGACCCTGGTCATCGATCCGACCGGCCGCGAGCCAGGCGATCCAGACTCCGGCACCCTGCCCGCGGGCCAGACCGAAACCGAGGCCTCGATGGCGATCCGATCCGCCGCGCACAAGACCCTGCGCGACGTCACCGGCGACTACGAGACGTTCCACTTCAACGTGATGCTCGCCAAGCTGATGGAGCTGGCGAACACGCTGTTCCGCTACCGCGGCACGGCCGCGGCGAGCTCCACGGCCTGGGACGAGGCGATCGGCCTGCTGTTGCTGATGCTCGCGCCCGCCGCACCGCATGTCACCGAAGAGCTGTGGGGCCGCCGGCTGGCCGCCGCGGGCAAGCCGTGGGCGTCGATCCACACTGCCACATGGCCCGAGGTCGATCCGTCCGCGGTGGTCGAGTCCACCCGCGAGATCCCCGTCCAGGTCAACGGCAAGCTGCGCGACAAGGTGGTCGTGGCCGCTGACGCGTCTGCTGCCGATATCGAGGCGGCAGTCCTGGCCCGCGACAAGATCAAGGCGATCCTCGACGGAAAGGCCCCGGACCGGATCGTCGTGGCGGGAGGCGGCAAGCTCGTCAACCTCGTCGTCCGGTGAGCTCCGACGACGCGGTCGCCTTCGATCGCTATCTCGAGGCAAGTGCGCCGGCGGTCGCCGAAACGGCGCGGGCGTTGCGCCTGGTCGTGCTCGAAGGCTTCCCCGACGGCGTCGAGACGTTCGACTCGGCTGACGGGCTGTTGGCGATCGGGACCGGGCGTTCGATGCGTGGCTTCTCGTTCGCGATCATCCCGCACAAGGCCCACGTGAACCTGCAACTCGCCGACGGTGTAGACCTTCCGAACCCCGACGGACGGATCGAGGGCACCGGCAAGCGGGTCTGTCACGTCAAGGTGCGATCCGTCGAGGACGCTCGCGCCCCGTGGGTCCGCGCTGCGATCGCCGCCCAGCTGTCATACAGGAGAGGCTGACCTCAGGCGGGTCGCGGATCGGTCGCCGGTCGGTCGAGTCGGATCGCCTGGACGCCGACCAGGAACCAACCGAGCAGGAAGAAGAGGATGGCGGCAGCCACGAAAACCGGCTGGTTCAGTGCGACGGCGAGGAACGGCAATCCGGATCCGGTCGCGAGCAGGACAGCGCCGGCACGCGATAGCGCCGCGCTGCGATAGGTCACGACCGCGAACAGGCCCGTGCCCGCGAGCCCGACCAGCAACCCGATGATGCCGAGCTCCCAGTATCCGTCCTCTTCCGCGGCGACCCCGACGAAACTGACGATCGCGATGACGGTCCCGACCGTCAGGAGGGCGAACGCCGTCCAGGACGTGACCGGGTAGGTTCGCGCCTGGAAGGAGGTGAGACCGGCAAGCGCGAGGACCAGAAGGCCGAGGCCGAGCACGAGCAGGAACCCTGCGACCGGTCCGTTGTCGACGAAGAGGCCAGACCCGAGGAACCACGCCGATCCCAGAGCCGCTGCGCCGAGGATCGCCGCGATCCCACCGATGCGGAGAGTCATGTTGAACCCCTTTCGTTGGGTGACATCGGCCCGCCGGTCGCGCATCCGGAGCCGCGCGTCCAGCGCGCCAAGGAGGATGTCCGCGACATCGAAGGGGCCGAGTGGGCGTTCTTCCAGGATCGACGCGAACTCGTCGCCATAGCGCTCCCGCCATGCGGCCGGATAACAGCGGATCAGCAGCGCCCTCATGGCTCGGTCTGTCCGAGTTGGCGCAGGCCGTGCCGGGCGAAGGCCGAAAGGCCGCGGAGTTGTTCGGTGAGGTTGGTGGCGCCGATCGCGGTCAGGCGGTACGGCCGGCGCCGCTCCTCCGGCGCGAGCGCTTCGATCAGGCCACGCTCCTCGAGCCGCGCGAGAGCCGCGTAGAGCGTCCCCGGTCCGAGCGGCCGGCCGGTGGCCTGTTCGACGTCGGTCATGATCGCGTAGCCATGCTTTGGGCCATCGGACAGGCTGACGAGGATGAGCAGCGACGGTTCGGCGAACCGTCCGAATTCGGGGATCGTGGGCTCCATCTCGACTCCTGCTCCTACGACCGTCGATATATCGATACGCGATATATACGCCGCCCGATGTCGGGTGTCAAGGGGCTCCGCTACCCTTGGACGTCCCACGATCCCGCCCAAGGAGGTCCGCCGTGTCCGACGTCAAGCTTGGCGTGCTCTGCTGGAACCAGTACACGGACTGGCCGAGCCTGCTGGCAGCCGGGCAACGCGCGGACCGGCTCGGTTTCGACACGCTCTGGACGTGGGATCACCTCTATCCGATCCAGGGCAGCTCCAGTGGGCCAATGTTCGAGGGCTGGCTGACGCTCGCCGCCTGGGCACAGGCCACGGAACGGATCCGGATCGGCCTGATGGTCGGTGCCAACCCGTTCCGGGAGCCAACGCTGACCGCGAAGATGGCCACGACACTCGACCATATCTCTGGCGGTCGGGCGATCCTCGGCATCGGCGCGGCATGGTTCGAGGAAGAGCACGAGGCGTTCGGGATCGAGTTCGGGAGCGGGCCTCCCGAGCGGTTGCGCTGGCTCGGTGAGGCGCTCCCGATCATGCGCGGGATGCTCCACGGCGAGCGACCGACGGCATCGGGACCGCGCTACACGGCAAAGGCCGTCCGAAACGACCCACCACCGATCCAGGAGCACATGCCGCTGCTCGTCGGCGGTGGTGGCGAGCAGGTCACGCTCAAGCTGGTGGCTCGCTACGCCGACGCCAACAACGTCGGCGGCGGGCTGGAGGGCGTGCGTCGCAAGGAAGCCGTGCTGCTCCAGCATTGCGAAACCGTTGGACGCGACCCGGCCGAGATCGAGCGGACGACCAACATCGGGACGGTCGTCATCCGCGACTCACGCGACGAGGCCAGACGGGTCCATGCCGAGATGTTCGCGCGCAACGGGAACGCCCGGCAGTGGACCGACCAACCGGTCGGGACGCCTGAGGATGTCGCGGAGATGCTCCTCCCCTTCCTCGGGATCGGCTACCGCCACCTCGTCTTCGGCTTCCCGTCGCCGTACGACGAGGAATCGATGACGCGCCTCGCGACCGAAGTCCGCCCGATCCTCGAGCGCGCCTGACGCCTCAGGCGACCGGCGCCTGAGGCGTGGTGCCGGCCGCCTCGGGGCCGTCGCCCTGCGCCGCGGCTCGCTCACGGGCGCGATGGCGCGCAGCCTTCGCCCGGTTGCCGCACGTCGCCATGTCGCACCAACGCCGGCGGCTCGTCCGTGAAGCGTCGTAGAAGATCCATTCGCAGGTGTCGCTCGCGCAGACCTTGATGCGCTCCGGGTGACCGGCGGTCAGCTCCATCACGAGCGGGTCGGCGAGTCGAGCGAGGGCGTCGTCGACCGGATCGCCGACATGGCGATGGTCGACATAGCAGCCATCGGGCCCCGGAACGAGCTCGATGACCTGCCGGGCGTGAAGCGCCCGATTCGACGGTTTCGAGGGCGCCGGTGTCCGGCGCGCGCTCTTCCGCGATCGAGTGGGCGACCTCGCGGAGCGCCGATCGAACGGCGTGCACTCTGACCAGATCGCGTGCCATCAGGGGATCGTTGTTCGACATCTGGGCGCGGACCCGGTTGGCGCCCTCGACGTGGATGACGCCGCGATCGACGAACCAGGCGAGGGCGTCGTCGAGGGTCGGGAGCTTGTCCACCGGGAAACCATTTTCGGTGTCATCGGTGTTCAGGAAGTCGAAGGTGTCCTCGAGGTCGACGTCGTGAGCGTGACCGCGGTGGACGGGGTCGGGAACGGTGTGCGTGTTCATCTGATAACCACTCTATACCCATTGACAGGTTACGCGCAAGAGGGTAAGGTTACGGAGTAACCGATCAAGCCGCAGAAACGGGTTACCACATCGAAAGGAGCCGCGCCGTGAGCATCTTCATCATCATCGCCCTTCTGGTCATCGGACTAGGTGCGTTTGACGCGGCCGCAGTCGCCTGGGGCGAGGACTCCCGCGACACGCTCCCCGACGACCATCACCGATGAGCAAGACCATGATCGGAGGTCATGCTATGCACCCCTGGACTCTTTACGCGCTTGAGCTGTCACACGACCGCCAGCGCGAAGCAGATCTGGACCGGCTTGCCGCCGAGGCTCGAGCCGGGACGGCCGCGACGCCGTCCCGTCTCCGTCGCCCGGCAGCCCTTGTCCTTGCGGCGTTGAGCCGTGGATCAGCGGCCGCCACTCGTCGACTCGACGAATGCGTCGCCGACGAGCTGGGCCGCGCACTGGCCCCCATGCGGGGTAACGTTCGCTAGGACGCACCATGCACGACATCGATGGCACCGCCGCCGTCTCGTGGGGCGCCGATCGGATCGACCTTTTCTGGGTCGACACCGACGGCGCTCTTGTGCATCGTGTGTTCCGGGCCGGGACCTGGGACGAGCCTGAATCACTGGGCGGGACCCTCGCCTCGGCACCGGCCGCGACCGCCTGGGCAGCCGATCAGCTCCAGGTCTTCGCCGTCTTTCCTGATGGCCAGTTGTGGAACCGCTACTGGGACGGCATCTCGTGGCATCCGTGGGAATCGCTCGGTGGCGAGCTCAGAGGATCGCCGGCCGCTTCGTCGTGGGGCGCTGATCGCATCGACGTCTGGGCGGCCGGTGTCGACGGCCGGACATGGCACCGCTGGTGGGATGGATCGCGCTGGGTCGAGTGGGAGCGACTCCCCCGCTAGGTCGCGGATCCCGATCAGGCCCCGGGGCGCTCCGGGTACTCGATCTCCTTGAACGGCCACGACGTGGCAAGCCAGTCGGTCACCACCCGATAGAGGATCGGGTCGAGGTCGGCGTCGGCGGCCCGGACCCACGACCGGATCTTGGCATCGACACCGAGGCGCTCGCTCGGATAGATGTAGAGGCAGCCGATGATCGTGTCGCTGTCCGGTGCCAGGACGGTGTACGTGAACGCCTCCCGCCGCGCGAACTCGCCGGCGTGCTTGGTCAGATCACCCAGGTTCTCCTCGAGCGTCATCGGGCGCGGCCACGCCGACCCCTCGTAGCCGGGCGTGGCGAGGATATGTTCGACGCTCGATGTCCAGGCGGCGTAGTCGGATGCGTTGTGCTCCGGGCCCAGGGGTCGCAACCTGAAGGCGTCATTGTCGAGGGAAGACGGTGGCGTGAACTCGTCGGGTACGAAAGGCTCGTCGTGGTGCACGGGGCAAATCTACCGCGCCGGCGCAGCCGGTCGTCATCGAGCCGACATGAACCCGGCGTACGATCCACACATGAGCGACACCGACACCCAGCCCACCACGACCACCACCCCACCGTCCGCCAAGACCGACGCGCAGTGGCGCGCCGAACTCACCCCCGAGCAGTACAGGGTCCTTCGCCAGAAGGGCACCGAGCGCGCGTTCAGCGGCGCTCTTTGGGACGAGCACCGTCCGGGCGTCTACCGCTGCGCCGGCTGCGGAACCGAGCTTTTCACGTCTGACGCGAAGTTCGAGTCGGGCACCGGCTGGCCGAGTTTCTTCGCCCCGGCCGATCCAGCAGCCGTCGCCACCGAGACGGACCGGTCGTTCTTCATGACCCGGACCGAGGCGAACTGCGCGACCTGCGGTGGCCACCTCGGCCATGTCTTCAATGACGGACCGAACCCGACGGGACTGCGCTACTGCATCAACTCCGCCTCGCTGGAGCTCGATCCGAAGAGCTGACCCGAGTCGAGCCCGACGCGTCGTGGAGCGCCGCGTCGACGCCCGTCAACTCCCCGGGTGGCGCTCTGCGCGCTGTCTGGCGATGGTGAGCCCGACCACCCGGGAGACCACCAGCGCCACGTACATCAGGCCGGCGACCTGTTCGATCATCACCCACGAACGGGCGTGGGGCAGGATCGGAAGGATGTCCGACAGCCCGACGCTGGTCAGCGTCGTGAACGACAGGAACAGCATCTCGAACCACGTCCGCGGGCCGTCTGGGTCGATCGTACCGATGAAGGAGCCAGGCCAGATGACCTGGATGGCCATGTACGTGTACGCGAATGCCCAGGCAACGACGGTGAAGGTCGCCCCGGTCGCCCACAGCTCGTCGTTCGTCACGAAACGATCGAGGAACATGTAGCGGAGCAACGCAGTAGCCGTGTAGAAGTAGAAGATCGCGTGGAGGACCGACGACCAGAGGACGACCTGCGTGTTGAGTGGATCGAGAGCCTCGAGGATGGTCAGCACGATGAGGGGAAGGCCGAGCAGGACCGCGATCACCGTCAGGGCAGGCGTGGCGCGCACCGCGCGGACCGCCAGGATGAGGACGACCAGGCCGAACAAAGACAGTGCCGCGCGCCCGACGGGCGACTCGTCCATGAACGGATAGAGCAACACCCCAATGAGCTGAACGGCGAGCAATACCGCCGAGGGTTGCCGCCAGAGTCGTGGAAGCCAGTCGGTCATCGTCGCGCCGACTATGTCGCCTCAGAATGCGGACGCCGGGCAGCGGCAGCCTCGACCCGGGCGCGAACGTCAGGGAATGTGGCCATGACACGGCCGAATTCGAAGCTGCCGAATTCGAGGAGTTCACAGACGGTCGCGCAGATGGCAGTCGCGGTGCGCCCGCTGCCTTCGATCAAGGCGACCTCGCCGATGAATCCGCCATCCATGATCGAGCGGACGAATGTGCCTTGCCGCTCGATCTGGACCGTGCCATGGACGATGACGTAGAACGACTCCGCCGGTTCACCCTCCCGCATCAGCACGGTGTCGGCCGGAAGCGTGCCGACCTTGGCGAGGGTCGCGACCGCCTCCAGGCTGCGCTGCTCCAGCTTGGCGAACATCGGGATTGCGGCGACGACCGCGGTCTTCTGATCCATGCTGCCGAGCATAACGGCGTCGGACCCGGTCGATGCGAGATCGACGGAAAGTCACGCGTGACTACCCCGCCGGCGTGGACCCGTCTTCCCCGCGCCGGTGGGTCGCAGCGAGCACTTCCAGGTCGGCCGTCTCCAAGCCGTCGGCCGGGACCTCCGCCACCCGCGCCGACGTCGTGGCCCGCAGCGTGGCGGTGCGGATGCCGCCTTCGAGGGCGGCCCGCTCCCCGACCACGGCGCCGGGACCGATCTCGGCGACGGGCTCGCCGTCCACCTCGACGACGAAGATGCCGTCGAGGATCAGGAAGACCCCCGTGCCCGGCGCACCCTGGCGCAGGAGCGTCTGACCGGCAGTCAGCTGTCGGATCCGAGGCTTGGCGTCCGCCGCCCATGATGCTGGCCGAGAGTTGGCGCTCCAGGGCGGACTCGACCGCGGCGACCACCGTCGGCGAGTCGCTCGTGCCCCATGGCGTGCGATCGCCGAACGAGTCGTTGAACCACTTGGTGAAGTCGATCACGCCCGACTTCTCGACCAGGGCGCCGCCGTCGTCGTAGATCCAGTGGCGAGGGAACGGGCTCGCCCCGATCAGCTCGTGGCTCGATGAACCATCCGCGTCGAGGGTCAGGGCCAGCGTCGTCCACGCGATCGACGGCCAGAACTGCACGAACGGCTTGTGCTTGACCGGCCGCGGCGTGGGCAGTCCCATGCGCCCGCCCACGGTCTGGACGAACCGGACCGACGTGGGGCCGACCTCCGGCTCGGGGCGGATGTCCGGCAGGTGGACCGCCGGGAAGCGGATCGCGGCCGGACCGACCCGGACGGTCGTCGCGCCGATGTGACCCTGGCCGAGGTGGCCATGGCCGACGATCCGGCCATCTTCGACGTCGATGAACGCCCGGAGTTCGTTCGCCTCGCGGAACCGATCGGTCTGCCGAAGCTCCTCGAGATCGTCGAGGTGGTCGGGCGGCGGCTGGTCGTAGTGGGTCACTCCCAACTCGAACGGGACCTTGGACAGGCCCGCGATCGCTTCGGAGGGGATCCAGGAGATCGCCGTGACGGACGATTCGATTCGAGTGTGTGTCAAGAGACAGTTCCCTCACTTGGCGGCTAGGTGTCAGCCGGCGTTTCGAAATCCCCGGACGATCGATGATGGCTGATTGATGCCGTGCTTGTCGATAAGCGGTAGATAAGTGACCA
>CAVXVP010000004.1:0-207424 GCA_963765245.1 uncultured Chloroflexia bacterium
GTCGGCACCCGGCCCGACCCGCACGACGATCAGGTCAGCGCCCCGCTGGTGTTCCGCACGTCCTCGACACCGACCGGCGCCCTAGAAACCGGCATCGTCGCGGCCGTCGCCGCGGCAGCCCCCATTGGCTGGCCGCTGGGACGGATGCTCTACGCGGCCATCGTGCGACTCATTCCCGAACATCTGCCGTCTCCCATCGCCGCACTGGCCTGGGCCGCAGTGCTCGGCCGGAGCGCCGCTGCCCCTGCTCTATGACCCCAGCCCGTCGCTGACCAGCACCGTGTTCATTCCCTGGCTGCTGGCCCAAGTCCGGCCACCTTCGCCGCCGCCGCCGCCTACGGCGTCCTGGAAGGCTGGGGCTGGCCATCGACGGCTCCAGCGACTGGTGGCCGCTAACCCCTGCGCAGCGCGACGTCGATGACAACCTCATCCTCGGTCCCGCTCCGCCTCCCACGCCCACGCTCCTGGACCCTGCAGCCACCACCCGACCCGACGACGCCCCCCGCATCCCCCGTCGACGCCCTGCTCCGATCAACTGGATACGGCTGGCCATCCCCGCGGCGATCGCCACCACAGGCACCCTGTGGTATACGGCCGCCGTCCTCGGCGCCGGCGTACCCCGCCGAGTTGTAGCCAACGTGGTCACGAGGGGGTTTGATTATGGTCGTGAAGCTCGGTCGACTTACCTTTGGGTCATCTTCACGATCGTCGTGCCAACCGTGCCCCTTGTCTGGGTCTGGCTGAGACTTCGTCACCAACCAAACGAAGCTCACGGTCTCTGGGATGTCCTAGCTACCAGTAACCGTAATCATCGCTGCGGTATTGCCGCTAGGCGCTCTCGGAGTTAGCCGAAGCGATCGGAAAGAACTTTCGCCCATTCGTAAAGCAGCTAAAGGAGGACTACAAGAAGTACTACGAACTCGGAGACAACCCGTGGAAGAACCGCCACGAAATCTTGCGGCGGTTTTTGGGGTTGGCGAAGTTGTCAAGTTCGCAAATACCCATACTTAGGGTTATTCAGGGGGCTATTGGGACCGCTGCTCTTGTAGGCTGGTTTTACGTCACTTCTTGGATTACCCGACATCCCACAAGCAAGCGGCATTGTCATCGGCCGCAATTTACCCTCGTTATGTGTTGGATTAGCCATTTGGGTTCACCGGATCACGGGCAGAGCCGTACACGATATCTATGCACAGGCCCTTGATGGAAAGCAACAGGGAAACGACATTGTTGGCGTTTGCGCCAGAATGCACCCGGTGGTGGCCTGAGCTGCGCTCGACGGTAAGGGCCGTGTGCGACAGAACCGAAACGGTGTGAGCACTGGTCGCCCGCAACGGATATCCGCCTTGTTGCGTCCATCCCAACAAAGGACTCCGCTATGCATGGCTACGAAGGCAAAGAAGGCCGCACAATCCGAGATTGGAAGCGCGGTTCCGCTGTTTCGCGCGCAAGCTGACGACCATCTTTAACAACAACGACAACGACGACGACAGCCAGGCTTCCCGACACCTTCAGCTACGCAGCAATAGAATTCGTATCGTACCTGGTCTTGTCATGGGTCTGCTGCAGGAATAGGTGACACCTGACCTGTCACCTATCCGTGCAGCAGACGCTTCCTGCCCACAACATGGGCGGCAAGACTCTCACTTGTACTGGACCAGCCAACTGGGGTCACGCCAAGTGTTCTTTGCCAGTTCCCGCGGCCGTCGTTGCCGTGTTGGATACGTTGTCCAGACCACACCTCTACGGTGGTGGTGTCTGCGCGAACGAAGTACGGATTCACGGCTGATCGTCCAAGTTCGATGCTGCGTAGCCACAGCTGATCGAACCCTGGCCACTTTTCAACACTTCACGATCTGTTGAGTGTCACCGCACGATGAGTCACCCACAACCTCCCCGTCCCTTGGAGTTCCTCGAACCTTCCCCGACTTGGCTCATCTGGTGTTCTCGCGTGGTAGCAGTCGACTGACCTCGTGTTTGGCTTCTGGGTTGGCGAAAGATTTGCGTACTAAATCTGGTCATAAGCTGCGGGTGGCCTACGTGCGGGACCGTGAAGACGGCCGCGGGGGCCGCGGGCGGTTCAGGAGGCGAGGTCGGGCGAAGCTGGAGATATAGCCGACCAGTTGCCGGGGCAGCGAAATCAGCTCTGCTGGCGGGAAGGATTGACTTCTAGCAACAACACCGATTTGTGGGATGATCGTGCCACGAGCGGCGGAGGGGGCGAATTGACGCCGTTGACGAACGCATATCCAGATACCGCGGAACTCGGTCATGGCAATCCACAGGTACGCGGGTATCAGGTTGTTGTCATCGGCCTTAGGTACCAGACATGAGATGGATCAGCGGTCGTCGAGCAACATCGATTGCCATCAAGTACCAGCTGGCAACCGCTAACCTTCTTTTTGTTGATAGAGAGCAACGACGGGCTGATAATGTCCCGCGTGATCTTGAGTTCCATGACAATCAAGAGTTTTGTGGAAATGGCGACAGTTCTGCGGGCTCGACGCATCGTCCTGCGGGACTTTGCAGTCTTGGAATGGTTCCCGCTGTCGCCCGGCCTCTTCCATACCAAAGACGCGGCGCTGCAGCGACAACGGGCTGAGGAGAACAGGAGTTGGGACCCGTCGTTGCGCCCGACGGGATCTTTGGGAGATATATGATCCATATGGAAAAATGGCCATGCTTGAAGGCGGCCTCGGTTGCGTGCGTCTGTGCGACGAAACAAAAGAGGGTGAGCTCTGGTTCTTTACTGCTTCATCCGACAACACCATAGCTCATGAAGGCATACCAATCGGATCCCCATGAGATTTACCATAGCATGATGGAATGAAATAAAGCATGAGGGAGCAGTGCTCGCACGGCTAGAAGGGCAGCTTTGCTTTATTCCAAAGCCCCTGAACGTCTTGTACTCCCAAACCCCCAAAGTACCGCACCTTTATCTGAAAATAGATTCCTTCAAGCCCACTGGAGTTCGTCTATTTGATCGGGCTTTATCTCCGGAGGCAAGTGGCGCCGTCGTGTTTGGCGCTAAAGATCGCGACCAATATCGGGCTGCATATGTCACGTTTACTCCGGGCGCGAGAGGAAATGTCGGGCGAAGGGTCATGGTTACAGGAATACGTATCGCATTACGGGACCGGCAAAGATGACCGACTTCAACGACAGAGACTACATATAGGAATGCCGTTTTCTCGCTGCAAAGGATTTTCGATGCTCGCTTGGACCTACGGCAAATTGGCGATGTAATAGACCACGACGGCGGTCAATTTGGCGCTATCGAACCGTCTAAGCGCGATATGTTTTTTGGAAACGCTCAGTCCCTGACAATCAAGGTCAAGCAGGCAAATATCGGAAGGGTTGACATGGGAGACACGAATATTGGTGGAGACATGGTGACGGGCACCAAGTATGACTCAGGGGTATTCCACGGTCCTGTGGCGGGCACTGTGTACGCGAAGAAAATGGAAGACTGCTTCAACAGCTTTGCAGCTGGCCAGCCAAACAAGGAGCTTGCCAAACGCTGGTTTCGCAGTTGCACCAACAAGTCGAGACCTGATCGAACGACTGAAGGAAGACTCGCCGGACCAGGCCGACGAAGTCGGCGGACACGTTGGTGAGTTTCACCGACGAAGTGGGCAAGGACAAACCCAACAAAACGACACTGCGCGGGATGGGCAACGCCATCGTGGACGTAGCCAAGAAGGTCGCCGAGGTGGCCACACCTGTCGCGACCGCGGTCGCCGCCGTGTTGAAGCTCTTCGGTATTGCTGCACTTTGATCAAATAGGTAAAGATGGGGCCACCGCCGCCCTGCCGAATCTGAAAGCCCTTCAATGCTCGCCGCATGTGGTCGGACGGTCAAACTGGCGGCGACTCCAACAGCGGCTTCTCGTTGCGGATGGCGATCCGGGTGCCGGCGTCATAAGTGCTAGCTCCACGGGCGGCCCGGTAGTGTCGCAGGATATCGTGGTCGCCGCCCTGGTTGCCAGTAATGGGACCACCCGGCGTGTCGTGCCGGGCTGTCCTCGCAGGAGCGGCAGCTCGACGCGCATCAGTGCTGGCCGGGCCGCTGGGCCTGTGCTATCTGCCGACGTTTCTGTGCTTGGGCATCGTCCCGGTGGCCTGTGCCGGGTTGGCCGGCGATGTGGCGGCGGCCCTGATGTGAGGGCGGATTGCCCGCCAGCTGTCTCGCGGACCGGCCGCAAACCGGAGAAAGGGCCTCATGGGAGCGAAGGCGATGGCGGGAAACATGATTCGGGTACTGCGGGCCCGGACGACGTTGTTGGCGGTGGACTAGGCGGGGATGTCGACGTTGGAGTAATCGACAGTCAACAATTACACCCGTCGCGCAGCCATGTTACCGGCATGACCGACCCAGATCCCGTCGAACGCGTCCGCCGGGCGCAGCCCGGGGCGGTGCAACCGGTTCTCCAGGCAGATAAGATCGAAAGTTTCTGTAGCCCAATTTCTTTGCGATTAGGGCCGGGTACGAATGTTTTTCTCCCTGTGCGACTTTCACCGCCGACTTCTCGCCGGGGATATACGGATTACTGGTCGGTTATTGGTTCCGGTTGATCCCGTCCTGGAATGGTGAGCAGGAATGTGGAGCCGGTGTTTTGGAATGCGTTACGACATTGTGGCACACCATAAATTGGACGTGGGTTCCGGCGTGGAATGCGCCACTCCAAATCCGCTGGGCCGCAGGGTGAGTCACGCCGCTTGTCGTTCGGCGTGGTAGCGACGAAGAGCAAGCTCGTTACGCCACCGTCGTTACCCTTCAGTCAGTGGCCCACGCCGCTTGTCGGGATGGTTGCGGCGGTAGCGGGGCCGACGCCGTGGCCTCGCACTTGCGGCAGTGCGGGCCCGAAGGCGGGATCTGCTCGCAGCCGCTCACGCGCTGGCTCCGTCCACCGACGGTATTCAGCCCGGTATTCTTTTTTAGGTCGTGGATGATGAGCGGGCGTGCAGACGGATGACCGGCAGCTCGCGGTCGGTTTTCTGTTCGTACTTCGCAGAAACGAGGTAACTCGTTGTTGAACCGATGATGGCGACCACGGAGTCAGTGTGGCGGGTCGTGAAGCGTGCCGCGCGAGTGGGTCGTCCGGCCGTCTTGTGCTACCATCCGCCTTCGCGCCCGGCGCTCGTTCCGCGTCGCGTGCCGTCGACCACAAACATCAGTCGAGGTTCCCAACTTGGCCAAGACGCCCCGCACCTGGACGGGCGCTCGTACGCCGTCCGGACTCAAGAGGGTCCGTCAGGCCCAGAGCCGCCACGAGGTCCTGCAGCCTCGCCGAACCGCCGCGAAGACATTCGTCGCGAAGGCTCTGAGCGCTGCCGCACAGCCCGCCAATTCGACGATCGACCCCATTGCCGCTCTGGCCGAGGCGCTGAGCGCCCTCGATCGCGCCGCCAAGGTCGGTGCCATCCACCCGAACGCAGCCGCCCGCCGCAAGTCGCGCCTGACCATCAAGGTCAACGCCGCGCTCGGTGGTGAGCGAGTCGCGACCGGTGGCCGAGTCGTCAAGACGACCGGCAAGGCCGCCGCGGCCAAGGCCGCCAAGGCTCGTATCGCAGCCGGCAAGGCCGGCAAGGCGAAGGGCGCCCAGACCGCGGCCGGCAAGGCCCGCGCCGCGCTGAGCAAGACGGCCCGCGCCGAGGCAGCCGCCGCCAAGGCCGCCGCCGCCGAGGCGAGCGCGACGCCCGCCGAGGCCAAGCCGGCAGCGGCGAAGACGACGACCAAGGCCAGCGCGACCAAGACGACCAAGACGGCCGCGCAAGAAGCCCGCGGCTACGAAGGCCGCTCCGAAGGCCACGGCCAAGGCAGCTCCCAAGAAGGCGGCCTCGACCAAGAAGTAGGCTCGGGTCACTCCCGCCGACACCAAGACGCCCCGGGTCTCCCGGGGCGTTTCGATTCAGAGGCCAGGGCTGGGCGCAGCTAGGCGGCGGCCGGCCCCGCGTCGGCCATCGTCTCCGGCTTCGGTCGGAAGACTCCGTACAGGCCGGCCCCACCGAGACCGCCGAGCGCGGTCAGCACGAGGACCGTGCCGGCGCTCCCGAATTGCTCGCGCCAGTAGAAGGCCGTGAACGAGTCGGGGTCGGTGACACCGGCCGCGACGAAGTCCGGTCCGCGCCCTGCCTGGAGGTAGCGCTGGTAGACGCAGTCGGCGCCGGCCTGGCACGCGATCGGTCCGCCCAGACCCGGGTCCCGGTATCCGTTGTCGGCATAGAAGAACAGCGCCTTGATCACCAGCACGAGAGCGGCCGCGGTCAGACCCGTCACGATCCCGGCGAACAGGCCGTTGACCAGGATCCTGCCCCACGGTCCGTTTCGCCGGTTCGAGCGCTGGTTCGCGTAGTAGCCGATCAGCAGGCCGCTTGGCAGGGCCAGCATCCAGATGACCCATTCGATCGGGATCACCAGCAGGAAGCTGACCACGATCGTGACGGCCATCCCGATCCCGACATAGGCGGCGGTGATGGCGCCGCGATCGACGAACCGGCTCACGACGGAGCCCCGACCCTCGACTCCGCAGCCTGACGCCCCTGCTTCGGGACTCCCGACAGCGCGCTCCGGCCTGGATATCGAGCGCTGTCGCCGAGCTCGCCTTCGATGCGCAGGAGACCGGTTGTACTTGGCGACCCGCTCGGATCGCGACGGTGCGCCGGACTTGATCTGGCCGGTCCCCATCGCGACGACGAGGTCCGAGATGGTCGTGTCCTCGGTCTCCCCGGAGCGATGCGAGACGACCGCCGACCAGCCGGCGCCGCGAGCGAGCGCGATCGCCTCGATGGTCTCGGTCAGCGTGCCGATCTGGTTGAGCTTGATGAGGACGGAGTTGGCGGCGTCCTCCTCGATCGCGCGGGCGATCCGCTCGGTGTTGGTGACGAGGAGGTCGTCGCCGACCAGCTGGATGGTCCGCCCCAGCCGCTCGGTCAGGTGCCGCCAGCCATCCCAGTCGTCCTCGGCGAGGCCGTCCTCGAGTGAGACGATCGGATAACGCGCGGCCCAGTCGGCCCACAGGTCGACCAGCTCGCCCGAGTCGAGCGTCCGACCCTCGCGTGCCAGGGCGTAGCGCGTCGGCGCGCCGTCGACACCCGTGCCCTCCTCGACCAGCTCGCTCGTCGCCGGATCGAGCGCGATCGCGACGTCGACGCCGGGTCGGTAGCCGGCCTTCTCGATCGCCCGCAGGATCAGCTCGACAGCGGCCTCGTTCGACGGGCAGGGACGGCGCGAAGCCGCCCTCGTCGCCCTGTCCGGTCGAGTGGCCCTCGTCGTGGAGGATGCCGCGCAGGGCCCAGAAGACCTCGGAGCCGGCCCGCAGCGCATCGGCGTACGTCCCGACCCCGACCGGCATGACCATGAACTCCTGGAAATCGGTCGAGTCCTGGGCGTGCTTGCCACCGTTGAGGATGTTGAACATCGGGAACCGGCAGGTTCACCGCGCCGACGCCACCGAGGTAGCGATAGAGCGGGAGGTCGTAGGCGGCAGCGGCCGCGTGGGCACAGGCCAGCGAGACGCCGAGGATCGCGTTCGCGCCGAGCCCGCTCTTGTTCGCGGTGCCGTCGAGCTCGACCAGGAGCTCGTCGATGCCGGCCTGGTCGGTCGCGTCGAGCCCGTACAGGGCCGGGCCGATCGTGTCGGTCACGTTCGCGACTGCCTGGAGCACGCCCTTGCCGCCGAACCGCCCGGGGTCGCCGTCGCGCAGCTCGACCGCCTCGTGGACGCCGGTCGAGGCGCCGGACGGGACCGCAGCTCGGCCGACGGAACCGTCCGACAGGACGACGTCGACCTCGACGGTCGGGTTGCCGCGCGAATCGAGGATCTCGCGGGCGTCGATGCCTTCGATGAAGGTGCTCACGAGCGGACCTTCGCCTTCGGCTGGGCGGTGGCGGCAGGCGCCTTTGCTGCGGTGGGCGCCTTCGATGTCGTTGCCGGCTTCGCGGCGGTCGGCGCCTTCGCGGGCTGCTTCGGGCTCGCGACGGTCGGCGCTTTCGGGCTCGCGGCTGTCGGCGTCTTCGCCTTCGGCTTCGATGTCGACTTCGCGCTCGCCTTCTTGGCCTCGACCGGGCGATCGAGCAAGACCGTCACGCCTGGAAGCTCTCGACCCTCGAGGAACTCGAGCGACGCGCCGCCACCTGTCGAGATATGGGTCATTCGGTCGGCAAGGCCCTGCTGCGTCACCGCCGCGACCGAGTCGCCGCCACCGACGATGACTGTCGCGCCGGCGTCGGCGCGCTCGGCCAACATCCGCGCGACCGCCTTGGTCCCGTGGGCGAACGACGGGATCTCGAAGACGCCGAGCGGCCCGTTCCAGAACACGGTCCGGGCATCGGACAGCGCATCGACCATCAGGTCCTGGCTCGCCTTGCCGAGGTCGACGATGTGCCACGAGGCGGGGATCTTCTCGGCCTGGAGCGTCTTGTACTCGGTCCCGCGGGTGACCTCCTTGGCGACGATGACGTCGACCGGGAGAACGACGCGCACGTCGTTCTTGGCGGCCGTCGCCAGGATCCGACGCGCGTCCTCGACCCGGTCCGGCTCGGCGAGACTCTTGCCGATCGCCTTGCCCTGGGCGAGCAGGAAGGTGTTCGCCATCCCGCCACCGAGCACGAGCATGTCGACCAACGACAGCAGGTGGTCGATGACACCGATCTTGTCCGAGACCTTGGCGCCTCCGAGGATGGCGGCGAACGGCCGCTCCGGGTTCTCGAGCAGCTTCGAGAGCATCTCGATCTCGCGCTCCATCAGGAGCCCGGCGTAAGCCGGCAAAAGCTTGGGGACACCGACGGTCGAGGCGTGCGCCCGGTGCGCTGTCCCGAACGCGTCATTGACATAGACATCGGCGTAGGACGCGAGGGCCGCCGCGAAGGCCGGGTCGTTCGCCTCCTCCTCGGCGTGGAAGCGGAGGTTCTCGAGCATGAGCACCTCGCCCGGCCGCAGGCGCTTGACCGCGTCCTCCGTCCCGATCCCGAGCGCGTCGCCGGTGACCGGGACGTTCCGGCGCATCAGCTGGGACAGGACCTGCCCGACCGGCCGCAGGCGCAGCCCGTCCTGGACCTTGCCGTTCGGACGCCCGAGATGGCTCGCCAGGATGACCGAGGCCCCCGCATTGAGGAGCAGGTTGATCGTCGGGATGGCGGCTCGGACGCGCGAATCGTCGGTGACCCGGCCGTCGGCCAGCGGGACGTTGAAGTCGACGCGAACGAAGACCCGTTTGCCGGCGACGTCCGCGTCGCGGACGGTGAGCTTGTCCATCGAGGTCAGGCGGTGACCGGCAGGCGTGCCGCCACGAATGCGATCAGGTCGGCGACCCGGCAGCTGTAACCCCACTCGTTGTCGTACCAGGCGATGACCTTGACCATCGTCCCGCCGAGGACCATGGTCGACGGCGCATCGATGATCGAACTGCGGCTGTCGCCCTTGAAGTCCATCGATACGAGCGGCTCGTCCGAGACGCCGAGGATGCCCTTCAGCGGGCCGTCGGCGGCCGCCCTGAACGCATCGTTGAGCTCCTCGACCGAGGTCGGGCGACTGACGTCGGCGGTGAAGTCGACGATGCTCACGGTCGGGGTCGGCACGCGCAGGCTGAACCCGTCGAACTTGCCCTTCAGGTCCGGGATCACGAGCGCCAGCGCCTTGGCCGCGCCGGTCGTCGTCGGGATGATGTTCTGGCCGGCGCTCCGGGCACGACGCGGATCTTTGTGCGCGACGTCGAGGATGTTCTGGTCGTTGGTATAGCTGTGGATCGTGTTCATCAAGCCACGCTCGATGGTCAGTAGATCGTGGACCACCTTGGCCGCCGGGGCGAGGCAATTCGTCGTGCAGCTGGCGTTGCTGATGATGTGGTGGGCCGTCGGGTCATAGCGCTCTTCGTTGACGCCGAGGACGATCGTGATGTCCTCGTCCTTGGCCGGTGCGCTGATGATCACCTTCTTGGCGCCGGCATCGATATGTGCTCGTGCCTTCGCGGCATCGGTGAAGATGCCGGTGCTCTCGAGGACGATGTCGACACCGAGGTCGCCCCAGGGCAGGGCGGCCGGGTCGCGCTCGGCGAGGATCTTGATCTCGTGTCCGTCGACGATGATCGACGCGTCGCCGGCACGGACATCGCCCGGGTACGCCCCGTACGTCGAGTCATGCTTGAACAAGAGCGCGTTCATCTTCGGGTCGACCAGGTCGTTGACCGCCACGACCTCAACGTCGGGTGCGCGCTCGATAAGCGCCTTGAGCGACTGCCGACCGATCCGGCCGAAGCCGTTGATACCGACGCGTGTGGCCATGGTGCGGGACCTCCTGGGCGGGACGCACGTCCGACTCCGTGGGCCGGGCGCGAGCGAGTGGACTTTCAGCAGGACGACGAGATCGGACGGGGGCCGCGAACGTGTGCCACGGGTCCACCCGGATCGTGCGTCGTGTTCATCGTACCAAAGGGCAGATGCCGGACATGGCAGGACCCCCGCCGTGGGCGGGGGTCCTGAGTGCGATCTCGAACGTTCGAGGGTCAGCCGCCGATGCGGAAGACCTTGCCGCCGCAGATCGGGCAGGTGCCCTGGATCGCCGGCTTGCCGTTCTTCATCGTGATCTTCTGGGCGTTCTGGACTTCAACCTTCTGCTTGTCCTTGACGCAATATGCCTCGGCCATGTGTGGCTCCTCCTCACCTCGTGACGCGTCACGGGAACCCATGTCCCGCATCCACTCAACGTGCTGTGGTCAAACGCTGTGCTTCCAGATCGACGGCCGCCAGCGGTCCGTCTGGGCTTCGCGCTTCTGTCGATCCATGTCGGCCAGGACGAGGAGGCTTTCCAGCCCCGTCTCGACACAAGCCGCCTCGGCCGCGTCCTTGAGGTCGCCGGTGACGAAGTCGCCTGTCGTCCGATTGGCATAGACCGCACAGACGACACCGGCTCGGCACCGGGCCAGGGTCGCGAGGACGAGGAGAGCCGACGCTTCCATCTCGAAGTTCATGACGCGCTGGCGCGCCATCTCCTCCGCGAGGTCAGGGTAGCGGATGGGCAACTGGGGGATCGGGCGCCCCTGCGCACCGAAGAACCCAGGCGCTGTCGCCGTTACCCCGACGTGGTACCGGTGTCCGAGTCTCTCCGCTGCCTCGATGAGTGCCGCGACCGCCTCGTAGGAAGCTACGGCTGGGTACCCATCGTGGACGAAGAAGCTCGTGGTCAATTCGAGGCGCACTGCCCCGGTGGTGATGACGAGGTCTCCCAAAGCCATCTCCGGTTGGAGCGCCCCGCACGACCCGACCCGGATGAAGGTCGGCCGCTCGGTGATCGCCAGTATCTCGGCCACGACGATCTCGACGTTGTCCGTGCCGATGCCGGTCGACACGACCGACACCCGCTGGCCTCTGTAGAGCCCGGTTGCCGACGCGAACTCCCGATGTTGACGCTCGAGCTCGATGGATTCGAAGCGCGATGCGATGCGGGATGTCCGATCCGGGTCGCCGGGGAGGAGGATGTACTCGGCCAGTTCACCTGGACCGAGTCCTATGTGGTACTGCCGTTCTCCTGATGGGATCGCGATCCTGCGATCCGTCGGGTTTTCTACGCGGTGGTCCGCGTTCGGCAAGACCTCTTCCTCACTCGTGTGGCTGCTTCGCTGGCGCGAAACTCGGCCGAGGATAGTCTCCCCTTCTCACGAGCGTCAAGCAGCGTAATTCGTGCTTGGCTCACGCTCAGCCACGTTCGGGTCGCGCAGGGCCTCCGCCGGGGCCGCGAACGAGGCCAGCCGGCCGGCGATCCTGGCCGCCAAACGGCGGCGCGAACGAGACCGTCGGAGGAGGGTCACCGCCACCGAGAGCACCGAGATCGCGACCAGCGTCCCGACACCCGCGGCGCCGGCATCGATGGGCAAGGGTGAGCTGCCGAAGCCGGCGAACCGGCTCGTACCGAGGGGGACGTCCGACGGGTCGGCCGCGCCCACCGCCTGGCTGGCGGCTGGACCGGTCGCTGCGATGGGATCGCCGGTCAGGATGATGGCGCCTGGGTCGTCGACCGCGACGACGAACCCGTCCGCGGACGTCTCGACCCGCCCGATCGCGTTCAGCGCATCGTCAGGCTCGATCAACGGCAGGAGCTCGAGAGCGGCCCCGCGGAGCACGATCCGGCCGATCGCGGTCCCGTCATCGAGCGTGAAGCCATCGGTCCGAAGGTCGACGACGAGGCCACCGACGCGGACCAGCTTGCCGGCGAACGGCGCGAGGTGGTCGAGGTCCGCGTCAACGGCCGCTGACCCGGACGCGTTGGCCGATCCGCCTCCGACGGTCGTGGTGCTGCCGTTCGCGGCCGCATTCGCGACGGCGCCGGCTGGCTGCCCGGATCCTGGCTGCCCCGACACGTGTACGTCCGCCGGGAAGCGCGGGGTCACGGCAAATCGATGGTCCGAGGCTGTCGGAGCGGGCCGTCGGGCGATCCCGACGACGGTCGCGCTGCGACCTTCGACCAGCGTCGTGCTCGCGATCCCGGCTCCCGGCTGGCCGACGACCACCACCCGGTCCACCCCGACGGCGATCTCGGCTCGCCACCGGTCTCCGAGCTTGTGGACGCTCAGCACCTGGCCGCGTCACGGATACGAGGCGCCATTCGTGGGCAGCCGCGGGGGCAGCGTGGAGGACGAGCGGCGCCGGGACAGGCGCGCTGCCCCCGACTGTGAATCTGTCCACTCGAAGGCGTGGGGCTCCGTACGCCACTCCGATCCGACCCTCGGCATGGACCCGAGAGCCGACCGGCGGCGCAGCCGAACCCGTCGGCAGCAACAGCTCGACAGCAGCCGAGGCGTCCTGCGCGACGATCCGTCGGCCACTTGCATCGAGAAGCGTCGCGGGCGCGGTGACGATCGCATCGATGGCGACCGGGCGGTCGGTGATCTTGAGCGCTCGCGAGATCGAGATGGACGCGACCGTTGTCGCGCCAGGCGCGGGCGACCCGGAGCCAGGTGTCGCGCCGGGAGACGCCGTCGCGGCGGTCACGACGATCACGTCCGCGGGATCGCGCACCCAGACGCGGTATCCATCGAGGGCACCCGACCGTGTGGCCCGCTGACCGACGAACCCGGTGACCCGATACGTGGCGCCGACCTGGAACGCCGCGTTCCCGATCCGGCTCGATGCGTCGGCCATCACCTTGACCGCAGTCGCGCCGTCGCGTTCGAGCACGAACGTGAGATCGCCGCTCGCCGACTTCTTCGGCTTGACGGTCAGGCGCCCGGTCGCGGTGACAAGGCGGCCTTCGAGCGGCTCGCTGAGACCAGCGGATGGGACGGCGGTCGCCCCTGGCAGGCTGCCGCTCCCGAGGACGTGGATATCGGACTTGGCCGGGCGGATCTCGAGCTGACCGTATGGCGCTGCGAGCTTCCCACTGACGTCGAGGCGTGTGCCTCGCGGATAGGTGCCGGCGCCCGATGGAAGGTGGACGACAAGGCCGCCGGTCGCATCGCCTACTCCGAGGAGATTCGGCGAACCGAGCCGGCCGTCCTCCGCGACGACGACACCGGTCGTCCGAGCCGTGCTGCCGATCGACAAGGCGCGGATGGCGTCCAGGGTGAGTGTCGCGGGCGGTGGCGTGGGCGACGGAGAAGGTTTCGGTGTGGCGGTCGGGGTCGGGGTCGCCGTGGCGGTTGGGGTCGGGCTGGGATTTGGCGTCGGGGTCGCTGTCGGGCTCGGGCTCGGGGTGGCCGACGCATCAGGCGTCTCGGTCGGGGTGGGCGTCGGACTCGGCGTCGGAGTCGGGACGGGGCTCGGCGTTGGCGCGGGCGCCAACTCGAGCTCGCCGAGCAGGGTCACGTGGACGCGATAGCCTGCAGTTCCGGTGCCCGAGCTGTCGCGCTGACCCAGCGGTCCGCTGATCGTTGCGACCATCCCGGACGCGAGGCTCTGACCGTCCAACGGCATCCGGCCCTACGACTGCCCGGATCGTGCCTGAGCCGTCGTCGAGAGTCACACCGAGCCCGTCGGTCAGCTGGTCCGGCGCACCGATGATCGTGCCGCTGAGGCGCACGCGCTGGCCTTCGAAGGACTCCGAGGCGGCGCCGGTCTCGAGGGACAAGGCGGCCGGCAGGTCGGCGGCAGGACCGGGAATGAGCGCGGATTCCGAGATCCGCAGGGTCCGTTGCGAGAACCTGCTTGAGACCGTGCCCTCGACGGTGACCGTCGTGCCCGCCGGCCACACGCCCACGACGGGGACATCGAGGTAGAGCGCGATCCCGCCCGAAGCGTCCTGGATGAACCCGCCGTGACTCGATTCGAGAGCACCGAGCGGCGTGGTCAGCACGCCTTCGATGGTGACCACGCTGGCGTCGGCAAGCGCTCGCGCCTCCGCGATGGGACGCGGCGTGGGCGTCGGGGTAGGAGTGGGCGTCGGGGTCGGGGCGGGCGTTGGCGTCGGGGTCGGAGTCGGCGTCGGATCGGAGTCGGCGTCGGGGGATGTCGGCGTGGCAGTCGGTGCAGGACTGGGACTCGGCGTCGGCGTGGGGATCGGTGTCGGGGTCGGGGCGTCGGTGCGGGCGTCGCGGTCGGAGTGGGAGTTGCCGTGGGAGCGGGCGTCGCGCTCGGAGTCGGCGTCGGGGAAACCGTCGGCGTCGGCGAGGCCCCGGGACCAGGCACTGCCGGAGCAGCCAGACCCTGTGGCGACGGCGCACCCTGCACGAACCAATCGGCGGCGTTGTCATTCGTGTCCGTCCCGTTGCCGGCCTGGCCACCCGGCGCGCGCTCGATGCTCGAGCCGGCAGGTGGCGCAGCCACCGCAGTCCCCTCGACGAACGAGCTGCTGGCGTCTCCCCAGCCGACGGCATCGATCGACGTGCCACCGACCACGCGAAGGGCGATCGCCCCACCCGTCGCGGCGAACCCACTCGAATAGGTCACGTCGGCGAGGGCCGCGTACACACCGGCGGTATTCGCAAGGAGGATGCGCTTGCCCGGGCCGAGGATCGTCGCCGCTGACCATGTCGCCTTGCGCGTCACGGTCGAGCCGGTCGCGGTGGCGTAGACGACCTCCAGGCCGGCGAGGTCGACCGGGCCGCCACCCTGGTTGGCGACCTCGACGAATTCATCCGAGGCCGATGCGCCGCCGGTCTGCACTTCCGAGACGACGAGCGTCGACGGCGGCCAGCCGACCGCCGCCGCCCGTACTCCGGGCCCTCCGAACCCGCCAGTGGCCGCGACCATCACGACGACGATGAGCGCGGTGAACCCCGCGCGCCGGGCACGATCCATCGGTGACCTCCCGGCGGGAAGGGCAGCTGGCGGCGAGGTGGCATCGTTGTAGCAGGCGGGCCTTCACCGCGACTTATTCCGCACCCGCCGACGTTCGACTACGATGCCCTCCACCATCCGACCCAGACCGCAGGAGAGACCGTGGCCCGCGCCAAGAGGACCGAACGCGCAGAGGCGCGACGCCGCTACCGAGCGACGCTCGCCACAGATCCGCTGACCGGCGAAACGGAAGACGCCGACGGCGCACCGCCGACGCCGGCCGGCCGCTGGCCGTTCGAACGCCAGCACCACCGGCAAGCAGGCCTCGGGTACCACGACCGAGCGGGTCGGCTTCTTCGATGCCTTCCGACAGTCGATCCGGCCCGTCCATGTCCGCGAGGACATCGCGGCGCTCCCGTGGATCACGGTCCACACGAAGGCCATCTGGCTGCCGGTCCTGATCACCGTCGCCGCCACGATCGCCACCGCGGTGACCGGTGCGAAGGACATGGTCACAGGCCTGCTGTTCACCTATTTCGTCGTCTTCCCGGCCATCGGCGGGGTCTTCATCGGCGGCTTCCTGGCCCCGCGAGCGAGCTGGCTGGTCGGCGTCGTCATCGGCCTCGTGTCGGCCATCTGTTATGTGGCTCTTGGCGTGAGCGGCCTGCTGCCGACTCCGTTCGCCGAGCAGTTCACGGTCAACGCGCTCGGTGCCTCCGTCTCGGCATTCATCTATTCGCCGATCATGGGCGCCTTCTTCGCGGCCGCCGCGGCCTGGTATCGACGCTTCCTCGCCCTGTCGAGCCCGAACCGGAACCGGAACCGGAAGCCGTCGCAGGCTCCGAAGCAACGGCCTGGCGACGGCCGAACGCGCACCAGCTCCTCACAAAAGGCCCCCGCCAAGCGCTGATCGCTAACCGAGCGCCCAGCCATCTAGCCAGCGACGCATCCCGGCGTGACCGAGCTGGCGGACCCCGGCCGGCCCATCCGGTCCACCGGCCGCGGCGGCCACCTCGGGGAGTGCCACGACCGACCGGGCGATCACGTTGACGACCTCGCCCTCGCGCTGGAGCTCACCGTCCACGAGCAGCAACGCGTGGCGCCGGACGACGCTCCGCAGTCGTGCCCAGGTGTCCGGCCAGAGCGTGACGTTGACCATCCCGGTCTCGTCCTCGAGGGCCAGGAAGACCGTGCCCTTGGCCGTCATCGGGTGCTGGCGCGTGACGACCAGCCCGCCGATCCGGACACGACCCGAGCGCATCTCCGAGAGAGCCGCGTTGGTCACCGCCCCGAGTCGCTCGAGTGCCGGCCGGAAGAGCGTCACGACCTGGCGCCGTGCATCCAGCCCGATGACCGCATAGGAATCGCCGAGCCGCTCCGATTCGGTGATGGCGGGGAGTGCCGGAGCCTCGGTGGCGGGAAGACGCAGGTCCATCGGTCGCCCGGCCGCCGCCGAACGCTTGCCGGCGGCTCGGCCCAGGCCGCGCAACGCATGCCCGTCCATCCGACCGCGTGACGCGCCGGCCACCTCACGCAACTGCCACAGGAGCTCGCGCCGCGGCCGCCCCAGCGAATCCAGCGCCCCGGTCCGGATGAGCCGCTCCAGGACTTCTTCGGGAAGCCCGGTCCGCTCGACCACCTCGACCAACGTCCGGTACGGCCCGCGTGCCAGTTCCGCGTCGAGGAGCGCCGCGTGCTGCTCGCCGATGCCCTTGACGAGCCCGAGACCCAGCCGGACGCCCCAGCCGGCGGTGACCTCGGGCGTCCAGCGATCACGCGCCTCCGCCGACGGGATGATGCAGGCCGGAGACCGGACCGGCTCGGGTCGTGCAGCGATCCCGGCTCCGTCCGGGAGGGGCTCGCCCGGCCGTCCGACCCATTCGGTCGTCGTCTTGTAGACAGACGCGTTGATGTCGACCGGCAGGACCGCGACACCGTGGCGCTTGGTGTCGTTGACCAGGACCTCGACCGGGTAGAAGCCCATCGGCTGGGCGTTGATCAGCCCGACCAGGAACTGGGCCGGGTAGAACAGCTTGAGGAACGACGATTCGTAGGCGGTCCGCGCGAACGCGGCCGCATGCGACTTGGCGAACCCAAAGCTCGCGAACGCGGCGACCTGGCGGTACAGCTCCTCGGCCACCTCCTCGGTCATCCCGGGCTGTCGCATGCAGCCGTCGTGAAACTGCTTGTGGAGCTTCTCCATCTCCTTGTTCGAGCGCCACGTGCCCATCGCCCGCCGAAAGCCGTCCGACTCGGCCGCCGTGAAGCCACCGACCTCGATCGCGATGCGCATGACCTGCTCCTGGTAGAGGATCACGCCCATCGAATCCTTGAGCACGGGCTCGAGCGAGGGGTGCAGGTAGGTCACCGGTTCCAGGCCCTGCTTGCGACGCAGGAATGGGTGGACGGCGTTGCCCTGGATCGGGCCCGGCCGGATGATCGCCACCTCCACCACGAGGTCGTCGAGGGTCTGTGGCCGCGACTTGGGGAGCGTCTGCATCTGGGCTCGGCTCTCGACCTGGAAGACCCCGACCGTGTCGGCCGCCTGGAGCATCTCGAACACCTCCGGGACGTTCTCGGGGAGCCGGTCGAGATCGATGCAGACCGCGCAGTCGTGCTCGATCAGCTGGAGCGTCTCGTCCATCGCGGCCAGCATCCCGAGCCCGAGCAGGTCGAGCTTGATGAGCTTGAGCGTCTCGACATCGCGCTTGTCGAACTGGACGACGACCCGATCGACCATGGTCGCCCGTTCCAGCGGCGCGATGTCGATGAGCGGCGCGGCGGTCACCAGCATCCCGCCCGAATGGATCGAGAGGTGACGCGGGAAGCCATCGATCCGGGCGCAGAACTCGAGCCAGCGCTCCCAGTCCGAGAGGCCGACCGTCGAGCCGCCGCGGGCCTGGGGCGGCGGCTCCGGCTCGACTCGCGCGACCGAGGAAGGGGCAACCGCTGCGCCCTGGTCGGCGCGGCGTGGTGCCGGCGGATCCCAGCGCGTCGGGCGCCCGAGCTTGTCCGTCGCACGGCCCTGGTCCGTCGCACGGGCCTGGTCGGTGCTGCGCGGCGGCGGCTCGAGCTGGCCACTTTCCGGGTCGATCCGCCGTCCATCGATGAGTGGCGGCGCGACCAAACGGTCCGTGTCCGCCTTGTAGCCGGTCCCTCGGCCAGCCCGCAGCCAGGCGACGCTGGCGGGGGTGTCGCCGGGACCACCCTCGTCGTCCGTCCGACCGCCCGGCCGGAGCTCCGCGACTGGAGCCAGGCTTTCCGGAAGGGCCAGCGCCTCCTCCCCTGCCTCCCGGAGCCAGGCGAACGGCCGCGGTGCGTTCGGATCCTCGGGCTTCGGTGGCTGACGCCAGGGCGGCACCTTCCCGACGAGCGGCATCCGCGTGTTGAGCTGGCCCATCCCGTCGACGAAGCCGAGCGCCTCGGCGGCCTCGGCCGCACCCGCCTCCGCCGGCAATCCCTCGCCCGGCCGTCGGAAGAACTCGGCGAACCCGCCGTCTGCCTCGAGGTCGCGCCGGACCATCACCGAGTCGTACGTCTCGAGCGCCTTGGCGACGCGATCCACCAGCGGCCGCGGGAACCCGAGTGCGTAGCCCACCTCGCGCACCGCCGAGCGCGCCCGGTACGTGACGAGGTTGCAGACCATGCCTGTGTGCTCGGGGCCGTAGAGCTTGTAGACGTACTGGATGACCTCCTCGCGCCGCTCCGAGCTGAAGTCGATATCGACGTCCGGGTAGGTCGTCCGGCCCGGGTTGATGAACCGCTCGAACAGGAGGTTGTGGACGATCGGCTCGACCCGGCTGATCCCGAGCGTGTACGACACGATCGAGCTGGTCGCGCTGCCCCGACCCTGGGCCGGGATCCCCTTCTCCTTGGCGAAGCGCATCAGGTCCCAGCAGATCAGGAAGAACTCGGCGAGCCCGGCGCGCTCGATGACCTCCAGCTCGTGGGCGAGCCGCGTGACGACCGCGGACGTCACCGGGTGGTAGCGCTTCCGGGCGCCGGCCCAGCACAGTTGCGACAGGTACGAGAACGGCGTCTCCCCGTCGGGGACCGGGAACCCGGGGAAGCGGTACTGCTCGAAGCCGAGATCGACCGAGCACGACGCCGCGAGCTCGACCGCCGTCGACAGCCCCGCCGCCCAGGCCGCAGATGCCGACTCGCCCAGCGTCGACCCGAGCGCCGCCAGCTCCTCGCCCGACTTCAGGTACGACTCGCCATCTGGCCGGCGCAGGTCGCCGAGCGTCTCGAGCGACCGGCCGTGCCGGATCGCGGTCAGGACGTCGGCCAGCTCGCGGTCCTCGGGGCGCGCGTAGTGGGCGTCGTTGGTGACGACGACCGGGAGTCCGGCCGCCTCGGCCAGCTCGGCCGCCTCGCTGACGAGCCAGTCGTCGTCGGACAGGAGATGGTGCGACAGCTCGATGAAGAAGCCGCTCGTGGCCGGCCCGTCGCCGCGGCCGAACAGCGTCGCGTAGCGCTCGGCGGCCGCGCGCGCCCCGGCCAGGTCGCCCGTCCGCAACCGGCGGACCAGCTCGCCGTCACGGCAGCCCGACAGAGCGACCAAACCCTCGGTGTGCTCGGCGAGGAGCGCCTGGCTGAAGCGCGGCATCCCCTTGGTGCCGGCCATGTTGGCGTGCGAGATGAGCCGGCACAGGCTCCGCCAGCCGACCTGCGAGCGTGCCAGGAGGACGAGATGTGGTCCACGCACTCGTTCGCCGATCCCGCGCAGGTCCTCCTTGACCGGTAGCCGATGACCGGGCAGCCGGGCACGGGTGGGTCGCGGCCGCACTGGCCGGCCTTCGGTCGGATCGAGGGGCGGGGTCTCGCCGGACGGCCGGCCCGGATCTCCCGGTCCGTGGCCGCGGCGGCGCGGTCGGCGTGGCGGGATGACGACGCCGGACGGGTCGGCCACGACCGGGTCCAGTAACTCGATCTCGAGACCGACGACCGGATGGATCCCGACGGCCTCCGCCGCGCTGACGAAACGGACCGCGCCATACAGGCCGTTATGGTCCGTGACGGCCAGCCCGGTCAGCCCCAGTTCGACGGCTCGCTCGACCAGGTCGTCGGGCGCGGATGCCCCATCGAGGAACGAGAAATTGGTGTGGCAATGGAGTTCGGCGTACGGGGTCTGTGCCACGGGTCGCTCCGGTCGGAAAGCCGGCTAGCAGGGGGCTGGCTACTATAGAACATCTGTTCTCTCTTGGCCACCCAGGTCCGGGTCACACCCCGGACCAGATTCCCATCAAATCGACGAAAAACGATGAAACAAGATGACCGGGGTCGGCGTCTCACGGACATGCACACACCGGTGCGCCAGGCCGCTTTCTCCGCCATCCGGCTCGGGGCGATGGTCGCCCTCGCCATGCTGTTGATCCTCGGCCTCCTGCCGGCGGTCCTCGCGGTCCAGGCGGCCAGCACGTAACGGACTACAAGACGTCTCGCGGCCTGGGGGCACGGGACGATCGGCGGCTCTCGACTGCGATGGTCGGGATGCCGACCCGCCGATGAGCTGGTGAGCAGCTCGTCCGGCCACAGGACCCCGTCGCTTGGGGGCGACGGGGTCCTGTCATGTCCGACTGGACGTTCCTCCGCTCGGCGCATCCCACATGGCAAGGAGGCGGGTGAGCACGTCCGGCCAATGCCCGTCGATCACGTCGACGTGGCCCTCGTTGGGGAGGATGACTAGGTCCGCATCTGCGATCCGGTCTGCGTACCACCGGCCGTGAGCAGGGGGACACGGCGTATCGAGCTTGCCGTACCACAGCAGCGTTGGGGCGGCGACGTCACGCGGGTCCACGTCCCAGTCGACTCCCCAGGCGAGGTTGTCGAATGTGGATCCATCGACGTTCTGCAAGACCGCGCGGATGTTGTCGGCCCAGAGCGATCGGTAACGCTCGTCGTCCAATAAGTGACTCCCGTCTGAGATACCGGTCAGCATCCGGTCGACACGCGCGGCGTCGTCAAGCTCGACCATCCGGCCATATGCCCGTTCAACATCTCGGCGCATGCAGTCCCACGCGCCGGCGAGATCGCCGGCGTCCGCCATGGCCAGGCATGCATACCCTTCAGGGTCTTTCGAGGGGTCGTCGAGCAGGCGCCACGGTCCGGTGCCCCCGATGATGCCCAGAGCGCGAACGTGGCCTGGGTCGGCAACCGCAGTGGCCACTGCGAATGGTCCACCGCCCGATAGCCCAAAGACGGCGTAGGCGTCCAGGCCGAGCTGTTTGGCCATCGCAGCGGTATCCCGGCCGACGCGGAGGAGACTCGGCTCTCTGATCGGCGTCGAGCCACCATACCCCGGCCGATTGATCGACAGGAGCCTCACACCCGCCGACACCGCCGCGTCGTGACCCCATGTCGCCATCACCCGGGTCTCCGGGGTGCCGGGTTGCATGATCATCGCGCGCCCGTGCGGGTCGCCGCCATCCCAATACTCGAGGACCCGTCCGTCGGAGAGCACGACGCTTGCGTCACGACCTGGTGCCGCCATAGCGGCAGACTACACGGAGGCCCGGTCGACACCGTCGTCGATGACCAGGGAGGCAGGTGAGCCTCGGATGAACGACGAGCCCATCATCTGCGCGTCGAACAACGTCGACTGGTACCAATCGATCTTTCGTCGGCATAGACTCACGAGCGCATGTCCCTCTGGTCCCGATTCCGCGACCTGCTGTCCGGTCGCTCGTCGGCCACTCCGCACTTGCCGACCCGTCGCCAGCGTCGGGAGGCGGCGCGCCAGCGTCACCAGGAGACCGGCGAGCCGATGTGGACGGAGGAAGATCGACATCTCGGTCCGGCAGGCGAGCGTGCCGTCGCCGACGTAGCGCCGGGAACTCCTGGTCACTTCGGCTCGGTCCGATCCGCGCGAGACGACTAGGTACCGGGGTCGATGAGGGGAGCTGACGGCCAACTGGCCTAGGATTGGGCGTATGAAGCGTTTCGTTCTCGCCCTGGTCGCGATCGCGCTGGTCATCGCCGCGTGCGGATCGACGGCGTCGTCGGATCCCTCGAGCTCAGCGGTGCAACCTGCGCCCTCAACGGCTGGAGCCTCGGCGGGTTCGCCGGCCGAGAGTGGGCCTGTAGGCGCGGGTCAGACCGACACCGAGTGGGGCCGTATCTGGGACACGCTTCCCAGTAACTTCCCGGAGATCCCTGGAGCACGCCCATCCGAAGAAGCGGCGACCGGTCCGGCATCGGCCACGCTCGTTCTCGAGGGCAACGTCGCGCGGCTGGTGGCCACCGCGCTCGTAGACTCACTCGCAAAGAACGGCTTCCCGTCCGCCGGCCTCGGCACGCCCTTGGAGGACGGCAGTTACACGCTCGATGCCACCGGCTCCGCCCCGGGCTGCAAGGTCCAGGTGACGGTCAAACCGACGGGTGGTGAGACATTCGTGACGATCCTCTACGGCGCCGCCTGCCCCCACGGGTGAATGTGGTGCATGCGTGCATGCACATCGTTGTCGCCGCGCAACGCACGCAGGCGCTCAGGCGTCTATCCTGCAGCTGAACCGGCCGGGAATCCGGGAGCATCCAGCCTTGGGGGAGGCGCTATGCAGACTGCACAGCCGCGGGACATCGGAGCACTGGTGCTCGTCATCGGTGTGTTTCTCGTGCTCTTCGTGCTCAGCCTGATGCTCGGGTCGCCGGCCCGCTGACGCCGGCCAGGATCGATTCGATCCCGAACTCGTAGGCGGCATCCAGGTCGCCTCCGAGTCGGAATCCTCCGGCCAACTCCATGCTCGCGAACCCATGCGCCCAGGCCACGAACGTCCGCGCTGCCTCGAGGGCGTCGGACGGGCCGACCAGGCCAGTCATCGCGTCGATGACGGGCGCACCCAGCGCGGCCAGGGACGAAGCGTCCGGGTTGGCATCGGCGAGATCCGTGAAAAGAAGCCGGTAGCCGTTCGGATTTGACCGCACGAACGCCCGGTATGCGACCGCAGCCGCGCGCAGGTCGGAGCGCGGGTCGCCGGTCTCGGTCGCACGGGACAGCGTCCTCGACAGGTCGTCCACGACGCTTTCGCTGATGGCACGGATCAGTGCCGCCCGATCGGGCAGCCGCTTGTAGAGCGACGGGCCTTTGACCCCGACCGCCTCGGCGACGGCCCGCATCGTGACCGAGTCGAGGCCGCCGGACTCGAGGATCCGGCGAGCTGCGACGACGATCGCGTCATTCGAGGTGCGGGCGGGGGCGGGACTCATCTTGATCACATCATAGGCTATTGACATTAGCCGTCAAGGCTATACAGTGTAGCCATACGGAGCTCGACCCAAGGTGCGGGCCAAAGCGGATCGGAGAGATCGAGATGGCTGCGACGACGTATCAGACCCCCGCCCAGGTTGCCGTGCCGGCGGCGACCGTGCGAGGTTGGCTCAGGCTCGAGGGCGCCGCGGCGTTCATCGCCGGCCTCGCGTTGTATGGCTGGCTCGGTGGACCGTGGCTCTTCGTCCTGCCCCTCCTGCTTCTTCCCGACCTCTCGGCGGTCGGCTACCTGCGTGGCCCGCGCCTCGGGGCCTTCACCTACAACGTCGTCCACAACTGGGCGCTGGGACTCGCGGTGCTCGGCGTGGCCGTCGCGATCGACAGCGTGCCACTCGCGATCGCGGGAGCCGTCCTGATCGCTCACGTCGGGATGGACCGCGCGGTCGGCTACGGTCTGAAGCTCTCGACATCGTTCCACGACACCCACCTCGGTCGCATGGGCCGCGAAAAGTAGGCCGCACACCACCCTGAAGCTGCCTTGCGGCTCGCCTAGTCGTAGAGCCGTTCGAGGTGCCACGTTCCCTCGACTCGGTCGAGATAGACCAGTGCGAGCCAGCGATCGCCGACGACCTTGAAGTAGTCGCGGGCGATCGGGTCGCGCCACCAGTCCTCCTCGACCCGCCAGCGATTGCAGACCTCGACGGTCTCGCGCCGGCCGTTCCAGCGGATGGCGATCAGGCCCCCGAGCGGATCCAGCTCCACGTCGATCGGCGGGTGGCCACGCAGGAGGCGGGTCACCGCGGCACTCCCCGGTCGTCCGAGATGACCGGTCGCCACGTCCAGCGACGCTCGGGCAGTGGCGCGTCGGGGTCGGTGATGGCCACCCGCCGGACGCGATCCTCCCCGAACGTCAGGGCAAGCCTGGCGAGCTGCCACTCGAGCCGGGCGCCGCGGGCGGCCTGTGGCGTGAACAACGGGAGCTGCTGACCGGCCGCCGGAGCCGTGCCGTCCAGCTCCAGCGCGAGCCGGGCGACCGCCGCGGGCGGCGGGGTCCGCTCGAGACGCGCGAACAGGAGGCGCTCGATCGCCTCGGCGTCGGCGGTCGGCTCGGGGAAGCGCTGCTCGACATCGAGCTCGGCCGGTGTCCCCGCCCGGGCGAACGCGAGATCCAGGTCGAGATGCAGTCGCGCCCGCGAGGCCGCCAGTCCGCGCGCCACGAGCTGGCCGGTCAGGGCGGCGGCGAGTCGATGGAGGACGAAGCGGAGCGGCTCGAGGTCCTCGACGGCGGGCTCGATCGGCAGGGCGAGACGGAGACGCTCCGGGGTCCGCCGCGGCCGGAACGGCTCGAGCTCCACGCCATGCGCCCGGGCGTGGATCCGGGCGCCTTCCTCGCCGAAACGGGCGACCAGCGCGGTCCGGTCGAGCTCCGCGACGGCCCCGATCCGGCGCAGGCCGAAGCGGGTCAGCCGGGCCCGGACATCGGGATCCTGGGTGAGGAGGCCGGACGGATGCGGGGCGAGGAACGTCGTCTCGCCACCGGGCGGGACGAGGATCGGCGTCCCGGGGCGAGCGAGGACCGCGGCCACGGTCGCGCTGAAGCGGGTGCCCGCGATGCCGGCCCGGATCTCGCCGGTCGGGCTGCCGGCTGCCGGACTCGCCGGCCCGACCGAGGGCCCGCCCCAGCGCCTCGACCAGCCGACCGACGAGGACCGGCTCCGGTCCCCACAGCGCCTCGAGGCCGTCGACCTGGACCTCGAACAGCCCGAACGCGCCATCGAGCGGGTCGGCGCTGCCGGCGATCCCCGGGCTGAACGCCGCGAGTGCCTCGAAGGCGGCCTCGACGGTCGCCCGGTCCGCGTCGGGATCCGGGTCGATGAAGGTCGCCTCAGGGACGAGCCGATGGGCGCTCCCGAGCGGCATCCCCCGCCGGACGCCCAGCGCCCGGGCTTCCGGGTTCGCGTCGATGACCGGGCCCGGATCCCACGGCCGGCCGCCCAGGACGAGCGGGCCGGGCGGGAAGGGCTCGAAGGCTCGCGCCCGGGCGAGTTCGAGGGGGAGGTGCGGCCGGTGGAGATGGAGGAGTCGCATCGCGGTGGGTCCGTTCGTCGATCGCGGGGGCTGGATCGGGGGCGTCGTCGCGGAGGAGGTCGTCGCGGCCGAGGCAGGCGTCGCGCTCGCCACCCTCCGCGTAGAGGATCCGGAGGGTCGCCCGCCGCCCCGGCGGGCCGTAGCGATTGCGTGCGACCAGCGCCTCCGTCCGCTGGCCGACGATGTCGCGTCCGAGCCGGATCCACGACCGCCGGGCGAGCTCGAGGCGGAGGCTGGTCGACTCGGCGACGGCGCGTCGCCAGGCCACCCGCGAGACCGGGCGGCTCGAGCACGACGAAGAGCGTCTCCGAGCGCCGGGCGAGCGCCGCCAGCCGGCCGAGCCGGTCGGCGATGCGGGCGGGCTTGTCCGTGGCGGCCAGCCGGCCACCGGGCAGGTCGAGGACGAGCAGGTCGACCGAGCGTCCGGCCAGCAGCGCGCCACCGATGGCCAGGCCCTCGTCGAGCGTCTCGGGGGTGATGACCACGAGCCATTCGAGCCGGATGCCGCGGGCGACCGCCTCGACCGGGTCGAAGCTGCGCGACAGGTCGAGCCAGGCCACGATCGAGCCGGCGTCCTGGGCCTCGGCGGCGAGCCGGAGGACGAGCGTCGTCCGGCCACTCGAGCCGTCGCCGCGGATCGCGACGCTCGCGTTCCGCGGCAGGCCGCCCGGCCCCAGGATGGCGTCGAGTGCCGCGAACCCGGTGTGGATGACCCGGTCGTCTGGGATCGGGCCGGGCTCGGTCCGTGGCCCGACGTCGGGCGAGTGGCGCCACGGCCGGCGCCGGTGCCAGGGCCAGCGCGCCCGGTGACCTCGGAGCTGCCGCTCCCCAGCGAGCCTGGAGGCTCGCCACGGCTGCCGTCACGTCGGCGAGAGGGTCGCCATCGGACGGTTAGATTAGAACATCTGTTCTAGTTCGGCAATGGTCCGCGGCGTTGATCTTCGGCCACAAACCGCCCGTCACCGGTCCGTCACGCGAGAGGCCTAGCCTCGCTCCCCTACCATGCTCGCGATGCCGATCCCACCCGCCGCGCCGATCCCCGAGCGACCGATCCTCGTCGTCGACGACGACGCCAAGATCGTCCGCCTGGTGCGCACCTACCTCGAGCGCGACGGCTTCTCGGTCGTGACCGCCGCCGACGGCCCGGCCGCCCTCGATGCCATCGAGCGCCACCGGCCGGCGCTCGTCGTCCTCGACCTGATGCTCCCCGAGCTGGACGGCCGGGCCGTCATCCGGGCCGTCCGCCGCGACGACGAGGCGGGCCGCGACGCCGATCCTCATCCTCTCGGCCCGCGGCTCGACGCATCGACCGCATCGCCGGGTTCGAGGACGGCGCCGACGACTACCTGCCCAAGCCGTTCTCACCCGCCGAGCTCGTCCTGCGCGTCAAGTCGATCCTGCGCCGGTCGGCCGGCGCGACCCCCGACGCCGCGCCCGCAGCCGCGCCTCGACGCAGGGCGACCTGGTCGTCGACCTCGACCGCCACGAGGTCACCCGCGACGGCGAGCCGATCCCGCTGACCAGGGTCGAGTTCCGGCTCCTGGCCAGCGATCATCGAGGCCGACGGCCGGGTCCTGACCCGCGACCAGCTGCTCGACGCCGTCTACGGCCACGACCAGGCCGACGTCCTCGACCGGACCGTCGACGTCCACATCGGGCGGCTGCGCGACAAGCTCGGCGACGACGCCGATACGTCCGCGCTACGTGGCGACGGTCCGCGGCGTCGGCTATCGGGTCGCAGGACGCGACCGTGATCGGTCGCGGGATCGCCACCCGGATCGCGCTGGCGGCACTCGTCTCGGCGGCGCCGGGCTGCCGATCCTGGCCATCGGCATCACCGTGGTCGGCGCCGAGGTCTTCCGCGCAGCTGATGGTCGAGGCGGGCGACTCGGCCGACCACGCCCAGGCGATGTACGACGAGTCGGTCACGACCGTCGTCCTCGCCGCGGTCGTCGTGGCCGCCGTCGCGAGCATCGTCCTGGCCATCGTCCTGGCGCCGCATGCTCGCCCGGCCGCTCGCCGAGGTCGGCGGCGCCGCCCGCCGGATCGCCGACGGCGACTACGCGGCACGGGTCCCGCGCGAGGGCCCCGAGGAGCTCGCCAGCCTCGCCGATTCGTTCAACCAGATGGCCGCCAGCCTCGAGCGCAGGAGGCGATGCGGCGCGACTTCATCGCCAACGCCGCGCACGAGCTGCGGACGCCGCTGACCAACCTGCAGGGCTACCTCGAGGCGCTGCGCGACGGCGTCATCGACGCCGGACCGGGCGACCTACGACTCGCTCTGGGACGAGGCCGAGCGACTCGTCCGGCTGTCGCATTCGCTCGACGCGCTGGCCGAGGGCGACGCCGCGACGAGCCCGCCCCGGCTCGAGCGAGCTCGACCTCGGCGGCGGCCGATCCGGGCCGCCCTCGAGCTCGCCCAGCCGACGCTCGACCGCGCCGGCCTGACGGCTCGTCGTCGACGTTCCGCGAGCACCTCCCGGCCCGCGCCAACGCCGACCACCTCGCCCAGGTCCTCGCCAACCTGCTGTCGAACGCGGCGCGCTACACGCCGTCCGGCGGCACGGTCACCGTCCGCGCCGAACGCCGCGCCGTCGGACCTCCTGGTCTCGATCTCGAACACCGGCGAGGGCATCCCGGCCGACGACCTCGAGCGCGTCTTCGAGCGCTTCTACCGCGTCGAGAAGTCGCGCGACCGGGCGCGCGGCGGCGCCGGGCATCGGCCTGGCCATCGTCAAGCAGCTGGTCGAAGCCGAGCGGTGGCCGGGTCGGCGCGGAATCGCGGGACGGCCAGACGCGCTTCTGGTTCAGCCTCCCGGCCTGACGCGCTCGGCGCCGTCACGGGATGGCGATGCAGACCATCCCGGTCAGGATCCCGAGGAGCCCGAACCACTGGATCGGTCGGAGTCGCTCGCCGAGGAACGCGACGGCGACCATGATCGTGACCGCCGGACCGAACGACGCGGCGAGCCCGACCATCCAGGTCGGAGCGGTCTCGAGCCCGGTCGCGAAGGCGATGAGCCCGACGACGTCGAGCACTCCGGCGAGCACGAGCGCGCCGACGACCCGCGCGTTCGGACCAGGTCGGACCGTCCGCCGGTCGATGCCCGAGCGCGCTCGTCGCCCGCCGCGCCAGGACCAGCACGGCCACGGTCCCGATCGACGCGTTCACGACCCGGGCGATCGTGTAGATCTGGATCCAGGACATCGTCTCGAGCGCGACGTCGGTGGTGATCGCCATCAGCGAGAACAGCACGAGCGCGACGAGCGCGAAGACGACGCCCGGGCCGGCGAACCGGGTCGCCCGCAGCCCGCCATCGAAGGCGAGCGCGGTCAGCAGCACGCCGACCGTCGCGACCGCCGCACCGACCGCCTGGAGCGGGCTCAGCGATTCGCCCCGGAGGACCACCGACAGGACGACCGTCAGCCCGCCGAACGCCGAGACCATGCCGCTGACGACCGCGATCGGCCCGAACTGGAGACCCGTGAAGTACGACAGGTAGGCGCCGGCGCCGATCAGCCCGAGGAGCACGGCGAGCGCGATCGAGGCGGGCTCGGTCGGGATCGTCGCGCCGGTGACGACGAAGATCGCGAGGAACAGGACGGCCGTCACCGACTGCATCCCGGCGGTCACGCGGAGGCTGCCGATGACCCGGCTGCCGAGGGCGGTGATGACGTCGAGGGTGCCCCAGAACAGGGCGGCCGTGAGACCGGTCAGGAGTCCGAAGGGCATCGGCGCAGCCTAGCGGGGCGCGACCGGCCTCGTGCTACCATTCCGAACCGGTCCCCCGTCCGCCGACGAGGCGCGACCGTCCGTGGGGATGTAGCTCAGCTGGAAGAGCACTGCGTTCGCATCGCAGGGGTCAGGGGTTCGAGTCCCCTCATCTCCACCACTCCTCCCCCTGTTGGCCGGTCACGCGTCGTCGAGCGCCGCGTGCAGCTCCGCGGAGTGGTCACGCAGCCAGCGGCGCCAGACCTTGTGATCCGGCCGGCGCGAGGCGACGACCGCCCAGAACCGCGGGCCGTGACCGAAGACGCGCAGGTGTGCGAGCTCGTGGATGACGACCGTCTCGAGCGCCTCGGGCGGGGCGAGGATGAGCCGCCACGAGAACGCCAGCCGGCTCTTCCGCGAGGCACTCCCCCAGCGCGTCCGCTGGTCGCGGATCGTGACCGCGGTGGGGCTGACACCGAGCGCCGCGGCATGGCGGCCGATCTCGCGTTCGATCGCGGCGCGCGCCCGCGGCTTGAGCCACGCCTCGAGGACCGCTCCGATCGATCGCCGGTCCGCCGGGGCGACGTGGACGATGATCTCGTCCTCCTCGGCGCCGCCGATCCGCTCGACGGTCGAGCGCCGCAGCCCGGCCCGGGCCGGCACGAGCCGAAGGCGATGGAGGTCGCCCCGGAAACGGATCGTCGCGCCGTCGCGCAGGCCGCCGCGCGCGGCGATCTCGGCCCGGTCGCGTGCCTGGTTCGCGAGGTGGCGGCGTAGCCACGGTTCGCGTTCTCGCAGGAAGGTGTCGATGTGCCGCTCGGGGTCGCGCCAGCCGCGCCGCCCGGCCGCCGGCACGGTCACGACCACGCCGCGCTCCGGATGGATGACGACGCGCAGGCCGCGCGACCGCGGCGAGCGGCGCAGCGTGTACGCCAGCGGGCCACCCGGCAGCCGCGCGACGGCCGGTGTCTCGGTGACGGCCGTGCCGGTCATGGCGGCCGCGGCAGCGCGCCGATCGGTCACGAGCGCCGGAGCAATCGACCCGCCCGCTCGCCGGTCTCGGCGCCATCGAGGATCGCGGCTCGGCCGTTGACGATGACGTGCTCGATGCCGGTCGGGTAGCGCGCCGGGTCGACGTAGGTCGCCTCGTCGGCGACGGTCGCCGGATCGAACACGACCAGGTCCGCGACGGCGCCGTCCCGGACGACCCCGCGATCGCGCAGGCCGAGCCGCGCGGCCGGGACCGAGGTCAGCTTGGCGACCGCGGTCTCGAGCGACAGGACCTCCGCGCTCGCGCACGTACCGCCCGAGCACCCGGGCCGTGCTCCCGTACGCGCGCGGGTGCGGCCGCCCGGCGTCGAGGATCGGATGACCGGGTCGGCGGCCCTCGGCGTCGGTGCAGACGGCGATCCAGGGCACGGCCATGATCGTCTCGACGTCGGGCTCGCTCATGCAGTCGATGACGACGGAGACATCGAGCCGGTCGTCGATGAGCGCGTCGAACGCGAGGTCCGACGGGTCGGCGTGGGCCTCGTCGGCGAGCTCCGTCAGTGAGCGGCCCGCCCAGTCCGGATGGCTCGCGGCGAACGCGATCCGGATGCCGTCCCAGCCCGGGTCGGCGGCCACGTTCTCCCAGCCCGAGATGCCGCGCCCGATCTCGTTGCGCACGCAGGTCGCGGATGTGCGGTCGGTCAGGGCGGCGACGCACTCGTCGACGCCCAGCGCCTGGAGCGCCGGCGGCAGGATCGTGGCCAGGGTGGTCGCGGCAGCCGTGTACGGATACTGGTCGGCGGCGACGTCGAGGCCTTCGGCACGGGCCGCCTCCAGGCGCGCGACCGCCTCGCCGGCGCGTCCCCAGACGGCTCTCGCCCCGCACTTGAGGTGGGAGACCTGGAGCCGGGCGCCCGAGCCGCCGGCGCGGACCGCCGCGATCGACTCGTCGAGCGAGTCGAACAGCTCGTCGGACTCGTTGCGCATGTGGGTCGCGTAGAGCCCGCCGCGCCGGGCCGTCGCCGCGACCAGGACCTCGACCTCGGCCGGGGCGGCGTGCATCCCGGGCGCATAGATGAGACCCGAGGACAGGCCGATCGCGCCGACGTCGAGGGCGTCCTCGACCGCGCGGACCATCGCCGCCAGCTCGTCGTCGGTCGGCGGTCGCGCGTCGGCGCCGATGACCGATCCCCGGATCGTCCCCTGGCCGACGAGGAACGCGACGTTCGGGCCGAGCGGCTGCTCGGCGACGCGATCGAGGTACTCCCCGAACGTCCGCCACCGGGCGACGAGCCCGTTCGGCCGCAGCAGCAGGTCCACGGTCTCGCGGCCGATGTCGGTGATCGGCGCCAGCGTGTCGCCGCAGTTCCCCGACAGCTGGGTGGTGAAGCCCTGGTGCAGGTGGCTGGCGAGCGCCCCGTCGAGGAAGAGCGAGCCGTCGGAGTGGCCGTGCGGATCGATGAAGCCCGGCGCGACGACGCGGCCGGTGACGTCGAGCACGGTCTCGACCTCGCCCTCCGCGACCGTCGAGAGGTCGCCGACAGCCAGGATCCGGTCGCCGAGGACGCCGACATCGGCCGGGCGGCCGGCGCTCCCGGTCCCGTCGATGACGGTCCCGCCGCGAAGCAACAGGTCGAACGCGGTCATGCTGCGATGGTGACACGTTCGACGGTGACCGGTCGCCGACCGGACTGACGCGCCGCCTCTGCTAAACTCCGCGTTCCGTGGGGCTATAGCTCAGCTGGAAGAGCACCTGCATGGCATGCAGGGGGTCCGGGGTTCGAGTCCCCGTAGCTCCACCAACCGCGACGAGACCGCCGACCCTCACCCCTCGCCGGCGCGGCGGGGGGTGAACCGTCTCCGAGGACACCGTGACCGAGACCAGCCGAACCCCGCATCCGCACCGAGCGCTACGACCCGACCGACGATCGAGCCGCGCTGGCAGGCGCGCTGGGCCGAGCTCGGGCTGTATCGGACGGACCTCTACGACGACGCGCGGCGCAAGTTCTACCTGCTGACGATGTACCCGTATCCGTCGGGCGACATCCACATCGGCCACTGGTACATCATCACGCCGACCGACGCGATCGCCCGCTTCCATCGGATGCACGGCGAGAACGTGTTCCTGCCGATCGGCTTCGATGCGTTCGGTCTGCCGGCCGAGAACGCCGCGATCAAGAACGACATCAACCCGCGCGACTGGACGATGTCGAACATCGACAACATGCGCCGGCAGCTGCGGACGATGGGCGCGACGTTCGACTGGGAGGCGGAGGTCGTCACCGCCGATCCCGAGTACTACCGCTGGAACCAGTGGTTCTTCCTGCAGTTCCTGAAGGCCGGCCTCGCCTACCGCCAGACGTCGCCGGTCGACTGGTGCCCCAACGACGGGACCCTCGCCCGGGAGCAGGTCGAGGGCGTCGACCGCCATTGCTGGCGCTGCGGCGCGAAGGTCGAGAAGCGCGACCTCGCCCAGTGGTACCTCAAGGTCACCAAGTACGCCGACGAGCTGCTCGACTTCAGCGGCCTGCAGTGGCCGGAACCGATCAAGACCCAGCAGACCAACTGGATCGGGCGGAGCGAGGGCGGCGAGATCGTCTTCGACGACCGCCCCGTCCGAGCACCACGCCGGGCGGCGCCGAGCTGCGCGTCTTCACGACCCGCCCGGACACGCTGTTCGGCGCGACGTTCATGGTCCTCGCCCCGGAGCATCCGCTCGTGGCCGAGCTGACGGCGCCCGATCGGAAGGCCGAGGTCGAGGCGTACGTCGCCCAGGCGGCGATCCGGACCGAGATCGATCGCCTGTCGACCGATCGCGAGAAGACCGGCGTCGCGCTCGGGGCCGACGCGATCAACCCGGTCAACGGCGAACGGATCCCGATCTACGTCGCCGACTACGTCCTCGGTGGCTACGGGACCGGCGCGATCATGGCCGTCCCGGCCCACGACGAGCGCGACTACGCCTTCGCCGTCACGTACGGCCTGCCGATCCGGCGCGTCGTCGCGCCACGCGTGGAGGACGCGGACGCCCCGATGGACGAGGCGTTCATCCCGCACACCGGCGGCGAGGTCCTCGTCAACAGCGGGCCGTACACCGGGCTGCCCGCCGACGAGGGTGGCAAGGCGATCCTCGCGCGAGCTGGAAGCCCGCGGCAAGGGCACGGCGGCGGTCACCTACCGCCTGCACGACTGGCTGATCAGCCGCCAGCGCTACTGGGGCACGCCGATCCCGGTCATCTACTGCGAGCGGGACGGGATCGTGCCCGTGCCCGAGGAGGACCTGCCCGTCCGGCTGCCGGACACCGTCGACTACCGCGGCAGCGGCGAGAACCCGCTCAACCGCGACGAGGCGTTCCTGAACGTGACCGTGCCCGGTCTGCGGCGGCCCCGCGAAGCGCGAGACCGACACGATGGACACGTTCATCGACTCGTCCTGGTACTGGTATCGCTACCTGTCACCGGAGAAGGGCGGCGGGCCGATCGATCGCGCCCTCGTCGACGCGTGGACCCCGGTCGACCAGTACACCGGCGGCGCCGAGCACGCGGTCATGCACCTGCTGTACGCCCGCGAGTGGACGAAGATGATGCGCGACGTCGGCCTGGTCGAGCAGGACGAGCCGTTCAAGCGGCTGTTCAACCAGGGCCAGATCCTCGGCCTCGACGGCGAGCGGATGTCGAAGTCGCGCGGCAACACCGTCGATCCCGACGACCTGGTCGCCCGCTACGGCGCGGACACGGTCAGGCTGTTCCTGATGTTCATGGGCCCGTGGGACCAGGGCGGGCCGTGGAGCCCGACCGGGATCGGCGGCGTGCACCGCTTCCTCAACCGGGTCTGGACCCTGGTCATCGATCCGAACGGCCGCGAGCCGGGCGATCCAGACTCCGGCACCCTGCCCGCCGGCCAGACCGAGACCGACGCCGCGACGGCGATCCGGTCCGCGGCGCACAAGACCCTGCGCGACGTCACCGGCGACTACGAGACGTTCCACTTCAACGTGATGCTCGCCAAGCTCATGGAGCTGGCGAACACGCTGTTCCGCTACCGCGGCACGGCCGCGGCGAGCTCGCGCGGCCTGGGACGAGGCGATCAGCCTGCTGTTGCTGATGCTCGCGCCCGCCGCCCCGCATATCACCGAAGAGCTGTGGGGCCGTCGGCTGGCCGCAGCCGGCAAGCCGTGGGCGTCGATCCACACTGCCACCTGGCCCGAGGTCGATCCGTCCGCCGTGATCGAGTCGACTCGCGAGATCCCCGTCCAGGTCAACGGCAAGCTGCGCGACAAGGTGGTCGTGGCCGCCGACGCCTCTGCGGCCGAGATCGAGGCGGCGGTCCTGGCCCGCGACAAGATCAAGGCGATCCTCGACGGAAAGGCCCCGGACCGGATCGTCGTGGCGGGAGGCGGCAAGCTCGTCAACCTCGTCGTCCGGTGAGCTCCGACGACGCGGTCGCCTTCGATCGCTATCTCGAGGCAAGCGCGCCGGCGGTCGCCGAGACGGCGCGGGCGTTGCGCCTGGTCGTGCTCGAAGGCTTCCCCGACGGCGTCGAGACGTTCGATCCGGCTGACGGGCTGCTCGCGATCGGGACCGGGCGTTCGATGCGTGGACTTCTCGTTCGCGATCATCCCGCACAAGGCTCACGTGAACCTGCAACTCGCCGACGGCGCAGACCTTCCGAACCCGGATGGACGGATCGAGGGCACGGGCAAGCGGGTCCGACACGTCAAGGTGCGATCCGTCGAGGACGCTCGCGCCCCGTGGGTCCGCGCGGCGATCGCCGCCCAGCTCGCATATCCGTCGGGCTGACCGCCGTCGTGGCGCTCCGCCGCCGAGCGTCAGGCGGGTCGTGGATCTGTCGCGGGACGGTCGAGTCGGATCGCCTGGAGGCCGAGCAGGAACCAACCGACCAGGAAGATCGCCATAGCCACGGGCATCAGAACGATTTGACCCAAGATTGCCGCCGAGGAATGGCAGGGCCGCTCCGACACCGAGCAGGACTGCCGCGCCCCGCGACAAGGCAGCGGTCCGATAGGTCGCGATCGCGAAAAGCATCGTACCGACCAGCGCCAGGTCAGGAATCCGAGGGCCCCGAGGTTCCAGAACCCGTCTTGGCCGACCGCCGCGCCGAGGAACCCGACGACGGCGATGATCGTGCCGATCGTGAGCAGTCCGAAGGCGGCCCAAGACAGGCCCGGGTATGCGCGTCCCTGGAATGCGGTGAGCCCCGTGATCGCCACGAGAAGGAGGCCCGATCCGATGACCAGGAGGACCCAGAGAAGCTGATCCTCGACGGCCACCAAGCCAGAGCCCAGGAACCAGGCGATCGCCAGAGATCGCCGCCCCTAGGATCGCCGCGATGCCCCCGATGCGGAGCGACATGTTGAACCCCTTTCGTTTGGTGAGGCCAGCCCGCCGGTCGCGCATGCGGAGTCGTGCGTCGAGCGCCCCGAGCAGGATGTCCGCGATATCGAACGGGCCGAGCGGGCGTTCTTCCAGGATCGACGCGAACTCGTCGCCATAGCGCTCCCGCCATGCGGCCGGATAACAGCGGATGAGCAGCGTTCTCATGGCTCGGTCTGTCCGAGTTGGCGGAGACCGTGCCGGGCGAATGCCGACAGGCCGCGGAGTTGCTCGGTGAGGTTGGTGGCACCGATCGCGGTCAGGCGGTACGGCCGGCGCCGCTCCTCCGGCGCGAGCGCTTCGATCAGGCCACGCTCCTCGAGCCGCGCGAGAGCTGCGTAGAGCGTCCCTGGTCCGAGCGGTCGGCCGGTCGCCTTTTCGACGTCGGTCATGATCGCGTAGCCGTGCTTGGGGCCATCGGACAGGCTGACGAGGATGAGCAGCGACGGTTCTGCGAACCGTCCGAACTCGGGGATCGTTGGCTCCATCTCGGCTCCTGCTCCTACGACCGTCGATATATCGATGCGCGATATATACGCCGCCCGATGCCGGCTGTCAAGGGCCTCCGCTACCCTTGGACGTCCGACGATCCCGCCCGAGGAGGTCCGCCGTGTCCGACGTCAAGCTTGGCGTGCTCTGCTGGAATCAGTACACGGACTGGCCGAGCCTACTGGCAGCCGGGCAGCTGGCGGACCGGCTCGGTTTCGACACGCTCTGGACGTGGGACCATCTCTATCCGATCCAGGGCAGCTCCAGTGGGCCTATGTTCGAGGGCTGGCTGACGCTCGCCGCGTGGGCCCAGGCCACGGAACGGATCCGGATCGGCCTCATGGTCGGGGCCAACCCGTTCCGTGAGCCCACGCTGACCGCGAAGATGGCCACGACACTCGACCATATCTCTGGCGGTCGGGCGATCCTCGGCATCGGCGCGGCATGGTTCCAGGAAGAGCACGAGGCGTTCGGGATCGAGTTCGGGAGCGGGCCCCCCGAGCGTTTGCGCTGGCTTGGTGAGGCGCTCCCGGTCATGCGCGGGATGCTCCACGGCGAGCGTCCGACGGCATCGGGACCGCGCTACACGGCGAAGGACGTCCGCAACGATCCAGCCACCGATCCAGGAGCACATGCCGCTGCTCGTCGGCGGCGGTGGCGAGCAGGTCACGCTCAAGCTGGTGGCTCGCTACGCCGACGCCAACAACGTCGGTGGCGGGCTCGAGGGCGTGCGTCGCAAGGAAGCCGTGCTGCTCCAGCATTGCGAAACCGTCGGACGCGACCCGGCCGAGATCGAGCGGACGACCAACATCGGGACGGTCGTCATCCGCGACTCACGCGACGAGGCGAGACGGGTCCACGCCGAGATGTTCGCGCGGAACGGGAACGCCAGGCAGTGGACCGACCAACCGGTCGGGACGCCCGAGGATGTCGCGGAGATGCTCCTCCCGTTCCTCGGGATCGGCTACCGCCACCTCGTCTTCGGCTTCCCGTCGCCGTACGACGAGGAATCGATGACGCGCCTCGCGACGGAAGTCCGCCCGATCCTCGAGCGCGCCTGACGCGTCAGGCGAACGGCGCCTCGGGGACGGTGCCGGCTGCCTCGGGGGCGCGCCGGCGCCTCGGGGCCGTCGCCCTGCGCCGCGGCTCGCTCGCGGGCACGATGGCGCGCAGCCTTCGCCCGGTTGCCGCATGTCGCCATGTCGCACCAGCGCCGGCGGCTCGTCCGTGATGCGTCGTAGAAGATCCATTCGCAGGTGTCGCTCGCGCAGACCTTGATGCGCTCCGGGTGACCGGCGGTCAGCTCCATCACGAGCGGGTCGGCGAGTCGGGCGAGGGCGTCGTCGACCGGATCGCCGACATGGCGATGGTCGACATAGCAGCCATCGGGCCCCGGAACGAGCTCGATGACCTGCCGGGCGTGGAGCGCCCGATTGACGGTTTCGAGGGCGCCGGTGTCCGGCGCGCGCTCTTCTCGGCGATCGAGTGGGCGACCTCGCGGAGCGCCGACCGAACGGCGTGGACCCTGGCCAGATCGCGTGCCATCAGCGGATCGTTGCTCGACATCTGGGCGCGGACCCGGTTGGCGCCCTCGACGTGGATGACGCCGCGATCGACGAACCAGGCGAGGGCGTCGTCGAGGGTCGGGAGCTTGTCGACCGGGAAACCATTTTCGGTGTCATCGGTGTTCAGGAAGTCGAAGGTGTCCTCCAGGTCGACGTCATGAGCGTGACCGCGGTGGACGGGGTCGGGAACGGTGTGCGTGTTCATCGGATAACCACTCTATACCTATTGACAGGTTACGCGCAAGAGGGTAAAGTTCACGGAGTAACCGATCAAGCCGTAGAAACGGGTTAGCACATCGAAAGGAGCCGCGCCGTGAGCATCTTCATCATCATCGCCCTTCTGGTCATCGGACTCGGCGCGTTTGACGCGGCTGCGGTCGCCTGGGGCGAAGACTCCCGCGACACGCTCCCCGACGACCATCACCGATGAGCAAGACCATGATCGGAGGTCATGCTATGCACCCCTGGACCCTTTACGCGCTCGAGCTGTCACGCGACCGCCAGCGCGAAGCAGATCAGGACCGGCTTGCTGCCGAGGCTCGAGCCGGGATGCCGTCGACGCCCTCACGTGTGCGTCGCCCGGCAGCCCTTCTCCTCGCGGCGTTGAGCCGCGGATCAGCAGCCGCCACTCGTCGACTCGACGAATGCGTCGCCGACGAGCTCGGCCGCGCGCTGGCGCCTCTGCGGGGTAACGTTCGCTAGGAGGCACCATGCACGACATCGACGGGACCGCCGCCGTCTCGTGGGGCGCCGATCGGATCGACCTTTTCTGGGTCGACACCGACGGCGCTCTTGTGCATCGTGCGTTCCGAGCCGGGACCTGGGACGAGCCTGAATCACTGGGCGGGACGCTCGCCTCGGCACCGGCCGCGACCGCGTGGGCAGCCGATCAGCTCCAGGTCTTCGCCGTCTTTCCGGATGGCCAGTTGTGGAACCGCTACTGGGACGGCATCTCGTGGCATCCGTGGGAATCGCTCGGTGGCGAGCTCAGCGGATCGCCGGCTGCCTCGTCGTGGGGCGCTGATCGGATCGACGTCTGGGCGACCGGTCGAGATGGCCGGACCTGGCATCGCTGGTGGGACGGATCGCGCTGGGTCGAGTGGGAGCGACTCCCCCGCTAGGTCGCGGATCCCGATCAGGCCCCGGGACGCTCCGCGTACTCGATCTCCTTGAACGGCCACGACGTGGCAAGCCAGTCGGTGACCACCCGATAGAGGATCGGGTCGAGGTCGGCGTCGGCGGCCCGGACCCACGACCGGATCTTGGCATCGACACCCGGGCGCTCGCTCGGATAGATGTAGAGGCAGCCGATGACCGTGTCGCTGTCGCGGTGCCAGGACGGTGTACGTGAACGCCTCACGTCGCACGAACTCGCCGGCGTGCTTGGTCAGATCCCCCAGGTTCTCCTCGAGCGTCATCGGACGCGGCCACGGCGACCCCTCGTAGCCGGGCGTCGCGAGGATGTGGTCGACGCTCGATGTCCAGGCGGCGTAGTCGGATGCGTTGTGCTCCGGGCCCAGGGGTCGAGCCGGAAGGCGTCGTGGTCGAAGGACGGTCGGTGGCGTGAACTCGTCGGGAACGAAAGGCTCGTCGTCGCTGCACGGGGCAAATCTACCGCGCCGGCGCAGCCGGTCGTCATCGAGCTCGACAAGAGCGAGCGTACGATCCACACATGAGCGACACCGACACCCAGCCCACCACGACCACCACCCCACCGTCCGCCAAGACCGACGCGCAGTGGCGCGCCGAACTCACCCCCGAGCAGTACCGGGTCCTTCGCCAGAAGGGCACCGAGCGCGCGTTCAGCGGCGCCCTCTGGGACGAGCACCGTCCGGGCGTCTACCGCTGCGCCGGCTGCGGAACCGAGCTTTTCACGTCTGACGCGAAGTTCGAGTCGGGCACCGGCTGGCCGAGCTTCTTCGCCCCGGCCGATCCAGCAGCCGTCGCCACCGAGACGGACCGGTCGTTCTTCATGACCCGGACCGAGGCGAACTGCGCGACCTGCGGCGGCCACCTCGGCCACGTCTTCAACGACGGACCGAACCCGACCGGCCTGCGCTACTGCATCAACTCGGCCTCGCTGGAGCTCGATCCGAAGAGCTGACCCGAGTCGAGCCCGACGCGTCGTGGAGCGCCGCGTCGACGCCCGTCAACTCCCCGGGTGACGCTCTGCGCGCTGTCTGGCGATGGTGAGCCCGACCACCCGGGAGACCACCAGCGCCACGTACATCAGGCCGGCGACCTGTTCGATCATCACCCACGAACGGGCGTGGGGCAGGATCGGAAGGATGTCCGACAGCCCGACGCTGGTCAGCGTCGTGAACGACAGGAACAGCATCTCGAACCACGTCCGCGGGCCGTCTGGGTCGATCGTACCGATGAAGGAGCCAGGCCAGATGACCTGGATGGCCATGTACGTGTACGCGAATGCCCAGGCAACGACGGTGAAGGTCGCCCCGGTCGCCCACAGCTCGTCGTTCGTCACGAAACGATCGAGGAACATGTAGCGGAGCAACGCAGTAGCCGTGTAGAAGTAGAAGATCGCGTGGAGGACCGACGACCAGAGGACGACCTCCGTGTTGAGTGGATCGAGAGCCTCGAGGATGGTCAGCACGATGAGGGGAAGGCCGAGCAGGACCGCGATCACCGTCAGGGCAGGCGTGGCGCGCACCGCGCGGACCGCCAGGAAGAGGACGACCAGGCCGAACAAAGACAGTGCCGCGCGCCCGACGGGCGACTCGTCCATGAACGGATAGAGCAACACCCCAATGAGCTGAACGGCGAGCAATACCGCCGAGGGTTGCCGCCAGAGTCGTGGAAGCCAGTCGGTCATCGTCGCGCCGACTATGTCGCCTCAGAATGCGGACGCCGGGCAGCGGCAGCCTCGACCCGGGCGCGAACGTCAGGGAATGTCGCCATGACACGGCCGAATTCGAAGCTGCCGAATTCGAGGAGTTCACAGACGGTCGCGCAGATGGCAGTCGCGGTGCGCCCGCTGCCTTCGATCAAGGCGACCTCGCCGATGAATCCGCCATCCATGATCGAGCGGACGAATGTGCCTTGCCGCTCGATCTGGACCGTGCCATGGACGATGACGTAGAACGACTCCGCCGGTTCACCCTCCCGCATCAGCACGGTGTCGGCCGGAAGCGTGCCGACCTTGGCGAGGGTCGCGACCGCCTCCAGGCTGCGCTGCTCCAGCTTGGCGAACATCGGGATTGCGGCGACGACCGCGGTCTTCTGATCCATGCTGCCGAGCATAACGGCGTCGGACCCGGTCGATGCGAGATCGACGGAAAGTCACGCGTGACTACCCCGCCGGCGTGGACCCGTCTTCCCCGCGCCGGTGGGTCGCAGCGAGCACTTCCAGGTCGGCCGTCTCCAGGCCGTCGGCCGGGACCTCCGCCACCCGGGCGGCCGTGGTCGCTCGCAGCGTGGCTGTCCGGAGGCCGCCCTCGAGCGCGGCTCGCTCCCCGACCACCGCCCCGGGACCGATCTCGGCGACCTGCTCGCCGTCCACCTCCACGACGAAGATGCCGTCGAGGATCAGGTATACAGCCGTCCCTGGCGCGCCCTGCTCGAGGAGCGTGCTGCCGGCAGGGAGCGCGCGGATCTTCGGCTTCTCGCCGCCACGCATGATGCTCGACGACAGCTGTCTCTCGAGGCTCGACTCGACGCTGGCGACGACGGCTGGCGAGTCTGAGGTGCCCCATGGCGTGCGATCGCCGAATGAGTCGTTGAACCAGGTCGTGAAGTCGACAACACCCGACTTCTCGACGAGCTGGCCGTCGTTGTCGTAGATCCAGTGCCGCGGAAACGGGCTGGCGCCGGCCAGCTCGTGGCTCGATGAGCCGTCGGCGTTGAGCGTCAGGGCCAGCGTCGTCCACGCGATCGACGGCCAGAACTGCACAAAGGGCTTGTGGCGCACGGGCCGTGGCGTCGGCAGGCCCATCCGGCCGCCTACGGTCTGGAGGAACCGCACCGATGTCTCGGTCACGACCGGCTCAGGACGGATGTCGGGTAGGTGGACCGCCGGAAAACGGATGGCGGCCCGACCGACACGGACAGTCGTCGCGCCGATGTGCCCCTGGCCGAGGTGGCCATGCCCGACGATCCGTCCGTCCTCGACCTCGATGAACGCCCGGAGCTCGTTCGCCTCGCGGAACCGGTCCGTTCGGCGCAGCTCCTCGAGGTCGTCGAGGTGGTCGGGGGGCGGCGGGTCGTAGTGGGTGACGCCCATCTCGAACGGGACCTTCGAGATGCCGGCGATCGCCTCCGACGGGATCCAGGAGATGGCCGTGACGGACGATTCGACTCGCGTGTGTGTCAAGAGACAGTTCCCTCACTTGGCGGCTAGGTGTCAGCCGGCGTTTCGAAATCCCCGGACGATCGATGATGGCTGATTGATGCCGTGCTTGTCGATAAGCGGTAGATAAGTGACCATCGATAGAGTCCCGATGACGTCTTGCCGCGTCGGAAGTGCCCCCAACGTGGCAAGACGTCGCGTCGTGCCAGCCGGGTTGTCGATCGATGCGGTCAGAGCGGCCCCGAGATGCCGCCGTCCTTGCGGATGCGCCAGAAATGCACCGCCAGGAAGATGGCCGTGACGAGTGGCAGGAAGATCACGTGCAGGACGTAGAAGCGCAGCAGCGTGTTCTGGCCGACTTCGAGGCTCCCCAAGAGCAGCTGGCGGGTCGGGGTGTTCACGATCGGGAAGTAGGAGCCGAAGTTCGTCCCGATGGTGATCGCCCAGTAGGCGATCTGGTCCCACGGCAGCAGGTAGCCCGAGAACGACAGCATGATCGTGAGGAAGAGGAGCACGACGCCGACGACCCAGTTGAACTCACGCGGCGGCTTGTAGGCGCCGTGGTAGAAGACCCGCATCATGTGCAGGAAGACGAAGAAGACCATCAGGTGGGCCGCCCAGCGGTGGATGTTCCTCGTGAGGAGGCCGAACGTCACCTGGCTCTGGATCTCCAGGATGTTCGTGTACGCGAGGGTGGTCGACGGCACGTAGAAGAACATCAGGTAGACGCCGGTGATGGTCAGCACCAGGAACAGGAAGAAGCTGAGACCACCGAGGCAGAACGTGTACGCGAACTTGACCGCGTGCTGGCGGACGCGGACCGGGTGGATGTGCAGGAAGACGTTGTTCATGACCGCGTACGCGCGCGACCGCTCGTCGCGCGGGTAGGGCTGGCGGAAGAGCGAGCGCCACACGACGCTCCGGCGGATGCTCTCGTCAACCCGCTCGAGAAGGGGCCGCTCGGCCACGTGTCGGCTCCTTGGTCCGGATAGCGCTATAACGTCATGCGATATATACGTCGGTGTGTGGGTCGTGTCAAGACTGTGAGCCGGCTCGGGATCAGCGCCAATCGGCAGATAAGCGCCGACCGCTAGAGTCGATCCGACGTCTCGCCGCGTCGAGGGTGGCCAACCGGACCGTCCCGCCGGGGAGGTCGATTCATGGAGCCGAGCTCGACGCCGTGGCGCGTCCTCGAGGACCCGGCCGACACGCCACCGGTTCGCGGGGGTCCGTCCGGAGAGGAGCCCGGGCATGCGCGGCTCCCTCGCTCGGCGATCGCTACTGCCGGGGTCGCGGTGATCTTGGCGGTCGGGGCATTCCTGCTTGCGTTCGGGTCCGGCTCGGGCGGAACCGTCGCCGTCGACGGCGGCGTCCCGTTCGACAGTACGCCGCCGGCTCTCGGCTCGAGTACCGACCCAGGCGGGGTGTCAGGCACCGACCGGCTCGTCGTCGTCGAGATCGTCGGTGCGGTCGAACGACCCGGCGTCTTCCGGCTGTCCGGCGATTCCCGGGTCGGCGACCTCGTCGCGGCTGCGGGTGGCTACGGTCCGCGCGTCGATGCGGACCGTGCCGGCCGAGAGCTGAATCTGGCCGCCGCGCTCAAGGACGGTGACCAGATCCGCGTCCCGTCGCGGGACGACGCAGGGCCTCCATCAGCGCGGCCGGCCGGCGCGGACGGCACGGGCGGTACCGGCTCCGGCGCGGCCGGACCGATCGACCTGAACCGGGCGACCGAGAGCGAACTCGACAGGCTGCCGGGGATCGGGCCGGTCACCGCAGCCAAGATCGCAGCGTCTCGTGACGAGCAGCCATTCGCGTCGGTCGACGACCTTCGGACGCGCAAGCTCGTCGGCGAGAAGACGTTCGCCTCGCTCAAGGATCTCGTGACGGTTCGCTGACATGGGCCGGAGCAGCCGCCTGGCGATCGGGGCGATCGTCGCGGCCGTCGCTGCGGGGCGGATCGCACCGAACCATCTCGGGGCGGCCGTCGCCCTGGGCCTCGCCGCGATCCTGCTGCTGCGCGAGGCCCGGCCGCGCCTCGGTGTCGGAGCGCTGCTCCCCGTCGCGTTCGGTGCTGCGGCCATCGCCGTGCGACTCGACGGTGATGCCGGCCGCTCCTCCTCCGCTCGACCGTCCGCCCGAGGGTGACGGCCCGTGGCGCATGGTCGTCGAATCGGTCGGTTCGCCGCGCGACGGGAAGCAGACCGCGACGCTCGCGACGACGGCCGCCGGCGCCGGGATCAAGGTCGCGGCCACGCTCCCCCGCTATCCCGTGGTGGTCCCAGGCGACACGGTGGCGGTTGACGGGTCGATCCGCGAACGTCCCGATTCGGCCTACGGGCAATACCTGGAGCGGATCGGCGCGATCGGCACGCTCACGTCCCGGACTCTCGATGTCGAGCCTGCTCCCGAGGACCTCGGGCGCCGGCTCGAAGGTCTGCGGCGTGGCGCCGGTGAGGCCCTGACCCGCGTCCTGCCCGAGCCCGAGGCCGGCCTCGCCGCGGGCATCCTCATCGGCCTGCGCGATCGCGTCGACCGCGACCTCGCTGCCGCGTTCACGACCGCCGGCGTCAGTCACGTCGTCGCCATCTCCGGCTGGAATATCGCGATCGTGGCCGCCGCCATCGCCGCCATGACCGGCCGTCTTGGGCGCCGACGACGGTCGGTCGTGACGATCCTCGCGATCGTCATGTACGTGGCGTTCGCCGGGGCATCCGCGTCCGTCGTTCGGGCCGCGCTGATGGCGGGTGTCGTCTTGCTCGCCCGCGAGACGGGGCGCGCGGGACGTGCTGCCGCTGCGCTCGGCTGGGCGGCGACGCTCCTTCTCGTCACGGACCCAAGTCTGATCGCCGATGCGGGCTTCCAGCTGTCGTCATTAGCCACTGCCGGGCTGATCGCCTGGGCGACGCCACTGACCGCGTGGATCGAATCGATCGGACGCGGCCACCTGCCCCGCTGGCTGGCGGAGAGCCTCGGGGTCTCGTTGGCCGCGCAGGCGGCGACGCTGCCGATCATCCTGGTCTCGTTCGGTCGCCTCGCGGTCCTCTCGCCCATCGTGAATCTCGCTTGTGGTCCCGCTGGTCGCCCCGGCGATGGCGGCCGGCATCCTCGCCTTGGCGGGCGGAGCCGCCCTGATTGCCGGCGCGCCACCCGTGCTGGGAGCCGTCGTCGCAGCGCCTGGCTGGGTGATCCTGCGCATCCTCGTCCTGGTCGTCCAGACCGCAGCCGGTCTTCCGTTCGCGAGCGTCACGCTGGTGCCGCCGTTCGATGTCATCGCGGCCGGGGTCACCACGATCGGTCTCGTGGCGGTCACCTGGTGGCGCCGCCGGCGACGTGGGAGCCCGTCGATCGAGCGCGCGGCGGGACCGCCCGTTGCGCCATCGTCGAAACCCGCAACGAATGCCGCCCACGACACCGGCCGCCGAGCGAGCCGAGCGGCCGTCGCGGGGCTGATCGTCGCCATTGCGGTGGCCGGTAGCGTCGTCGCAGCCCGCCCTGCTTCGTCACCTCGCGTATCGATCCTCGATGTCGGACAGGGCGATGCGATCCTCGTCGAGGGCTCGCGCGGTGGTCGGCTCCTGATCGACGGCGGCCCCGATCCCGACCGCTTGCTCGTTGCGCTCGACCGCCGCATCCCGCCATGGGACCGGCGCATCGATGCGGTGATCATGACCCACCCGCACGAGGATCACGTCGCCGGATTCGCGCTGCTTCTCAAGCGCTACGAGGTCGGCCGCGTGTTCGAAACCGGGATGCGCGGTCCCGGACCAGGCTACGCCGCGTGGCTGCGTGAACTGGCGGGACCCAACGCGCCAGTACGCCTGAGCCTGGCAGCCGGCGACCGGCTTGCCGTCGACGACGTCGGATTGCGCGTGCTCTGGCCGATCCGCGGCGAGGTTCCGACGGTCCCACCCAGCGACGGGACCGGCATCAACAACTTCTCGGTCATACTGCTGGGCAGGGTCGGCGAACGGCGATTCCTGCTGATGGGCGACGCCGAGGAAGGCGTCGACCGGTCGCTGCTGACCGAAGGCCTTCCCCGAGTCGACCTGCTCAAGGTCGCGCATCACGGCAGCCGGACGGCTACGACTCAGGCGTTCATCGATGCGGTCCGGCCGGCCGTCGCCGTCGCGTCGGTAGGCGCTGGGAACCCCTACGGGCATCCGACCAAGGCGACGATCGATCGCCTGGTGACGTCGGGCGCTCGCGTGCTCCGAACCGATCGCGATGGTTCGGTCGTTGTCGGCTTCGAGGCAACAGCGATGACCGTCCGGACCGAGGGCGCGCGCCCGATGCCGACCCCGCGCGCGACCCGAGCCGAGGCATCCGGTCCGGCGGCGACTCTTGCGCGGCTCGTCCCGGTCCGATCGCCGCAGCCAGAGGTACGACCCGACCGATGTCGGGCGATCCCGGTCAGTCGGCGACCGTCGGGTACCATCGAGGCGATGACGGTGCCTGGGCGGGTGGACGCCGCCTCCCTGCTGCTCTCCCTCGATCCCCCGCCCTGGTTCGTGCGGCACGCGCGCGCGGTCGCCGAGGTGGCGGGCTGGCTCGCCGCGCGGATCGACGCCCGCGGGACGCCCGTCGACCGCCGCCTCGTCGAATCGGCCGCGCTCCTCCATGACGCCGACAAAGCACTCCCGAAGGACGACCCGGCACGCACGCTGCCGCACGGCGACGGCTCGGCGGCATGGCTGACGCGGCACGACCACCCTGAGCTGGCCCGCGCCGTTGCCGGTCACCCGGTCACTCGCCTGCTGGACGGCGAGCGCTACACCCGCTGGGCGGCGTTCGCGTCGCGCGAGGAGCGGATCGTCGCCTACGCCGACAAGCGCGCCGGGCAACGGCTCGAATCGATGGATGCGCGCTTCGCATCCTGGCGCCGCCGGTATCCGCGCCTCGATGTCGAGGGTCGCGCGGTCGGCTGGGACGAGGCCGACCTGCGTGCCGTCAGAGCGCGAGCCGCACGCCTCGAGGCGGACGTCTGCCGCGCGGCTGGCGTTTCACCGGGCGACGTCCGGCGACTCGCCTGGACCGGGCCGGCACTTCGGGCGGCCAGGGACGCACGTCGATGACGACCGTGCCGCTCGCCTTCTTCTGGGGCGACGACGAGCTGTCGGCAGCACGCGCGCTCGACCGGTTCGAGGCGGCGCTCGGCGCCGAGAGCGGAGCGCCGATGGAGCGCTGGCTCGTCCGCGGGAACCGCAACCAGGCGCCGGGGCTGATCGCGAACCTCCACGAACGCGTCGCGACGCCGGTCATGTTCGGCGGCGGCACGCTGGCGGTCGTCGTGAACCCCGGTGCACTCGTGGTCAAGAACGAGGATCGCGACGCGATGCTCGCGACGATGACGGTGGTCGCCCCTGGCAACGCGCTCGTCATCCTCGATGCAAGTCAGTCAGGCGCGCGAGCGCCCGCTCCGAAGCGCCTGGCGGATGCCGTCGCGGCGGCCGGCGGCACGGTCCGCCAGTTCCAGTCGCCCAAGGGCGGAGCACTCACCGGCTGGATCGACGCCGAGGCGCGCGAGCGCGGGCTGACGCTCGTGCCCGGGACCGCGAAGCTCCTCGCCGAGCGGATCGGGGGCAACGTCCAGGAGGCCGACGCCGAACGGCGCCATCAGACCCGGATCGCGTCGATGGAGCTGGACAAGCTCGCCCTCTACCGCGGGACGGCGCCGATCGGCCCCGACGACGTCACGGCACTCGTCGCCGAGGCCGTGCCGGGGTCGGTCTGGGCGTTCACCGACGCGGTGGGCGAGCGACGCGTGGAGCAGGCCCTCGACGTCCTCGACCGGCTGCTCGAGGCGACGCCGGAGCCCGTCCTCCTTGCGGTCCTGCATCGTCGCGTCCGTGAGCTCATCGAGACCGGCGACCGGCTGGCCGCGGGCGAACGGCTCCCGGCGATCGGCAAGGCGATGGGCGTCAACAGCGAATACCGGATGGGCAAGCTCCGAGACCAGGCCAGGGCGTGGACGACAGCCGAGTTGATCGCTGCCCTCGACGGCCTCGTCGAGCTCGACGCGATGGTCAAGGGGATGCCGGGCGAGGAACGCGGGGACGCGCAGCGACGGCTGGCGTTCAGTCTCTGGGTGATCGACCACGTGGGCGGGCGGCGCCGAACCGCCTGAGCGTCAGTGTCCGGAGGACCAGGCCTGCTCCTGGACGACGAGGTCGCTCTCGATGGCGAAGACGCAGCGTCCCTCGCCGAGGTCGAGCAGCTCGATCAGCTCGGGGTCGATGTAGAGCTGCGAACAGTCCTCGCACAGGCCGCCGGGGATGCCGAAGCACAACCGTTCGCTGCGATCGGGCAGGCGGAACGTCGTGTCGAACCGGGTCGTGATGAGCCGGCGGGCACAAGCTGGGCAGCGGTCTCGAACTGCGGACATGCCGCGACTGTAGGAGGCGTCTGGTGTGGTCCGGCATGACCCGACGGTACCCCTGACTGACGACCTACTCGCTACGGAACTGTGGCGGTGACGCGAGCGTGGTCGTCGAAACAGAAGCGGGTCGATGAGTGCGATACGGCGTTCCGCTCGATCCTGGAGCCGAGGCCTGGATCGAACGACGGAGCCTTGCGCCACAGCACGCCTTTGATCTCGATGAAGATGCCGCGGTCGATCCCTCGATCGCACCGATCCCGGCGATGTTGCAGCCATCGGGCAGCCCGTCCTGGAGTCCGAAGATGCCCACGAACGGTCCCGTCTCGTCCCAGCCTTTGATGAACGGCTGACCGAGGCCACCGCCATCATCGAAGAGCATGCGTGTGTGGAGCATCGATACGTCGAAACTCCGGCCGTCGGCGAGGACGTACGTCCGATCCGGATCGGAGATCCGCTCATCGGCGAGGATCCCGATCGCCTCGAACGTCGGTGGAGACAACGCCGTCGAAGGCAAGGGCGATGGTGTTGGCTCGACAGCGGAACACCCGGCCAACACCAAGGTTCCGAGGACGACGGCGACCGTGCGGCCGACGAGTATCGGGCGAAGTCCCACCTACTCGACCGCTGGCGCGGCGGGACGGATGTTCTGGTTGAGGTGGAAGACGTTGTCCGGATCGTAGGTCCGCTTGATCTCGGCGAGGCGCTCCAGCTGCGCGGCGTGATAGGCGCGCCCGACGCCCTCCTCGCCTGGATCGGCGATCACGTTGACGTACGTCCCGGACGAGAACGGCGCCAGCGCCGCCGCCCAGGCGCGCGCGCCAGACATCCGGACGGCGTCCTCGGCCGCGTCGGCCCAGGTGGAACCGGCGAAGAACTCGACGAGCGTCTCGCGGTGGCTGAAGGCCGATTCGGCGTCGCCCACCTCGGCGATCGCGCCGCCGTAACCTTGGAGCCCGCCGCCTGGGAGCATGGCTGGGTCCGGGTCGCGCGCGTCGGTGGGGATCCCGCGGCTCAGGAATGCGTCGATCGCGGCGTCAGTCAACTCGGTCAGGTAGTGGCCCGCCGAGTAGCGCCGCAGACCGTGGTGGTGCCGCTCGTCGCCGATGCTCTGCAGGTCGATGTAGCGCATCTCGTCCACGAACTCCGCGTCCGGCGTCCCGATCCGCCGGAAATCGTCGAGGTAACGGCGCGCGTCCGCCATGTCGCCGACCCACACGAAGCCGACGGTGACAACGGGACGCCCGTGCAGCGACGTCGGGCAGGAACGGCGCGTCGCCGGCCGTCATCACGTCGCTGGTCAACGTCGCCGGACGCGGTGCGTCGTGCAGACGGTCGCGCCAGGCGCGCACGGCAGCACCGTGCCGTCGGCTGGGCCAGGTCGAAGTAGAGGTCGGCGAACAGCGCCCGACCCGTCGTGGGGTGAAGCCGGAACTCGAACTCGGTCACGACACCGAAGTTGCCGCCGCCCCGCGCAGCCCCCAGAAGAGGTCCGGGTGCTCCGTCTCGCTCGCACGCAGGATCCGGCCATCGGCGGTGACGACCGTGTACGTCTCGACGTTGTCGCACGACAGCCCGAACTGCCGGGCGAGCCAGCCCATCCCGCCACCGAGCGTCAGCCCGCCGACGCCCGTGTGCGAGACATTGCCGGCCGTCGTCGCCAGACCGTGCGGGTCGGTTGACCGGTCGAGGCTGCGCAGCAGCGCACCGCCGCCGACCCATGCCCGTCGCCGGTCGGGATCGACCCGGACGTCGCCCATCGGCGACAGGTCGATCATCAGGCCGCCGTCCGGGACGCACAGACCGAGGACGCCGTGCCCGCCGGATCGCACGCCGATCTCGAGGCCGACCTCGCGGCCGTGGCGGACCGCAGCGACGACATCATCGGCCGAGGTGCAGCGCGCGATGAGCGCCGGTCGCCGATCGACCATCGCGTTCCAGATCTCGCGATGCGTGTCGTAGTCCGCGTGATCCGGCTCGATGACCTCCCCGGCGAACCCCTGGATGCGGCTCAGGTCACCGCTCCGGGCAGGGCCATGCCGGGCGGGATCTGGGTCAGGGCGAGGATGTTGCCCTCCGAATCGATGAACCACGCCACTTTGCCGCCGCTCTCGTCACTGGCGACCCCGTTCTCGGTCGTCGGACCCTGGTCACCCATGGCGTAGTCCTCGAAGGTGACGCCCTTGGCGCGCAGGTCGCGCATCGCGGCCTCGACGTCGGGCACGATCCAGCCACCCAGGGTGTGCTTGGCCGTCCCGGCCGATGGCGTCTGGTAGATGATCCACAGCGCGCCACCCGTGCGGTAGAGCTGGCCCGCCGGGCCGAGGTCCATGATCGGTGTCAGGCCGAGCTTGTCCTGGTACCAGCGCACGGCCCGCTCGATGTCGTGGGCCGGCAGGCTGGCGAACAACGGTGCGTCGGTGAGTGCCATTCGTCGGTCCTCCCTCTTGTGGAGCCGACCATCATCGACCCACGCGTCTAGCCCGCGTCTCGGCGCTGCCTCAGCCGGCGTCTTGTCGAGACGCTGGAGCAGCCGGTGGGCAGCGAGCTCGATCGACTTGTGGCGCCACTCCGCCGCTCGGTAGACGCACGCAATGAGCGCGGTCCGATGGACGCGCTCGAGGTCCCCGAATACGAACGCATATCGGGCCTTGGTCCCGTCGGTGGCGCCGTCGGTGAGCGCCGAGGTGCCACGCGGCGTACTCGTCCCAGGAGTGCGTCTTCAGGAAGGCGTTCTCGTCGTCGGCGGTCGGCGCGACCTCGCCCCAGTCACTGTCGAGGACGTACCGCTTCGCATCGATCAACTTCCGCGCGTGCGCCACGGCTTTGCGATTGACCTTGTACGAGGCCATCGGGCAGTTCCCTACTGCACGCTCAGGATCGTCTTTGCCTCAGACCAGTGCTTTTCGAGGCCGTAGTACTCGCGCTCCGGCGGGGTGAATATGTGGACGATGACAGAGCCGAAGTCGACCAGGACCCAGTGCGATGCCGCTGTCCCCTCGCGACCGATCGGCCTCGTCTTCTCGTCGCGCAGGCTGGAGATGATGCCGTCCGCGATCGCGCTCAACTGCCGCTCAGACCCGCCCGAGCAGATGATGAAGTAGTCGGCCATGGTGGTCAGGCCGGCGAGATCGAGCAGCACGATGTCCGCGGCCTTTTTGTCCTCTGCCAGCTCGACGATCCGCCGGGCGAGTTCGAGCGGCGGGCGCTCGGTGGCCGGTGCGGTCTTGGCGCGCTTGGGCAGACCGTCGGCGCGCGGCGCGGTCGCGGAATCGGTGGGCAGGCGAGGCATGGCGGGTTCGGTCACGATGGCGGGTCCCTCCGGGAGTGCTGGTAGAGAGCATGGTCGCCGATATACGCCGCGACCGCATCCGGGACGAGATAGCGGAGCGATCGACCGGCCGCCGCGCGGGCTCGCAGCTCGCTCGCCGAGAGGCGCAGACGCGGCCCATCGAGGAAGGTCGCCCGGTCGGCGAGGTCCGGCAGATGCTCGGCCAGGAACGCCGGACCGGCGTCCGGGTAGCCGTCGCGTGGCGCGACCACGACCCGTGCCAGTTCCATCACGCGTCGCGGCTCGCGCCAGGTCATCAGCCCGAGGAACGCCTCGGCCGAGAGGACCAGCGTCAGGTCCGGTGAGGCGCCCTCGGCCAGCCGCGCGGCCCGCAGGTCCTCGAGCGTGTCGACCGTGTACGACGGCCCACCGCGGTCGATCTCCCGGCGATCCACCATGAACCGGTCGTTCCCGGCGATGGCGAGCTGGACCATCTCGAGCCGCTGTTCGGCCGGCGTGATCTCGAGCCCCGGCTTGTGTGGCGGCTGGCCGGCGGGCATGAACAGGATCCGCTCGAGCCCGAGCGCCTCGGCGGCTTCCTCGGCCACCGCGAGGTGCGCGACGTGGATCGGATCGAACGTCCCGCCGAAGATGCCGAGCGAGTCGGGCACGATCGCGCGCGGCGTCGCGGTCAGGTCCGTTCCCAGGGCTGCGCCTCCCACTCGAGCTCGGTCGCACCGATCCTGACGGTGTCGCCCGCGGAGACCCCGCCACGGCGCAGCTCGGTGTCGATGCCGAGCCTGGCCAGCTCGCGCTGGAAGCGCTCCGCCGATTCCTCGACGTCGAAGTTCGTCTGTGCGGCGATGCGCTCGATGCGCTTGCCGCGCACACGGAAGACGCCGTCCGCGTCCAGCTCGACGCTGAAGCCGTCCCCCATCGCCTCGATGCGATGGACGACGACCCCGGCCGGCTCGGGCGGCTCCGCGAGCTCGCTGGCATCGGGCAGGATGCGTCGCGATCCGGTCCCGGAAGTCGGCCATCCCATCGCCCATCGCCGCCGAGATGGCGACCGGGTCGATGCCTTCCTTCTTCCGCGCCTTGAGAAAAGTGGGCCAGGCCTCGGCAGCGGCCGGCAGGTCGACCTTGTTGAAGGCGACCAGCATCGGCTTCTCGAGGAGGGCCGGATCGTGGGCGCGCAGTTCCTCGCGGATGACGTCGTAGTCCCACTCGGGGTCACGCGACGAACCGTCGATGACGTGGACGAGGATCCGTGTCCGCTCCACGTGTCGCAGGAATGCGTGGCCGAGTCCGGCGCCGCTGCTCGCGCCCTCGATCAGGCCCGGGACGTCGGCGATGGTCGGGCGCCGCTCGTCCTCGTCCCCGAGGTCCATCACCCCGAGGTTCGGTTCGAGCGTCGTGAACGGGTAGTCCGCGATCTTGGGCGTCGCCGCAGTCACTGCGCCGAGGATCGTCGACTTGCCCGCGTTCGGCAGTCCGACGAGCCCGATGTCGGCGATCAAGCGCAGTTCCAGGCGCAACCAGCCCTCGGCGCCCGGCTCCCCTTTCTGAGCGTGCTTGGGAGCCTGGTGGGTGGAACTCTTGAAATGAGTGTTGCCGAGTCCGCCCCGTCCGCCTCGGGCGACCATCGCGGTCTGGCCGAGCGCCACGAGGTCGGCGACCAGCGCCCCGGTCTCGTCGTCGTAGACGGCCGTGCCCGGCGGGACGTCGAGGACCAGGTCATCACCGGCCTTGCCGTGCCGCCGCGCACGCGTGCCACGCCCACCCGGTGTCGCCCGGAAATGGTGCCGGTGATTGAAGTCCCGAAGCGTCGTCTGCCCGGCGTCCACGCGAAGGTGGACGGAGCCGCCACGGCCGCCATCGCCGCCATCGGGTCCACCACGCGGGACGTGAGCTTCCTGCCGGAAGGTCGCGGCCCCGTCGCCGCCATCGCCGGCGCGGACCCAGATCTTCACACGGTCAAGGAACATCGGGGCCATTCTCGCACGCTCCGGGCCGCGTCCCGATCGGCGCACCCGGGGGTCGGACGAAGCGTTCTACAGGTAGCCGAGCGGGTTCACGCGCTGGCCGCCGTCCCAGACCATGCCGCGCCAGACCTCGAAGTGGAGGTGCGGACCGCTCGCGTTACCGGACTGCCCGACCCGACCGACGGTCTGGCCGCGCCCAACCTTCTGGCCGCGCCCGACCGAGACGGCCGACATATGGTTGTAGGTGGTGTACAACCCGGAGCCATGGGAGATCCAAACCTGGTAGCCGCCGCCGTTGCTCTTCCAGCCAGCGAAGATCACGGTGCCGGCGGCGGCTGCACGCTCGGTCGAGCCGTAGTCGGCCGCGATGTCGAGGGCGTAGTGACCGTAGTGGAAGTACTGGCTGATGTAGTTGTCACCACCAACGACCGGGAACATGAACTTGCCGCCGCTGTACGTGGATGGGCCGGCGCGGAGGACGCCGCCGGTCGATCCTCGGGTGACGCGGGACGAGGGCTTGATGGACGGCTTGGTCGCCATGGCCTTGCCCTTGGCACCTGGGAGGACGAGCACCTGGCCGACGACGAGGTTCGGGTCGTCGATGCCGTTCGTGGCCAGGATGTCGGTCCCTTCGACGCCGTAGCGCTTGGCGATCGCAGCGAGCGTATCGGTCGGGGTGACCTTGACGATCAGTCCGGTCACGGGTGGGATCCGCAGTGTGTCGCCCTTCTTGAAGTCGGTCTTGGACTTCAGGTCATTCGCCCAGACGACGGTCATCGGCGAGACCTTGAACTTCGTGGCGATGTCGGCGAGCGTGTCGCCAGCCTTGACCTTGTAGGTCTGGACCAGGGCACTGCCGTCGGGGACCGTCGTGTCGACGGCGATCGGCTTGACCAGCGTGCCGTCGTCGATGAAGGGGCCTTCCACTGCGGCGGTGTCGATCGCGGCGAAGTCAGTGTCGCCGAGATCGATGGCGGCGAACGGCGATTTCGGTGGGGTGACGACGACGGGCTGGCCGAACTCGACGCTGCCCGTGGAGTCGGTGGTGTCCAGGCCGGAGTTGGCACCAAGGGCGGCGTCGCCGCTCCCGGACTCGGTGCTGTCGGTCTCATCGATGCCATCAGTGCCGCCACTGACAGCGACATCGCCGGTGTCATCGGCTGCGGTGTCGCCTGTGGTATCGCCACCGATCGCGATCCGTGGGGCCGTGCCCGCGCCGTTGGTGTTGCCGGTCGGGCCTGAAGGATGTCCTGCGGAGACGCTGATGACCGATGCGCCGACGACGATCGCCACGACCACCATCGCGACGGAGCGCTCATGGCCAAGGCGAGAGATCAGGGTGCGTCGCGGCCGGGCGGGTGTCTCGATCGTCGCGACAACGACCGGAGCTGCGGCCACGACCGTCGGGCGCTGCTCGCGGACGGGGGCCAGGCGGGAAGCGGCGACGACGACATGAACGCCATGACGCAGCTTGGGCGCAACGGCGAATCGCCGGGCCTCGCGGGGCGCGTCACTCGCGGGTCCATGCTTCAAGGGCCGGCGTACGCGTTCTAGGACGCGCTGGAAGCCGACCGAGGCGTTCAGCAATACGGTCTCCTGCCTTGGGACGGTCGCATGCAGCTAGGGGGATTCGCGGGGGCTGGGGGTGCAGTGCGGACCGTCCGGTCGCGTTTCGAGCTGGGGTCTCTTCTTCGCGGCCGCCACCCGTCTCTACGGGCTTACGACTTGGGTACCAACCGTAACACGGACCTTGCGAAGCGGGCAACCCGACAGAGGTCCTGGGCTGCCCGGAGGCTCAGGCGTCGAGGCTCTTGGTCAGCGAGGAGAGGAATTCGGCGTTCGACTGGGTCTTCGCCAGACGGTTCAGCAGGATCTCGATGCCCTCGTTGGCACCGACGGCGGACAGCATCCGGCGCATGGTCCAGACCATCTTGAGGGTGCCCTCCTCGAGGAGCAGCTCCTCGCGGCGGGTCCCCGAGCGCTGGACGTCGATCGACGGATAGATCCGCTTCTCGGCCAGCTTGCGGTCGAGGATGAGCTCCGAGTTACCGGTGCCCTTGAACTCCTCGTAGATGACGTCGTCCATGCGCGAGCCGGTGTCGACAAGACAGGTCCCGATGATGGTCAGGGAGCCGCCCTCCTCGATGTTCCGGGCGGCACCGAAGAAGCGCTTCGGCGGGTAGAGGGCGATCGGATCGAGGCCACCGGACAGGGTCCGGCCCGACGGCGGGAGGGCCAGGTTGTAGGCCCGTGCCAGCCGGGTGATCGAGTCGAGCAGGATCACGACGTCGCGGCCGGTCTCGACCTGGCGCTTGGCGATCTCGAGCGCCATCTCGGCGACGTGCGTGTGGTTCTCGGTCGGCTCGTCGAAGGTCGAGCTGATGACCTCGCCCTTGACGCTGCGGCGCATGTCCGTGACTTCCTCGGGCCGCTCGCCGATGAGCGCGACCATCAGCAGGATCTCGGGGTAGTTGGCGCTGACGCCGTTGGCGATCTGCTTGAGGAGCATCGTCTTGCCGGCCTTGGGCGGGCTGACGATCAGGGCACGCTGGCCTTTGCCGATCGGGTTGACCAGGTTGATCAGCCGCTGGCTCAGGTTCTTGGGGTCGGTCTCGAGATTGATCAGGACGTCCGGGTGGACCGGGGTCAGGTCACCAAAGACCGGGCGGCGGCGTGCCGTTTCCGTGTCGACGCCGTTGACCGCGTCGACCCGCAGCATGCCCCAGTACTTCTCGGCCTCGCGCGGGGCGCGGACGGCACCCGACACGCGGTCGCCGATGCGCAGGCCGAAGCGACGGACCTGGCTCGAGCTGACGTAGACGTCATCAGGACTGGGAAGCAGGCCGTGGCGACGCAGGAAGCCGAAGCCCTCGTCGACGATGTCGAGGATGCCGGTGGCGTAGTCGTGTCCGGCGCGCTCTGTCTGGCGCTGGAGGATGAGGTCGACCAGGACGTCCTTGCGCTCGCCACTGGCGGCGTCGACTTCGAGGTCGCGAGAGACCTGGCGGAGTTCCGCCACGCTCATCTCGCGGAGATCGCCGACCTCGAGGTCGTTCCGCTCGCGGGCGGCCTCGAGCTCCTGCTGCTCCTCGAATTCGGTGACGGGGGCGCGTCCGCCGCCACCGATGGGGGCGCGGCGTCGGGGTCGTCTATTTCGTTGTGCGCGCTGATCGCGCTGGTCGGGGCCGGGTCCGGGCATTAGGGAAAGGTCACCTTCGGGTGATGGGGGGACCGGGCAGATGGTGCGCGCGGAATCGCTGCCGCAGCGCGGGTGCCGGTCGGGATACATGGAGCATAGACGTCCTACGGGCACCCGTCAACGGCGTTTTGAGGCCCTCCGCGAGGCGGTGACATCGGCGACCACGGCCACCGCCGCGTCGAGGAAACGTGGGAGCTGGATCGCGCCCGACGCCACCGTGGTGTCGATGGTCGCTGGACCTCCGGCAAAACAAACCGGCGGATGCTCGAGCATCGCGACGGCTGTGGCCACCCGGTTCACGGCCACCGCATCCTCATCGGTGACGGCTCCGAGCACGATCGCCGGAACCGCAGTCTCACGCACCATCTGCATCCAGCTCTCGAGCGGGACGTTCCGCCCGAGGTAGGCGACCTCTTGGCCGGCTCTGCGACACGCGACCGCGAAGGCGAACACTCCGAGCTCATGGTCCCCGCCCGGGGGCATGCCGACCAGGAGCTGCGCCTGCGTCATCGGTCCTCGAGCCGCATCGAAGAAGCGGGCGAGCCGTCGGCGCACGGTCTCGCTTGCCGCGTGCTCGGCGGCTACGTCCAGCGTGCCATCGGCCCACGCACGACCCACGGCACGGAGCGCGGGGAAGACAGCCTCGTCCATGGCGATCTCGAACCGCTGCGCCGCGAAGGCTTCATCAAGGACCCGCTCCATCCCATCGATGTCGAGTCGCTGGGCTGCGGCGACGAAGGCATGCGCCACAGGATCCGATGGCGGTCCAGATGGGTCGATCGGCCGATCGCCGGAGGGCCCTCGCGTCGCCGTCGCCTGGCGAGCGAGTGAGGCCAGATCGATGCCGGGCGTCCTGATGCGGTCTGCCGCCTGGCTCGGGCGCCAGCCCTCGTATTCCACAAGGGCACGCATCGCGGCGAGGCGCTCGATGGCGGCCTCGTCATACAGGCGGTAGCCGGCTTCGGTCCGCTCGGGCGAGACGACGCCGTAGCGGCGTTCCCACGCGCGAATGGTCGGAATCGTCAGGCCGGTTCGAGCCGCAGCCTGTTTGATTGTGTACACGGTTTGTTCAGCATATCACACTGTCAATGCTTGACAAACACTCTAGATGACCTCTATTGTCCGCCCAGACACTCTACAAACTCTCGACATCCAAGGACCACCGATGCACCCTCGCTTGCCGGATCCGCCTGCTCTTGTCGACACCCTGCTCGAGCTCACCGTCGTTGGCAGTTTCTCGAGGATCGGCCCCGCCGTGCGGCGTCGCCTCGATCGCTGGGCGCCGCCGCCCACCGATGTGCTTACCGGCCGCACCGTGCTGGTCACCGGCCCGACATCCGGGCTCGGACGTCAGGTGACCGATGAGCTCGCGGCGCTCGGCGCGCGGGTCGTGCTGGTGGGTCGCAACGAGGAACGGCTGAACGCCGTCCGTGACGTGCTCGTCGCGCGGCACGGCGTCGATCTCTATCCGATCGTCGTTGCCGACATGGGCTCGCTCGCGTCGGTGCGGGCGGCCGCTGACCAGGTGCTCTCCAAGGAGTCGCGTCTCGACGTTCTCATCGACAACGCGGGCGCGATCTTTCCCGATCGCACGATCGGTCCCGACGGGATCGAGGCCACCCTGGCCACCCTCGTCGTCGGGCCTTTCACGCTGATCCGAGACCTGCTCCCCCTGCTCGACCGGACCGGCGGTTCGCGCGTCATCGCGGTGACCTCCGGTGGCCAGTACGCCCAGGGCCTCGACCTTGACGATCTCCAATATTCCCGCGGCGCCTACGACGGCACCCGCGCCTACGCACGTGCCAAGCGCGCCCAGGTCTCCCTGATCCGCGAGTGGGCGCGTCGCTTCGGCGGCGCCGGCATCCGCTTCGATTCGATGCACCCAGGCTGGGCGCGGACCCCCGGTCTTGTGGAAGCGCTGCCCGTCTTTGCCCGGCTGATGGACCCCATCTTGCGGACGCCGGCAGAGGGCATCGACACGCTGGTCTGGCTGGCGACCGCCACGGCCGACCAAACCGATGGACCCGGTGGATCCCTGTGGCTCGACCGTCGCGCGCGCCCGTTCGACCGGCTGCCAGCGACGCGACTGTCGCGTCGCGATCGCCATCGCCTGTGGGAGCTCGTCGCGGAGCTTTCTGGCGTCGCGGATCACCGATCCATCAGTCCCCGAACCTCCTGGAGCCACCCATGACCACGCTGCACGAACAGGTCGAGACGACCCTGCCGATCGAAGACGTCTTCGACTATGTCGCCGATTTCGCCACCTCCCGGGAGTGGGATCCCGGCGTCGCCACGGCTGAACGGCTCGACGGGGGTCCCGTGGGCCTCGGGAGTCAATTCCGTCTCGGCGTCAGGCTGGGCCCGCGTGTCGCGCCGATGGAGTACCGCATCTCCGTCTTCGAGCCGCCGACCCGGGTCGTTCTCGTCGGCTCGGGCTCTGGCGTCTCCGCGGTCGACGAGATCCGGCTGGAGCGCCTCGCAACCGGCACACGGCTCGACTACATGGCCGACATCCGGCTCGGCGGGATCCTCCGACTTGTCCAGCCCTTCCTCGGGGGCGCCTTCGCGAACATCGGCCGGAATGCAGCCGACGGAATGCAGCGAACGCTCGAGGCCCAGGCGACGGCCGCCCGACAGGGACGCGACCACCGCGGTCATGACGGGCGGGACGCCGCATGAAGGTCGCCATCGTGGGGGCCGGTGTCAGCGGTCTGACCGCGGCATATGCGCTCCGCCGCGATCACGAGCTCCGGCTGTTCGACGCTGACGCGGCCGTTGGCGGACACGTCAAGACGGTCGCCGTCGAGACGGACCGGGGTCCGATCGCGGTCGACACCGGATTCATCGTCTACAACGAGCACACCTACCCGCTCTTCACGCCGTCTGCTCGCGGAACTCGGGGTGCGGACGCAGGACAGTGACATGTCGCTCGGGTCGACATGCCGCGCCTGCGATGTCGAATTCAGCTCACGCGGGATGCGCGGCTATCTCGCCACACCCTCGGCCGCCGTCCGTCCGGATCACTGGCGGATGATCGCCGACATCCTGCGCTTCTACCGCGAGGCTCGGGTCACGCTGGATGCGGCGGCGCCGTCAGCTGCGAGCCTCGGCGACTTCCTCGATGACGGTGGATACGGCACAGGCTTCCGGCGCCATTTTCTCGTCCCGATCACGTCCGCGGTCTGGTCGACGGGGGCCGACCGGATCCTCGACTTCCCGATCGACTACCTGCTCCGCTTCCTCGACCACCACGGGCTGATCGGCTACGGGAACGCGCTCCACTGGCGAACGATCCAGGGCGGTTCGATGCGGTACGTGGATCGGATCGTGGCGGCTTTGCCGCACGGCACGGTCCGTGCCGGGCGTCCAGTCACGGACGTGGCGCGCGACGCGAGCGGCGTGACAGTACGGACCGCGGACGGCGCGAGCGAGCGGTTCGACGCGGTGGTGATGGCCACGCATGCCGATCAGGCCCTCGACCTGCTCCACGATGCCGACGACCGCGAACGTGCAGCGCTGGCCGGCTTCGAGTATTCGACGAATCGGGTCGTGCTCCACACGGACGAGAGCGTCCTGCCTCGACGTCGGGCGGCGCGGGCGTCGTGGAACGTCGACCAGGACGATTGCGCCGGCCCGGGCACCGAGCTGTCGATGACCTATCACATGAACCGGCTGCAGTCGCTGGCCGGGCCGGTCGACTACTGCGTCTCAGTCAACCCTGGCGACCGAGTCCGACCCGAGTCGATCCTGGCCGATCGATCCATGCAGCACCCGACGTACACGTTCCGAACACTCGAGGCGCAGGCTGCCCTGCGGGATCTCCAGGGCCGGCGCTCGACCTGGTTCGCCGGAGCGCACCTCGGCTACGGCTTCCATGAGGACGGGTGCCGCTCCGGCTGGGAGGCGGCTGCGGCGCTCCAGATGGCCCATGAGGAGCGGGCGGCGTGAAGTCCCACCTCCTCGAAGGCGTCGTCCGTCATCGGCGCGTCCGGCCCTTCGCCTACGCGCTCGAGCACCGTGTCTTCTACGTCGCCCTCGACATCGACGAGCTCGACGAGGTGCCGCGTCGTTTGCGGTCGATCAGCCGCGGGCGTCGGAACCTGCTGTCCTTCCACGACGACGACCATTTCGACCCGCCCGCAAGCGACGTCCGCGCGACCATCCTCGACCACCTGCGCGGCGAAGGTGTGGACCCGGACGGCTGGCAGGTCACGCTCGTGACCAACCTGCGGGTGCTCGGCTACGTCTTCAACCCGGCCAGCTTCTTCCTGTGCCGGGACCGCGGCGGCGAGCTCCAGGCGGTGATCGTCGAGGTCCACAACACCCACGGCGAGCGCCACCTCTACAGCCTTCGTGGCGAGGCGGACGCGTCCGGCTTCGTGGACTCGATGGACAAGGACTTCTACGTCTCGCCGTTCATCGAGATGGACGGGCGCTACACCGTCCGCGTCCGCGACGAGGCGTCGCGGCTCCGGATCACCATCAACGAGGATCCCGGCGACGGGCTGCTGCTGCACACGAGCCTGGACCTGGGCCGTCGCCGGCTGACCGATCGGATGGTCCTGCGGATGCTCGTCCGCTATCCGTTCGTGACCCACAAGACCATCGGGATGATCCATTGGCATGCCCTGCGGCTCTGGCTGCGCGGCGCGCATTTCCATCGACACAGTGAGGCGACACGATGAGCCAGTCCATGACCGTCGGGTGGCTGCCGCAGCTGACCGAGTCCATCCTGTCGCGGGTCGCCTGGCGGATCGCCGTGGGCGCCGCCGGCCGGGTCAGCGTCGGTCGGCTGCTGGTGGTGCTGCCCGACGGCGGAGCGACGGACGTTCGGGGCGGCCGGGGCCGAACCGGCGGCCGAGATCCACATCCACGACCGACGGGCGCTCGTCAAGCTGCTGGTCGATGGCGAGACCGGCGGCGGCGAGGCCTACATGGACGGCCTGTGGTCCAGCCCGGACCTGGCCGGCCTGCTCCGGTGGGCGGCACTCAACCGCGAGTCGCTGGCGTTGTCGGCCGGCTGGTTCCGACGCCCGGCGCAGCTGCGTCGGACGATCGCGCACCGGTTCCGGCGGAACACGAAGCGCCAGAGCCGCCGCAACATCTCAGCTCACTACGACCTGGGCAACGACTTCTACCGGACGTTCCTCGACGAGACGATGACCTATTCGAGCGCGGTCTTCGCATCGCCCGATCAGTCACTCGCGGACGCGCAACGCAACAAGTACCGGCTCATCGCCGAGGGCGCAGGGCTCGTCCGTGGCCAGCACGTGCTCGAGATCGGGACCGGCTGGGGCGGTTTCGCCCTGTATGCCGCGGGCGAGCTTGGTTGCCGGGTAACGTCGGTCACGATCTCGCAGGAGCAATACGACCTTGCCCGCGAGCGTGTCCGAGAGGCCGGATTGGAGGACCTCGTCGACATCCAACTATGCGACTACCGGGACATCCGCGGGACGTACGACGCGATCGTCTCGATCGAGATGCTCGAAGCCGTGGGCGCGGAGTATTTCGCGACGTTCTTCGAGAAATGCGATGCCGCGCTTGTCCCCGGCGGCCGGCTGAGCCTTCAGTCGATCACGTTCCCGGACGCCGGCTACGATCGCCAGCTGCATGGGGCCAACTGGATCCAGACGTACATCTTCCCGGGCGGACTGTGTCCGTCGCTGGCCGTCATCGAGCGCTCGACCCGCGACACGCGCCTGTTGATGCGGGGCATGACCGACATCGCCGGTGACTACGTCCTGACCTTGCGTGCGTGGCGCACGCGCTTCATGGAGCGGCTCGCCGAAGTTCGGGCGTTGGGCTTCGATGATCGGTTCGTGCGGATGTGGGAGTACTACCTCGCGCTGAGCGAGGCCGGGTTCGCCACCGGCATCAGCCAGGACCTGCAGATCGTCTTCGAGAAGCGGCGCGGGATCGATCCGGGCTGAGGGACGGTGAGCAGGGCTCCACGCTGGTTGAACACGGTCCGCAGACGAGGACTCCCGAGAAGTAGGATGAGAAGGGAGAAGTCGGGCGCGCGAGCGCCAGCAGTGGGGTGAACGTGACATGAGGAGGATCGCCGACATCGGCGCGGCCGTGATCGGCACGGGCTTCATCGGCACGGTCCATGTCGAAGCCCTGCGCCGCATCGGCGTCCAGGTCCGCGGCGTGCTCGGGAGCACCCCGGAACGTGGTGCGGCCCGCGCTGAGACCCTCGGCGTCCCGCGCGCGTACGAGTCGCTCGAGGCGCTCCTCGACGACCCAAGCGGTCGATGCGGTCCACGTCACGTCGCCCAACGATCTCCATCTGCCGCAGGCAAGGGCCGTCCTTGCCGCAGGCCGGCATGTCATCTGCGAGAAGCCGCTGGCCATGGAGGCGGCGGAGTCGCGCGAGCTGGTCGACCTGGCCGCCGCGACCGGCCTGGTCAACGCCGCCAACTTCAACATCCGCTACTACCCGCTCAATCAGCACGCCCACGACCTCGTGTCCGCCGGTGGCGTCGGCGACGTCCGGCTGGTCACCGGACGCTACTTCCAGGACTGGCTCCTGCTCGAGACCGACTGGAACTGGCGGCTGCAGCCGGAGCGCGGCGGGCCATTGCGGGCGGTCGGCGACATCGGCTCCCACTGGCTCGACCTGACCGCCTTCATCACCGGCCATCGGATCGTTTCCGTGATGGCCGAGCTGACCACCTTCATCGAAGCCCGTCGGGAGCCGACCGGGCCGGTCGAGACGTACTCGACCGATGTCGCCGCCGAGACGATCGACCGCGACATCGCGACCGAGGATTCCGCCTCGATCCTGCTGCGCTTCGAGAACGGCGCCCGGGGGGCCGTCAACATCAGCCAGATCAGCGCCGGACGCAAGAACTCCCTGCAGTACGAGATCTCCGGCTCGGCCGCCTCGATCGCCTGGGATTCCGAGCAGCCCGACCAGATGTGGATCGGGCATCGGGAGCGACCGAACGAGATCCTGATCAAGAACCCGGCGCTCATGGAGGCGGCGGGACGTGCCGCGGCTGCGCTGCCGGGTGGTCACGTCGAGGGGTTCGGCGACACCTTCGCCGCCCACTTTCGGGCCGTCTACGCCGACATCGCGGCCGGACGACCGTCCGAACGGCCGGCCTATCCGACCTTCGCCGACGGTCACGACGAGATGCTCGTCAACGACGCCATCGCCGAGAGCGCACGTCTGGGTCGCTGGGTGGACGTCGTACGGGATCCGGTCCCGGTCGGCGCGACCCCAGGGGAGGGTGTCTGATGCGCCTCGGCCTGCTGACCGCCCCCTTCCCCGAGACGCCGCTCGACGAGGTCGTCGACTGGACCGCCGCCAACGGCTTCGAGAGCATCGAGATCGCCTGCTGGCCGCGGACCACGGGCCCGAGCCGGCGCTACGCCGGGACCAGCCACATCGATGTCGCCAACCTATCCGCTGCTGAGGGATCGGAGCTGGCGAGCCGGATCCGGTCGACCGGCCTGACCATCTCCGGCCTGGGCTACTACCCGAACCCGCTCCACCCCGATCCGGAGCACCGCGAGCAGGTCATCGGCCACCTCCGGCATGTGATCGTGGCCGCGGAGGCGATGGATGTCCCGTTCGTCAACACGTTCATGGGCGCCGACGGCTCGAAGAACCCGGATGAGAACTGGGAAGAGGCGCTCCGGGTCTGGCCCGACATCGTCCGCTTCGCCGAGGACCATGGCCGGAAGCTGACCTTCGAGAACTGTCCGATGCTGTTCAGCTACGACGAATGGCCCGGCGGCCATAACCTCGCCACGACGCCTCGTCAGTGGCGCCGGATCCTCGAGACCTGGGGCGGCAGCGTCGGGCTCAATTTCGACCCGTCGCACCTGATCCTCCAGATGATCGACATCCCGCGTTTCATCCGCGAGTTCGGTCCGCACATCCTCCACATGCAGGCCAAGGACCTGATGATCGACCGCGAGGGCCTCTATGAGCGCGGCATCTTCTCGCAGGGGATCGGCTGGCAGATCCCGCGATTGCCCGGTCTCGGGGAGGTGGACTGGAGCGTCATGTTCGCTGCGCTCTATCGCGCGGGGTACGACGGGGACGTGATCATCGAGCACGAGGACCGCGATTTCGAGGGCACGGACGAGCGCATCAAGCGGGGTTTCATCCTCGCCCGCGGCGTCCTCCGACCGTACGTCGTCTGAGCGAGGGCGCATGACCCTCTCGATCGACGAGCTGAGCTATAGCGACGTCGCCAAGACCATCGATCATTCGCTGCTGCGCCCCGAGCTGGACGACACGTTCGTGCTGGACGGCTGTCGCCTCGCGGCCGAATACGACGTGGCCTCCGTCTGTGTTCGACCGGCTGATGTCGTCCGGGCGGCCGCCATCCTCGCCGGCACCGACGTCGCTGTCGGCACGACCATCGGCTTTCCGCACGGCAACCATCTGACCGAGACGAAGGTCTTCGAGGCGCGCCGCGCGCTGACCGACGGCGCGACCGAGCTGGACATGGTCATCCAGATCGGCGCGCTCAAGTCCGGCCGGGATTCCGATGTCCGCGCCGACATCGCGGCGGTCGTCGAGGTCGCCCACCATGCCAGGGCCATCGTCAAGGTGATCTTCGAGAACGCCTACCTCACCGACGACGAGAAGATCCGCGCCTGCCACCTGACCGAGCAGGCTGGCGGTGACTTCGTCAAGACATCGACCGGGTTCGCACCCAGCGGGGCGACCCACGACGACCTCCGCCTGATGCGCGCCAACACCGCGCCACACGTCGGGGTCAAGGCGGCGGGCGGTATCCGGACGCTCGATGCGCTGCTGGAGGTGATGGCGCTCGGGGTGACGCGTGTCGGGGCGACGGCCACCAAGGCGATGCTCGATGACTTCAGGGCGCGCAAGGCCAGCCTCGCCCCGGTCGACGGCAGCCGACGATGACGACGGTCACCGGCCGGCTCGTCCTCGATGATGAGGTGACGGCGGGCACGATCACGGTCGAGGACGGCGTGATCGCCTCGGTCGAGTCCAGCGGATCCGGAGATCGCCGGAGCTGATGGCCCGTACATCGCCCCCGGCTTCGTCGACGTCCACGTGCACGGCGGCGGCGGGCACGACGCGATGGGAGGTCGGGCCGCCCTCGACGGGATGGCCCGCCACCTGCTTCGCCACGGCGTGACCTCGTTCCTACCGACCGGGGTGTCCGCGCCGCTCGACGACCTGTACCGCTTCGTCGACGACGTCCGCGACTGGATGGCAGTCGCCCCGCCGGACGGGGCCGAGCCACTGGGGTCGAACCTGGAAGGGCCGTGGCTGTCGTCTGCGCGCAAGGGCGCACACGACCCCGCGTTCCTGCGGAGCCCGGCGGACCTGCGGCTCGCCGATCTGGAAGATCACCTCGGCGGTCTCCGGCTGGTGACCGTCGCACCGGAACTGCCCGGGGCCCTCGACCTGATCGCCTGGCTGCACGCTCGGGGAGTCGCGACCTCGATGGGCCACTCGGCGTCGACGCTCGAGGAGGCGCGGGCGGGATACGCGGCGGGCGGGAGCTCGACCACCCACCTGTTCAACGCGATGACCGGCGTGGATCATCGGTCGCCCGGTCTCGCCGTGGCGGCCCTGACCGACGATGCCGTCTACGTCGAACTGATCGCCGACGGCGTTCACGTCCACCCGGCCGTCTGGCCGCTCATCACCCGCACGAAGCCGGCCGACCGTCTCATGCTCGTCAGCGACGCGATCCCCCTCGCGGGGATGGGCGACGGGCGGGCCACGGTCGGTGGCCTCGAGGTGGAGGTCGTCGGTCAGCGCGTCACCCTGGTCGGGACATCGACACTGGCCGGGTCGGTGATCGCCCTCGACGATGCGGTGCGCAACCTCGTCGAGTCGGGGGTTGCGCTGCCGCTCGCGGTCGCCGCCGCAAGCCGAAACCCGCTGGCGATGCTCGGCGTGTCAGACCGCGGCCGCATCGCCGCGGGTCAGCGGGCCGATCTGGTCGAACTCGACGACACGCTCCGGGTCCGCCGGGTGATGCGCGGCGGGACCTGGTTCGAGGGCGCGTCAGCCTCGAGTTGACTCGAGCGCCAGGGGCGCCCGAGTTCAGGCCTTCGCGGCTGTCGTCTCTCGCGCCTTCTCCCAGTCGGCCTTGAACTGGACGATGCCCTTGTCGGTCAGCGGGTGGTGAACCATCTGCTGGACGATCTTGAACGGGACCGTCGCGATGTGGGCGCCGGCCATCGCGGCCTGCGTCATGTGGAGCGGGTTGCGGATCGAGGCCGCGAGGACCTCGGAGTCGATCTCGTGGATGGCGAAGATCTCGGCCAGCTCGCGGATGACGATCATCCCGTCCTGGTTGATGTCGTCGAGCCGCCCGACGAACGGCGAGATGAGCGATGCGCCGGCCTTGGCCGCCAGGAGGCCCTGGTTCGTGGTGAAGATCAACGTGCAGTTGGTCTTGATGCCTTCCTCGGCGAAGCGGCTGATCGCCTCCAGCCCGTTCTCGGACATCGCGACCTTGACCACGATGTTCGGGGCGAGCGTCGCGAAGTGGCGACCCTCCTCGAGCATCCCATCGACGTCGTCCGAGACGACCTCGGCCGAGACCGGGCCCGGGGTGATCTTGCAGACCTGCTTGAGGATCTCGTCGTACGAGCCGCCGACCTTGGCGTAGAGGGTCGGGTTCGTGGTGACGCCATCGAGGACGCCCCATCGAGCGACGGTCTTGATCTCTTCGATGTCGGCGGTGTCCAGGAAGATCTTCATCAGGTGGTGCTCCAAGGCGGGTCGGTCGGCTTCGGGCTGATTCTAGTCCTCCCCTGCCCGCGCGCATACAAGGAACGAGGCCGTCTCGCGACGGCCCCGTTACGTTTGCAGTTTCTTGGCCGAGGCGGTCAGGCGCTGGGGACGGACTCGATCGCGTCGGTGGCCGTCGCGGGAGTGTCCGACCCCTCGATCGGGCGCGCCGCGAAGACCGGCTCGCGCCCGTCGCGGACGGCAAGCGCCGCGGCGACGAAGCCATCGAACAGCGGGTGCGGTCGCTCGGGTCGTGACTTGAACTCGGGGTGGAACTGGCTGGCCACGAACCACGGGTGGTCGATCAGCTCGACGATCTCGACCAGCCGGCCGTCGGGCGACTGCCCGGACAGCATCATGCCGGCCGCCTCGAGCGTCTGGCGGTACCGGTTGTTCACCTCGAAGCGGTGGCGGTGGCGCTCGTAGATGACCTCCTGGCCGTAGACCGCGGCGGCCTTCGAGCCGGGCGTCAGCTTGGCCGGATAGAGGCCGAGGCGCATCGTGCCGCCCTTGTCCTCCATCTCGCGCTGGTCGGGCATGAAGTCGATGACCGGGTTGTCGGTGAACATGTCGAACTCGGTCGAGTTGGCGTCGCCGGTCCCGACGACCTCGCGGGCGAACTCGATGACCGCGCACTGGAGACCGAGGCACAGGCCGAGGTACGGGATGCGGTGCTCGCGGGCGAAGTGGGCGGCGAGGACCTTGCCCTCGATGCCGCGATGGCCGAAGCCGCCCGGGACGAGGATGCCGGCGACGCCATCGAGTCGGTCGTGGAGGTTCTCGTGGGTGAGCGCCTCGGAATCGACCCAGCGCACCTTGGCGTCGACCTCGTGCGCCCAGGCCGCGTGGCGGAGCGCCTCGGTGACCGACAGGTAGGCGTCGGGCAGCTCGATGTACTTGCCGACGAGGGCGATCTCGAGGATGGGCTTCGGGGCCTTGATCCGGTCGACCAGCGCGCGCCAGGAGTCGAGGTCCGGCGCGACGTCCGGGATCGCCAAGCCCGAGCTCGCGAACGACCAGCCGGCCGAGGCCCGAGGCCTCGAACATCAGCGGGACCTCGTAGATGGTGTCGGCGGTCTCGGCCGGGATGACCGCGTCGGTCGCGACGTCGGTGAACAGCGCGATCTTCTCGCGGATCTCGTCGGGGACCGGGTGGTCCGAGCGCAGGACGATGACGTCGGGCTGGATGCCGATCCCGCGCAGCTCCTTGACCGAGTGCTGGGTGGGCTTGGTCTTGAGCTCGCCCGTGGCGGCCAGCGCGGGGAGCAGCGTCACGTGGACGTACAGGACGTTGGCGCGCCCGACGTCCTTGCGCATCTGGCGGATGGCCTCGAGGAACGGCAGCGATTCGATGTCGCCGACGGTCCCGCCGACCTCGACGATCACGACGTCCGGGTCGCCGTGGCGGGCGACGCGCGCGATGCGCTCCTTGATCTCGTTGGTGATGTGCGGGATGACCTGGACCGTGCCGCCGAGGTAGTCGCCGCGGCGCTCCTTGGCGATGACCGCCTGGTAGATGCGGCCGGTCGTGACGTTGCTGAGCTGGCGACAGGTTCTCGTCGATGAAGCGCTCGTAGTGACCGAGGTCGAGGTCGGTCTCGGCGCCGTCGTCGGTGACGAAGACCTCGCCGTGCTGGTACGGGCTCATCGTGCCCGGATCCACGTTGATATACGGATCGAGCTTGAGGATGGAGACCTTCAGGCCGCGCGCCTTGAGGATGCGACCGACGCTGGCGGCGGTGATGCCTTTGCCAAGAGAGGAGGTCACGCCTCCGGTCACAAAGACATACTTCGCCATGGATCAGGTCCTCCCGGGGGTTTTTCGAATGGTACCGGAAGACCCCGGGCGAGTCGAATCGTCGGCGACCGGATCGAGCAACGGACTCGTATCATCGCGCGTGGACAGATCCTCGGATCCGGTGGTGAACGCCGAGACCGGGACTTCGCTGTCGCCGACGCTGGATGACCTCGTCGCACGGGCTCGAGCCGTGCTCGACGCGGCGTGGATCGGGGCCTCGAGCCTGCCGTCCCGCACCCTCTATCCCCACCAGTGGAGTTGGGATTCGGCGTTCATCGCGCTCGGCCGCTCGTGGTACGACCAGCCACGCGCTCAGCAGGAGCTCGAGACGCTCTTCCGCGCACAGTGGTCGAATGGGATGGTGCCTCATATCGTCTTCAACCCGTCGGTGGCTGAGGACGCCTACTTCCCTGGACCCGCCTTCTGGCAGTCGTCGACCCGATCGCCACACGCCCCGCGCGACGTGGAGACGTCCGGGATCACGCAGCCGACCATCCACGCACACGCGGCGCTCGAGATCCACCGCCACGCGCGCGATCCGGACGCGTCGGTGGCGTTCCTGCGCTGGCTGTATCCGCGTCTGGTCGCCCAGCACCGCTACATGCTCGATGCCCGACGACCCAGCGGGACCCGTCTCGCGGTCATGGTCCATCCGTGGGAGTCCGGGCTCGACAACTCACCTGCGTGGGACCGCGCCCTCGACGAACTCGTCATCCCGCCCGGCGGCGTCCCGCCGTACGTCCGGCGCGACCTCGCGCACGGCGACCCGAAGGACCGCCCCACGAACGAGGCGTACGACCGGTTCGTCTATCTCGCCGCCCGGTACCGCGATTCCGGTTACGACGATGCGCGTCTCGTCGACGTCGCCCCGTTCCTCATCGCCGGGCCGATGTTCAATGGGATCCTCGTGCTGGTCGCTGTCGGCGCTCGCGGAGATCGCATCGATCGTCGGCGCGGACCCGACGCCCCACCTCGAGGACGCCGCAGGAGGTCCATACCGCGATCATGGACGAGCTCTGGGACGGTACGACCGGTCGGATGAGCGCGCTCGAGGTCACCCGAGGCGAACGCACCGTCGAGGACACGATCGTCTCCTTCGCGCCACTCCTCGACCCTCACCTGTCGACCGAGGTCGTCGACGCCATCGTGCGGGATCTGCGATCGGCGAGCTTCCATCCGGACCGGCCGGACGGCTATGTCGTCCCGAGCTTCGATCTGAAGGGTGCGGGCTTCGACGAACGTCGGTACTGGCGCGGGCCCGTCTGGATCAACACGAACTGGCTGCTGTGGATGGGTCTCCGCCAGCACGGTCATGCGAGCGTTGGCCGAGGAGATCGCCGCCAGCAGCCTTGGGCTGGTTGCCCGCAGCGGATTCCACGAGTACTTCGACCCCTTCGACGGACGTGGGTTCGGGACCGACGAGTTCGGCTGGACGGCGGCGCTGACCATCGACCTCATCGAGCGGCTCGACGACGGAGAGCGGGACCGACTGACCGACCGTTTGACTGCCTCACAGGGTTGAGGCGTCGAGAACCCGGTGACCGCGAGACCTCACATCGGGACCGACGAGCGCCGGGCTCGGGTGGGCGTGCGGCATCGGCTTGCTGCCGGTACACAGGTCGGGTCGGTGGCCGAGGCGGCAGCGGCGCTCGTCGTGATCCATGCATCCGATTCGCCGAGCGTCTTCCTGCAGGCCAGGGCGCGGATGTCGAGATCGTCGCCGGCCGAGATCGAACGCGAGTTGTACGAGGAGCGAACCGTCCTGCGCGTGCTCGCGATGCGCCGAACGCTGTTCCTGGTGCCGGTCGACGACGTCCCGATGGTCCACGCCGCCGCCTCGCGGGCGCGTCGCCGAGACCGAGCGCAAGCGGACGATCGCCATGTTCACGGAGGCGGGGATCGGACCGGACCCGGCCGCCCTGCTTGCGGAGCTCGAGGAGATCGGGCTCGCCGCCGTCCGCGAGCGAGGTGAGGCGACCACCGCGGAGCTGCGGGCGCTCGACCCACGCCTCGGCCAGAAGATGACCATCGCGCGAGGCAAGCCGTACGAGGCCACGATCAGCGTCGGCCAGAAGGTCTTCTTCCACCTGGCACTGGACGGTCGGATCGCACGCGGCCGCCCGCGTGGCACGCTGGATCGCCAGCCAGTTCCGCTGGAGCCCGATCGAGCGCTGGCTCCCGGACGGCATCGCCGACATGTCGGTCGATGTCGCCCGAGCCGAACTCGTCAGAAAGTGGCTGCGGGCGTTCGGTCCGGGCACCCGCGACGACATCCAGTGGTGGACGGGCTGGTCACTCGGTGCGACGAGAAAAGCCCTGGCCGCGATCGACGTCGTCGAGGTGGACCTCGACGGAGGTGGGACCGGCTACCTGCTGGCAGATGACCTGGAGCCGAGCGAGACGCCCGAGCCGTGGGTCGCGCTCCTTCCCGCGCTGGACGCCACGACCATGGGCTGGAAGGATCGCGACTGGTACCTCGGTGGGTATCGCGCGGCGCTGTTCGACCGCGCCGGCAACGCCGGCCCGACGATCTGGGTCGACGGGCGCATCGTCGGTGGCTGGGCACAGAGCGACAGCGGCGAGATCGCGCTGTATCTCCTCGAGGATGTCGGAGCGGAGACCATGAAGGCGATCGACCACGAGGCTGCCCGCCTCGCCGAGTGGATCGCTCCGACCGATCTGCCGTGGCGTTTCTGGGCTCAGCTACTCGGCGGCCACGCGTCCGGCAGCTGGGTCGACGCGGCCGTCGCCCCAGACCTCCGGACCGCAGAAGAACGGGTGAGGGCGCGGGCCGGGGAGCGACGCCGAGTCGGCGCGCCAGGCCTCCACGACGTCTTCCAGCCACGCGTCGATCTCGCGGAACTCGGTCCAGCGCTGGTACGGCCAGCCGGCCTCGATGCAGATCCGCACGAGCGCGCGTTTGGCCCACACGACGTCGCTGTAGCCGGCGGCGTAGCGGTCGCTCTCGCCGTCGCCGATGAAGACGACCGCACGCCCGGCGGCCTGGTGGGCGAGGACGCGGTTGCGCTTGCACGTCCCGCACACGAGGCAACTCGGGTGGCCGTTCGGGAAGGCGATCGTCGCGCGCCGGCCCGCGAACGTCGTCCGTGCCGTGATGACCGGCAACTCCCCGACGCCGAGCGCCTCGAGAGCCGGTTCGATGAAGAAGCCGAAGCCGTCCGAGACGATCTCGACCGGGATCCCCGCCGCCTGGGCACGCCGGACGAACGGGACGAAGCCCGGATCGTGCGGTTGCGCGGCCGCCGTCGCGAGGAGCGCGGCCGGCTCGACATCGATCATCGACATCTCGAGCTCCATCAGCCGGCGCGAGCCCATCAAGCCCGGCGTCGTAGGCGGCGACCTCGTCCTCCCAGACCCCGGGCACGTGCTCGGCCATGACCGTGTCCGAGACGTCGGTCAGGGCGATCGTCCCGTCGTAGTCGACGAGGATGGCCAGCGGCGGTTCACCGGGGAGCAGCCGAGGAACGGGCGGAGCCGCGCCGTCCGGACCGATCACCGAGCGAGGGCGCCGATCGCCCGCACCGCGCTCCGACCGCTCGGCCACGAGCCGCTCCGCAGCAGCGCCACGCCCGCGAGGATGATCGCGCCGCCGACGACCTGGATCGGCCGGATCGGCTCGCCGAGGAAGATCGCCGCCATCGCGACAGCAAGTGCCAGGGACCAGGAACTGGAGGGCGGTGACGCGGGTCGGTCCGAGCAGCTTCACGCCGTGGAAGACGATGACGTTGGCGAACCCAGCGGCAAGCGTCCCGGAATACAGGATGGCCAGGAACACGGGCGGCCCGAGGTCCGCGAGACCGCCGGACAGGTCCGCGGACACCAGCTGGGCGATCCCGAGCGGCGCCATGAAGACGCGTCCCGGCCACGATCGCCCACGTCGTGGTCACCAACGGCGAGTGGCGACGCAGGATCCTGCGCCCCGAACACCGTGTAGACCGCCCAGCATCCGGCGGCGATCAGCGTCAACCCATCACCGACAAGCGATGTCGTGAGGTTGACACCCTGTCCGGCGGCGATGACCAGCGCCACGCCCGCGAACGACACGAACGCACCGATGAGCTTGACCGCGTTCGGCGTGTCGGCACCGACCGCCATCGCGAGCAGCGCTGTCATCACCGGGGTCGCGGCGATGAGCAGCGCCGAGTCACCGGCCGGGATCGTCTGGAGCGCGACGGGCCACAGGATCTGGTAGCAGCCGAAGCCGATGACGCCGAGAACGAGGATCGGCACGACATCGCCGCGCGGCAGCCGGATCGCTCCCTCGCGCCAGCGGAGCAGGATCAGCAGCGTGATCGTCGCGATGGAATAGCGGAGGAACGTGAACCCGATCGGCGGCAGGATGCCGATCGCGCCCTTGACCACGATGAAGTTGCCCGCCCAGAAGACCATGACGACGAGCACGCCGAACTCCGCCAGCCAGCGGTCCCGATGGGTCGCCGCGGGGGTCGCGGTCAGCGGCGCGGGCTCGCTCGGATCATCCGGGCCGGACAGTTCGACGCCCGCCTTGTCGGCGGGCGTCTCGTTCGTGGCGACGACAGGGTCGATGCCGATCAGCCTTCCTGGTCGAGCTCGAGGATCTCGTCGTCGTCTTCCTCGGTGACCTTCAGCCAGACGAAGAGTCCGGCCAGCACCGCGAGCGGGATCACGATGAGCGCCGCCAGGGTGATCCCCAGTGCGACGGCGACTGTCTTGAGTGCCTTCATGGCGTACCTCCAGGTTCGATGGCCGATGGGTCGATGTGGATCAGGTCTTGGGTGCCGGCTCGGGTGCCTTCTCGGGGGCTTTGTCGCGGGCTCGGCGTGGCGCAGGGCGGGGCCGCGCGCGACCATCTCGTCGATATCGTCGCGGGTGAACTCGGCGAGCTCGTGGCGCGAGCCGGCCTGGCCGCTCATCAGCAGGCGAAGGACGAAGGCTCCTTCCTGCTCGAAGAAGAAGACGTCGTGCGGCTTCTGGTCGTCCATGTAGCGCCCGATCACCCGGAACGCCGACTCGTAATGACCGGCCTGGCGGTTGTCGCCGGATCCGCGGCGGGCGCCAGCCTCCTCCATGAAACGCGCGATGTCCTCGTCGAGGAACGTCAGCGTCTCCTTGGTCTGGGCGCCCATCGAGTCCGACCACGTGCCGCTGCTTGCGCCGGACAGGACGAGCCCCTGGACGATGAACCCGTCGGGTGCCTCGAGCAGGAGGACGTCCTTCATCCCGCGCTGGTCGAGGAACGCTCCGATGGAGCGGAAGACCTCCTCGAAGTCCTGGCGCGGGCTGCCCTCGTAGATCCGCATGCGGTCAGGCCTCCGGGTGGGTTCGAGACCCGATTTTCGAGTCTCGGCGAGTGTAACGAGCGCCTACCGAGGCGGCAAGATGACGAACGCTGCGGCTCAGCGTGCCGCCAGACGCACCGCGAGGGCCCCGGCGAACCCGGCGTCGTTGACGATGAGCGCCGTGTTGGCGCGGATCGACGCGCCATCGGTCAGGACCGCGATGCGGGCGAGCAGCCACGGGGTGAGCTCGGGACCCGCGACGCCGGCCTGCGTCGCCTCGGCGATGGCGCGCTCGACGGCCGCCCGCGCGACGTCACCTGGAAGAGCGTCGGCTTCCGGAACCGGGACGCAGATGAGGATCCCCGCACCGAGACCAAGGCCGAGCTGGGCGGCGACGAGGTCCGCGGCTGCGTTGAGGTCCGGGACGGAATCGGGTGCGGCGATCCCCGCCGAGCGCGCGTAGAAGCCCGGGAGGTCCGCCTGGCCGACGGCGACGACCGGGCACGCCTCGTGTCTCGAGGTACTCCAGGGTCGCCGGCACGTCCAGGATGGCCTTGGGTCCGGCGCAGACGACGGCCACGGGCGTGCGGCCGAGCTCCTCGAGGTCGGACGAGATGTCGAAGGTGGGCCGCGTGCGACGTGCCCCCGGATGCCGGCGCCGCGAGCGCGCCGTGGTGGACGCCACCGATCCCGCCGGTCGCGAAGACCGAGATCCCGGCCGCGTGGGCGGCGATCATCGTGGCCGAGACCGTGGTGGCCGCCCAGCCGCCGCCGGCGAGCGCCGCCGCGAGGCTCGGCCGGGCCGCCTTGCGCACCGAACCGGCGGGCGCCGTGGCCAGAGCCGTGAGGGCGGCATCGTCGAGGCCGACGAGCAGTCGTCCGTCGTTGATCGCGACCGTCGCCGGGACCGCGCCGGCCGCCCGAACCGCGGCCTCCGACGCCTTGGCGACCTCGATGTTCTGCGGGTACGGCAGGCCGTGGCTGATCAGCGTGGATTCGAGGGCGACGACCGGCCTGCCGTCGGCCAGGGCAGCCGAGACCTCGGGGCGATGGCGAGGCGGTCGATGAGCGTGGTTCGGGTTCGCACGGCCGAAGCCTACAGCCGGCCGGACTCAGCCGAGCGGCAACTCCGCCCGCGGCGTCGACAGCTGGCGCGTCGCTGCCCGATGACCGGCCACGGCCGCGCGCTGGAGCGACGCCGGCAGAGACCGCCCGGCGGCCCGCGCCGCGAACCAGCCGACCAGGAACCCGGCGTCGAAGGCGTCGCCGGCGCCGGTGGTGTCGGCCGCGGCGACATGCTCCGTGGCGACCTCGAAGCGAGTGAGGCCGTCGCCGACACGTGCCAGGACGGTCGCGCCCTTCGGCCCGCGCTTGACCACGGCCGCGGCCGCGAACTCCAGCAACCCATCCACCGACCGACCGCCGAGGAGCGCTGCGGCCTCGCTGGCTGTGGCGAACAACAGGTCCGGGGCGACTTCCGCGATCAGGGCCCGTGCCGAGCGCCGGCCGTCGGCCAGCAACGGCCCGATCGACGCCAGGTCCACGCTCACGAGCGCGCCGGCGTCGCGTGCAAGCTCGATGGCGCGGCGCCCGGCGTCTCCGAGCGGCTCACCGAGCAGCGAGTAGACCGGAAGGTGGAGCGCATCCGCCCCGCTGAACCAGGCAGGCCCGCAGGTCCTCCGGCCGGAGATGGTCCGCCGCGCCGCGGTCGGCCACGAAGCTGCGCTCCCCGTCCGGCGGCGACGAGGACACCGATCCGCCCGGTCCGGGCACCCGGCACGCGCACGACCCGCGGGGTCACGCCGTCGCTGCGCAGCGTCTCAACCAGGACCCGGCCCGTGGCATCGCGCCCGACGGACGTGATCAGGCTCGAGCGCGCCCCGAGCCGTCCCAGCCAGCGTGCCGTGTTCGCCGCCGAGCCACCCTGCACCAGCGAGATGCGGCCCGGGACATCCGTTCCCGATTCGAGCACACGAGCAGGGGCGACCACCACGTCCAGCATCAGGTCGCCCAGAACGACGATCCTCGCCGATCCTTGCCCGCCGGTCCGGCGCGGGCGCCCGGGACGTGCCGGTCGCGACGGCCGGGCCGGCAGCCGGGGCCGTTTCGGGCGGCCGGGTCGGGTGATGGGCGGCATCCCCGGAGGATAGCCGGGGCGTGGCTACAATGACCGAGGCGAGGCGCCCCCACCCGCCCCAACCCGCCGATCGGAGCCCGCCCGATGACAGTCGCCACCGACCTCGACCAGCTGGCCATCGACACGATCCGGACGCTCTCGATCGATGCCGTCCAGAAGGCGAATTCCGGGCACCCGGGTGCGCCGATGGGCGCCGCGCCGATGGCCTACGTCCTGTGGACCCGGTTCCTGCGCCACGCGCCGACGCACCCGGACTGGCCCGACCGCGACCGCTTCGTGCTGAGCGCCGGCCACGCCAGCATGCTGCTCTACTCGCTCCTGTACCTGACCGGCTACGACGTTTCTCTCGAGGACCTCGAGTCGTTCCGGCAGTGGGGCAGCATCACGCCCGGCCACCCCGAATACGGGCTGACGCCCGGCGTCGAGGCGACGACCGGCCCTCTCGGCCAGGGCTTCGCCAACGCGGTCGGGATGGCGATCGCGGAGCGACGCCTGGCGTACGAGTTCAACCGGCCCGGCCACGAGATCGTCGATCACCGGACCTACGTCATCGCCTCCGACGGGGACCTCCAGGAGGGGATCGCCTCCGAGGCGGCCAGCCTGGCCGGCCACCTGCGTCTCGGCAAGCTCGTCGTCCTCTATGACGACAACGGCATCCAGCTCGACGGGCCGACGGCGATGGCCTTCTCGGAGAACGTCCCAGAGCGCTTCGATGCCTACGGCTGGCATACGCAGCGGGTCGGCGACGGCAACGACCTCGCCGCCATCGAAGCGGCCATCGAAGCCGCCCTGGCCGACGATCGGCCGAGCCTCATCGCGGTCCGGACCCACATCGGCTACGGCAGCCCGAACAAGCACGACAGCCAGAAGGCGCACGGCTCTCCGCTCGGGCCCGACGAGGTCCGCCTGACCAAGGAGGCCTACGGCTGGGATCCGGACAAGAGCTTCTACGTCCCCGACGCCGCGCGGGACCGGTTCCGCGAGGCGATCGCGGCCGGCGACGCACTCGTCGAGGACTGGGAGAAGCGCTACTACGCGTACCGCGACGCCGACGCCGGCGCAGCCACCGAGTTCCGCCGTCGCACCAAGCGCCTCGGGCTCCCCGACGGCTGGGACGCCGACCTCCCGACCTACGAGACCGGCACCGAGATCGCGACGCGGAACGCCAGCCAGGACGCCATCCAGGCGCTGGCCGCGCGACTCCCCGAGCTGTTCGGGGGCGCCGCCGACCTGTCCGAATCCAACCTGACCGACGTCAAGGGCGAGTCGAACTTCTCTGCCACCGAGCCGGGCCGGAACCTGCGCTTCGGCGTCCGCGAGCACGGCATGGGCGGGATCTCCAACGGGATCGCGTATCACGCCGGGTTCCTCCCCTACTGCGCCACCTTCCTGACATTCAGCGACTACATGCGCGGGTCGGTCCGCCTGGCGGCCCTGTCCGGGCTCCACGTCACCTACGTCTGGACGCACGATTCGGTCGGGCTTGGCGAGGACGGGCCGACCCATCAGCCGGTCGAGCACTACGCGGCCCTTCGGGCGATCCCCAACCTCGACTTCGTGCGGCCCGGCGACGCCAACGAGACCGCGGCGGCCTGGGCGCACGCGGCGGAGCGGACCGACGGTCCGGTCGCCCTCGCGCTCACCCGCCAGAAGCTCCCCACGCTGGCCGGCACGGACCGACTCGCGCGCGAGGGCGTGGCGCGCGGCGGCTACATCCTGCGCGAGGCATCGGACGGGAAGCCGCAGCTCATCCTGATCGCGACCGGCTCGGAGCTCCAGCTGGCGTTCGCCGCCGCCGAGACGCTCGAGGGCGAGGGCATCGCCAGCCGTGTCGTCTCGCTCCCCTGCTGGGAGCGCTTCGATGCCCAGGACCAGGCCTATCGCGACGACGTCCTGCCGCCATCGGTGCGCAAGCGGGTCAGCGTCGAGGTCGGCGTCTCGCTCGGCTGGGAGCGCTGGGTCGGCGACGAAGGCGCGATCATCGGACTCGACCACTACGGGGCGTCGGCGCCGGCCGGGACGATCTTCGAGAAGTTCGGGTTCACCGCGGACCGCGTGACCGATGTCGCCCGGCGCGTCGTGCGCGACGGTCTTCGCGGCCGCATCCCGACCGTCGATGGTGGCCACTTCGGGAAGCATCCGACGATCGGCAGCGGCGAAGCGGGCGTCGCCCGGAGCGGCGCGTCGGACCCCGGCCACAGCTGATGCGGGTCGCCTTCTCGGCTGATCACGCGGGGGCGGAGATGAAGGACGCCCTGATCCGCCGGCTCGCGGCGGCCGAGCTCGGACACGAGCTGATCGACCTCGGCGGGGACGGCTCGGATCCGACCGACGATTACCCCGACTTCGCGCAGCGCCTCGGCCAGGCGATCCAGGACGGCGCGGCGGATCGCGGCATCCTGATCTGTGGCTCGGGCGTCGGCGCCTCGGTGGCGGCCAACAAGATGCGCGGCATCCGCGCGGCGGTCTGCCACGACACCTATTCGGCGCACCAGGGCGTCGAGCACGACGACATGAACGTGCTGACGCTGGGCGCGCGCGTCATCGGGCCCGAGCCGGCTTTCGAGTGCGCCGTCGCGTACCTCGGCGCGACGTTCAGCGGCGAGCCGCGCCACAAGCGGCGCCTCGCCAAGGTGCTCGCCATGGAGGCCGCCGCGCAAGACAGTTGACATGCGCGACGCGCATCGGCCGAGTCCACTCAGTCGCTTGCGGCGTACCATTGGGCACCCATCCCCGGAGGGCCCTCGTTCATGACCGACCCAGCCTCGACCGCGCTGGCTGCACCCCGTCTTTCCCTCGGCGATGGCGCCGCCGCGTTCGACGCGGCCGTCGAGCGCGCTCGCGACCGAGGAGTGGGCGACCCGTCTGTTCAACGGTGACGTGACGCTCTGGACGACCGACGCACGGGTCGGCGAGGCGATCGCCGAGCGGCTCGGCTGGCTCGATGCGCCGACGCACTTCGCCGACCGCACCGTCAGTCTCGAGGCGTTCGGCGACGCCGCGGTCGAGGAGGGTTTCACGACCGCGGTCGTTGCCGGCATGGGCGGCAGCAGTCTCGCCCCGGACCTCCTCCACCGGACGTTCGGCTCGATCGAGGGCTACCTCTCACTGCGCATCCTCGACTCGACCGACCCGGCGTACGTGTCGGCCACGCTCGATGATCTCGACCCGCTTCGGACGCTCGTCATCATCGCGAGCAAGTCGGGCACGACGACCGAGCCGAACGCCTTCCTGGCCTACGCCTGGGACCGTGCCGAGCAGGCACTCAAGGCGGTCCCTCACCATCGCTATGACAGTGTCGGCGCCTATTTCGCGGCCATCACCGACCCGGACAGCGTGCGCCACATCGAGCACGCCAACGATTTCCGCGAGGTCTTCCTGAACCCGCCCGAGATCGGCGGTCGGTACTCGGCGCTGACCTATGTCGGGCTCGTTCCGGCGTCGCTCATCGGGATCGACCTCGACGCGATCCTCGCGTCCGGCCTGACGATGGCCGGCGCCTGCCACGACCCGGACCCGGCGACCAACCCGGGGCTGTCGCTCGGTCTGGCCATCGGGACGCTGGCCAAGGGTGGGCGCGACAAGCTGACATTCCTCGTGGACGACGAGATCGCGAGCCTTGGGGCGTGGTTGGAGCAGCTCATCGCGGAAAGCACCGGCAAGCACGGCGTCGGGATCGTCCCGGTCGACCTGGAGCCTCTCGGTCCGGTGGAGGCCTACGGGCCGGACCGTGTCTTCGTGCGGATCGCACTGGCCGGCGGGACCGACGGCGGCCGCGACGCACTCGCGGCGGACCTCGAGGCGGCGGGCCATCCGATCGTCCGGATCGACGTCGCCGACCCGATCGATCTCGGAGCTGAGGCGTTCCGCTGGGAGGTCGCTGTCGCGATCGCCGGGCGCCGTCCTCGGCATCGACCCGTTCGATCAGCCCAACGTCGAAGAGGCCAAGCAGCTGACCCGCGACCTGCTCGAGTCACACGGCCGCGACCGGGACCGGCGCGCGACGGACGGAGCGGCCGCCGCCCAACCGATCGCCAGCGGGGACGGCCTGACCCTCTACGGCGACGCCGCGCTCAGGCTCACCGCGGGCGTCGGCGACGTCACCGGGGAGCTGGCCCGCCACCTCGCCCGCCGCCGGCCGGACGCCTATCTGTGCCTCCAGGCGTTCATCGCGCCGACGGCGGAACGCGACGACGCCTTCGCCCGGATCCGGACGCTGCTGCGCGACAGGACGCAGCGAGCGACGACGGCCGGCTACGGCCCGCGCTTCCTCCACTCGACCGGCCAGCTCCACAAGGGTGGCGCCCCGATCGGCTGGTTCCTCCAGCTGACCGCGGATCACCCGGCCGACCTCGAGATCCCCGGCTGGCCGTACACGTTCGGCGAGCTCATCGACGCCCAGGCGGCGGGCGACTTCGGCGCCATCGAATCGCACGACCTGCCGATCCTGCGGGTGCATCTCGGCGCCGATCCGGACGCGGGCCTCGCCGCCCTTGAACGGGCGCTCGCGGCGGCCCTGGCAACGCCCACGGAGGCCTGATCGCGATGCAACTCGGGTTCATCGGTCTCGGCCGGATGGGGGCCAACATGGTCCGCCGGCTCATGCGCGACGGTCACGAGATCGTCGTCTACAACCGGACCCCGGAGAAGACCAAGGAGATCGCCGGCGAGGGAGCAAAACCGTCGTTCTCGATCGCCGAGCTGGTCGCCGCGCTGGCGAAGCCGCGAGCGGTCTGGGTCATGGTCCCGGCCGGCGACGCGACCGAGGCGCAGATCGCCGAGCTGCTCGAGCACCTCGAGCCGGGCGACACGATCATCGACGGCGGCAACACGAACTTCCACGACGACGTCCGCCGACAGGCCGATCTCAAAGACAAGGGCATCCGCTACGTCGACGCCGGCACCTCGGGCGGGATCTGGGGCCTCCAGGTCGGCTATTGCCTGATGGTCGGTGGCGACGCCGACGCGGTCGATCCGCTCGTCCCGATCTTCACCTCGCTGGCGCCACCCGGCGGTTACCTGCACGTCGGCGGTCCGGGCGCAGGCCATTACGTGAAGATGGTCCACAACGGCATCGAATACGGCCTGATGCAGGCCTATGCCGAGGGCTTCGAGATCCTGCACGCGAGCGACTACGAGCTCGATCTCGCCGGCATCTCGGACTTGTGGATGCAGGGCTCGGTCGTCCGCTCGTGGCTGCTCGAGCTGGCGGCCCGGGCGTTCAAGGCCAACGGCGCCGACCTCGAGCACATCAAGGGCTTCGTCGCCGACTCCGGTGAGGGCCGCTGGACGATCCAGGAGGCGATCGATCACGACGTCCCTGCGCCGGTCATCACGCTCTCGCTGCTGACCCGCTTCCGCTCGCGCCAGGACGATTCGTACGGCGCAAAGGTGCTCGCCGCGCTCCGCAACGAGTTCGGCGGCCACGAAGTCAAGACCGAGTAGCGGCCGGATCGTGGCGACGACCCGGGGCACGACGAAGGCGAAGGCCACGGTGAAGGTCAAGGACCCTGCCCCGGTCGACGCGCCGCCGGACCAGCCGATCCCGGCACGACCGGCGCCGCGGCCCAAGGACGCGCCGCTGACGATCAAGGACCTGCGCCTCGCACGCGAGGGCAAGCGCGCATCCCGCGCGAAGCCGGTCACCAACGTCCTGCGTGAGGGCCTGCGCCTCGAGCGCGTCCCGGATCCGTCGATCCTCGTGCTCTTCGGAGCGACCGGCGATCTCGCCCACCGCAAGGTCATCCCGGCGCTTTATCACCTGTGGCGCACGAACCTGCTGCCGCACGAGTTCTTGCTGCTGGCGGTGGGCCGCCGGCCATACGACGACGAGGAGTTCCGGGCCGAGATACGCACGTCGCTCGAGCAGTTCAGCCGGGTCCTGCCTCTCGACGAAGACGCCTGGCGTTCGTTCGCCGAACGGATCCTCTTCGAGCGCCTCGACTTCGACGATCCGGCCGCCTTCGAGGCTCTGGCCAAGCGCCTCGACGATCTCGACAAGGAGAACGGGACCCGCGGCAACCACCTCTTCTACCTCGCCACCCAACCCTCGCAGTTCGCCGCGATCGTCGCCCAGCTCGGGCGCGTCGGGCTCGACCACGAGCATCACGAGGGCGGCTGGCGGCGGGTCGTCATCGAGAAGCCGTTCGGACACGACCTGGAGTCCGCGAAGCGGCTCAATCGCGAGGTCGGCAAAGTCTTCCGCGAGTCGCAGGTCTACCGCATCGACCACTACCTCGGTAAGGAAACGGTCCGCAACCTGCTGGTCTTCCGTTTCGGCAACGGCATCTTCGAACCGCTCTGGAACCGGCGCTACGTCGACCACGTGCAGATCACCGTGGCGGAATCGATCGGCATCGAGAACCGCGGCGCGTTCTACGAGCAGACCGGCGCGTCTCGTGACGTTCTCCAGAACCATCTCCTGCAGCTGGTCAGCCTGGTCGCGATGGAGCCGCCGGCGACATTCGAGGCGAATGCATTGCGCGACGAGAAGGTCAAGGTCCTGCGGGCCATCGAGATCACCCCGGAGGATGTCTCGAACGACGTCGTCCGCGGCCAGTACGCAGCGGGCTGGGTCGGCGCGACACAAGTGCCTGGCTATCGCGAGGAACCAGACGTCGACCCCGAGTCCGAGACCGAGACGTTCGTCGCCGCCAAGTTCATGATCGACGACTGGCGCTGGTCCGGCGTCCCGTTCTACGTCCGGACGGGAAAGCGCCTGCCCAAACGATCGACCGAGATCGCCATCCAGTACCGCGAGGTCCCGCACCGCCTGTTCAAGGACGAGGGCGTGGAGCCTGACCCGAACCTGCTGGCGATCCGCATCCAGCCGGACGAGGGGATCATGCTCAGGTTCGGGGCCAAGGTCCCCGGCCTCGGGCTCGATGTCCGCTCGGTGACGATGGACTTCACCTACGGCTCCGCGTTCAGCGTCGACTCCCCCGACGCGTACGAGACGCTCATCCTCGACGCTCTCCAGGGAGACGCCTCTCTGTTCACGCGGGCGGACGAGGTCGAGGAGGCGTGGAGCATCGTCGACCCGATCATCGACTCGTGGGCGTCCGGACCAGCACCCGCATTCCCGAACTACGACGCCGGCACATGGGGCCCGCCGGAGGCGGACGCGCTGATCGAGCGCGACGGCCGACGCTGGCGCCGGATCTGACGAGGTCCGACGATGCCGACCAGCGCACCCACGTCCGACGCCGACACCCCGTCCACCGCGAAGACGCCGCCGTCGGTCGTGCTCGGTGAACCAGTCCTTCGATGGTCGGCCCGTGCCCACAGCATCTCGGAGATCGAGACTGAGCTGGCGAAGATCTGGGCGGTGCAAGACCTGACGGTCGAAACCGACGGCGAGAAATCACGCCACGTCGCGGCGCGGACGAGCGTGATGAATCTAGTTGTGGTGGCGCGCCGACCCGAGCTGGCCGAGCGCTGCGCGGCGACCATCCAGATGCTGACCGGGCGCCATCCGTCGAGGACGATCGTGATCCAGTCGGCCGATCCGGACGGGCCGTCGTGGCTCGACGGTCGGATCGAGGCGCATTGCATCCTGCCCCGCGAGGACGCGGCCGAGATCTGCGCCGAGACGATCCACCTCATCTGCGGCGGCGAGGCCGGACGCCACCTCTCCGCGATCGCGACGCCGCTGATCATCCATGACCTCCCGGTCACTGTCTGGTGGCCCGGCGAGCCGCCCCTGACGACTGCGGCGGCGCGCGATCTCCTGGCCGATGCGGATCGGCTCGTCGTCGACGGGTCCACATGGAGTGGTGACGGACTGGACCGGTTGCGCGAGCTCGCAAGCATGCTCGACGTGACGCGGCTCTCCATCTCGGACTTCGCATTGGCCCGCCAGTCCCGCTGGCGCGAGGCCATCGCATCGGTCTTCGACGATCCTGACTTCCTGCCGTACCTTCGGTCCTTGCGGCGGATCGCGGTCACCTACGCGACGCATGACGAGAGCGGCGCTGCCGGTTCGACCAACCTGGTCAAGCCGATCTATCACGTCGGCTGGCTGGCGTCGCGACTCGGCCTCAAGGTGGTCAAGACGCTCTCCGCGGTCACCGGGCCAGCGCGGCCCGCGAGCGGCGGACGCGTCCGGGCTGGTACGGTCAAGCCGGCCGTCGGGCGAGGGCTCGCCGCCACCCTGACGGACGGCCGGGCCGAGGTGGCGGTCGTCATCCGGCCGGTCGTCAGCACGGTCCCCGCCGGGACGACCCTGCGCGTGGAGATGCTGGCCGAACGTCGTGGCTCCGAGCTGCGGGCCGACGTGACCGCCGAGGCCGAGACTGTCCACATGCGTGTCTGGCAGGACGGCGTGGAGGTCCTCGATCGCCACTTCCGGGCGCCCAGGCGTGGTGAGGCCGACCTGCTGGCGGAGGCGATCGAATCGGGCCGTCGCGATCCGGTTTCGGTCGGCGCTCTGCGGGCAGCGGCGGAGCTGATCGGCGCTTCGGAGGGTCGCACGTGAACGAGCCGGAGATCATCGTCTTCGCCGACCAGGCGGCGGGCGCGATCGAGGCCGCCGGCCGGGTGGCCGCATCCCTGGCCGATGCGGTGACGGCCCGAGGACGCGCCGATTGGGCCACGACGGGGGGATCGACTCCGGTCGCGATCTACCGTCGGCTCGCGGCCCGGCCCCTGGTCAACGCAGTGCCGTGGGCCGACATCCATGTCTGGTGGGGCGACGACCGGTACGTGCCGCGCGATCATCCGCTGTCGAACGTGAAGCCCTTCGAGGACGTCCTGCTCGACGTCAGCGACGCCGAGGAAGGGACCGCGGGCGCCGGCTACGCGGGGGTGCCGCTGCCGGCCGAGAATGTCCATCCGTTCCGAACGGCCGAGGCGATCGGCCGGGGAGCCGGCGCCGCCTGGTGTGCCGCGGCACTCGCCGACGAGCTGCGTGCGGCCGGACTCCCCGAGCGTGACGGCTGGCCTGTCTTCGACATCATGCTTCTCGGGATCGGCCCGGACGGGCACATCCTGTCGGTCTTCCCGGGTTCATCTGCTCTGGACGCTTCCGAGCTGGCGCTGGAGATCCCGGCCCCGACGCACGTCGAGCCGCATGTCGAACGGGTCACGCTCAACCCGGCGGTCATCGGTGTCGCCCGGCAGGTGATCGTGGTCGTCAATGGCGCAGACAAGGCTGGGGTCGTCGCCGACATCCTCGGGCCCGAGCGGGATCCGCGGCGATGGCCCGGCGCCCTGGCTCGGCGCGAGGGTGCGGTGTGGATCCTCGATGAGGCGGCCGCGAGCCGCTTGCCCGGCCGGTGACGGTCGACGACGGCTACACCGAGGCGAGCCGATTCGAAGGGCTCCCCGCGGTCACGATCCGCCCCGGGCGTGAGAGCGATGGACCTGGGGTCGGTGACGTCTGGCTCGCAGCATGGCGTGCGACGTTCGACTTCCCACCGAGCCACCCGGACGACGACGTCCGGAACTGGCTCGCGACCGAGCTGCCGTCGAAGCGCGAGATGTGGGTGGCCGCCGAGCCCGATGGCCGAGTGGTGGCGATGATGGCGTTGTCGGACGACATGATCGACCAGCTCTATGTCGCCCCGGATCGGATCGGGACCGGCATCGGCAGCCGGATGATCGCGACGGCCAAGGCCCGCCGGCCGGACGGCCTCGACCTGTACTGCTTCCAGGTCAACACTCGTGCGCGGACCTTCTACGAGAACCATGGGTTCGTCGTGGTCGCGACCGGCGACGGGTCCAACAACTCCGAGGGTCAGCCCGACATCCGCTACGCGTGGCGGCCCGATCGCTGAGACGGCCCCAGTCGTGGCGCCGATGCGCAGATGACACGTCAGGGTGAGGCCCGACGCTACCCTTCCCTCCATGTCCCCGCCGTCATCGACCCCCGAGCCCTCGGCGTTCGTCACGTTCACGGGACGGGACCCGGATCGCAGTCTTTCGATCAGGGAACGGGCCGCCGCTCGTGCTCGTCCACGGGGCGACCGCCGATCACACGGCGTTCCGGGTGGTCGGACCGATGCTTGGCGAGTCGTTCACGGTCGCCGCGATCGACCGTCGTGGCCGAGGGGCCTCGGGGGACGCTGTGGGGCCGTATTCGATCGAGCGCGAATTCGAGGATGTCGCCGCCGTCGCCGTGACGCTGGCGGCGTCGTCCAGCGGGCCGGTCGACGTGTTCGGGCACTCGTACGGCGGGCGCTGCGCTCTCGGAGCGGCTCTGCTGACTGATGTCGATCCGACGGGTGATCTCGTACGAAGGGGCGCCGACGCCGACGGGGTCGAGCTACCACCCGACAGGCATCGAGGACCGGATCCGGGAGCGGTTGGCCGCCGGTGATCGCGATGGCGCACTCTCCCTGTTCCTGAGCGAGGTCGTCGGCATGGGCGCCCTCGATCTCTTGGCCTACCACGCCGACCCGATCTGGCCGACCCGCGCGGCCGCCGCCGGCACGATCCTGCGCGAGCTCGAGGCCGAAGCCGACCCGGCCGCCTCGCTCGACCGGCTGGGCGCCGTCCGCCAGCCGGTCCTCCAACTCCTTGGCGGCGAGAGCATGCCCGTCTTCGGCGACGCCACGTTCGCGCTGGACGAACGGCTGGCTGACGGCCGCGTCGTCGTCATCGACGGAGCCCGCCACGCGGCCCACCACACGCACCCCGATCAGGTGGTCGCCGCAGTCCAGGAGTTCCTGGCCTGAGCGCGCGGCCGCCCGCCGTCGTGCAAGACTCTCCGCATGCTTGAGATGAATTTCATCGGGTGGATCGTCGTTGGCTTCTTCGCCGGGGCGATCTCGGGCGCCCTGGTCGGTGGCGGGACCGGGCGCGGCTGCCTGCCCAATATCGTCATCGGGATCATCGGTGGCCTTCTCGGCGGTTGGCTGGCGACGGCGATGGGGTTCAGCCAGGTGCAGGGCTTCATCGCCGCGGTCGTCGTCGCCGTGTTCGGGTCGATCATCGTGCGGCTGCTCCTCAACGCCATGAGCAAGCGCTGAGACGCGGGGCTACCATCGGCGCATGACCGACGCGTCCGCCACCGCTACCGGGCCCGCCCCGGATCAGGCCACTCGGCCGTATTCGCCCGGCCTCGAAGGCGTCATCGCCGGTGAGACCAGCCTCAGCCTCGTTGATGGCGAACGCGGGCGCCTCCTCTACCGCGGCTATCGGATCGGCGACCTCGTCGCGCAGGGGACATATCCCGCGGTCGCGAACCTGTTGTGGACGGGCGAATGGGACCCGAAACACCGACTCCCCACCGGCGCCGATCCCGCCGGCCGTGATGACCGTCCTCCGCGCGATCCCGGCCTCGACCAAGCCGATGGACGCCCTGCGCACGGCCGTCTCCGCCTGGGGTACGACCCAGGATCTGCCCTGGCCGCCGACCATCGAGCAGGCACGGGCGCTGACCTCGTTCTCGCCATCTGCGCTGGCGGCGTTCGCGCGGCTGCGAGCCGGCAAGGAGCCGATCGAACCCGATCCCTCGCTCGACCTCGTCGAGGGTTTCCTGTACCAGCTCAACGGCGAGCGGCCCGACCCCGGCAGCGCCCGGGCGCTCGATGCGTACTTCATCGTCGGCTCGGAGCACGGCTTCAACGCGTCCACGTTCACCGCCCGGGTCGTGACCTCGACGCGGTCGGACATCGCGTCCGCGGTGACAGCGGCGATCGGCACGATGAAGGGGCCGCTCCACGGCGGCGCGCCGTCAGAGGTCGTCGATCAGCTCAGCCAGATCGGATCGCCCGAACACGCCGAGGAATGGGTCCGCGATGCGCTCGATCGCGGCGAGCGGCTGATGGGTTTCGGTCATCGGGTTTATCGCGCCTACGACCCGCGAGCCGCTGCGCTCCGGAAGGTCGCCGAGGGGATGGAGAACCGCCCCGAGTGGCTCGAGCTCGCGATCCAGGTCGAGGACGTCGTCCTTCGGGTCCTCGCCGAGAAGCATCCCGAGCGAGCCCTCAAGACCAATGTCGAGTTCTACGCCGCGCCCGTCCTGATGGGCGTCGGCCTGTTGCCCGATCTCTTCCCGGCGACGTTCTCGCTGTCGCGCCACGCCGGCTGGACGGCGCACGTACTCGAGCAGTCGGCGGACAACCGCCTCATCCGGCCGGACGTCAATTACATCGGCCCGGCGGAGCGCGACCTGCCGGGCTGACCGGGAAGGCGCGGTTCAGCGAGTGGCGGTCGCCGGTCCGACCGAGGGGGCTCCATCGCGGGCCCGCGCCTGCTTCGCGACGTGCTCCACCACGTGCTTCGCATCGCGGCCGGCGCCGGCTACGAGCATCGACGAGAAGGCGTACTGGAAGGGGATACCGAGGAAGTAGAGGCCCGGTAGTGTCGGGCTGACGCCACGCTCCTCGATCGGGTAGCCGTCCTCGCCGACGATCGGCGCCGCGATGAACGCGTAGTCCGGCCGGTAGCCGGTGGCCCAGATCACGTTGGCCACGTCGACGACCGTGCCGTCGGCCAGCAGCGGGCGCCCATCCTTCACTCCGACGGTCTTCGCGTCGTGGCGCTCGACGGCGGCCCGGTCCAGGTCGCCCAGGCGAACACGGATGAGTGGGCCGCCACCCTTGCGGATCTCGGGGCGCATCTTCCGCCCCATCGGCGTGCGCATCGTGAGGACATGCCCGAACATGAACTCCACGACCGGCCAGCCGAGCATGGCGCGTTTCCTATCGGTCACCCGGATCGGCAACTGGCCGTGTGATTTGCCGGACAGGATCGTCCTGTGGCCGGCGTTGGCGACTTCGAAGGCTATGTCCGCGCCGGAGTGCGAGAGCCCGACGACAAGCACGGGGCCTGGGCTGAGCTGGGCCGGGTTGCGGTAGTCGTGCGAGTGCAGCTGCCGGATCGAAGGATCGAGCTGGGCGGCGAATGGCGGGACGTTGGGTTGCCGGAACGGTCCGGTCGCGACGATGACCTGGCGCGCGGCAAGGCGTTCGCCGTTCGCGGTCGATACGAAGAAGCCGCCGTCGATCGGCTCGACGCGTTCGACGCGCGTGCCGCTCCGGACCGGCAGGTCGAACTTGCGGGCGTACGCCTCGAGGTAGTCGGCCATCTCGCGACCTGTCGGCCAATGGAACGACGGCGCCGGAAAGCGCATGCCTGGGAGCGAGTCGTAGCGGGCGGGACTGTAGAGCCGGAGCGTGTCCCAGCGATCCCGCCAGTGGTCCCCGATCCGCGTGTCCGCGTCGAGGATAGCGAAGGGAAGGCCGCGCTTGGCGAGGTGGTAGCCGGCCGAGAGGCCCGCCTGTCCGGCGCCGATGACGATCGTGTCGATCTGCTGCGTACTTCGTCCGTCCATGCCAGGTCCCCTTGCCGTCGTGTCTTCGGATTCGGAGGCGACCGGATCGCCCGGCCGCCATGACGGGACGCTATCGGTGGAGCGGTCGGGCGCGCATCGGCGGTACTACCCAAACGGCGAGAGGGCCGAATGGGTACCGCGGTCAGACGAGGCGGTGCTCGTACGCGAAGGCTGTCGCCGCAGCGCGAGTGGACACGTCGAGCTTCGTGAAGATGTTGCTGACGTGCCGGTCGACGGTTCGCTCACTGATCGTCAGGGCGTCGGCGATCGCCCGGTTGGTCAGGCCGGCTGCGACCAGCCTGAGGACCTCGGCCTCGCGGGCACTCAGGCCGCCGGGGAGGGTAGCGGCGCCGCTCCAGGCCTCAAGCCCGGCGAGATCCGTGGCCGCACCGAGCCGCTCGAACACGTCGCGGGCTGCCCCGGTCTCGACGGCGGCGCCGTCGAGGTCGCCGAGGGCTCGGCAGGCCTGCGCCGTCCGAGCTCGGACACGCGCCGCCTCGTAGGGGGCATCGAGCTCCCGCCACGTCTCCCACGCCCGCCGGAGAACCGCCAACGCACCCTCCACGTCCCCTTCCGCCAACCGCACCGTACCGTCGGCGCGGGCGGCCATCGCACGGAGCAAGGGCGCATCGACCCCACCGGCGATCTCGCTGAGACGATCGGCCGCGTCGCGTGCCGCGCCAACGTCGCCGGCGGCCAAGGCGATCTCGGCGGCTGGCTCCAGCATCCTCGCCCGCACCATGTCGTCGCTCGCCTCGGCCATCGCGCGCCGGATAGCAGCCGATGCCGCAACGATGTCCCCCTGCGCCAGCCGAAGCAGCGCGAGTCCGGGCTCCGGCAATCGACCCCACGTGCCTGCCTCGCGATAGCCCGCGGCCGCCGCTTCGAATGCGCCGCGCAGCCGGTCAAGCTCGGCAAGCTGGTAGATCGCCTCGCCGACAGCGGGCTCGGGCGGCGGCCGGGACAGCCACTCACGCGCGCGCTCGGCTTCGTCCGTCGCCTCGCCCCAGGCCCCGTGGAACCGCATCAGCTCAGCTCGGAAGACGAGGCAGTTGCCGCGGAACGGGACCATGTCGGGCTGCGACTGCCACCAACGCTCAAGTGCGGCGGTCCATTCCTGCGCGCGCCGGAGGTCGAACATCGACTGGCACGCCTCGATGACGGCGCAGTAGACGATCCCCGACGCGATCGGCGAGACCTCGCCGGAGATGACCGCGGTCATTGCCTCATCGAGGAGGGCGACGCCACGTCGAGTCTCGACCATGGCGATCAGCGATTGACCGCGACCGAGGCGGCCCATCGTCCGGAGGTCCGCATCGTCGAACCGCTCGGCGATTGCGGCGACTTGCTCGAAGATCGCGAACGCATCTGCCGCGCGCCCGGTCATCAACGCCTGGCGGGCCTGCGGGATCAGCAGGAACCCGGGCTCGACTCCGTCGTAGCCGGTCTCCTCGACCAGCCGCGCGCCGCGGGCAAGCCAGCCGCCTCCCTGAGCCATCTCGCCCCGCTGGATGCTTTCCATCCCCATCCCGTAGGCGGAGCGGATCGCCAAGCCAAGGTCGCCCGTTCGGACGGCCCCGACATGCGCTCTAGCGCCAGCCGCCGCGAACGCGTCGGGCCGCCCGAGCATGTACGCGGTGATGGCCAGCCGCTCGAGGTCCTCGGGGTCGATATCGCCCGCCGCGTCAGCGGCTGTCAGGCTCTCGAAGGCCTCGCCCCAGGCGTGTCGCTCGTATGCCAGTCGTCCTGCGGCGAGCGCGGGATGGGTGGCCTTCTGGTTCGGCATCGCAGCCCCACCGTTCGATCCCGAGCGTCTGGGCCGGCCTCGGGGTCGCCCATGCTACGCGGGCGCTGCGACGAGAGCCAGCCCTTTACAACCAGCCCCGCCGTCGGAAGTAGGCGACCAGGAGCAGGAGCAGGACGCCCATCAACACCAGGATGCCGAGGAAGGCGAATTCCTGGCCTTCGCCTGGGACCGGCACGTTCATCCCGAAGATGCTCGCGATGAGGGTCAGCGGCAGGAGCACGACGCTCACCGCGGTCAGGATGCGGAACGAGTCGTTCAGCCGGTGCGACAGCACCGATTCGTTGGTCGACTCGAGCGCCTCGATGACCTCCTTGTAGTTCTCGAGGGTGTCCCAGATCCGCTCGGCGGCGTCGGAGATGTCGTCGAAGTAGATCTCGAGCTCTTCCTGGAGGTAGCGCTGCTTGGTCCGCTCCAGGTCGCGCAGCACCGCGCGCTGCGGCCGGACGATGCGCCGGAAGTTGATGATCTCCTGCTTCGCCTCGGAGATGTCGCGGACGATCTCGGACGACTTGCCCTCGAAGATGTCGTCCTCGAGGCGGTCGAGCTTGACCGCCATCTTGCGCAACATCGGGAACGATGCGTCGACGCTGGTGTCGACGATCTTGTAGAGGAGATAGCCGGTGCCCTTCGAGAAGGTCGCCTCGCGCAGGTCCTCCTTCTCGCGGTAGCGCTCGAACATCGCCGCGAGGGGCGGGAGGGGGACGCTGGGCAGGGTGATCAGGTAGTCGGGACCCATGAACAGGTCGAGCTCGGCGGTCAGGATCCGGCCGGTTTCCTTCTCGAACAGCGGGAACTGGAGAACGATGAAGACGTAGTCGTCGTACTGGTCGAGCTTCGACCGGTTGTTGCGCGAGTAGACGTCCTCGTAGTCGAGCGGGTGGAAGTCGAAATGCGCCTCGAGCCAGTCGCGGTCGGCGGTCCGCGGCGACTCGATATGGATCCAGCGGATGCCGGCCGCCTCGATGATGTCGGGCGACGCGATATCGGCCGGCGCGATCGCGTCGGTCGGGTTTCTGGGCGTGCGGCCGCGCGGTCGCGGCAGAGGGCGCGGGAAGGCGAGGTTCGGCACGACACCATCGTAGCCGCCGAGTTCGTGCGGGCGAACCAGTCAGCCGCCCGGCGGCACGTCCAGCCAGCCTTCGCGGACGGCGCGGGCCGCGAGCTCGGTCCGGGAGGAGACGCCGAAGCGCTCGAAGATGCGGGACAGGTGGGTCTCGACGGTCTTGGAGCCGATGCCGAGGGTGGCGCCGATCTCGTCGTTGCTGCGGCCGTCGGCGACGAGGCGGACGACGTCGTATTCGCGGGCAGTGAGGCGTTCGCGACCGGACGTCCGTGGCCGGATCGCAAAGGCGAGACCGCCTGCGGCGACCCGCCGGATCGCGTCGACGAGCTCCGGGAGTGGCGCCGTCTTGAGCACGAACCCGGCCGCGCCGAGACTCAGGGCGGCGTCGGCGTACTGCGGGTAGTCGTACGCGGTCAGGACGATGACCGCCGGAAGCGGTGCATCTCCGCGGGAGGCGACATCGGATAGGAGCCGGAGCCCGCTGTCCGTTCCGAGCCGGATGTCGAGCAACAGGACGTCGACGGCAGTCGCATCGGTCAGGCCCGCCTCCCGTGCGGCCTCGAGCGAGCCCGCGACGCCAACGACCGCGAGGTCCGGCTGGGTCCGGAGGAGCGCAGCGGTCCCCTCCCCGACCACAGGGTGGTCGTCGACGACGCCGACACGGATCGCCGTGGTTCCGTCCGACCCGCCGATCAGTGCGCCCGCCATTCGAGGGCGACGTGGGTGCCACCCGTCGGCCAGCGGCGAACATCGAGGATCGCCCCGATGGCCTCGGCTCGCTGCTGCATGTTGAGCAGGCCGAAGTGGCCGGAGCGTTCCGCCTCCGCACCGGCGTCTGCCTCGATGCCGGGGCCTGCGTCGTCGATCGAGAGCGAAACCCCCGACGTGGTCGACGCGTAGCGCACGACGATCGGCGGGCTCCCGTGCTTCACCGCGTTGGCCAGCGCCTCCTGCGCGACGCGGAAGAAGGCGAGCTCGACGTCGGCCGGCGGCCGGGCGCCGTCGGACCGTTCGAGGCGGACCTCGCCACCGGCCAGCCGCTCGATCCGGATGACGAGCCAGTCGAGCGCGGGACCGACGCCCAGGTCGTCGAGGATCGGCAGCCGCAGGTCACCGCAGATCGCCCGCAATCGATCCGAGACGGCGCGCGCGATGTCGGCGCCCTCAGTGTCGCCGGCGGTATCCAGTCGCTGGACGAGGAGCGTCAACTCCTGGAGCGCGTCGTCGTGGATGTCGGCTGCGACGCGCGCCCGTTCCGCCTCGGTCGCGGCGACGACCAGGTCGCGCTGGAGCTGCGCCCGCGTCGCGAGCCTGGCCAGCGGCCGGACCGTGAACCGACCCGCGACGAGGATCAGCCCGATCCAGAGCGCGAACGGGAACAGGTACGGACTCGTGTCGGTGGCGAGGGCGACGAGCGGGGTGGCGCCGGCGATCGCGAATTCGGTCGACTCGAGGAGACGGCCACTCGAGGTCGCTGCGCCGAAGAGGCCGCCTGGCTGGATGGGCCCGGCGGCAGCAAGTCCGGGGATCAACGGGATCGCCCCGACGAGTGCCCAGCGCGCGACACCCGAGCCCGACCACGGTTCCGTGAAGGCCAGTCCGATGCCGACGACGATCGCGCCGACCGCACAGGCGCCGATCGCCTGGGCAACGAGCCGTCGTTCCTGCGCATCCCCGATCCGATCGTGGAGTCCGATGGCGAGCGGGACCATGGCCAGTGCCAGCAGGACGCCGCCGATCGCGATCAGTGGCGGCGACCAGCGTCGCCTCGAGCGGTCGCAGGATGAACGGCACGGCGGTCGCGACAGCCAGCGGAACGGCGAGTGGCTGGAGGCCCGCTCCCGCCCGGCCGCTCGCGAGCCACCACCCGGCGATGAACAGGATCGCCGCCCCGAGGAAGACCGACGGCATCGCATCGCGCACGCCGCTCCGGCCGTCGTCGAAGATCGACGCCTGGTTCCAGCCGTTGGCGACTGTTCCCGCCGGCAGGTCCCATGGCTGGATCGCCTGGAGGTTGAGGATCGGGGCGGCCATGAGGGCGACCAGTTGGTCGCCGGGGATCGCGACATCGGTCGGTTCGGCGGGCTCTACTCCGATCGGCTGGGGCTGTGGCACCTCGCCGGTGTCCGGGTTCGGGCTCGGCTCGATGAGAGGGGGTTCCGGGTAGACGTACTGCGGGAACCGGACCAGCGTCACGTTGTTGAGCTGGGTGACCACCATCCCGGGCGCGAGGCCGGCTCCGCGGGCGATGCTGCGCTCGTTGACCTCGGTGATGAACACCCGGCCGTTGGAGGCCGCGAGTCGGACCCCCGGGTCGTAGCGGCCGAACATCAGGGTCCCGAGCGCAAGGAGAAGGGAGAGTGCGGCCAGCCCGATGGCCAGGCGATCGCGCAGCTTCGCATCCATCGCCCCGACAGTAGCAGAGGGTCCGGGCGGTTCGAGTCCGGGGAATCCCTGAACGATGGCCGGGGAGGTGCAGGGTCGCCGGCATGATGGGCGCCACGTACGATCGGGCAGCCCGGACGAGCGACGCGCCGGTCATCGGGAGACACGATGGCGATCCTCGAGACGCACGACATCGGCAAGCGCTACGGGCGCCGGCGCTGGGCGCTCCGCCACGTCGACATCGCGGTCCCGGACGGAAGCATCACGGCGCTCGTCGGGCCGAATGGCTCTGGCAAGTCGACCTTGCTCAAGGCATGGGTCGGCTTCGAACGACCGACAGAGGGCCACCTGACCGTCGACGGCGTCGACCCGTGGCGCGACCGCGGCGGCGCGATCGAGCGCCTGGGCTACGTCCCGCAGGCGCCCTCGCTCTACCGCGAGCTGACGGTCGAGGAGCACGTGACGATGGCTGCGACCCTCCGTGCGGGTTTCGATCCGACAGTCGCCCGCCGCCGGCTCGACGACCTCGACATCCCTCTCACCTCCCGCGCCGACGAGCTGTCTGGGGGACAGCAGGCGCAGGTCGGACTGGCGCTCGCGCTTGGGGTGCGAGCGCCGGTCCTCCTCCTCGATGAGCCGCTGGCCAGCCTCGATCCGCTGGCGCGTCGCGAGTTCCTGCACGTGCTGACCGACGCGGTTCGCGCCGATGGCTCGACGGCGCTCCTGTCATCGCACGTCATCACCGACATCGAGCAGGCGTGCGATCGGCTGTTGGTTCTCGGCGGCGGCGCGGTGTTGCTCGACCTGTCGATCGCCGGCGCGATCGCCGAGCATTCCGTGGTCGAAGAGGTCGGGCCGGGTGCGATGGTGCCGACGATCTTGGGCACCGTCGTTGGCGTCTTTCCAGGGCCGGCTGGTGAGCGGCTCAGTCTCGTTCGTGGCGACGGTGCGGGTGGGCGGCCAGCAACGCTCGAGGAGGTCGTGCTCGGGCACCTGGCTGCCGCCCGGAAACCCCGACCGGCGAACTTTGCCACGGAGCAGGCGGCATGAACCTGACGTGGGCCCGGCTCACCCTAAGACTGAGCCGCTTCGAGCTCCTTGCGTTCGGCGGGTTCGTCGCGCTCTTCATCGCGGCGACGCTCCTGACCGCCGCTCGCATCGACGCCCTCCGGCCGCCGGTCGAATGTCTGGTGAACTTCGAATGCCCCGCCAATCGGCTGTGACGTGAAGACGAACGCGTGGTACGACGCCCAGAACGGCATTGCTGGCCTGAGCATGGGCGTGCTGATCTTCCTGTCATTCGCCGCAGGCCTGTTCCTCGGCGTGCCGGTCGTGGCGCGCGAGTTGGAGCGCGGGACCGCGCGACTCGCCTGGTCCCTGGCCCCGTCGCGGATGCGCTGGTTCCTGGCGCGCATGCTCCCGATCCTTGTCGTGCTCGCGATCCTCACCTACCTCGCGGGCATCGCGGCCGAGCGGTATGTCGCGGCGACTACGACCGAGAGCGACCTTGGCAACTCGTTCACGAACTTCGGCTTCCGAGGGCTGTTGATCGCCAGCCGAGCCGTCTTCGTCTTCGCAGTCGGTGTCGCGGTCGGGTCGATCATCGGGCGCGCCCTGCCGGCCGTCATCCTTGCCGCGGTCATCGCAACGATCGGGCTCGCCGGCGGCGAGCGTGTCCACCAGATGATCCTGGCGTCGGAGGCCGTTGCGATCCCGATGGATCCGAACAACAACAACCCGAGCCCAGGTGACCTCTACATCGACCAGAAGTTCGTGCTGCCGGATGGCAGCCTCGTGAACTACGGCTACTTCGGTGGCGCGGATCCATACGACCAGAACGGGATGCCCAAGTACCCGATCGTGATGCTCGTCGTGCCGGGTGAACGCTACTGGTTCGTCGAGACGCGCGAGGCCCTCGCGCTGGCAGGCGGTTCCCTCGTCGCGCTCGTTCTTGCTGGGTTCGTCGTCTCGCGGCGTCGGCCAGGTTGAGCGCCTAGAGCGTCGGCCTGCCCGTCTCGAGGGACTCGCTGGTGGTCGGCTGTCGATCGCCGGCCTGGCTGCGCCGCAACACGATCGTCAGCGCCCCGAACAGGAAGACGCAGCCACCGACGACGAACAGGCCGTGGATCCCGCTCAGCGACGCGACCACGGCACCCACCGCCGGACCGATCGTGCCTGCGGCGTAGAGGGGCAGGTAGACCAGGTTGAGCGCCGCCGACCGTCGTTCCGGCGGGAGCTCGGTGGCAAGCAGGCCGAAGACCATCGAGCTGACGGTGGCCGTCGCCGCACCCAGACCGACCGCGAGCAGCGCGAGCGAGCCGACGGAGCCGACGAGCGGCATCAGGAACAACACGACGCCCGCACCGCTGAGCGCGGCAACGAGGACGGGCCGGAACCCGATCCGGTCGCCGATGACGCCACCGAGCGGCGACACGAGGGCGCCGACGAGCGCGGCGGTCCCCGCTACCAGGCCGATCGCCGATGCGAGCCCAGGCCCGAGACCCGTGATCCCTTCGACGAGCACCGGGATGTACGGCCGGCTCATCTGGATGGCCACGAACGAGATACCGAAGATCAGGAAGATCCGCCGTGTCGGTCGATCGGTCAGGACGCCGCGCAGGCTGGCGTAGGCGAGGTCCACGATCCGACCGGTCGGGACGACCTCGGGGCGGACCTCGCGCGAACCGAGGGCGACCAGAAGCGCGGTCCCGACCGACAGCAGCGCCGAGAATGCGAAGACCGGCGAGAGCGCCCAGCCGAAACCGTCGATCAGGATGCCGGCGAGTGCCGGGCCGATCGCGAACCCGACCGCGCCCGACGCCCCGAAGAGCGCGATCGCCGTCCCGAGCCGGTGCCGCGGGGTGACGTCACGGATGCCGGCCAGCATGATCCCCGTGTTGCCCGAGCTGGAACCCGATGAGCAGCATCGCAACGGCGAGCTGCCACGGCTCGCGCGCGAGGGCGACGGCGATGAAGACGACCGCCTCGACCAGCGCGCTCCGGATGATCACGACCTTGCGGCTGTACTTGTCGGCCCACGCGCCCCAGAGCGGCACGAGCGGCATGCCAACGATGAAGATCAACGCGGTGAAGATGCCGATGAAGGCGAGACGATCCTGTTCGGCCACGCCCATCTGACGCAGGTAAGTCGGAAGCAGCGCGAAGATCTGGCTGACCCCGAGACCCTCGACCATCGAGGTGACCCAGAAGACCGCGAGCAGGATCCGCCAATCCTGGACGGGGCGGGCCGGGACGGCGGGTGGCGCAGCGGCGGGATCGGCCGCGTCGGTCATGGGCACTCGAGGAGTATGGGATGCCGACTCCGACCGAGTCGACCGCGTCACCGGGCCGTGAGCGGGCGAGGTCTAGGAGTTGCCCGCAGCGACTTCTTGTGGGTCTGCGGTGTCGCCGCCCAGAACGAGCCAGCCATGACGCGTCGCATAGGTGACTGCGCGCGTCCGGTTCGACACACCTAGCTTGTGGAAGATCGATGACATGTGGTTCTTGACCGTGTGCTCGCTGATGCCGAGCGCCTCTGCGATCTCGCGATTCCGCGAGCCCGCTGCGAGGTGGGCAAGCACATCGATCTCGCGCGGACTGAGTGGGTTCGCCGGCGTGGTTTCGACCGCGGTGGAGTGCCGCATCGCGTCGACGATCCGCTCGAGGAGGTCGGGCCGGCCGCTGAGCTCCTCACGCAGCAGATCCTGGCCGTCGGCTGCCCGCCGGATCGTCGCGATCAGCTCGGCCGGCTTGGCAGTCCCGGCGACGTGTGCGACCGCTCCCACTTCGGCGGCACCGACGATGCTCGCATCGTCGTCATCACGACCCATGATCACGAGCGCGGACTCGGGCGCGCCCTGGTGGAGCTGTCGCGTCGCCGCAGTTGCGTTGAGTTGAGGAAAGTCCGCGTCGACCAACACGACGTCCGGCGAGGTCCGATCCACGAGTGGGATCGCTTCCGCGGCCGTGCTTACCTGGGCGAGGACCTGGATATCCGTTTCCCGCTCGAGGATCTCGCAAACACCGGCCCCGAGGATCGCGCGCGGCTCGATGAAGACGACGCGGATGGGTTCGTCGGCGCGTGGGATGGTCGACTTGCAGCGTCGGACCAAGGGGCAACCTCGGCGCTTGGGCGATGGGGGTCCGGGCAGCCTAGGCGCATGCCGCGCCATCCGCATCACCCGAAAGGCCCGTCACGCAGCGGCCCTTTCGTTCGGGTCTGGCCGGCCCCGTCGGTTCCAAACGGGGACGCCGGACACACGAAAGCGCCCGAAGGAACTGATGGGGACCTCCGTTCGGCGGGTCCTGAGGCTACGAATAAATCCGCAGTCCCTGGTCGCCGCCTGGTTCCTCGCTCGCCTGCCTTGCGGCCGGCGAACCTGGTTCCAGGGACCGTCCCGAGGATCGCTCCTCGAACCGGTCTGGCGGTTCAATCTGCCCCTTCGGGCAAGACGAAATGTACGGTGGGGGCCATGGTCGCCACAACAGGCTTGTCCACGAACTTGTAGCAAAGTGCCGGAAAGTTATCCCCGAACTTGACGCCACTGTGGACGCTCTGTGGATACACTCGCCCGGGAGGTATGAAATGGGTCGTTTGATCGCCCGGCTCATCGCCGTACAGGACGGATGGGCGACACCGCTCGGTGACTTCAACCATCGATGGCTGAACGCTCTCTTCCGCCCGATCCGCCCGCTGAAGGACTTCCTCAACGGGACCTGGTTGGGGCACCCTCTCCACGCGGCTGCAACGGACATCCCGATCGGCAGCCTCCTGCTGACCGTCATCCTTGACCTCCTGAACCAGCCGGCCGCGGCAGATGTCGCACTTGTGGCGACGATCCTGTTCATGCTCGCTGCGGCCGTGACCGGTGCGGCCGACTACGCCGACACCGACGGCACGGCACGAGTCCGCGCGACCACCCACTCGACACTGATGGTCGTGGCGCTGCTGCTCCTGCTGATCTCGCTGGTCCTGCGCGCCGGTGCCCCAGCCGACCGAACCATCCCGATCGCCCTGTCGCTCATCGGGTTCCTGATCGTCACCGCCGGCGCTTATATCGGGGGCGACGTCGTCTACATCTTCGGCAACATGGTCAGCCGCCACGCGTTCCGTGGTGCCGGGACGAAGTGGATCAAGCTCGACACCGGCGACGTGCCGGGACCTCGCGACGATCCCCGAGGCGACGCCGACCAAGGCCAAGGCCGGGATCAACGACCTGGTGCTGGTCCGCGTGGCCGACACGATCCACGCGATGCACGCGGTCTGCTCGCATGCCGGCGGGCCACTCGCCCAGGGCAAGGTCGTGGACGGCTGCGTCGAGTGCCCGTGGCACGGGTCGCGCTTCCGAGTCACCGACGGCCACGTCCGCCGTGGACCTGCCGTGTACGACCAGCCGGCGTACGAGATCCGCGCCGCCGAGGGCGGAGGCTACGAGGTCCGCCGGACCGCGTCCTAGGTGGTCATCGAGATCGACATCGTTGACCCCAGCCTGGTCGTGCTGATCGGGGCGGCCGGGGCGGGCAAGTCGACATTCGCCGCACACCACTTCACCGACGACGAGGTGCTGTCGTCGGACCGATTCCGGGCGTTGGTCTCGGGTGACGAGGCCGACCAGAGCGCGACCCACGCCGCGTTCGGTCTGCTCCACCGCGAGCTGGCCCGGCGCCTCGCGGCCGGGAGACTCACGGTCGTCGACGCGACGAGCCTCGAGCCCTCCTCGCGACGGGCGCTGCTCGCGCGGGCGGTCGCGGCTGGCGTTCCCGCGACGGCCATCGTGTTCGACCTCCCCGCCGAGACGGTCCTCGCCAGGAACGCGGCGCGGCGGCAACGCGTCGTCGACGAAAGCGTCGTCCGCCATCATCTCGCCCGGTTGCGCGCGAGCCTCGACGGGCCGATGCCTCCCCTTTCCGGCGAGGGGTTCGCCGAGGTCGTCGTCCTGCGCGACCCGGCCGAGGTCGATGCGGTCAGGATCCGGCGGCGCCCGACCTGACCACCAGCCCGAACGGCCGGGCGCGCACCTCGACCCAGACACCGTTGGCCATGTAGATGTCGCTGCGGGCGATGTCGAGGGCCGCCTGCTCATCGGCGGCGCGGACGATGATGATCGATGCCGAGACGTCGGCGAACGCCCCGGCCGCGACGACGACTCCGGCGTCCATCAGCTCGACCAGCCGGGCCAGGTGGCGAGCGCGGAACGGGACGCGGGTCTCGGCGCGCGTCGGGCGCATAGGTCGCCTCGATCAGCCAGGTCGGTTCGATCGTCGCGTCGGTCGGCTGGTCGGTCATCGTGCCTCCGAGTCTATGGCGCGGTCACGACGCCGTCCCGGCCGCGATGCAGGCGATCGCGCCGACCGCGAGGGCGATCCCGACGGCGTGCGTCCGGGTCACCCGCTCACGCAGGAAGATCGTGGCGAGGATCACCGTCATCACCGGGTAGAGCGAGGACAGGACGGCAGCCACCGCCAGTGCCCCGCCCTGGACGGCCAGGATGAAGAACCCGTTGCCGGCCATGTCGAGGACGCCGACACCGGCCATCGCAGGCACGAAGCGGCGTTCCGGGCGCCAAACGGCGCCGGTCACGAGCACGACCACCCCGATCAGGATCGCCTCGACCAGCCGGATCAGGGCCAGCGGCCCGAACGCATGCCCGTCGCTGACCTGCGCGACGAAGACGCTGAACAGACCGATCCCGAGGCCGGCGATCAACGCGAAGCGAAGGCCCGACGGCCCGCTCGACGCGTCGCTCACGCGCGAGACAAGCACCACGGCCACGATCGCCAGCACGATCCCCACAAGCGTCAACGCCGACGGGACGCCTTCGAGCACGATCCCGGCGACCACCGGGATCAGCGCCGCCAACACCCCGGTCACCGGCGCCACGACACCCATCCGCCCGACCGCGAGGCCGTGGTAGAGCGCGGTGATACCGACGCCACCGGACACACCGCACAGGACGCTCCAGAACAGATCCATGGGGACAGGCGCGGTCTCGCCGCGCAACAGACTCAGTCCGAAAGCCAGCGCCATGCCGACCAGCTGCGAGACCAGCACGACGCTGAACAGGGCGGTCCGGCGGGTCAGCAGGCCACCACCGAAGTCGCCCGAGCCCCACGCGACCGCCGACAGCAGACCGAGGAGGATCGTCGCGTTCCCCGCCGCGCCGAGGTCGATCAGGTGCGCCCGCTCGGTGTCGGAACCGCGGTCGGCGAAGGGGCAGGACGTGACCGCGTCGGCCGTGCCCTCGATCGCCCCGCCGTCGACGCTGGTCGGCCCATCGAGCACGACCACCGCGTCTGCGGCCTCGTCGTAGCGCGACGACGTGGTCATGTAGATGACCTGGAAGTCCGCGGCGATGCCCTTGAGCAGCGTCAACGCGCGACCCGCGCGGGCGTCGTCGAGCGTCACGAACGGATCGTCGAAGATGAGCGGCGGGCGTCGGTCGCCGGTGACCAGCCGCACGAGCCCGAGCCGGGCGACGAGGTAGACGAGGTCGAGCGTGCCCTGGCTCAGCGAAGAGACACGGACCCAGTCGTCCTTCTCGGGCGCGTGGACCTCGATGTCGAGGGTCTTGTCGTCGACCCGCACGCGCCGGTAGCGGCCGTCGGTCACCGCGGCCAGGTCGCTGCCCATGTGCGTCTCGAGGTAACGCGTGGCCGACTTCATCGTCGCCTGCTCCGCACGGTCGATCGCTTCGAGCGTGATCGCAAAGACGCGCTGCCGGCGCTGGGCCGTGGCGAGCTGCTCCTGCCACGCCACGAGCCGTTCCGCCTGACCGGCGATCTGTTCCGCGTCGACGCCGTTCGCTTCCACCCGTGCGCGTGCGTTCGCTTCGTCGTCGCGGGCGCTCTCGAGGGCCTTCTCCTGGTCCTGGACCTCGACCTCGAGGCGCTCCCGCGCGCGGGGCTCCTTGGCGATCGGCCCGAGTGCCTCGAGCGCGCTGGTCCGCTGCGCGATGTCGAGGGCCGCCGTGTCGCGCATGGTGACCAGCGAGGACGGCGGTTCCTTGCCGACCAGTCCGTCGAGCTGCGCGCCGAGAAGGTCGATCTGGGCGATGTGCGCGTCCTCGCGAGCAAGCAGGTCCTCGGCCGCCGCGAGGTCGGGCAAGCCGAGCGAGGTGAGCTCCGCCTTCGTGCGCAGCTCGGCGTCGACCAGTTCGGCCTCCATCTCGGATCGGCCGCGCAGGCGCCGGTCGATCTCGACATCGCGCAGCTGGGTCTGGTTCTTGACGCTTCGTCGCAGCCACAGGGCGACAGCGGCCATCGCCAGCCCGACCACGGCGATGACCCCGCCGACGACCTGGACGATCGTGCCGAGGTCGGCGATGCCGAGGGACTCGAGGACGACCGGGCCACCGGCCAGCAGGATCCCGAGCACGACCAACACGATCGAGATGCGCGACAGGGGCCGCCACGTCGGCTCAGGCGGAACCTCGAACTGGACCGCGATCTCGTTCTCGAGGATCGCCTTCAGTTCGCGGATCGTCGCGTCGAGGGCTCGCAGTCGCTCGACGCCGCCGCGCAGCACGCCGACAGGGGTGGCCGACGGATGCGTGGTCGCGAGGACATGGATCTCTGCGTTGACGTCGACCGCCTTGGTGTAGCGCTCGTAGCGCTCGGTCGCGGCGTCCCGCTCGGCGGCCAGGCGCTCGGCCTGGCGCGCCTTCTCGAGCATGCTCCGGCGCTCGGCGAGGATCGCCTCCGCCTCGGTTCGCCGGTCGCGGGCGGTGGCCATCGTGTCGCGATCGCGTTCGAGCTGGGCGAGGGCGTGCTCTCCCTGCTCGAGCGCCGCCTTCGATTGCTCGACGGCCTGCTCGGCGACCTTGAGCTGTCCCGGGTTCCGGTCACCGCGCGTGTTCAGGTCGTGGAGGGCCCGGTCCAGCTTCTTGCGGGCGCGGCTCGTGCCGCGGTCGGCGCCGCTGATCGAGGCCTGGAGGCGATCGCGCAGCGCTCCCTCGTCACGCGACAGGTCGCTCAACTCGAAATGGCGCACCGAGGCGGTCGAGCGGAAGAAGCCCTCGGTCGGGATCCCGGTCAGCTCGGCCATGACCTGGTCGGCCAGGTTCGGATCGGTGATCGACTGGCCGTCATAGTCGAGGCGGACCGTCCCCTTCGAGCCGGCGAAGGTCTTCTCGAGCGTGCCGACCTTCTGGCCGTCCAGCTCGTCCTGTTCGAAGTCGACGGTGATGATCGATCGCGCTTCGGGCGGCGCACCCCACGGCCGCAGTGCCTCGACCTCCGCGGCGGTGCTCGTCGCCCGGCGGGTCAGCGCGAGCTCGAGAGCTCGCTGGATCGTCGTCTTGCCCGCTTCGTTCGGTCCGCGGATGACGGTCACGCCGGGCGCGAAGTCGATGTCGAACTCGCGATAGCGCCGGAAGTCGCGCCCCGACAGCTTGCGGATCCTCACAGCGAGACCTCGTGTCCGGCGAGGAGCAGGCGTCCGAGGCGCAGGGCGTCTCGCTGCTCGGCGGCCTCGACCGTCGAACCGGCTGCTTCGAGCTCGGCGATGCGCGCTTCGAGATCGCGGATGAAGGCGCCGGCGATGGTGTCGGGTGACGGAAGCGGACCCTCGGTCAGCGCCGGGACGGACTGATCGCGGACGCGGATCTTGAGGAAGTGCGGGGCGAGCGCGTTCTCGATCTCGGCGGGATGGAGGTCCAGGTCGTCGCGCTGGACGCCGGCCAGCCGAACGTCGAGGACGAGGTCGGGGTCCTTCCGGGCGGCGAGCAGCTCGACAAGGGCCGGTTGGCTGGCGACCGTCGCGGCATCGATCTCGGCTTTCTCGAAGCGGGTCTTGCCGACCTGGAGCTCGCGGACGGTCACGGTCCGGGTTCCGGCACTGTCGTCGAGCTCGACGAGGAGGGCTTTGCCGGCTCGGTCCTGGTCGAGTGCGACCGGCTCCGGGGCTCCGGGATAGGCGTACGTGACGCCGCCCGCCTTGGCGGTCTGGGCCGAATGCCAGTGCCCGAGTGCCAGGTAGTCGAGCCCGCTCTTGGCGATCTCGTCGGTGGTGATGACGACCTCGTCATGCTCGGTCTTGCCCGGGATCGAGATCGATCCGTGGATCATCCCGATCCGCCAGCCGGTCCTCGGCTTGGCGGGGTCGGGTCGCTCTGCCGGCGGTCCGCCGATCCCCAGCAGCGGGCTGTGCGGCGCCCGCTTGGTGGCGAAGACCTGGGCGACGACCTCGAGGTCGAGGACCATCAGATGGACCGAGGGATGGTCCGGGTCGAGGATCGTGATCGACCCGTCGTCGGGCCTGCGGCCGGCCAGCGCGACGAGGTCGTAGGCGCGGTAGATCGACGCCCGGTCGTAGCAATCGTGGGTGCCCGGGATGATGACCGTCCGGATCCGGGCCTCGGCCAGACGCTTGAGCTCGGCGGCGACGCGCTCGACCGATCTGCGCGGCTGGACGTTCGAGTCGAACAGGTCGCCGGCGATGAGGAAGACGTCGGCCTTCTCGGTCAGGGCAAGGTCGACCGTGGCCTTGAAGGCCGCGAATTGGCGCTCGCGCTGGGCAGCCGCCTGCTCTCCGAGATCGTCGTGCCGCGCGCCGAGATGGACGTCCGCGGTGTGGATGATCCTGAGCATCGGGTAGCGGCCTTCGCCTCCTCACGGTCACGGATGGACGACCGAGGAGCCTCCACGCCGGTCCGTGGGTGCCGGATCGTCTTCGGGCGATCCGCGGCGATGGTGCGAGCGAGGCGCCCCCATGACTCCCCGCTCGCCGACTCCAATATCGGGCGTCATTGTGACAGGTACGGTGTCACGGTCGCCAGTCGGCGGAGGCTCGCGTCGACGGGCCGAATCGGCCCCCGACAGCCCATTTCGGCGAGCCGTTGTATCCTCCCGGTCACTGAACCGGTGCGCCCGAGACAGGGACCCCACATCGGCACCACGGAGCGCGTCCCGGCTTCTTTCGCCAGACCCGCACGACCCGTCCGCCGATGCGGCCGTCCCGACGACGGTGCACCTCTGCAGAGCAGCGCGCCCCGGAGGAGCAACGTGACCTACGTCGATCGGACCTTGAATTGCGTGGATTGCGGCGTGGAGTTCATCCACTCCGCGGCCGACCAGGAGTATTACCAGCAGAAGGGCTTCGTCAGCGACCCCAAGCGCTGCACGAGCTGTCGGGCCAGCCGGCGTGCCAGCCGCGACGGCGGCTACGACGTCCGCGACATCGGCGGGCCGCGCGGCTACGAGCGCGGTGATGACCGCCCGAACCGCGAGTACTTCGCGGTCATCTGCTCGTCCTGCGGCAACCAGGCCCAGGTGCCGTTCAAGCCGCGGATGGACCGCCCGGTCTACTGCTCCGACTGCTTCCGGACGGTCAAGCCCGACTGATCCGCGCGGCACAGCGGCGCCACGCCTCAGATCCGGAACGTGTCCCCCGCCCGATACCGCTCGCGATGGCGCCCGCGCCAGACCGTGACCCTCGAACGGCCGTGAACCTGCCACGACCCGTCGCGGCCGACGACGGCCGTCTCCTCGTCGATCCCCAGGACGACCGATCGACGCGGCGATTGGAGCGCGACCAGGGCACACAACGCCTCGGGCCACGCGTCGTAGTGCGGGACGACGGACGCGCCCGGCGCGAACCCGAGCCCCGACCGCCAACGCAACGGCCAGGGCATCGGGCCGATCCGGAAATCGAACGCGTGCCCGGCCAGGACCATCGCCCCGGCTGAACATCCCGCGAGGACCGCTCCCCGCTGGTTCGCCGCCGTCAGCGCGCGGCCGACGGCACTCCCCGCCAGCGCGTCGAGCAGGTACCCGGGCTTGCCGCCCGACAGGTAGATGAGGTCCGCCTCGCCGATCGCCTGGGCCGCGGCGGGGTCGTCCGCGCCGGCACGATCGCGCACGAGGACCGGCTCGACCTCCGCGCCGAGCTCCCCGAAATGCGCCACGCCCATCGTCGCCCAGCGGGTGAAGACCTCCTCGCCGTCCGGGTACGAGGCGGTCGGCAGGATCGCCACGCGCGGGCGCGATCGCCCGGTCGCGGCCAGCAGGCTGGCATCGAATCCGAGCATCTCGGGGAGGAATTCACCGGCGCCGACGAGCGCCACAGGTCCTGACATCGCCGAGAGTCTACAAGCACCTTGCCCGAACCCCGGATCCGCTGCGACACTGGCCCGACATGACCACCCGCCAGCGCTGGACGATCGTCTGCACCGTCATCGGGTCCGGCGCCGTTTTCCTCGACGGCACGATCGTCAACGCGGCGCTCAAGCACATCGGCCAGGAGTTGCCCGCGAGCCTGGTCGGCGTCCTCGAGGGCCAGGCCTACATCGTCGGTGGCTACCTGGCGGTCCTCGCCGCGCTGCTCATCCTGGCCGGCGCCCTGTCCGACCACTACGGCCGGCGGCGCGTCTACGCGATCGGTCTGACCGGGTTCGCGGCGACCTCCGCCCTGTGCGGCCTGGCGCCGACCATCGAGTGGCTGATCGTCTTCCGCCTCGCCCAGGGTGCCGCCGGCGCCCTGCTCATCCCGGGCTCGCTGGCACTCATCACCCACGCCTTCGACGGACCGGAGCGCGGCCGGGCGTTCGGCATCTGGGCGGCGTCGACCTCGGCGCTGACCATCGCCGGCCCGATCGTCGGCGGCGGGCTGGTCGACACGCTCGGCTGGCGGGTCGCATTCCTCATCAACGTCCCGCTCCTGGGCTTCGCGCTGTGGGCGACGCTGACCCACGTCCAGGAGTCGCGCGACACCGAGACGACCGGGCGGTTCGACTGGCTCGGCGCGATCGTCGCGGCGCTCGCCGTCGGCGGCCTGGCATTCGGCGTCATCCGCGGCCAGGCCAACGAGTGGGCGGACCTCGCGGCCTGGATCTCGATCGGGATCGGCGTCGTGGCGCTGGTGGCCTTCCCGATCCTGATGGCCCGCCGACCGAACCCGCTCGTCCCGCTCGGGCTCTTCCGCTCGAGGGCGTTCACGACGATCAACGTCCTGACGTTCTTCGTCTACGGCGCGCTCTACGTCACGTTCTTCTACCAGGCCGTGGTGCTCCAGGGGGTGCTCGGCTACACGGCCCTCGGAGCAGGACTGGTGGGACTCCCGTCCGGGCTCATGCTTGCCCTCCTCTCGACCCGGATCGGGACGATCGCCGGGCGGATCGGCTCGCGCCGCTTCCTGATCGCGGGACCGACGCTGATGGCGCTCGGGCTTCTGTGGCTCGCGCGGCTGCCGGTCGACTCCGCGCCGTGGAAGGCCGTGATCGGCGATCCGGCGAGCTTCGTCCCGCCGACGTCCGCGCTGATCGACGTCGTGCCCTACTCCATCCTGTTCGGGCTCGGGATCTCGATGGTCGTGGCGCCGCTGACGAACACGCTGATGGGCTCGATCTCGGGGCGGTTCTCGGGACTCGGGTCGGCCATCAACAACTCGATCGCGCGGGTCGGCCAGCCTCTGCTTGGCGCGCTCATCTTCATCGCGATCAGCGCCACCTACTACGCGTCGCTCGGCTCGACGGCCGGTCTCGACACCGGCGACCCCGCCGTCCGGGCCGCCTTCCAGCCACTCAATCCACCGGCCGGTGGCGCGACCGCCGCGCAGGTCGCCGCCTCGAACCAGGCCTCGATCGCAGGCCTACCACCTGGCGATGCTCGTGTGCGCCGGGCTGCTGGCGATCGGCGTGCTGGTCGCGTGGTACGGCCTGCGCGAGGGTGCGGGTGCGCGCGGCGACGTCCGCCGAACCTGCCGCGCCGGCCGCCTGACGCCACCGATGACGACTCGGCCGTGACGCGCGATTGGGATGCGCAGACCTACGACCGCGTGGCCGACCCGCAGACGCGCTGGGGGACCGCGGTGCTCGAGCGCCTGCCGCTCGACGGCGACGAACGGGTGCTCGATGCGGGTTGCGGGAGCGGACGCGTCACCGAGCTGCTGGCGAACCGCCTGCCGGATGGGCGCGTGGTCGCCCTCGATGGCTCACCGTCGATGATCGACGCTGCGCGCGAGCGATTGGCGCCGTTCGGCGACCGGATCGAATACGTCGTCGCCGACCTCGGGCAGCCACTTCCGATCGACGGGACAGTCGATGCGATCCTGTCGACCGCCACCTTCCATTGGGTGCCCGACCACGACGTGCTGTTCAAGAATCTGGCCGCGGTCCTCCGTCCGGGCGGGTGGCTGGTCGCGCAGTGCGGCGGCTACGGCAACATCGAGTCGGTCAAGCGCGCGCTGGCGACGATCGGCGACGGCTGGCTCGGTCCGGCCCATTACGAGACGCCGATGGCGACCGTCCGCCGCCTGGACGCCGCCGGCTTCGTGGACATCGAATGCTGGCTGACCGATGAGCCGACACGCTTCGAGCCGGGCGAGCCGCTCGAGACCTTCATGCGCACGGTGATCCTGGCCCCGAACCTGGAACGCGTCCCGCCGGAGGAGCACGCTGCATTCGTGCACGAGGTCGCGTCGCGTCTCCCGGAGCCGCTGATCGACTACGTCCGGCTCAATATCGTGGCGCGACGCTCCAGCCGCTGACGCTCAGGGTCTGACGCGGAACGATGGTCCGTGGCCCGGGATCACGACGTCGGCGGCTTCCAGGACGCGAGCCCGACCGCGCTCGATCGCAGCCTGGTCGTCCCCCAGCGGGTCGATCTCGGGCGTGCGGTCCGCGTGCCACCACAGGTGGGTCATGGCATACACGCCGTCATCAGCCGTGACAACGAGCGTGGCGTCCTCCTCGGTGTGACCCGGCGTCAGCCACAGCTCGCTGTTCGGGGCGAGGTGGTAGCCGTCGCCGTCGTGGTCGAGCCACAGGTCGTCGCGGTAGCGCGCCCAGAAATCGACGACCTCGGCGTTCGGGAAGAGCGCGATGTTGATGGTGTGGTCGGGGTGGTGGTGGCTGAGGAAGACGTGGGTGATGGCCTCGGGCGCGACGCCGAGACCGGCCAGCGGTTCGAGGATGAGACCGCGCCGGGCGACCATCCCCGGGTCGACGACGATCAGCGCGTCGCCGTCGCGGACCAGCACGACGCTGCTGCCGACGCGGTCGCCGGTATAGCCGGCGTGGAGGAGATCGACGGTGGTGGTCATTGCCGGATGCTACGCGGCGCGGGTCGGCGCAGCGTGGCCGTCGCGACGGATGGGATGCCCCTGCCCTCCGCGAGTCGCCGTGCCATCCTCCGGCCATGACCCACGACGCCCCGGCCGATCTCGTCCTGCGTGGGGGCCGCCTGGCCACGATGGATCCGAGCCGGTCGTTCGCGGCGGCTGTCGCAGTCCGTGAGGGGCGGATCGTCGCGGTCGGTGGCGACGATGCAGTGCGCGGCTGGATCGGGCCCCGGACCCGTGTCGTGGAGCTACGGGGCCGATCGGTGACGCCGGGTTTCGGGGACGCGCACGTCCATCCGGTGAGTGCCGGGGTCGGCCGGTTGCGCTGCGACCTGACCGAAGCGCGCGGGTTGGACGCCTACCTGGCAGCGATCGCGGCATACGCCGCCTCGCACACCGACGAGGCGTGGATCCGCGGTGACGGCTGGTCGATGTCCGACTTCCCGGGCGGCATCCCACACCGCGACGATCTCGACCGGGTCGTGCCCGATCGACCGGTCTTCCTCGAAAGCCGCGACGGCCACACGATCTGGGTCAACTCCAGGGCGCTCGAGCTGGCCGGCGTGACCGCCGACACGCCAGACCCTGATGACGGCCGGATCGAACGCGACGCCGACGGCCGACCGGGCGGCGCGCTCCAGGAGGGTGCGACCGACCTCGTCGAACGCCTGCTCCCTGCTGACACACCCGAGGAACTGGTCGCCGGCCTGCGCCTCGCCCAGGCCGAGCTCCACGCGCTAGGCATCACCAGCTGGCAGGACGCGATCGTCACGCCGGAACGTGAAGAGATCGCCTACACGACACTCGCCGGGCGCGGCGAGCTGACAGCCCGCGTCGTCGGCGCGCTGTGGTGGGATCGGGCGCGCGGCGCAGAGCAGATCGAGGAGCTCGTCGCACGGCGGGAGCGAACGGCCATCGGTCGCTACGCGCCGACCGCCGTCAAGCTGATGCAGGACGGCGTTCTCGAGAACGGCACCGGGCGGCCTCCTCGAGCCATACCTCGACGACGACGGGCGCCCGACAAGCAACCGGGGCCTGAGCATGATCGACCCCGAGGCGCTCAAGGCGTACGTCACGCAGCTCGACGCGCTCGGCTTCCAGCCGCATTTCCATGCCATCGGCGACCGCGCCGTTCGTGAGTCGCTCGACGCCGTCGCGGCGGCTCGGCGGGCGAACGGGTCGACGGATACGCGGCCGCACATCGCCCACATCCAGGTCATCCACCCCGACGACATCGGGCGGTTTCGTGAGCTTGGCGTCATCGCCAACGCGCAGCCGTACTGGGCGTGCCAGGAGTCCCAGATGGACGAGCTCACGATCCCGCGGCTGGGCGCCGAGCGGACGACGTGGCAGTACCCGTTCGCGTCGCTGCTCGCGGCCGGCGCGACCCTCGCGATGGGGTCCGACTGGGCCGTCTCGACCGCCGACCCCCTGCTCGAGATGGAGGTGGCGGTCACCCGGGTCGCCGACTACCACCGAGGCGAGCGACCGCCGTTCCTCCCCGCTGAGCGCCTGGATCTGATGGACGCCCTCGCGGCGTTCACCACCGGGACCGCCCGCGTCAACCACCTCGAGGAGGAGGTCGGCTCGATCGAGGTCGGCAAGGCGGCGGACCTCGTCGTCCTCGATCGCGACCTGTTCGACCGAGGAGCCGGTGCGATCGGCGAGGCGCGCGTGGTCGCCACGTTCATCGACGGCGTCGCGGTCCACGAGGCGCCCGCGCTCGAGGGCTGACGCGCGTCGGCGCCGGCATGGACGGATGACGATGTCGATTCGGCGCCGCATGTCGGTGTTGCGTCGGAACCGGCGGAGCGATGCTCCTGTTGCGCCACGGAACTGATCCGAGGCAGCGGAAAGGAGATCGATCCAGTGAACGCCGTTGCGATCATGTACGTCAACTCACATCTCGCCGACCTTCGGGCGGAGGCTCATCGCAATCGAATGGCCTCGCTGGCCGAGCGGCGCAGCCTCCGGGCACGCATCGCCTCCCGCACCGCAGGTCTCCGCAAGGTCCTCAGTACCGAAAGCGGACTCGAGGTCCCAGAGCTCAAGAACTATCCCTACGGGGGCTGATCCTCCTCCCTCAGCCCTCCCTAGACGCCACGACGACCTCCGTCTCCTCCGGACGGGGGTCTTCGTGTGTCCGCGTCAGCCCAGGTCGGCAGGCGTGTCGATGTCGCGGACCGTCATCCCGTAGGGATCGAGGGCGCGCCACGTCGCCTCCGGGATGACGGTGGTCTCGCAGTGTCTCGATGAGCGCGCGCAGTCTGCGTTCGCCATCAGCGAGGAGGACGTCGGCCGCTGCGAGGGCCGGGTCGCGACGCAGGGCGATGGGCAGCGGACGGGCTCTGCCTTCGTGTTCGAGGACGACCGCCTCGACACCGGCCACGTCGAGCGCCACCAGCATCGAGTCGATGACGGCGCCGACAAGCGTCGGCATGTCACCGCCGACGACGAGGACGATCGATTCACGGGCGGCGCGAAGACCGGCCGCGACGCCGGCGAGCGGGCCCTCGAAGGCGACCGGGTCGTGGACCAGCCGCGCACCCGCGGGGAGGTCCGGGGCGGCGTCCGGGGCCGCGACGACGAGGATCTCGGTCGAGGCCGGGGTGACGCCGTCGATGGCACTGTCGAGAAGGGTCCTGCCATCGATCCGTTCGGCCAGCTTGTCTCGTCCGAAGCGGCTCGATCGGCCGCCCGCCAGCACGAGGCCGGTGACGCGTCGGGCGGTCATGGCGCGGCCACCGGCGATCGTGCGGCCCGTGGGCCCGGGACGTGCCCGTTCGGGGTCCGCCGAAGGATCCCGCGCCGGTCGAGATCCTCGAGGATGGCCATGACGTACTTGCGGCTCGTCCCGGTCGCGTCGCGAAGGGCCGCCGGGGTGAGCGGCGCGGTCGTGGCGAGCCTGAGCGCGGTCCGCGGTGATCTCGTCGTAGGTGGTCGTCGCGTAGGCGAGGTCGTCGTCGAGCATCACGATGCGGCCTGTCCGTTCGAGCTCGCGGATCCCCTCCGTTGGGCAGCCGGCGGCACTGGCTGCCTCGTCGAGCGGCGGCGGGGCGGCGACGCTCGAGCGACCTTTCGAGCCGGGCCATCGCGTCGAGCAACGCGGGGTCCGGGTCTCGGGATGCCGCGCGTCAGCCCTGGGAGCAGCCACGCTGACCCCGTCACGGACCAGGTGCCCATCGCCGACGAGTCGGTCGATGAGGCTCGAGGCGGCCGTGACTGCCGCACTCCGCCCGATCGTTGCGAGACGTCGCAGTTGCCTGGCGCCCGTCTCCCGCACATCGGTCAGGGTGGCGGTGGCGTCGCCCGCGGCGGCGACCGCCGACAGGATCGCGGCGTCGACACTCGCGGCGATGTCGGGTGCGACCCGGGCCGGACCCGGTTCGCTGTCGACCGGTTCGAGGACTCCGTGCAGATCGAGACGAGCGTCCGCGATCGCCGCGCCGTCACCGGCAGCCACGGCCGCGGCCAGGCGACCGACACGCTCCGCGGTCTGACGCCGCCGCGAGATCCCGCGCGGCGGCGCGACATCGATCACCAACGCCCCGACGATCCGGTCGGCGCCGGAGGATCTGCGCAGGACCAATCGATCGCCCGGCGCGACCGCGAGCGGTGCGGCGAGGCGGACGATCGCGGCAGGCGTCCCGTCGGGAAGATCGATCGCGTCCCGACCACTCCGGCCGATGCTAACGTCGACGGCCCCGGTCCCGAGGTGGGCGCGCGCCCTCGCGCGGTCGGGCAGCGCTGCCGCCAGCCCGATGAGCATCCGGTCGCTGGAGACGACAGCCGGGTCGTCGGTCAGGACCAGGCCACGATGGAGATCACCGGCCTCGATGCCGGCTACGTTGAGGGCCGTGCGCCCGGGCTGGGCCTCGTCGACGGCAACGCCGTGAACCTGGATCTCGCGCACACGGACGGAACGGCCGCCCGGGACGAGCCGGAGCGTGGCTCCACGCGCTAGCAGCCGGCCACGGAGCGTCCCGGTGACCACGGCGCCGCGACCCTTGACTGAAAAGACCCGGTCGATCGCGAGGCGCGATCCACGCGTAGCGACGTCTGGCGCGGATCCGAGGACCCGATCCCGGAGTTCGACCAGAGCCGCGCGGAGCGCCTCGACCCCGTCTCCATCGATCGAGGAGACAGCGAGCACCGGCGAACCGGCAAGGGTCGTCTCCGACAGCAGTCGCTCGACCGCGGCGACCACCTCGGCCGTCCGCTCAGGCCCGGCCACGTCCGCCTTGGTCACGACGGCCAGACCGTGGCCGATCCCGAGCCCATCGAGCAGCGCCAGGTGCTCGATCGTCTGTGCGCGCGGCCCGTCGTCGGCGGCCACGACGAGCATCGCGGCATCGATCTCGCCAGCGCCGACGAGCATGTTGCCGACCAGCCGGTCGTGACCGGGGACGTCGACGAAGTCGAGCTCGGTGCCGTCGGGGAGGGTCAGATGCGCGTAGCCGATATCGATCGTCATCCCGCGCCGCTGCTCCTCGGGCAGGCGGTCCGCATCGATCCCGGTTAGTGCCCGGAGCAGCGTGGTTTTGCCGTGGTCGATGTGGCCCGCGGTCCCGATGACGACGGTCACGCGGTCCTCGCGGCCCGCTCCACTGGGGCGGTCAGTGCCCGCGCCAGCGCCTGGGCGAGCGCGATGTCGTCGGCAGGATCGATCGTGCGCAGGTCGAGCAGGACCGCCCTCGAATCGACGCGGCCGACGACCGACGGGTCGCCCGACCGAAGCCGTCGCGCCAGCGCCTCCGCGCCCGGCCCGGTGACGACCAGCCCGACCGACTCGAGGAGCTGGCCCGGCAATGATCCACCACCGACCGCGGACTCCATCTCGGTCACGGAGACGCGCTCCCGAGCGGCAGCGGGAAGACCTGCCACGACCGCATCGGCTCTCTGGCCCAGCCCCTCCGACGTCGCGGCGATCATCCGCCAGACGGGGATGTCGGTCGTCGCACGGCCGGCGCGATAGAGCCCCAGCGTCGCGGCAAGGGCGGCCAGCGTCACCTTCTCGGGGCGGACGGCACGAGCCAGCGGGTCCTTCCGGATCCGGGCGATCAGGTCAGCACGACCGACGATCAGCCCGGCCTGCGGCCCACCGACCAGCTTGTCGCCGCTGAACGTGACCAGGTCGGCGCCGGCGGTAAGGCGTTCGGCAGGCGTGGGTTCGTGGGCCAGCCCGAACGCGGCTGTTTCGAGCAGCGCCCCACTCCCGAGGTCGTCGATGACGATCGCGCCGTGCTCGTGGGCGAGCCCGGCGACCTCGACCGGATGGGGCGTCTCGACGAAGCCGGTCTGCGCGAAATTCGACGGATGGACGCGCAGGACGACCGTCGCGCGCCCGTCCGCGAGCGGCGCCTCGAAGTCGGAGGCGCGAGTCCGGTTCGTCGTGCCGACCTCGATCAGCCGGGCGCCCGTTCGCCGGACGATCTCCGGGATGCGCACCCCGCCGCCGATTTCGACCAGCTCGCCGCGCGAGACCGCGACCCCGTGTTTGCCCGCCAGCCCGACCGCGAGCACGAGCGCCGCCGCGTTGTTGACCGTGACGAGCGCGTCCTCCGCACCGGTCAGCGCGATCAGGTGGTCCTCGACGGCCCGGAACCTCGGGCCACGACGACCGGCCTCCTGGTCGAACTCGAGCAGCGAATACCCACCGGCGGCTCGAGTCGCCGCCTCGATCGCGGCCTTCGGCCACGGCGCCCGGCCGAGGTTCGTGTGCAAGATCACCCCGGTCGCGTTGAGGACCGTGGTCAGGCCAGTTCCGGACGGGTCCGTGAAACCGTCGAGGCGATCCCGGACAGCCGCAGCCAGCGCATCGACCGTCGTCGCGTTCTCCCCGGTCACCAGGCGCGCCCGTTCCTCCGTGACCACGTCCCGTGCGACCGCAGCGACCACGTCAGCCGCCGTCCCATCGGCCAGCAACGGGCGGACGGCAGCCAGAAGCCTTTCGACGCTCGGTGGACGCGGACGATCGGTCGACATTGGCCCTCCGTGGCGGGAACGCGTGGGAGTCGAACCCACCGCGCCGCGCCGAGCGCCGCGCCACTGGTTTTGAAGACCAGGGGACCCACCGGGACCCGACCGCTCCCATCGCGATGGTAGCCCTATCATCGCGCCATGACCGCTCGTCGAACCGCGCCCCTTTCGCCTGACCGAGCTGACCGATTGCGGCGGCTGTGCCGCGAAACTGGGCGCCGATCTGCTCGCCGAGGCCCTCGCCGGGCTGGGCGCCGAGGCCGCCGCGGCCCCCGACGCCTCCCTCATCGCCGGCCTGGACCCGCCCGACGATGCCGCCGCCTACCGCGATCAGCGACGACCTGGCGATCATCGGCACGCTCGACTTCTTCCCGCCGCTCGTGGACGACCCGCGGACGTTCGGCGAGATCGCCGCTGCGAACGCTCTGTCCGACGTCTTCGCGATGGGCGGCCGGGTGCTGTTCGCGCTGTCGATCGCGGCGTTCCCCGAGGACCTGCCGCGCGACGTCCTGACCGAGATCTTCGCGGGCGCATCGTCCAAGGTGCGTGAGGCGGGCGGCACGCTCGCGGGCGGCCACACGATCCGCGATCCGGAACCGAAGTACGGCCTCGCCGTCATCGGCGCGGCGCACCCGGACAAGTTGCTGCGCAAGGGCGGGGCACGACCGGGCGATCGGCTCGTCCTGACCAAGCCGCTCGGGACCGGCGTCCTTGTCTCCGGCTCGCGCCAGGGTCGCACCAGCGACGCCGACCTCGCCGCCGCCATCGACGGCATGCGCCGCCTCAACCGCCCAGCCTCCCAGGCGCTCGTGGCGACCGGCATCCACGCCGCGACCGACGTCACCGGTTTCGGCCTCCTCGGCCACGGCCTGGAGATGGCCCGCGGCTCCGGCACGCGGTTCGTCTTCGACGCGACCGCCCTTCCGGTCCTGGCCGGCGCGCGCGAGCTCGCGGCCGCAGGTGTCGAGACCGGTGGTGCCGCCCACAACCGCCGTTTCGTCGCCCCATCCCTCGAGGTCGCCGACGGACGTGCCCGACGACACTCGTGACGATCGCCTACGACCCCCAGACCTCGGGCGGGCTCCTCGCGGCGGTCGCCCCGGATCGCGTCGAGGCACTCGAGACGGCCTTCGATGCCGCCGGTGTCGAGCGCTGGTGGATCGGGAACGTCGCGGCAGGTGAACCTGGCGTCAGCCTCGCCTGACCTGATCGCAGGCGGGCGTCCCGCCGGTCCTCACTCAGTGGAGGACGAGGACCTTCAGGAGCACGACCCCGACGCCGATCCCGCAGTCGACGAGTGCGACGAGGAACGCCAGCCCAGCGCTCGCGTGAGCGGCCCGACCGACCGCGAGGCCCCACAGGAACAGTTGGACGAGACTGGCGAGCAGCGCTGCGCCGATCGCCGCGTCCACCGAGACGCCGAAGAACCGCGGCAGAGCGAGGATGACGCCGGGCACGATGGCTGAGGTCAGCATCGGGGCCTGCGCACGGCCGAGTGCGACCGCCGTCGGAACGTCGATCGGACCGTTCACCCGTGGGCCACGATCTCGGACCAGACGTCGGTGAGCCAGAACGCCACGACCCCGATGAGCAGCGCGATGCCGATCAATTCGGGTTCGTGTCACGTTGCCACAGGACCGTCACCAGGGTCGTGACCAGCAACGCCCCGTAGACCGCCGGCGCGTAGTCGAGTGACTCCTTCTCGCCGCTGCCGGGATCGCGGTGCGCGCCGGTCAACGTCATGGCGTTGGCCTGACTGTCCTGTCGATCAGCGATCGTCCCCGATCACGACGCCCCGCTGGCGAGCGCCGCGCCGCCGCTCGGTGCCACCTCGGCCGCCCGCGCTGCGCTTCGACGGCGGAAGACCTTGCGGATCTCGGTGATCACGACGATCGAGAACGGCAGGACGATGCAGATCGCCCACTGGGTGGGCGACAACTCGGTCGTGTCGAGCAGCCGCTGGAGCGGACCGAACGTCGTCGCCAGGAAGACCGTCAGCAGGGACAGCCCGGATGCCTTGAGCAGGGTCGGGTTCTCGATGAGCTGGCTGCTGAAGATCGTCCGATCCTCGTCCGCCGTCTCCAGCGAGAAGAGGACGTGGAACAGGGAGAACGTGACGAGGCCCATCGTGTGCGCCACGACCTCGTCGTAGGCGTCACCCGCCCAGACGATCAGCGGCAGGGTCACGGCCGCGAAGACGAGGCCGATGAAGGCCAGCCACAGGAACAGCGGGCGAGGCAGGATCTGCGCATCCTTCGGCCGCGGCGCGTCCTCCATGAGGCCCGTCCGCGGCTTGCTGTAGCCGAGGCCGACGGCCTGGAAGACGGTGACCGTGAAGTTGATCCAGAGCGTCTGGAGGGGCAGGAACGGGACGCCGCCGAGGACGTTGAAGATGCTCGCCCCGAGGAACGTGGCGATGAACCCGAACAGGCTCGCCATCTGGAAGCGGATGTAGCGCATCAGGTTGTCGTACAGCGCCCGGCCCTGCTCCACGGCGCCCACGATCGTCGCGAAGTTGTCGTCGGTCAGGATCATGACCGCGGCCTCCTTGGAGACCTCGGTGCCGGTGATGCCCATGGCGACACCGATGTCGGCCGCCTTGAGGGCCGGCGCATCGTTCACGCCGTCGCCGGTCATCGCGACGATATGGCCCTTGCGCCGCAGGATCTCGACGAGGCGGACCTTGTCCTCGGGCGCGACCCGGGCGATGACCCCGATGTCGTCGATCTGGCGATCGGCTTCCTCGTCGGAGAACGCGGCGAACTCGGCCCCGGTGATCGCCCGACCCTTGATGCCCAGCTGGCTGGCGATCGCCCCGGCGGTGATCGCGTGGTCGCCGGTGATCATCCGCACCTGGATGCCGGCCGAATGCGCCTTGGTGATCGCGTCACGTGCCTCGATCCGCGGCGGGTCGACGATGCCGACGAGCGCCAGCAGCCGAAGGTCGGAGACGAGCGGAAGCAGGTCGGCGTTCGGGATCGAACGTCTTCGGGTCGAAGTCGCGTTGCGCGGTCGCCAGGACCCGCAGGCCCTGGGCGCCCAGCCGGTCGTTCTCGGTGAGGTACGGCTCGCGCACGTCGTCGATCGGATACTGCTTGCCGTCGGTGCCCTGCGCCGACTTCGCACGCGCGAGGAGCTGGTCGGGCGCTCCCTTGACGTAGGCCCGGATGACCTCCTTGCCCGTGTCATCGGTCATCCGGTGGAAGGTCGCCATGAACTTGTAGGCGGCGTCGAACGGGAGGGTCGCGACGCGCGGGTAGCGCTCGCGGGTGAGGGTCGGGTCGACCCCGCCCTTGGCCGCGAGGACGACCAGCGCGCCTTCGGTCGGGTCGCCGACCAGGCCGCCGTCGCGGATCTCGGCATCGGCGCAGAGCGCCATCGGCAGGAGGAGCGAATCCAGCGGTCCCTCGACCTGGCCGCCCACGTGGCTGATCTGGCCCTCCGTGGAGTAGCCCTCACCGGTGATCGCGTAGCGACCGTGGACGACGGCCATCTGGACCGCGGTCATCTGGTTGAGCGTCAGCGTGCCGGTCTTGTCGGAGTTGATGGCCGAGGTCGAGCCGAGCGTCTCGACCGACCGCAGCCGCTTGACGATGGCGCCGGCCGAGGCGAGCGTCGTCGTCCCCCTCGACAGGATCGCCGTGACCACCGCCGGCAGGCCCGTCGGGATGGCCGACACGGCGAACGCGATGGCGGTCAGGAACAGCTCGTCGATCGGGGTGTTCCGCCACAGGCCGATGCCGATCGAGATCAGCAGCGCGACACCGGCGATGACCAGGATCTGGTTGGTCAACGCGTTGAGCTGACGGGTCAGCGGTGTGACTTCGTCCTTCGTCACGTTGAGCATGCCGCTGATGTGGCCGACCTCGGTGGTCATGCCGGTGTTGGTCACCAGGATCGTGCCCGCGCCGCGGGTCACCTGGGTGTTCATGAAGGCGAGGTCGACGCGGTCGCCGAGCCCGGCGCTCTCCGCGACGGCCTCGACCTGCTTGGGGACCGGGACGCTTTCGCCGGTCAGGGCGGACTCGTCGATCTCGAGGGTGGCCGAGGTGAGGACGCGCGCGTCGGCCGGCACGAGGTCGCCGGCCTCGATGTTGACGATGTCCCCGGGCACGAGCTGGTCCATCGGCAGCTGGACCAGGGAACCGTCGCGGCGGACCTTGGCCGAGACGACCATCATCTTCTGGAGCGCGGCGACGCTCGCGTTCGCCTTGCCCTCCTGGTTCAGGCCCATCGCGGCGTTGAGCAGCGTCAGGCCGATGAGCACGACACCGGTGGCGACCTGGCCCGGCAGGAACAGGCTGAGCACGCCGGCCGCCAGCAGCACGATCTGCATCGGGTCGCGGTACTGCCGCAGGAATGCCTGCCAGCGTGGCTCTTTCGGCGGCTCGGCGAACTTGTTCGGCCCGTACTTGGCTCGACGCGCGTCTGCCTCGGCCTGGGTCAGTCCATGCTCGACGGTCACGCCCTGCCGCTCGAGGGCGGCCTGCGGCGTCAGGGCATGCCAGATCACATTTCCATCAGAGGGTGCCGATGGCTGGTCGGTCATCGTGTCGTTCCTTCCCGATCGTCAGCGCTGCGGGGATGAAGGTCAGCTGTCATCAGAGGAGGACCGAGATGGTCAGGACCGCGACGGTCAAGATCACGAGCAGGATGAGGACCGGCCACACGAAGCGGAGCCAGGTCCCGTACGGCACGCGTGCGATCGCCAGGCCGCCCATGACGACGGCCGACGTCGGCGTGATCAGGTTCACCAGTCCATTCGCGCTCTGGTAGGCGGTCACCACGAACTGCGCCGGCACATCGGCGAAGGTCGCCAGCGGCGCCATGATCGGCATCGCCACCGTCGCCAGCCCGGATGACGACGGGATGAGGAACGACAACGGCAGGAACATGACGTACATCAGGTTGATGAACGCGACGCCACCCAGGTCGCCGACAGCCAGCTCGGCCCAGTTGAGCACGGTGTCGGTGATCAGGCCGTTGTTCATGACGACCGTGATCCCGCGAGCGATCCCGATGATGAGCGCCACGCCGAGGAGGTCCCGGGCCCCATCGACGAACGTCGAGGTGAAGCCGGACTCCGACATCCGGCTGACGACCCCGATGAGGATCGCGAAGAGCAGGAACGAGGCGGTCATCTCCGGGAACCACCACCACAGGGTGGGGATCGCGAGGCCGAAGTCCTCCCACGGGATGACGCCGTAGATCATCACGGCGAAGGCGAGGATGAACAGCACGAGGACGATCTTCTGGCGCCCGGTGAGGCCAGCAGCGGTGGACTCGGCGGTCTCCGTCTCACCCGGAACTGGGCCTCGTTCTCGGCCTTCTGGGCGAAGACCAGCGAGCGGCTCGGATCGGCCTTCACGCGATCGGCGTAGCGCAGGACGAAGACGATGCCGATGGCCGTCCCGATGATGAGGATGACCAGCCGTCCGACGATGCCCTCTTCGATCGAGACGCCGGCGAAGCCCGAGGCGATGCCGGTCGCGAACGGGTTGATCGTCGAGCCGAGGACGCCGATGCCACAGCCGAGCAGGAGGACGGATGCCGCGACGAGAGCGTCGTAGCCGGCCGCGATCATGACCGTGATGATCAGCGCGTAGAACGCCAGGCTCTCCTCGGCCATCCCGAACGTCGTGCCGCCGATCGCGAAGACGATCATCAGGATCGGGATCATCAGCCGTTCACGGCCCGCCAACCGACCGACGATCCGCGAGATCCCGGTCTGGATCGCCCCGGTCTTCATCGTCACCCCGAGGAAGCCGCCGATGACCAGGATGAACAGGGCGACGTCGATGGCCCCGAACAGCTCGCCCGAGTTCCAGACGCTGATGCTGCCGTCCTCGCCCTCGATGCCGTACAGGCCGTTGATCGGCGCCATCAGCGAGTCGACGACGACTCGCTGCGGGTTCGCCGGGACGCTGTGGTAGGTGCCCGGGATCGGCTCGCCGTTCGGATCGACGTCGTACGCCCCGGCCGGGATGATCCAGGTCAGGATCGCGACGATGACGATGAGGATGAACAGGATCGTGTAGGCGGATGGCAGCGCGAAGCCGCGTCCACCGGACGGTGCGTCGCTCGTGGTCGCGGTCATGCCGGTCCTCCTTCGACTGGGCGAGGCACATCGGTGGCAGGGTGGTCGTCATCCTCCCCGGCGGGTCGGTCCCGCCGGCGCGACCACGCGACGTCGAGCACGATGCTGAGCACCAGGATCGCGACCAGGGTCACCATCGAGGCGGGCTCGTGGATGAGCGTGGTCACGATGAACGTCGCGAGCGTGATGGTCACCGCGGCGAGGGCCAGGAGGACGATGCTGCGGCGCGCGCCGGTGACGTCGAGGATCCGCAGGTGGCCCAGCGTGACGACCGCGAAGATGACGAGCGCCACGGCGCTGCCGATCGACGCCACGGCGGAGAGGTCGAAGGCGACGACGACGATGATGATCGCGGCAGCCAGGATGATCAGCCCGAACGGCGCGCGGCCGCCGAGCCGCCGGGCCATCACCGTCGGGAACTGGCCGCTCGACGCGAGGTGGTCGGACAGCCCGGTCGCCGGGTAGAGGCCCGAGTTGGTCGCTCCGGCTGTCGCGAACAGGGCGGTCACCGTCATCAGCCAGTACCCGGCGTCGCCGAGCACCGGCTGGGCCGCGACGGCGATCGCTGTCGGTCCCGCGGCGATGACTTCCGGAACGCTCAGCGTGCCGAATACGCCGATCGGAGACCGCCACGTAGATCACGGTGGCGAGGCCGATGGCGATGGCCATCGCGCGCGGCAGCTGCTGACCGGGTTTGGCGAGATCCTTGGCCGTGAACGTCACCACACCGAAGCCGAGGAAGGCGAAGAACGTCAGCGCGACGCTCGACACGATGTCCTGGGGACCGGGATAGGTCGACGGCGCGAGGTTGCCCGGTTCGATGTTCGCGATCGTCACCACGGAGAAGAACGCCAGGATGCCGATGACGACGAAGACCACGAGGCTCTGGACGCGGGCGACGACGCTCGAGCCGGCGATGTTGAGGATGGTCATCGTCACGAGCAGGGCGACGGCGAAGATCTTCACCCAGGCGGCGTTGTCGCCTGCGAACGCCGAGCTGGCGTAGCTCCCGAAGGAGAGGGCGACCATCGCCGTGACGATGCCGTTCGCGATGTAGGTCAGCCAGGCGACCACCGTCGCGACGTGGCCGTCGCCGAACCCCTGGTTGACGTACTCGAGCAGGCCGCCGGCCGACGGGAATTTGGCACCGAGCTTGGCGAACGAATACCCCTGCAGCGCGGCGATGCCGCCGGCGAGCAGGAACGACAGCCAGACGGCAGCGCCCGCGACCTCGCCGGCGGCGCCGAGCAGCGAGAAGATCCCGGCGCCGACCATCGCCGCAACGCCGATGAAGGCCGCCTGTTGGGTGCTGATATAGCGCTTGGCCGGAGCCTCGCTCATCTCGGCTAGGCTCCGACCACCTGGATCACGGCCGAAGGCGGCGCAGTCGGCTCGCCATGCTCAGGCGTGCCGCGGGCGAGCACGATCAGCGCGATGATCGCGGCCGTGAAGAGGATGGCGACGACCCAGCGCAACGGTCCGTCCATGCCGGTCTCCTCCCTCAGATCGGGTCGCGCACGACCGGGCAGGTCATGCAGTGCCCGCCGCCGCGGCCCTTGCCAAGCTCGAAGCCCTCGATCGTGACGACCTCGACCCCGGCCTCGCGCATCTTCGAGATCGTGAACGTGTTCCGCTCGTAGGCGACGACGACACCCGGCTCGAGCGCGACGACGTTGTTGCCGTCGTCCCACTGCTCGCGCGCCTGCTGGTAGGCGTCGCCGCCGGTCTCGACCACGTGGAGCTTGGGAACGCCCAGCGCGTCGGTCACGGCCGAGACGAAGTCCTTCTCGGCCCGGACGTCGAGCGTGCCCGGCTTCGAGCCCGGCCGCAGGCTCACTGCGCGGATACCCTCGACGACCTTCGGGAAGGCGGTCGCCTTGTCACGGTCGAGCAGGGTGAAGACCGTGTCGAGGTGCATGTGGGCGCGGTCCTTGCTCATGACCGCGGCGATGACCCGTTCGGCGGCGCCCTTCGCGAAGAGCGCCTTCGCGATCTGCTCGATCATCCGGCCCGTCGTCCGCTCGGACATGCCGATGGCGACCGTTCCCTTGCCGATGATCTCGACGTCGCCGCCCTCCAGCGAGGCCTGGCCGAAGTCCTCGAGCCGGAAACGCTCGTCGTCGCCGAGCTCCGGATACCAGTACTCGAAGTCCTCGTCCTTGAAGCGCGGGTGGGCTCGATAGATCGTGGCCATGTTGTAGGCCTCGCGTCGGCGGGCCGGCCAGTACATCGGGTTGATCGAGACGCCGCCGTAGATCCAGCACGACGAGTCGCGCGTGAACAGGCTGTTCGGCAGTGGCGGCAGCACGAAGAGCGACTCGTCGTCGATGGCGGCCGCGATGAGCGACGTCTTGCGCAGCTTGCCGAGGTCGAGGCCCGACTCGGCGACGGTCAGGCCGCCGATGAGGTGGCGCGCGAGCGCGTCGGGCGCGAGCGCCGTCAGGCAGGCCTGGACGTCCTCGACGAGGCTCGGTCCGACGACGGCCTCCGACGCCACGAGCGAGATGATCCGGCCGCCGGGCCTCCTCGCTGGCGGCGAGCGCCTCGCTCGAGCAGGTCCTGGACGTACAGGACCTCGATGCTCCGCTCGCGCATCCGTGCGACGAACTGGTCGTGCTCCCATTGGGCCCGCTCGACCCACAGGACGTCGTCGAACAGGAGCTCGTCGTGGTTGCCCGGGGTCAGCCGCTTGAGGCTGAGGTCCGGCCGATGGACGATGACCTGGCGGAGCTTGCCGACCTCCGAGTGGACACCGAGTGATGTCATCGCTGGGATCCCTCCATGACCTGCGTCCCGCCGCTGCCGTCGACCAATGCGTCGATGTCCTCGAGCGACCCGATCGCCGCCCGCTTGCCGGTCGCTGTCGCGAATTCGGTCGCGGCGGCGACCTTCGGACCCATCGAGCCGGCCGGCAGGTCCATCGCATCGAGCTCGGCCGGGGTCGCCCGGTCGATCCGTTTCTGGGTCGGCTGACCGAAGTCGCGGTAGACGCCGTCGACGTCGGTCGCCATCACGAAGAGATCCGCCTCGAGCTCGCGCGCCAGCAGGCTGGTCGCGAGGTCCTTGTCGATGACCGCTTCGACGCCGACGAGCTGGCGGTCGGCGTCCCGGTCATACATCGTCGGGATGCCCCCACCGCCGGCGCAGATGACGACCGTGCCGTGCTCCAGGAGCCAGCGCATCGGGCGGATCTCGAAGATCCGCTTCGGTCGCGGCGACGGCACGACCCGCCGCCAACTCGACCCGTCCGGCTTGACGAACCAACCCTTCTCGGCGGCGAGCGCCTTCGCGGTCGCCTCGTCGTAGATCGGCCCGACGAACTTGGTCGGGTCGGCGAACGCCGGATCGTCGGGATCGACCTCGACCATCGTCAGGAGGGTCGCAAGCGGCCGATCGATCGGGAGGAGGTTGCCGACCTCCTGCTCGACCATGTAGCCGATCATCCCCTGGGTCTCGGCACCAAGGACGTCGAGCGGGTAGGCGTCGACGTCCTTGTACGCGGCCCCCTGCAACGCGAGCAGGCCGACCTGCGGGCCGTTTCCGTGAGAGATGACGAGCTCGTGGTCGGTCGCCACGCGTGCGAGTGCGGCGGCCGCGATCCGCACGTTGGAGCGCTGCCGTCCGGCGGTCATCGGCTCACCGCGCTTGAGCAGGGCGTTGCCACCGAGGGCGATGACGATACGCATGGGTCTCGGTCCCCTCTGTCGACGTCAGGCGCCGAGCGTCGCGACCATGATGGCCTTGATGGTGTGCATCCGGTTCTCGGCCTGATCCCAGACGATCGACCGCTCGGACTCGAAGACGTCGTTCGTGACCTCCATGCCGTCCATCCCGAAGCGCTCGTACATCTCCTGGCCGACCTTGGTCTCGCGGTCGTGGAAGGCCGGCAGGCAGTGCATGAACTTGACGGCCGGGTTGCCGGTCTTGGCCACCAGCTCGCTGTTGACCTGGTACGGCGTGAGGAGCTTGACCCGCTCATCCCACACGGAGGAGTCCTCGCCCATCGAGACCCAGACGTCGGTGTACAGGAAGTCGACGCCCTTCACGCCCTCGTCGGTGTCGTCGGTCAGGGTGATCCGCGCGCCGGACTCCGTTCGCCCATTCCCGGCACCTCGCGACGAGTTCCTCGTCCGGCCAGAGGTGCTTCGGGGCGCACAGCCGCACGTCCATCCCCAGCTTCGAGCCACCGATCAGCAGCGAGTCGCCCATGTTGTTGCGGGCATCGCCGAGGTAGCAGTACGAGATCTGGCTGAGCGGCTTGTCGGAGAACTCGGTCATCGTCAGGACGTCGGCGAGGATCTGGGTCGGGTGGAACTCGTCCGTCAGGCCGTTCCAGACCGGCACGCCGGCGTACTTGGCGAGGTCCTCGACGATCTCCTGGCCGTAGCCGCGGTACTCGATCGCGTCGTAGATCCTGCCGAGGACCCGGGCGGTGTCCTTCATCGACTCCTTGTGGCCGATCTGGGTCCCGCTCGGCCCGAGGTAGGTCACGTGGGCGCCCTGGTCGTAGGCCGCGACCTCGAACGAGACGCGCGTCCGGGTGGACGTCTTCTCGAAGATGATCGCGATGTTCTTGCCCTTCAGCCGCTGCTGCTCGTAGCCGCCGTACTTGGCCCGCTTCAGATCGCGGGACAGGTCCAGCAAGAAGCGGATCTCGCGGGGCGTGAAGTTCTGGAGCGTCGTGAAGCTGCGGTTCCGTAGGTTGAAACCCATCGCGTGAGATCCTCCTCGGGAAACGATACATGTGTGGCGGGGCCCTGTCGGGTTGCCCGACGCTAAACGTGCCTTGTTAACGTTTCATGACGTCGCTGGCGCGATGAACGGTCGGCTCTCGATGGGCAGTGGGCGTATCCCATCGTCCGGTCGCGATCGACGCTGACGCCAGGGCCGCGACCAGCCTCCGACGAAGCTCACTGGCGACGTCGCCCTGGGCGCCGGCGAAGACCTGCTGCTGGAGCCTGACCGAAGCGCCGTCCATGCCGATGCCCGGTGACCCAGACGTTGGTCGGCGCATCCGCGGGGAACCTGTCGCCCCATGCCGCGTCCTCGCGCAACTCGTCCGCGACACGGGTCACGGCCGCCAACGCGAGGTCCAGCTGGCCGGCACGGAGGACGTGGAAGTCGACGACGGCGACGGAGAACAGCCGGGTGAGGTTCGTCGACGACCGGATGAGCCCGTTCGAGACGGCATTCGAGGCGCCTGTCGCGTCGCGCAACACGGTCCGGCGCAGGCCGATCTCCTCGACGACCCCCTCGGTCCCTGGTTGCCCGCCGACGGTCACGTAATCGCCCTTGAAGTACGGACCTTCCACCAGGATCAGGAACCCCATCACGTAGTCCAGGACGACATCCTGGGTCGCGAAGACGACAGCGACCACGATGACGACGATCGCGGCGAGGATCGCCCACAGGTCGAAGACGGCCAGGACCACGATCACGAACCCGGCCAGCACGGCCAGGCGGAGGAGCTTTTGCAGCAGGTCCTCGATCGTCCCGATCCGCTTGCCGACCTCGTCGGCCGAGCTCGACCCCGACGGGAGATGCGCGGCCTGCGCACTGATGACGGTGGGGACGAGACGGTGGATCAGGGTGAGCCCGACCCGGTAGATGACCAGCAGCACGACGGTGCCGATCAACAGGCCGACCCCGCGGGCGAGGATCCAGCGAAGGGTCTCGTTCAGATCCATCTCGCCCCTTCGCAGTCGTGGCATCGACGGAGCGAAAACCATAACGCCCCCGAACCGAATGGTCGGGGGCGTCGTGGATATCTACGTCGGGTCGGGTCAGCCGGCGGCCACCGTCTTGGTGGAGTCGATGTACCGACGCAACGCCGACCAGTCCCGGCGGGATGCGAGCGTCGCCTGCCGCTGCCACGTGGCGGCGCGTGTGGCCGGCGATCAGTGGCTCGTTCGCAGCGTTCAGCTTCCCTTCGATGTCCTCGGCGTTCAACTCGACTGAGCTGGGCGAACGTGGTCACGCCGCTCGCCTTGAGCGCATCGGCGTACTTCGGCCCGACGCCGTCCAGGATCGACAGGTCGTCGCCTGCTGCGATCTCGGCAGCCTCGACAGCCGGCACGGCCGTCTCGACTTCGGCGACGGCCTCTTCGGTCACCTCGTGGACCTCGGCGGTGCCACCGAGCTCGGTGAGCTTGGCGGAGACGTCGATGGCGATAGCCGGGTTCACGAGCACGCCCACCGCGGCCTGACCGGCAGAGAGCTGGGACGCGATCCGCTCGCGGTCCGCGGACTTGAGCCCGAGGCCCTTGTGATGGAATGCGCCCAGAAGTCCGCCGCCGATCACGCCGGCGAGCAGGGTCGGCGGAGCGATGACCGCCAGCACGAGGCCGATCCCGGCACCCTTGCCGACGCTGCGCTTGCCCAGCTTGTGGGTCTTGATCTTGCCCTTGTCGTCGAGGGCGAGGACGCCGATCGCGTCGAGCTTGACGAGGTCGTCCCCCTTATCCCATGACTTCAACGCTTCGACCGCATCGTCGGCCGTCGGCTCGTCGTTGAAGAATGCCAAGACCACAGTCTTGCTTGCCATGTACAGGCCCTCCGTTGCCGGCTGTTCCCCGCCGACGGGGACGAAACGCAAGACCACAAGCGACACAGTCCGTCGGTCACGAGGGTCGTCCCGGTGGCCATCATACGCTCGGGCGCCGGTCAGGGTCCGGCGTACGCCGATCGGCCCGGTCTGCGTTACGTTCAACTATGGTGGGCGTGCTCGAAGGCCATCGTTGAGGATGAAAACCCCGATCTGCTCGAGACGCCGCACGAAGCGCCAGTCAGCACGGGGAGGCTCCACGTGGTTCTGATCTTCGGGTGGGGACAAGGCTCAGTCGACGATCGGGGCGAGGTCGCGCCCGTCCGCTGCCCGAATTGTCACAACGACGTCTTCCTGCACCTGGTCCGTTCGACGAAGGAGGTCAGCCTCTACTTCGTGCCGGTCATGCCATACGGCACGGACGAATACCTCGTCTGCCGTGTCTGCGGGCACGGACTGCATGTCGCACTGGAGCACCAGTCGGCGGTCGAGGGGATGCGCGCAGCCACGCTGCTGTTCCGCGAAGGCCGGATCACCGAGCCTGACTACCGCGCGCGGACCGACAGATTCTGGCAGTCGATGGGTGTTTCGCTGGAAGCCGGCGCCATCCCGCGGCCGGCGCCGCCGGCCAGGCGTCCGGCCCCGTGACACGGCGCCGTCCGAAGCCTCCCTTGCCGACCGGCTCGCTGAACTGGCCCGCCTGCGTGCCGAGGGTATCCTGACCGACGACGAATTCGGCGCGGCAAAACGTCACCTATTGGAGCGATGAACGTGGCACACAAGCACGACAAGAAGGCATCGAAGGACAAAGGGCGACACGACGTCGTTGACGCCTCGTCTCCGAGCGGGCACGCCGACTCATCGACTCCGATGACGAACAAGGACTACGAACGCGAGATGCGACGCCTCCACGGGGAGCTCGTGGCGCTGCAGGAATGGGTGAAGTCGACGGGGGCCAGGGTCTGCATCGTGTTCGAAGGCAGGGACACCGCCGGCAAGGGCGGCACGATCAAGCGCATCACGGAGCGCGTCAGCCCCCGTGTGTTCAAGGTCGTGGCGTTGTCCGCCCCCACGGACCGCGAGAAGTCACAGATGTACATCCAGCGCTACATCTCGCATTTCCCGGCGGCCGGTGAGGTCGTGATCTTCGATCGAAGCTGGTACAACCGTGCCGGCGTCGAGCTGGTGATGGGCTTCTCCACGCCCGAGCAGACGGAGCGGTTCCTCGAGCAGGTGCCGGCCGTCGAGAAGGCGATGGTCGACTCCGGGATCATCCTGCTCAAGTACTGGCTCGAGGTCAGCCCCGACGAGCAGACCCGCCGCCTCGAGGGTCGCATCAACGACCCGCGGAAGACCTGGAAGCTGACCGACATGGACCTGAAGTCGTATGGCCGCTGGGACGACTATTCACGCGCCCGAGATGCGATGTTCGTCGCGACGGACACGCCGTGGGCACCCTGGTACCTCGCTCGAACGGATGACAAGAAGCGCGGCCGGCTCAACATCATCAGCCATCTCCTGAGCCAGATCCCGTACGATCCGGCCGAGCCTCGGGACATCGTGCTGCCGAAGCGCTCGAAGGCGGGCAAGTACGTCGGACCGGAACTCCCGTTGCGCTTCATCCCGACTCCGTTCTAGCGGCGACGTCCTGACCGAGTCACGGCGAACCTGAGCGAATCGGGTCGCCCGAACGCGCGGTTCCGAACCGCGCCACAATGGACTGCCGCGCGACCGTCACCCGGCGGCCATATCGACGAGGGGGCTCACATGCGCCGTTTCATCGTCGAGGTCCTCCTCGACGCAGTCCTCCTCCTGTTCATCGTTCTGCTCCTCGGGATCATCTCTGTCGGACAGCCGTTCCCCTTCGGCCCGACCTCGGTCCCGATCCTCTCGCTCAGAGGCGCCGGCATCATCGGGTTCGTCTCGTGGGCGGCCGTCCTGGTGCTTGTCAACCGCTTCGCGCGACCGGTCCTGGTTGCGTTGACCGGCCGCCTGCTGTTCTCGACGATGGGCTTTTTCGTCGTGATCATCAACGCGGTTGCGATCTACATCACCTCCTTCTTCGCCCCGATCAAGATCGCCGACGTCGCGCAACCGACGCTGCTCTGGGTGATCGTCGCCGCCGCCCTCTATACGGCGTTTTCGACCGTGATGGACGCCGTGCTCGGTCTCAATCGCCCGGACCTCGGGGCTGACCGGTCACGGGGCATCTGGGGCTTCCTCGAATCCCTGCCCACGCCGCGACGGAACGCCATCCTCGAGAACCTGCGACTCCAGCAGGTCTACAACGCGATCTACAGCACGAGCCTGGATATCGCCCTCGCCGATACGCCGATCGGCCCCATCCGGCGCTGGTTCGCGCGCGTCGTGCTGGGCGACAAGGACGACCTGGTCGACGCCACCGGACCGGAGCGGATCGTGTCGATGCTCGAGCAGCTCGGGCCGACATACGTGAAGATCGGCCAGATGATGGCGAGCCGGGCGGACATCCTGCCGGCCAACTGGATCACCGAGCTGTCGAAGCTCCAGAGCGAGGCCGCGCCCTTCGCCTACGACGACGTCGTCGCGATCGTCACCAAGGAGCTGGGTGCCCCGCCGGAGGAGCTCTATGAGACCTTCGACCCGATCCCGTTCGCGGCGGCATCGACGGCCCAGGTCCACGAGGCCCGACTCCACGATGGGACGCTGGTCGCGGTCAAGGTCCAGCGACCGCGGATCCAAGCCAAGACGCAAGCAGACCTCGGCGTCATCCAGGAGCTGGCCGGCGTCGCCGAGCGGCGGTTCGCATTCGCCCGCAAGGTCGGGATCACGGGAGTCGTCGCGTGAGTTCGCCCAGGGCGTCCTCAAGGAGCTCGACTACCGCAACGAGGCCTACCACGCGCGCCGCCTCGCGGACGGCATGCAGCGCTTCCCGGAGATCCACGTCCCGACGGTCTATGACGACCTGTCCGGGCAGCGCGTCATCACCATGGAGTTCGTCAAGGGGATCAAGATCTCGAAGGCAGACGAGCTCCGCGCAGCCGGCTTCGACACGAGCGAGCTCGGGACCGTGTTCATCCGCGCGATGATCAAGCAGGTCCTGGTCGACGGGTTCTTCCACGGAGACCCGCACCCGGGCAACGTCCTCGGCGACCCTGAATCGAAGCAGATCATCTTCCTCGACCTCGGGCTGGTCGGACAGCTCAGCGCCCAGCAGCGCGTCGACCTGCTCGGCCTGATCTACTCGATCAAGGAGGTCGACATCCAGGGCATCGGCGACGGCTTGCTCGCCCTCGGAAAGCCGACCCGGCAGTTCAACGAGGAGCGCTACCGCGACGACATCGATCGCCTCGCGCGCCAGTACCTGATCTACGGCAAGGCAACGTCGCTGGGGTCGGCGCTCGGGGCCTTCCTGTCGGCCGTCTTCGACAACGGCTTGAAGCTCGACAGCCAGCTGACCCTGGCGATCAAGGCCGTCATCCAGGCCGAGGAAACGGCGCGGGCCTTGTCGTTCGACATCGACCTCGGCGAGGCTGCCGTGACGGAGGCGCGTGCCGCGCTGCTGGACTCGTTCACGCCGGAGAAGATCCAGAAGCAGCTCCAGGGCAGCGCCGTCCGGATCGGCAAGGAGCTCGCACGCAAGGTGCCGTCGCTCGAGAGCGCCACGCTGAGCTGGATCGACCAGTACAACAAGGGCAAGTTCGTGGTCGAGGTCGACACCAAGGGCCTCGAGAGGTCCATCGGCAGCGTCTCGGCCATCGGCCGGCAGGCGACGGTCGGTGTCATCGTCGTCGGCCAGCTCATCGGAACTGCGATCGTGATGGCGATCCTGCTTCAACCGGGTCTGAGCCAGTTCCAGGGTCTTGCGTACGTGGCGATGATCGCGTTCGCGGTCACGCTCGTGGTGAGCTTCGTCGTGCTGTTCCGGCTCTTCTTCGAGCCAGGCAGGTACGACGACCGGGACGGGTGACCAGAGCCCGTTTGTGTAGCGGATCTATCATTCGCCACACGTCGATTGGGGGATCGCGATGGCTGACGTGACAGCTGAGTTCTTCGACCGTCTCGCCGAGCGCGGCACCGTGCCGGGTTTCGGGCGAACCACCGGCAGCGTGCGCTTCGATCTGACCCGCGGTGACCAGACCGAGCATTGGCGCGTGGCATTCAAGCGAGGTGCCGTCACGGTCGATCGCGCCGCGGATGCGGCCGATTGCGTCGTCCGCACCGACACGAGCACCTTCGACGATCTGGCCACTGGCCGCGCCAACGTGATGGCCACGTTGCTCCGCGGTCGACTCGAGGCGGATGGCGAGCCCGAACTCCTGACTCGCTTCCAGCGGCTCTTCCCGGCGCCGGTCAAGCGGGACATGACGGCGTCGTCGGCTCGAACCGTCGGCAAGCGGAGGGGCTGACGATGGCGACGCAGATGGTCAGGATCCTGGATGGCAACACCTTCGTCGTGTGCGACGAGCGCGGTGACGTCGAGGCCTCGCCGACCGAGCCGACGGGTCTCTTCTCGTTCGACATGCGGTTCCTGTCGAAGTGGGTGCTGACCGTCAATGGGCAGAAGCTGAACTCCCTGTCGACCGACGATCTCCAGTACTTCCAGTCGCGGTTCTTCCTGGTGCCCGGGACGGGCACGGTCTATATCGACGCCAAGCTCTCGGTCATCCGCGAGCGATCGGTCGGCGACGGGTTCCACGAAGAGCTGACGGTCCTCAACCACGAGAGCGAGCCGGTCGAGCTCACGATCCGGATCGATGCCGCCAGCGACTTCGCCGACCTGTTCGAGGTCAAGGACGCCCTCAAGAAAGTGGGCGACTACGCCACGCGAGTCGAGGACGGTCGGCTGCACCTCGAGTACGCACGCGAGACGTTCAAGCGCGAGACCATCATCTCCGCCTCGGCGCCGGCCAGCCTCGACGAGGACGGCCTGACCTTCGCCGTCCGCATCGAGCCGCACGGCAGCTGGACGACGGATCTCGACGTCGTCACGTCACGGGGCGGTCGCGTCGGCACGTTCGCCAAGCCGAAATACGGACGCGGCGCCAAACAGGCACGGCCGAACATGGCGCGAAGCCTCGAGCGCTGGATCGCGGATGCACCCCGCCTGGAATGCGACCTCGGACAGCTGACCGCCACCTACCATCGCAGCCTGGTCGATCTGGCAGCCCTTCGGTTCTCGCCACCGGTCGCCGGTGGCAAGAGCCTGCCCGCCGCCGGATTGCCGTGGTTCATGACGATGTTCGGCCGCGACAGCATCTTCACCAGCCTCCAGTCGCTACCCTTCACGCCCGAGCTGGCGGCCACGACCCTGCGGGTGCTCGGCGACTGGCAGGGCAGTCGCCTTGACGACTTCCGGGACGAGGATCCCGGCCGGATCCTGCACGAGATGCGGTACGGGGAGATGGCGGCCTTCGAGGAGCGCCCGCACTCGCCCTACTACGGCTCGGTAGACGCGACTCCGCTGTACGTCGTGCTCCTCGACGAGTACGAGCGCTGGACCGGGGACACGAAGCTCGTCCGCGACCTCGAGTTCGAGGCGCGGGCCGCCCTCAACTGGATCGACCAGTACGCCGACCTGATGGGCAACGGGTACATCTCGTACAAGCGGCGCAATGAGCAGACCGGTATCGAGAACCAGTCGTGGAAGGACTCCTGGAACTCGATCTCCTACAGCGACGGACGGCTGCCCGACTTCCCCCGGGCGACCTGCGAGCTCCAGGGCTACGCCTACGACGCCAAGCTGCGTGGCGCACGCCTGGCGCGGCTGGTCTGGAAGGATCCGGCGTTCGCGGATCGGCTCGAGCAGGAGGCCGAGGACCTCAAGCGGCGCTTCAACCGCGACTTCTGGCTGGCCGACCGCGGGTACTTCGCGATCGCGCTCGACGCCGACGGCAGCCAGGTCGATTCGCTGGCGTCGAACAACGGGCTCCTCCTGTGGAGCGGCATCGTCGACACCGCGAAGGCGAAATCGGTCGTCGATCACCTGATGGGGCCGCGGCTGTATTCGGGTTGGGGGGTGCGAACCCTCGCTGAGGGCGAAGCCCGCTACAACCCGATCGGCTACCACCTCGGGACGGTCTGGCCGTTCGACAACTCGTTCATCGCCTGGGGACTGCGGCGCTACGGATACAAGGAGGAGGCGGCCCGCATCGCGTCGGACATCCTCGATGCCGCGGCGCTGTTCGACGGGCGGCTGCCGGAGGCGTTCGGCGGCTACGACCGGGCGCTGACGAAGTACCCGGTCCAGTACCCGACCGCCTGCAGCCCGCAGGCCTGGTCGACCGGGGCGCCGCTGCTCTTGCTCCGGACGATGCTCGGGCTCGAGCCGATCGGCGACCACCTCGTCGTCGACCCGGCACTGCCGGACGCGGTCGGCCACCTCGAGCTGCTCGACATCCCCGGTCGCTGGGGCAGGATCGATGCCTTCGGGCGCGGCCGGATCGTCGTCGACGGACGTGGCGGCAAGTCGGCTGGAGGGCGCCGCGCGGCGGGCCGGCGGCGCTGACACTTCGCCCTCCCTCGTCACGGCGCTACACTCGGCTGGTCGTCCAACCGCAGGAGGCCACCCGTGGCGAAACCCTACGTGCGACTGACCCAGCCCCTCGTCCGCGACACGAAGGGCGGCGAGCTTCGACCCGCAACGTGGGACGAGGCCCTCGCTCGGACCGTCGACGGGTTCCAGGCCGCCAAGGCGGCCCATGGCCCGACGACATTCGGCACCTTCAGCTGCAGCAAGGCGACCAACGAGGTCAACTTCGCGGCACAGAAGTTCAGCCGGACGGTCCTGGGCAGCAACAACATCGACAGCTGCAACAGAACGTGACACGCCCCTAGCGTCGCCGGTCTGGCGACAGTGTTCGGTGCCGGGGGCGGCACGAATTCATACCGTGAGGTCGAAGAGACGGACCTGATCGTCCTGTGGGGCAGCAACGCCCGCGAGACGCATCCGATCTTCTTCCACCACGTGCTCAAGGGCGTCCACAACGGTGCACGCCTCTACGCGGTCGACCCGCGCCGCACGTCCTCCGCGGAATGGGCCGACGGCTGGCTCGGGCTCGATGTCGGCAGCGATATCGCCCTGGCCAACGCGATGGCCCGCGAGATCATCGCGGCCGGTCTCGAGAACCTCAAGTTCATCGGGCGCGCGACGACCGACTTCGACGCCTACAAGGCAAAGGTCGAGTCGTACACGCTCGAGTACGCCGAGCGCGAGACGGGCGTCCCGGCCGAGGCCATCCGCGAACTGGCGCACGCGTTCGCCACGGCGCCTCGCGCGATGATCTGCTGGACGCTCGGGATCACCGAGCACCACAACGCGGTCGACAACGTCCTGGCCCTGATCTCGCTCGTCCTGTTGACCGGCCACGTCGGTCGCTACGGCAGTGGCGTCAACCCGTTGCGTGGCCAGAACAACGTCCAGGGCGGCGGTGACATGGGCGCGCTGCCGGATCGCCTGCCCGGGCTTCCAGCACGTCGAGAACGACGCTCTGCGGGCGAAGTTCGATGCCGAGTGGGGCGTCGCGGTGCCGCCCAAGCGCGGCTGGCATTTGTCGGGGATGTTCGATGCCATGGAGCGCGGCGAGCTGACCGCCGTCTACTGCATCGGCGAAAACCCGGTCCAGTCGGAGGCCGACCAGAAGCGCGCGATCCACCTCCTGAAGGGCCTCGACTTCCTCGTCGTCCAGGACCTCTTCCTGACCAAAACCGCCGAGCTCGCAGATGTCGTGCTGCCGGCCACCGCGGCTTGGGCGGAGTCGGAGGGCACCGTCACCAACTCGGAGCGGCGCGTCCAGCGCGTGCGGGCGGCGGTCGCCCCGCCCGATGGCGCGCGGGATGACCTGGCGATCGTGTTCGACCTGGCGAACCGGATGGGCGAAGACTGGGGTAAACCCGATCCCGAGGCCGTCTGGAACGAGGTCCGGCGCCTCTCGCCGGTCCACGCCGGGATGAGCTATGCCCGCCTCGAGGAGCTGGGTGGCATCCAGTGGCCGTGCTACAACGAGACTCACCCGGGCGAGCTCTACCTCCACTCTCGTCTGTGGGAGGATCCGGTCCCGGGAAATCGCGTGCCGTTCATGCCGGTGGACCACGACCCGCCGGTCGACAAGCTGACGAATGACTTCCCGATCCGCCTGACGACCGGGCGACGCCTCGACTCGTACAACACGGGCGTCCAGACGGCTGGCTACACCTCTCCGCTCCGCCGTGGCGAGAGCCTCGATACGAGCCCCGAGGATGCTGCCGCCTACGGCCTGAGCGAGGGTGAGGTCGTGCGGGTCGTCTCGCGCCGCGGCCAGGTCGAGGTCCCGGTCCGGATCGACCCGTCTCTCCGCCCGGGCTTGACGTTCATGACCCTCCACTTCCAGGACGACGTCGCGACCAACTTGCTGACGATCGACGCCACGGACCCGAAATCGGGCACGGCCGAGTTCAAGGCGACGGCGATCCGCATCGAGAAGCTCGAGGCGCCGGTCGGGGTCTGAGCGCTCGAGCGGCCGGCCCGCCGATCGGTCGGCGGATCAGGTGGTAGGCGGCTTCGGCGGGCTCTTGGGCGGCTGCTTCGCACGCGGCTTCGCCGGGGTCTTCCGCTTCGCGGCCGGGGTCTTCGCGGGCGCTTGCGCAGCTGGTTCGTCGACGGGGCCTTCGCGCGGGCTTCTCGGGGGCCACGACAGTGACCGGCTCGACCGCCGCTGGAGCGGCGTAGGTGCTCGTGACGTCGTCCGGCGCCGGCGCGACCACTGGAGATTCGCCGTTACCGGCAGACCGCTCGAAGGAGGTCTCGGTCGCCTCGTCGCCCGATGGACCGGCGACGGCTCGCAGGATCAGTTCGAACCCGATCACCAGGGCAGCGCCCAGCAGCGCGATCCCCAGTCCAAGGGCCAGCCAGAACAGGATGAACACGACGATCGCCAGCCCGTAACGCTCGATGACCGAGCGGTTCTCGCGGACCGCCTGTTCGACAGTCTCGCGATCAGGAGCGCGTCCCGCGACGCCCGACGCGCCCCCACTTGCGGCGGCACCGGCGGCAGAGCCAGCGCGTCCGGCCGTGTCGGTCACGTACGCGGTCGTGGCCACGACCCACCGCGGTCGTCCCCACAGGTACGCGGCGATCACGACGATCACGGTCGCGATGATGATCAGGACCGTGACGCCGCGCAGGTCCCGAAGCGTCGAGTCGACGATCGTCTGAGCGGCGCCGCGGACGTCGCCGTCGGCGATGCCACCGATGATCACATTCCGTGCCGCGTTCATCGCCAGGCGCGCAAGCAGGAAGACGATGACCACGCCGATCCCGAGGTAGATGAGCATCCGCCGGCGGTTCGGAGCCAGCCAGAGCGCGAGCGCCACGAGGAGGGCACTCAGGACGATCAGCACGATCACGACGAGGTCGAAGATGCGAACGACGTTCTGGGCCGCGGCCAGGCGCGCGACTGGCATCAACCGGACCGTGCCGAAATCGGGCGGCAACGTGACGTTGAGAACCGAGTTCAGGCGCTGGGCGAGAACCTCGGGCGCATCCGGAGAGCTCAGGTCGGGGAGCTGCACATTCGCTGGGATGAGCCCCATCGACTGCAACTCGGTCAGCGCCGCTCCGACGACCGGAAAGGCATCGAGCGTCAGATAGCCGTCGACGATGCTCAGGTTCTCAGTCTCGCCACGCAGCAGGCGGACGAGCTGAGCATGGCTGATGGACACCGTCTGGATCAGCGCGTTCTGGAGGCGAGGATCCCGGAGGGCGACCTTGAGCCGGGCGTCGATCCGCTCGGCAACCGCCGCCTCCAGGGAACCGGCCAGCGGCTTGATCGCATCCGGGAGGCGTGCCTCGAGGCGGCCCTGGACATCGAGTGCGGCGACGACTTGGTCGGTGATGCGCGTCGCGATCGGATCGGTGACGGCCGGCTCTGTGACGGCGTTACTGACCAGGGAGGTGAATCGGTCGGTGTTGAGGGCGACCTGGTGGGTCCAGACCGCGACCGTCGTCACCAGGATCGTCAGGCACGCCAGGAACAGGACGAAGCCGGACAGGACGCGTCGGCCCCCGGATGTGCGCTGGTTCGCGGCCACTGCCGTCTCCTGGGTCATCGCGACTCCCCCACTTCCCATCCCTCTACCCCTCGGGTCGGCATTGTGCGCCGGAACGCCTCACGCCGCGACCGATTCGAGCCGTGAATCCTCGGCGTGGTACTCAGCGAGAAGTCGTTCTTCATCGGCCTTCTTCGGGAAGAGCAGGAAGACGATCGAGCCACCGACGAGCACCGCGATGATCCCGGCGAGGTAGGCCTCATCCGCGCCGTCCAGGAACGAGGCCTTGGCCCCGGCAGTGATCTGCGTCGCGTACTGCGGGTACTGGGCAGCGACGGCTTCGGCGCTCGAGAACGACTTCATGAGCTCGGCCTGGGTGCTGCTCGTGATCTGGTCGGCATCGGGGGAGCCAGCGATCGCCGTCGCCACGGCAGCCGCGTAACCGGCGGTCAGCAAGGCCCCGAAGATCGACTGCATGAAGGCGCCGCCGAGGTCCCGCTGGAGGTCCGCTGTCCCCGAGGCCATCCCCGCTCGCGAAACCGGCACCGAGCCCGTCAATGAATGCGATGCCGGCGTTCCCGCGAAGCCGACCCCGACCCCGACGAGCGCGTACCCGAGCGCGACCTGCCAGTACGGGCTCCCGTCGTTCCACAGCACGAACATCGTCACGAATCCGAGCAGGACGAACACGTATCCCAACAGGAGTGTGAACCGTGCCCCGCGCGCTCCGACGAGCTTCGCCGAGCGAGGCGCGACGATGACCATGGCCAGGGCGGCGGGGATGATCGATGCCCCGGCCTCAAAGGTCGAGTAGCCCTGCACGTTCTGGAGGTACTGCTGGCCGATGAACATCGCACCCATCAGCGAGCCGAAGACGATGATCCCGGCCGCAGCGGCGACCCAGAACACGCGGCGAGAGGCGATCTTCAGGTCGTACAGCGGGTTGGCGACACGTCGCTGTCGAGCGACGAACGCGACCCCGGCAACGATCGCGATGACGAAGAGGGTAAGCGCGAGGCGCCCCTCGTTCGGCACCGGCGCGAAGTTGATTCCCAGGATCAACCCCCCAACCAGCACCGCCGACAGGATGCCGCCCAGGTTGTCGACCTTCTCGGTCGTTTCGTTCACGTGTGCCGGTACGAAGCGGATGGCCATGACGAGCGCAACGACGGCAAGCGGGAGGGTGACCAGGAAGACCGAGCCCCACTCGAATCGTTCGAGGAGGAACCCGGACACGAGCGGGCCTAACGACGCGATCGCGCCGCCGAGCGCCGACCAGAGGGCGATCGACCGGGTTCGTCCGGGGCCTGACCACAACGCGGCGATGAGGGCGAGCGTCGTGGGATAAGCCATGCCTGCAGACACCCCGCCGACGATCCGGGCGACGATCAGGACCTCGATCGTGGGCGCGAACGCCGCCAGGAGGCAGGCCGGGATCGACAGCAGCACGCCGAGGATGAGCATGAGCTTCCGGCCGTAGCGATCGCCGAGGGCGCCGAGCCATAGCACCGACGCAGCTAGACCGAGCGAATAACCGACGGCCACGAGATCGAGCGCGGTTTGCGACGCACTGAACGCGGCGCCGATGTCCGGGAGGGCGACATTCGCCACCGACAGGTTCAGGTTGGCGACGGCGGCGACGAGGATCAGGGACAGCAGGACAAGCCCGGCCTTGTCGGGCGCTTCACGTGTGCCTGTCATGTGATCCCCCTCTCGGTGCCCGGACCATAGTCGGTCCCGCTGGCCCGTGCACGCCCGAGCCACGCGGCGGAACGGCCCGACGAGACGAGACGACCAACAGAGCAGGAATTGAGAAGCGCTGGTCGCCGGGTCGCACCTAGGATGCGGCCATGGCCTCAAGAACTGATGGCCGAAGCGAGTTTCCGGGCCTCTCGTTTACCCTCATCCGAACGACCCGACCGGCCCATGAACGACCCTGGGAGGAATCCGCGATGGCAGCAGCGAAGACGAGCACCACGAAGAGCAGCGCGGCCAAGAGCACCGCCAACGTCTGGACCGACGAAGAGCGGGCCGCGATGCAGGCGAGCGCCCGAGAACGAAAGACCGCCTCGCGTCGCGACCCGGCCGACGGAACGGGCGGAGGGCGAAGCCGACGTGCACGCGAAGATCGCCGACATGCCGACCGGCCGATCGCGCCATGGGCGAGCGGATCCACGAGCTCGTCACGACCGACGGCGCCGATCGCTCGTGCCGAGGACGTACTACGGGATGCCGGCGTACGCCAAGGACGGCAAGGTCATCTGCTTCTACAAGCCGGCGTCGAAGTTCAAGGTTCGGTACTCGACGTTCGAGCTTCCAGCCGGACGCCCGCCTCGACGACGGCGAGATGTGGCCGGTCTCGTTCGCCGTGACCGAGCTGACCCCGCGCGTCGAGGCGCGGATCACCGAGCTCGTCAAGAAGGCAGCGAGCTGAGGGCCGTCGTGACCATCGACACGCAGGTCGCCCGACCGTCGACGCCGGCTGCCGACAGCCACGACCTGATCCGCGTGCAGGGCGCGCGCGTGAACAACCTCAAGGACGTCAGCATCGAGATCCCGAAGCGCCGGCTGACGGTGTTCACCGGCGTCTCCGGCTCGGGCAAGAGCTCGCTGGTGTTCGACACGATCGCCGCCGAGTCGCGACGGCTGATCGACGAGACCTACTCGACGTTCGTCCAGGTCTTCATGCCGAACCTGGCCCGGCCCGAGGTCGACGTCCTCGAGGGGTTGACGACCGCCATCCTCGTCGACCAGGAGCGCCTCGGCGCGAACCCGCGCTCGACGCTCGGCACCGTCACCGACGCCAACGCGATGCTGCGCAGCCTGTTCAGCCGCCTCGGCAAGCCCTACATCGGCGGCCCGACGGCGTTCTCGTTCAACATCCCGACGACGCGGGCGAGCGGCGTCATGACCGGCCCCAAGGGCGAGAAGAAGATCGTCCAGGACGCCGTCTACCTCGGCGGGATGTGTGCCGAGTGCGAGGGGCGCGGCACCGTCTCCGACCTCGACCTGTCCGTGATCATCGACGAGTCGAAGTCGCTCGCCGAGGGCGCCATCCTCGTGCCGGGCTACACCGCGGACGGCTGGATGGTGGCGACCAGTTCGTCGAGTCCGGCTTCTTCGACCCGAGGAAGCCGATCAAGGACTACACCGAGAAGGAGCGCCACGACCTGCTCTACAAGCAGACGACGAAGATCAAGGCCAAGGGCATCAACGTCACCTACGACGGGCTGATCCCGAAGATCCGCAAGTCGATGTTCAGCAAGGACGTCGACTCGCTGCAGCCCCACATCAAGGCGTTCGTCGAGCGGGCCGCGGTCTTCAAGACCTGTCCGGTCTGCGACGGCACCCGGCTCAACGAGGCGGCGCGCTCCTCGAAGATCAACGGCCTCAGCATCGCCGACGTGTGCGCCATGCAGGTCACCGACGCGGCCGAGTGGCTGCGCGGCATCGACGACAAGGGCGTGGCGCCGCTGGTCGCCAACCTGCTGCACCTCTTCGACTCGTTCGTCGAGATCGGCCTCGGCTACCTCTCGCTCGACCGCCCGTCGGGCACGCTGTCCGGGGGAGAGGCGCAGCGCACCAAGATGGTCCGGCACATCGGGTCCGCGCTGACCGACGTCACCTACGTCTTCGACGAGCCGACGATCGGCCTGCACCCGCACGACATCCAGCGGATGAACAACCTGCTCCTCGAGCTGCGCGACAAGGGCAACACCGTGCTCGTCGTCGAGCACAAGCCGGAGACGATCGTGATCGCCGACCACGTCGTCGACCTCGGCCCCGGGGCGGGCACCGGCGGCGGCACGATCTGCTTCGAGGGGACGGTCGAGGGGCTGAAGGCGTCCGACACCCTCACCGGCCGTCACCTCGACCACCGGACGGCGCTCAAGGACACGGTCCGGACGCCGACCGGCACGCTCGAGATCCGCGGCGCGGACTCGCACAACCTGCAGGACGTCGACGTCGACGTCCCGCTCGGCGTGCTCTGCGTCGTGACCGGCGTGGCCGGCTCCGGCAAGAGCTCGCTCGTGCACGGGTCGATCCCCGCCGGCGCAGGCGTGGTGTCGATCGACCAGGGCGCGATCCACGGCTCGCGCCGGAGCAACCCCGCGACGTACACGGGCCTGCTCGACCCGATCCGCACCGCGTTCGCGAAGGCCAACGGCGTCAAGCCGGCGCTGTTCTCGTCGAACTCCGAGGGCGCCTGCCCGACCTGCAACGGCAACGGGATGATCTACACCGAGCTCAGCTTCATGGAGACGGTGGCGACGCCGTGCGAGGACTGCGGCGGCAAGCGCTTCCAGGCGTCGGTGCTGGAGCTGCGGTTCGGCGGGCTCAACATCGCCGAGGTGCTCGACCTGTCCGGTCGCCGAGGCGCACGCCTTCTTCGCCGAGGGCGACGCGAAGACGCCCGCGGCCGCGTCGATCCTGGCGCGCCTCGAGGACGTCGGGCTCGGCTACCTCAAGCTCGGCCAGCCGCTCCCGACGCTGTCCGGCGGCGAGCGGCAGCGGCTCAAGCTGGCCACCCGCATGGCCGAGAAGGGCGGCATCTACGTCCTCGACGAGCCGACCACCGGCCTCCACCTCGCCGACATCGAGCAGCTGCTCGGCCTGCTCGACCGGCTCGTCGACTCGGGCAAGTCGGTCATCGTCATCGCCCACCACCAGGCGGTCATGGCGCACGCCGACTGGATCATCGACCTCGGCCCGGGCGCCGGCCACGACGGCGGCCGGATCGTCTTCGAGGGCACGCCCGCCGACCTCGTCGCCGCCCGCTCCACGCTCACCGGCGAGCACCTCGCGGCCTACGTCGGCGCCTGACCGCGAGCACGTGCGCGTGTTTCCACTGGCCGATGCGGTCTATGGCACGATCTGCGCGTGACCAGCAGCGACCGCCGCCGACGCAGCACCTCAGCGACCTCGCGTGGCTGCGCCGCGTCCGCGACCGGATCGACCGGGAGTACGCAGCAGCCGCTCGACGTCGAGGCGCTCGCCCGCGGCGCGCACATGTCGGCCGGGCACCTCAGCCGCGAGTTCCAGGCTCGCCTACGGCGAGTCGCCGTACAGCTACCTGATGACGCGCCGGATCGAGCGGGCGATGGCCCTGCTGCGTCGCGGCGACCTGAGCGTCACCGAGGTCTGCTTCGCGGTCGGCTGCTCGTCGCTCGGGCACGTTCAGCACCCGCTTCACCGAGCTCGTCGGCGTGTCGCCCAGCACCTACCGGCGCGAGGCGAGGCCGCGGCGACGGCGGGGATCCCGTCGTGCGTGGCGAAGCAGGTGACGAGGCCGATCAGGAATCGAGAAGCGCCGGCCGCCGAGCCGCGGCTAGCGTGACGGCCATGGACATCACGATCCACTCGAGCTTCCTCCCGCACGACGACCCGGACGCCTCGCTGGCCTTCTATCGCGACGTCCTCGGCTTCGAGGTCCGCAACGACGTCGGCTACGCGCGGGCTGCGCTGGATCACGGTCGGCCCGCCGGGCCAGCCCGGACACGTCGATCGTCCTGTACCCGCCGTTCGCCGACCCCGGCATCACCGACGACGAGCGCCGCACGATCGCCGAGATGATGGCCAAGGGCACCTACGCCGGATCATCGTGCTGTCGACGACCGACCTCGACGGCACCTTCGAGCGGCTGCAGGCCGAGCGACGCCGAGGTCGTCCAGGAGCCGACCGACCAGCCGTACGGCATCCGCGACTGCGCCGTCCGCGATCCCGCGGGCAACCTGATCCGGATCCAGGAGCGGCGCTAGCTCGTCCTTCGATCGCGAAGCGCGCCGGCAGCGTGGTCGAGACCAAGGCGGCGCCGAGCACCGCAGTGAGCGCACCTGAGGTTCGTGAGCGAGGAGGGCAGGCGCCAACGAAGGTATCGGCCGCGATCCCGGCGTGCCGTTGTGGCTAGACTCGGCCCGATGGATCTGCACGTCATCGGGCCGCTCGCGTCCGCCGCCGAGCGCGCTGCCGTCGATGCCGTGCTCGGACCGCCGGAATCGGGCTGGGTCGGCGGGCCGCGCGACACGGCGCGACGGACACGCGGCGCGCGGCGGGCCACGCAACGAGGTCCCGCCGCTCCCAGCTGATCCCGGCACTCCACGCCGTCCAGTCGCGCATCGGCTGGATCAGCACGCCGGCGCTCAACTACATCTGCAAGCGACTGGCCGTCGCCCCGGCCGAGGCCTATGGCGTCGCGACGTTCTACGCGCTCTTCGCCACGACTCCGCGACCGCCGGTCGTCGCCCACGTCTGCGACGACATCGCGTGCCGGCTGGCCGGCGCGGAGGCGATCTGCGGGGACCTGACACGGGCCGTCGGGCCGGCCGGGGAGCCGGCACGGGACGGCCGCGTCGACGTGGCTGCGCAGTCCGTGCCTGGGGCTGTGCGATCGCGCGCCGGCGGCCCTGTTCACGTTCGCCGGCGAGACGCCCGCGACGTTCGCGCTCGCACCGGTCGATGCCGTCGGCGTCGTCGACTGCTCGAGGCGGACCATGCACCCGGCGCGATAGGCCTTCCGCGATCCGGCGCCGATCGACCGCGTGCCGACTCGCCTCCTCGGCCGCGTCGGCGTCGTCGACCCGACCTCGCTCGACGACTACCGCGCCCACGGCGGCTACACCGCCCTCGCCCAGGCGCTCGAGATGGGTCCGGACGCGCGTCATCGCCGAGGTCACCGACGTCGCGGCTCCTCGGTCGCGGCGGCGCCGCCTTCCCGACCGGCCGCAAGTGGGCCGCGGTCGCGACCCAGGCCGGCCCAGCCGCACTACCTCGTGTGCAACGCCGACGAGTCCGAGCCGGGCACGTTCAAGGACCGCGTGCTGCTCGAGGGCGACCCGTTCGCCACCGTCGAGGCGATGACCATCGCCGCCTTCGCGACCGGCGCGTCGAAGGGCTACCTCTACATCCGCGGCGAGTACCCGGACGCCGAGGCGCGCATCGCCAACGCGATCGCAGCGAGCGCGCGCGGCCGGGCTCCTCGGGGACGACATCCTGGGCTCGGGCTTCGACTTCGACATCGAGCTCCGGCGCGGCGCCGGCGCCTACATCTGCGGCGAGGAGACGGCGCTCTTCGAGTCGATCGAGGGCAAGCGCGGCGAGCCGCGCAACAAGCCGCCGTTTCCCGGTCGAGGTCGGCCTGTTCGGCAAGCCGACCGTCGTCAACAACGTCGAGACGCTGGCCAACGTGCTCGCGCATCGTCGCGCGACGGCGGCGAGGCGTTCGCCCGGATCGGCACGGAGGGCTCGACGGGCCCGAAGCTGTTCTGCCTGTCGGGCCACGTCGCCGACCCGGCGTCTACGAGGTCGAGTTCGGGGCGACGCTGCGCGACCTGATCGAGCTCGCCGGCGGCGTGCCCGGCGACCGCGCGATCCGGACGATCCTGCTCGGCGGCGCGGCGGGCGTCTTCGTCGGGCCCGACGCGCTCGACATGCCGCTGACCTTCGAGGCGACTCGGGCCGCCGGCGCGACGCTCGGGTCGGGCGTGATCATGGTCTTCGACGAGACCGCCGACCTGGTCGACACGCTCCGCCGGATCGCCCAGTTCTTCCGCGACGAGTCGTGCGGCCAGTGCGTCCCGTGCCGGGTCGGGACCGTCCGCCAGGAGGAGCTGCTGGCCCGCCTGGCGGCCGGCTCGCGGGTCCGGCTCGCGCGACGAGGAGCTGGCGCTGCTGCGCGAGATCGGCCAGGCGATGCGCGACGCGTCGATCTGCGGCCTCGGCCAGACGGCGTCGTCGGCGATCGAATCCGCGTCTGCGGCAGCCGGATATGGTGGCCCTGTGAGCGACGGCCTGAGCATCGACCGCGACCCGGCGCCCGCGCGCGGACGCCGCCGCCGGACAGGACTGCGCCGCAGCCGCTGACCGACATCCTGCGTGACGCCACCCGCGCGTGCCAGCCGGCCACCGCACCGCGCCGGTGTCGAGGCGCCGCCGGCCATCTCGCTCACGATCGACGGGGACGCGGTGACGGTCCCGGCCGGGACGACGATCCTCGGCGCCTGCCGGACGCAGGGCATCGACACCCCGACCCTCTGCTACGCCGAGAACCTGACGCCCGGTCAACGTCTGCCGCGTGTGCGTCGTCGAGGTCACCGGCTCGCGCGTGCTCGTGCCCGCCTGTTCGCGGCCGGTCGAGGCCGGGATGGAGGTCCAGACCGACTCGGAGCGCGTCCGGCTGTCGCGCAAGATGGTCCTCGAGTTCCTCGGGTCGTCGGTCGACCTGTCGCTCGCCGGTCCGATCGCGCCCGATGGCTCGATCGCGCGCCTACGCGGAGCGCTACGGCGCGGATGCGACGCGCTACGGACCGCCGGCCGCGCCGCCGCGCCGGGCGAGCGCGACACGCACGAGGCCGGCCATCACCACGCGCCCGCGGGCGACGCCACGGCCGCGACCGTCGCCCAGCCGACGAAGGTCGACAACAACCTGTACGTCCGCGACTACGGGAAATGCATCCTCTGCTACAAGTGCGTCGACGCCTGTGGTGAGGAGGCGCAGAACACGTTCGCGATCGCGGTCGCGGGGCGCGGCTTCGACGCCCGGATCTCGACCGAGCAGGCGCGTGCCGCTGCCCGAGTCGGCCTGCGTCTACTGCGGCAACTGCATCGGCGTCTGCCCGACCGGCGCGCTGATGTTCAAGTCCGAGTACGACATGCGCGAGGCCGGCACCTGGGACGAGTCGGCCCAGACCGTGACCGAGACGATCTGCCCGTACTGCGGCGTCGGCTGCGTCGTCGAGCTCCACGCGCAGGACGACCGCATCGTCAAGGTGACCTCGCCGCTCGGACTCGTCGGTCACCGACGGCCACCTCTGCATCAAGGGCCGCTTCGGCTTCGAGTTCGTCAACAACCGCCCCGCCAGGTAGGGCTGGGCGCTCAGTCTCCGCGGCGCCCGACCAGCAGGAACGTCTCGGTCGAGCCCTTGCCCTTGAGTTCGATCGCGCCGCGCGGCTCGAGCTCGAACGCGTCGCCGAGGGCGGCCGCGACAGTCTCCGAGACCTGGATCTGATCGGTCGGCGCCGTGGTCTCGAGGCGGCTCGCGACGTTGACCGCGTCGCCCCACAGGTCGTACACGAACTTGCTGGTGCCGATCACGCCGGCGACGACCGGCCCGCTGTGCAGGCCGATCCGGACCTGCCACGGCTCGCCGGCGTCGCGCACCGCGGCGCGCATCGCGAGGGCCAGGTCCGCCGCCGCCGACGACGTGATCGGACCGCGTTCCGGGCAGCCCAGCTGCCGCCATGTACGCGTCGCCGATGGTCTTGATCTTCTCCACGCCCGAGTTCCGCGCAGGCCGCGTCGAATGCCGTGAAGAGCCCGTTGAGCGAACTCACCAACTCCCCGACCTCGAGCCGGGCCGAGATCTCCGTGAACCCGACGAAGTCGCTGAACACCACCGCGACATCGTCGTATCGGTCGGCGATCAGCTCGCTCGCCGGCGTCCAGCCGCTCGACGATCGCCTCGGGCAGGACGTTGAGCAGCAGCGCTCGAGACCGTGCCTTCTCGACCTCGAGCTCGCCACTGACCCGGTCGAGGAATCGCAGGTTGGTGTCGCGGACGGCCTCGACGTCCTCGAGCTGTGCCTCGAGTCGCCCGACCCGGCGCCGCAGCTTGAGGACTTCCTTCTGGAGCGACTCGGGCGTCGGATCCGTGGGAGGCGGATCGTCGTTCACGTGCCAAGGAGGAGGGTGACGAACGTCTCGTTGAAGTAGCGGCTCGTCTCGACACCGCGGACCGGCCCGATCTCGCCGTAGCAGTAGATGCCGGCCATCGGGATCGTCGTGCCGAGGATCGACCGGGCGATCTCGGTCTCGACCCGCGTCCGCGACCCGAGGAGGAACCGCCTGACGGCGCAGGAGAAGATCAGGGCCGCTTCCGGCTGGACGCCCGCCGGGAATGCATCGACCGCACGGGTGAGCGCGGCTCGGGTCCCGCCCAGGATCTCATCCGTGTCGGCCGTCGTCAGCTGGACGACGGCGCCGACCGGGACCTCCCCAGCCACGAACACCGACCCGATCGCCGGATCCGTTCCCGCGATCGCTCGGTAGTAGGGCTCGTCGCCGCCGGCCTCGACCACGGACAGCGGGTTGCCGAACGACGCCGGGCCAGTCACGTCGAGGTAGCGCGCCGAGGAATTCGGTGGCGGGTCGGTGGTCGATCTCCAGGACGGCACCGGACGTGGAGCGCGTGACGGTCCCGGTCGCGCCCAGCGTCCGCCAGCCGGTGCCGACGGCAGTCGAGACCGAGAGGGCGCCGGAGAAGAGCAGGATCGCAACGCCATCATCGGTCACGACGTCGCCGGCGAACTGGTACGACGGCCGCAAGGCACTGGCGTCGCGGCCCGCCGACGCGCCACCGACGATGACCACGCCGTCCGGCAGTGCGCGGGCCATGGCATCGAGCGTCGCCTGCGGGATCGGCGCCGTACGCCTCGGCCAGCATGATGCAGACCTTCGGCTCGCGGTCCGTGGCGGCGAGGGCCTGGGCCGCGGCGTCCCGGCAGGCCGCGTCGCTGTCGCGGCTGAGACCCGTCCCCAGACCCGTGGTCACATCCACCACGTCCGAGGCGAACATCGCCAGCGTGATCGAGTCCTCCTGGTAGCCACCGGACGACGAGATCTCGGCGGCGGATGTCGAACCCACGACCGTCACGTCGGGAAACGCCTCGCGGAGCGCCGCCGCCACGGACGGATCGAAGCTGTCGAACGCGGAGAAGAGGATCCCCGCCTGGGGCCGAAGGTCACCGAGCGCGGCCTTGCATTCCGCGATGGCGGCGGCGATCGCATCCAGCGGCGTCGACTTCGTCGCTCTGCCCGACCGCCATCGTGAACACGTCAGCCCAGCCCGCTCAAGTCGCGCAGGTCGATCCGGGCATCGTGCGCATAGACGTTGAAGCCGTCGCCGCGCAGGAAGCCGACGAGGGTGACGCCGAGGCGCTCGGCGGTCTCGATGGCGAGGTCCGACGGCGCCGAGACCGCGCAGACGATCGGGATCCCGGCGACCGCGGCCTTCTGGACGATCTCGAAGCTCACCCGGCCCGAGACCATCAGGACACGGTCGTGGAGGGGCATCGCGCCGGCGAGGACCTGCGAGCCGACCAGCTTGTCGATGGCGTTGTGGCGACCGACGTCCTCGCGCAACGCGAGGAGCTCGCCCTTGGGCGTGAACAGGCCGGCCGCGTGGAGGCCACCGGTCTCGTCGAAGGCACGCTGCGCGGCACGGAGAAGGTCCGGCAGCGCGAGGATGACCGAGCGGGAGACGACCGGGCCGTCGGGGAGTGGCTCGACACGGAGGGCGACCTCGTCGATCGAGGCCTTGCCGCAGATCCCGCACGAGGCGGTGGCCACGAAATGGCGCTCGGCGACCTTCGAATCGTCGAACGTCCGCGACAGGCGGACCACGATCGTGTCGTCGGGCTGGCTCAGGGTGCCGGGGTCGCCGCCGCTCGTGCCGAGCACCTCCTGACCGTCGAGGAGACCCTCGGTGCGGAGGAACCCGACGGCCAGCTCCGCTTCGTTGCCCGGGGTCCGCATCGTGACGGCTACGGCGACCGGCTCTTGGCGCGGACCGGCTGCCCGGATCTCGAGCGGCGCCTCGCCGACGACGCGGTCATCGCGGACCTCGAGCGACTCGCCGCGAACCGCCACGATCCGCCGGCTGGTCACGTGCCGGACGGGCGGGATCGGGTCGCCGGTCAGCTCGGACATGTCGTGCCCTCGAGTGCCGCGACGAATGTCTCGAATGCTGCGCGAGCAGCATCGGCCGCCGCGACGCGCGTCGCCCAGGGCCGGGAGACCGCCGAGACCGCCACCGGTCGTCGTCCAGGCGATGAACCGGTCGGCGGCGGCCCCGTAGGCGTCGAGCATGGCGGCGGCGGCTCCGTGGGCGTCGGCGTAGCAGTCGGCCGGTGGGTGGTCACGCAGCCAGTCGCGCTCGACGTCGACGAAGTCGAGGATGTCGACCGAGGCGGCCTTGACGGCGTCGGTGTCCTGGTTTTGGGCCGCCGTCGTCAGCGCGGCATTCAGGCCTTCAACGGTCGATCGATCCTCGTTGAGGCGGGCGAGGAACTCGGCCCAGGCGAGACGCGGCGGGCCGCTCGCACGCGGAGGCGCTTTCGAGGGAGCAGGAGCGGCGGTCGTCGAGGGTGGGACAGCCGTCGCTGTCGCGGTCGGATCGACAGTCGGCGTGGTTGTTCCCGGCGCGGCACTCGGGCGACCCGTCGGTGGCGGAGCGCTGGGACTCTCCGCGGTCTCGGCAACGGGATTCCCCCGCCCGAGCGTGGCGACCAGCAGCGCGACGGCGGCGACCGCCATCACGGCGCCCACGAAGAGCCAACGGGTCTGGGGCATGAGCCCATGATAGGCGGCGATGCCGTCAGAACCTCTCCTGTCCACCGCTCAGCGCGCGTTCCTCGAATCCGCCCGACGAGCTGTCCTGGCGACGATCGCGCCAGATGGCCACCCGCGGCTCGTGCCGATCTGTTTCGTCCTCGCCGGCGAGCCGCCGATCCTCTACACGCCGATCGACGACAAGCCGAAACGGGATGACGACCCCTTGGCGCTCGCCCGCGTCCGCGACATCGCCGCCGACCCACGGGTCACGATCCTCGTCGACCGCTGGGACGAGGATTGGACACGACTCGCCTGGCTGCGAGCCGAGGGCCGAGCGACGCTGCTCGAGCCCGGTGCCGGGCATGGAGAGCACAGCGCAGCCGTGGCCGCGCTCCGCGCCAAATACGCCCAATACGAGACTCACCGACTCGAGCAGCGACCACTCACCCGGATCACAATCGAGCGAGTGATCAGCTGGGGTTCGCTGGAGCCTGGCCCGACCTCGCGCCTCCCCTAGCCCTTCGCGACACCGAAGGAACGGCGTCGTCCAGACGCGTGACGAGCCCCGGGAGAGGCGCGGGCCACCGACGGCGGCGCAGGTCATGCAACCTGCTCCTAGAGGAATCGACGCGGAGTCACCACGACGCGAATCCCTGACGCCATCCGTGACCGGTCCTACTTCCGCGAGACTCGCAACGGACGCCCTGCGCACGCGAGTCTCCGCAGACCTTCAGCTCGGTGTTTTGCCGGCTACGGGCCAGCCCATCCCGCATCGCCCTCCGCTGTGATCCGGATCTTGCCTGGCATGCCGATGTTGTCCGCCCCGACGGAGCCAACATCTGCCCCATCGTCCAGTCGCGGATTCACGCTGATCCATCCATCATCCGGAACCCCCTTGGCAGGGAAGAGGAAGGTCACCTTCATGGTGACACCGGCTGGGACCACGTTCGGGGTCGCCGACCCGACGAGCCGGAACGCCCCTCGTCCCCCTCGGCCACGAACATCGTCGCGGGCTCGGAGCTCTTGTTTTCGACGGTGACGGTCCAGGACCGCGCGTTCGGCGGAACGGGACCGGCCGCCGGCGGGAGCAGCGGGGCCGGGTCGGGACCGGGGTCGGGCTCGGGAAGACCGGCGGGGGCGGGCTCGGGAAGGCCGGCAACGGCGGCAGCGACACGCCGGCAGGGACGTACAGCTCCGCCGCGCCGTGTCGAAACACACGACACCGTCGCCGTTACAGTCGCATGCCACCTGCCACGAGGACCGTGCCGTCGAGCAGGAGCGTGAACGAGGAGCTCGTCGCCGCACCGGAGCATGCTCGAGGCGGTCGTCAACGACCCGGTGCGCGGGTCGAACAGCGCCGCGGCGACACAGCGCCCGGGCGGGTCCGCGGGCTGTCTCGTCGATGCTGCCAGCCAGCACGGTGCCATCCGACAGCAGCGCCCTGAGATCTGGCACGGACTCGGGCGGCATGGCAAGTGCGGTCCAGGTTCCGGTGGTCGGGTCGTAGACCTCGCGACACGGATCCGTCGGTCACCACCAGCACCTTGCCATCGGGCAGCAGCGTGGCGCCGAGCCGAAGCCCGAGTGCGGTCGCGCTGCATGTTCGCGATCGCGGTCCACGACCCCGTGACGGGGTCGTACACCTCGGCCGAGTCCGCAGTATTGGGCGGCGAGCCCGTGCGTGACGCTCGACCGCCCGCCACGAGCACCTTGCCGTCGGACAGCAGCGTGGCCGTGTGGCTGTAGCCGCGGTGTGATCATCTTCCCGGTGGCGGTCCAGGTCCCGCTGTCGGGGTCGTACAGCTGCGGCGCCGTCTCCAGCCTGGCCACCAGGACCTTGCCGTCGCGGAGCAACGTGGCCGTGGCGCCAAGCGCATCCTCCGATGCATCGTCCCGGCGGCGGACCAGGTCCCGCTGGCGGGGTCGTACAGCTCGGCGCCGATGGCAGCCGTCACGAGCACCCTGCCGTCGCGCAGCAACGTGGCCGCGGACCGCTCGAGAGCAGCACGGGCGGGCCGTCACGGCATCTGAGCATGCTCCCGGTGGCCGACCAGGTCCCGGTGGCCGGGTCGTACAGCTCCGCGGAGGTCAGGTCGTCGCCCGGCGTCTCGCCACCCACCACGAGCACCCGGCCATCGAGGAGCCGCACCGCGCGTGTGCCACCGCGAGGCGTCACCATCGACCCGGTCGGGATCCAGACGCCTCCCGGACCCGCGACAGGGATCGGACTTGCGGATGGTGCCGCCGACTCGCTCGGGCTCGGGGACGTCGCATCTGGCGATGCCGTGGCGACCGCAACGACCGATGGTTCAGGCACAGGCGGGACGACGGTCGGCAGCCGCAGAAGGCCGGAGCCCGCCGCCAACGCCCCGCCGACGAGCAGCAGGGCTGCGGCCGCGAGCAGCGTCATGCCGCGGCCCCGGCCGAACCGTCGGGCAGCGCCCCTTGGCCTCCCGGCGGCGATCCAGCGCCTCGACCGTGAGGTCGAGCGGCAGCGCTCCCAGGTGCTCCTTCAGGACCCCGCGCAGGCGACGTTCGAGGGCGGCGTCGTCGAGCTCAGGCATGTCGCACCTCCGCGACGGGCATCGGTTCGTCGGCGAGGGCTGTCCGCAGGTGCGCGAGGGCCGACTTCAGTTGGGTCTTGATGGTGTTCGGGCTGACCTCGAGCACCTCGGCCACCGTCTCGACCGGCAGGTCGAGGTAGTAGCGCAGGCCGATCGCGGCACGCATCCGCGGCGGCAGGTCGCGGACGGCCTGCCAGAGCGCCAACGAGTCGTCGGCGGTCGGTCCCCTGGGCTCGGCGACGGCTCCCTCGACGACCTCGAGCTCGACGACGTGGGCGGCACGCTGGCGATATCGAAGCGCCTTGTTGGTGGCGATCCGGAGCAGCCACGGTCGCAGGGCATCGTCGTCACGGAGACTCCGACCGTGGTCGAGGGCCGCGAGCAGGCTGTCGGCCACGATGTCCTCGGCGGCGGCCCGGTCGCGGACGATGAGGTAGGCGACGGCCTGCATGTCCCGGCCGTACCGGTCGAGCAGTTCGGCCAGCACCTCGGGGCGTCCTCGGCGCAGTGCCTGGACCGTCATCCCAGCCTCCGTTTCACCCGAAGGCCCGATCCGCCCTGGATCCGGCCTCACATGGTAGATACCTGGCGTCGGGCTTTTGGGTGAGTCAGCGGGATGATGGCCAGGCGTCGACGGCGGATCGATCAGGCCCGCCGTCACGCAGACGCCGCGTACCATGCGAGCGGGTCCTCATGTGACGCCCGTTCCCCAGGAACCGTCCGAGCCGCCGACGCACATGACGCTCCGCGTCAGCGATCGAGGAAGACTGCCTCCCCCATCGGGCGCAGGCAGTGGGTCGAGCTCATCGCCTGGAGGTAGCCGCCGGCGTTGAGCAGCGCGACCATGTCGCCCTCCTCGACGGGTGGCATCTGGTAGTCCTCCGCGAAGACGTCGCCGGCTTCGTTGATATGGCCGGCGATCGTGACGATCTCGGTCCGTTCGGCACCGGCTGCCCGACACAGGACGAGTTCCTGCGCGAACCGGTAGATGAAGTACGAGCAGTTCACGTTCCAGCCGATGTCGAGGCCGACGAACGTGACACCCCGCCGGCGCTCGACAGTGACGACCTCGCCGAGGAGGATCGCGCCGTCCTTGGTGAGCTGATCGCCGGGTTCGCAGGCGATGGTTACCCCAAGAGGTCCGAGGTGCCGCGCGAGGACCGCCGCGTATGCGTCGAGGTCGACCGCGTGCTCGTTCTGCCGCGCCGGAGCACCGAGCCCGCCACCGACGTTGACTTCGGTGATCGCGTGACCGGCGGCGCGCAGCCGTTCGACCGCGGTGACCGCCGGCGCGAGGGCACGCTCGAACGCCCCGAGACCGTCCGCGAGCCAGCCAGATCCGGCATGGAAATGGACCGTGTCGATCCGCAGCTGGTGGTGCGCTGCCGCCGCGATGGCGTCGTCGAGCCGCTCCAGGCCGATGCCGAACTTGGTCGGACGGTCCCCGGCGTACTCGAGGTGCTCGTTGTAGCCGGCGCCTGCGCCCGGGTCGATCCGGATCCCGATCGCCGATCCCCGGCGCGCGTCGCCCATAGCGCTCGATCTGGCTGATCGCGTCGAGGTTGAGGTGGATCCCGAGCGGGAGCAGGACGTCGAGGTCGCGCTCGGAGACGTTCGTGCCCGTGTAGCTGATCTCGTCGGGGCGCCAGCCGCACTCGATGGCGCGCTCGACTTCGCCCGGTGAGCAGGCATCGATGCCGATGCTCTCAGGCGTCCCCGGCGCGCCGAGCCCGCGGAACACCTCGAGGATCTCGGGCAGCGGGTTCGCCTTGAGCGCGAACCGGACCCGGAACGGCAGCCCGGTCCCGCGCCAGCGCCGCCTGCAGGCGCCGCGCGTTCTCGGCGAACCGGGCACGGTCGTAGACGAAGAGGGGCGTGCCGTGCGCTCGGGCGAGCGTCTCGGCATCCTCGCCCGCGATCCGGAGACGGCCGTCCGCATCGATGTCGAGCCCCGGCCGGACCCACCAGGGCGCGGCGAGCTCGGCAACGGGCGAGGGCGTCCGTTCGGTCAGCGGTTGCATGCCCGCAGCGTAACGGGCAGACCGGGTCAGACGCCGACGCCCTCGCGACGGTCGCGCATCGGGCGTGCGGTCGGTGGCCCGGATCGCCGGGCCCCGCTCGGAACCCAGCGATCTGGTCCTTCCTCGACCTCGACGCCGAGGGTCTCCAGCAGCCGGTTGGTCGCGGCGGCGATCTCCGCGATCGCACCGTCGAATGCCTCGGCGTTGCGGGCCGACGGCTTCTGATAGCCGCTGATCTTGCGGACGTACTGGCGGGCGGCGGCCTCCAGTTCGCCCGTCGTCGCCGCCTCGTCGGCGCGACGCAGGGTCTTGATGCTTCTGCACATGCGACGAGGGTACACACGAGCCCCGACCGGCGCCAGAGCCGGCGTCCGCACCCGGTTGCGTCGGGCAGTTGCTATTTCTTGTTCTGCGCCTCGTGAAATCGATCCCGCGCAGCGTCTTCGGCTTGCTGTGCGCTCTCCAGGTCGTGGTCCGCGCGAACCTGGTTTCCTTCGGCGGTCGCTAGAGCCATGTGGGCGGCGGTGGCGGCTTGTGTCGCGGCTGTCGTGGCGCGCATCGCCGCGGACCGCGCCCGTTCCACGGCCTCAGCGGCCGCTGCAGCGGCCACCTCGACCTCGCTAGCCGCCTCCTCAGCGGCGGCAGCAGCCTCCAACGCGAGCGCCGCCACCGTCGATCCCTGACCAGCCGCGATGGTGTCGCGTTCAGCCGCTCGCCAGTCGGCCAGAAGCTCGGCGGCGGTCTTGTCCTTGTTATCTGTCACCGATCCGACCTAACTGGCGGCATCCGGGGCTGGCAGGAATATATCCATGGAGCATCATGGTTTCAACCGATACTGGGACGTCAGGATGTCGCGATCGGCATCTGTAAGACCCCTTCGTCGATATCAGGGACCTGATGGACCTCGACGCCTTCGGAGATGAGATGGCGTCCGAAGACGGCCGCGTCCCGCAACGCACAGCCCGCGTGGTCATTGTTGAAGTACGCGTAGACCGTCGAGTCGGGCCCGTAGAGCTCCCGTGTCGTCGCCGCCCATGTGGCCAACGCTGCGTCGGTGTAGCACGACGCCGGTCGAGCCCGCCCGGCGTGGAAGCGCAGATACCCCCAATCGGCCGTTCGCCACGGCGGCATCAGCGGACCGCGCCGATCGGCCAGGCAGAGCGCGACGCCTCGCTCCGTGAGCAGCTTGCGCAGGTCCTCCGTCAACCACGACGAATGGCGCGGCTCGAACGCGATCCGGACGGATGGTGGGAATGCGTCGAGCGTTGCCGCCAATCGATCGAGATCCGCCGGCATGTCGGGCGGGAGCTGGAGGAGGATCGGTCCGAGGTGCGCGCCGAGCTCGCCAGCGCGCTCCATCAGGAAGGCGACGGGTTCCCTGGTTCGCGAAGACGACGAACGTGGGTCAGGTAACGGCTCGCCTTGACCGCGAACACGAAACCCTCGGGCACGCGGGCCGCCCACGCCCGGAACGTCGCGCTGGACGGCATCCGATAGAACGTGACGTTCAGCTCGACCGTGTCGAACTGCGCTGCGTAGAACTCGAGTTCCGACACCGCGCGCGGCCGGTGGATAGAACCGGCCGCGCCAGTGCTCGTAGAGGAAGCCGGAGGTCCCGAGGTGGACGGCCGTGGGAGCCTCCGGTCAGCGGCTGGTGACGGGGATATTCAGCTCCCTCTGGGCCGACAGTCTTTCGCGCGGCCATCCGCTCGCCGAGGTCCTCGAGCTCGTCCCGGTCGAAGACCTGGCGCGCCTTGGCGAACATCTCGCCTTCTTCTTCCTCGATGTGGTGCTCGATGTTCTCCTTCATCACGACCGCCTTCGCTCCCCACCGCTCGTCGGTGACGTCCATCTGCTCGAGCTCACCCATCAGGAGGTCGACGACGTGGTGCTCCTGGTAGCCCTCGAGCACGATGTCGCGCGCCTTGGGATGGGCCTTGAGCTCCGGGTAGAAGATCTCCTCCTCGATGATCTCGTGGACGGTCAGCTCTCCCTTGATCGTGGAGAAGAGCTCGGCGCGGGTCTTGACTCCGCGCTCGGTCGTCGTCTCGAGCTCCGTCAGCAGCTTCTTGACCTTGTCGTGGTCTTCCTTGAGCATCGCGATCGCGTCCACGTTCGTTCCTCCTGGCAGACTCGGGGTTGGCCACCCGAACCTACGCGGGTGCACGCGACGTGTCTGCTGCCGACAGGTGGCAGGAGCCTTGCAGGAGCCTGTCAGTCCCCGGTCGGTCGCCTCGGCGAGCGGCCCAACGGGACCTCCAATTGCCCGGACACCCATGACGACGGAGTTGCCGTGGTATCCCATTCTGAGGTTGCAATGCCGGCTCATCTACCGCCACCGGTTCGTTAACGAGGCCATTGTGAGGGCCCCGCCATCCTGTGTCGGAGGCAACTGCACACGGAGGAGACATCGCGTCATGAGTGATGTGAATGACCGGCCCGTTCCGGTGATTCCCTACGGATTGCTCGATCCCGACGAGCAGGTCCACGCGGAGGCGCAGACAGACGAGGGCGCGATCGTCGTGACCGACAGGCGTCTTGCCGTGGCGGTCATGCCGGAGCGCTTCCACCTCGACGTTCCCTTCGAGGCTTTGCGCAGGATCCAGTTCGACATCGAGCGCGAACGCCCCGCCACACTGGTGATCGTCCCCGAGCACCCGAGTGATGAGCCCGTCGTGTTGGCCATCCCACCGGAGCAGTACGAGTCCGTCGCCCGTTTGCTTGCGGTGCTCGGTCGCCGCCTCCACGACGTGGCGACGTCAGCCTCGCGAGAGCGTGTCGGTCGACACGACCGCGGCGGATCAGCGGCCTGAGGTCTGACCGCTAGTCACGAGGCGACTATCTCACCGGTCCAGGGGCACGAGCGACGCGCGCGCCTCGCCGGCGATGGCATCCAGACGCCACGGCCGGCCTCGGATCCAGACACGCTCCACGTGGATGCCCGTCCACCCCTCAGGCAACGCGACCGGGTCCTCGGCCCACGAGCCCGGTTCCGCAAGCGACAGCCGGACCCCCGTGAAGCCGTACAGGAGACCCGTCAGGTAGCCGCCGAGGTTCGCGAACATCGGCGAAGCGCGAGGTCGGTCCGTTCGACGGCGTGGATACTCGTCGGGCTCGAGGAACGGCTCGTTGATGAAGTCGCCGAACCCGGATTCGAGCAGGTCGCGGGCAAGCGCCGGCTCGCCGCCGCGGGCCGCATAGACGGGCAGCAACGCGCTGAGCATCGGGCCGCCCGACGTAGCTCGGGGCCTGCTCCACCGCCGCATACCGGTAGGTCGCGATCTCGATGCCCTTCGGCGCCCGATACCCGACGGGGAACAGGCCCGCGGCGCCTTCAGGGACACCGCCCTGCGACTCGTCGAGCCGCGCACCGTCATGGTTGATGATCGTGCCGCCGACGCGTGTCCCGCGGCACAACCAGACCGTCGGCGATCTCGCGCCAGTTCGATGGTGGCGACTCCCGATCGCCTCGGCGATCTCGGTCGCGTGTCGCAGCACCGTGGCCGCCGTCATGTTGGTGAACGCGTTGTTCGACGACCGGCTCGTAGTGCTCGCGCGGCCCGACCGTGTCGCGTGATCTCGAAGCCGCGCCGTGATCGGATGACACGAGATGCGGCGAACTCCGCGACGGAGCGCAGCACCGGCCAGCCGACGCGCCGCGCATAGTCCAGATCGCCCGTCGCGTGGACGTACGACGCGAAGGCGAGCGCGATGTCGAAGCTGACGTGGTCCTCCGTGTACGGCCGCGCCCCGGGCGTCACCTCGTCGCCGTGTACCGGGCAGCTTTCCCACGGGTACATCGCACCGCAGCCAGCCATGGAGGGCCGCGTTGCGGTGGGCCGCCGCCAGATGACGCTTGCGGTAGTCCAGCAGCGCGCGGGCCGCCTCGGGCTCCAGGAGGAGGAGCGGCGGCAGGCTGAACGTCTCGATGTCCCACATCACGTGGCCGTGGTAGTAGTGGTAGTTCGGCCAGTACGCCAGGCCGAACAACGACGTGCTCGCCAGCGACGATGCATGGACTGAGCTCAGCAGGTAGTAGGTGCTCGCGTCAGTGATGCGCCTGCCAGCGCACGATCCGCTCCGTCGATCGTGATGCGGCCCTTCCAGAGCTCGTTCCAGATCGAGCGGTTCTCGTCACGGAGTCGCTCCAGCCCGAACTGGGCCGCAAGCGCGGCGAGGCGACCGGCCTGTTCGTCGGGCTGGGCGTGCGACAGGCTCGGCACGGACGCCGAGATGTGGCTCAGCCGGTAGCGTCGGCCTGCCCTGGCGCGCAGTCGGTACGTCGTCGAGAACCAGCCGCGCTCGTCACGCGTCGCAGTCTCCCGCTTCGCGCCGGCGTCGCCACGAAATGACGTCGCATACGCCACTCCCAACGTTGAGATGTCGCCCGGGGCGTGCCACCGCAGGCGCCCGTCGACGCCCTCGTTCGGTCCCTGGTCCTGGGGCTGGGCGTGCGCGTCGCCGGTGCCAGGCACGTCCGCTCGGGTCGATGCCCGCGGCGATCGCCACGTCCGCGGCGTCGATCGACCCGGACGGTGATCTCGCACGCGGCGAGAGCAGGGACAGACCGTGGGCAGAAGACGAGCGAGTCTCGACGGTGGCGTCCGTGCCGTCGACACGAAATGTCCAGCGCGTCTGCAGCTCACCGGTGGCGAAGTCGTAGCGCTGTCGGACCAGCCGAGACCATTCCGGGGCGTTCGAGGCCCAGACGCCGTCGACCTGGACGTCGTCGCGATGACGAACGGGGCGCGGGCGAACCCCTCGACGCCATCGTCGAGGTTGACGCCGGCGAAGCCGTTCACCATGGTCGTGCCCGGGAGGTGGGGCAACCCCGGGTACCGCACGCCGATGACCCCGTTCGAGACGTAAGGCGGGAGCGCGGTGATCCCCCTGGCAGTGACGTCTGGAGGGCTCAACGGTCCGGGCACCGACTCCTCCATATCGCCGGACTCGCGTTGGGACGGTACGGTCCGGGACGTCAAGCGTGAAGCGGGGTCCATGCCGGACGCCTGCCCAACGGACGTTCCTCTCATTGCGTGCACGTGCCAGCGGCGACTGTAACTCGACCGTCACGCGCGACCGCGAGGCGACGCATACGCGGGTAGCCGCGTTCGAGATGGAATGGCTTCGTGGTACTGACCGAGCGCGTTCTCGCTGGCCGCTACCGGCTGGTCGACATGATCGGTCAGGGTGGCATGGCGGTCGTGCACCTTGCGCATGACGAGCTACTCGACCGCGACGTCGCGGTCAAGGTGCTGCGCCCGGGTTTCGCCGAAGACCCGGAGTTCGTCGAGCGATTCCGCCGAGAGGCCCGCCACGCGGCCTCCCTCCATCACCCGAACATCGTGACCATCTACGACACCGGGATCGACCCGGCGACGGGCAGCGACTACATCGTCATGCAGCTCGTGGACGGTCCGGATCTCCAAGAGGTGATCGATCGCTCGGGTGCGTTGGCGATCGGGTTCGCTGTTCGGGTCGGGATCGAGACCGCACGCGCGCTCGCCTTCGCCCATGGGCACGGCATCATCCATCGCGACATCAAGCCCGCCAACATCCTCATCGACGCCGACGGAGACGTCCGGGTCGCCGACTTCGGGATCGCTCGGGCGGCGACCGATACCGGCGCCACGACCGGTGGGATGATCGGTTCCGCCCAGTACGCCAGCCCGGAACAGGTGCTGGGCGGGGAGATCGGCCCGCGTTCCGACCTCTATTCGCTCGGGGTGGTGCTCTACGAAGCGTTGACCGGAGTGCGGCCTTTCGACGGGCCGTCCCCGGCTGCAGTGGCCCTCGAGCGGCTACGCGTGAAGCCCCGCCCCATCAGGTCGATCGACCCGACCCTGCCGCGGTCGCTCGAGCAGATCGTCATGCGCCTCCTTGAGCGGCGCCCCGAGGCACGTCAGGGATCGGCGGCCGATGTCGCGTCCGAACTCGATGGCTTCCGTGTCAGAGAATTGGGCGGGATCCGTCGTCCAGGGAGACGGCCACGGGACGCTACACAAAACGTGGCCGTCGCGGCGCTACCACTGTCGCCGCCTCTCGCCCGGGGCGTCGAAACGACGACCGCGACACGACCGGTCGGTCGGCTGCGCCGCGCGGCAGTCTTCCCGGCGGGTCTGGCCGCGGCCGTGGCCGCGATCGCCTTCCTCGTCGTGGGTACCGTCGGCGCGATCGTCGTGCTCGGCGGAGGACGTAGCGATCAGGGCGCTGTTCTAGACCAGAGCTTCCAGCCCGCCCCGTCGGCCCAGGCCGTCGTGATACCAACCGCTTCACCAACGCCGTCCCCTCTGCCTGCCGTGGTGATGCCGACCATTCCGACTGTCCCCTCGCCCACCACGTTGCTGGCGCCGTCCACGCCGAGCCCGACGGCAACGCCCAGGCCGTCACCAAAACCCACGCCGCGTCCCACGCCGAAGCCAACGCCCCGGCCAGTGACCGCGACGGCTGCGGGACCGGCGCGCGACCCGGCCGAGACCGTCGCCCGGTTTTACCGCTTGCTGACGATCCACGACTACGACGCCGCGGCGGCCATCTGGAGCCCCCGGATGCGTCGCCAATACCCGCCGAGCCGCTATATCGACGGCCGTTTCGACGCGACCACCCGCATCGGCATCAACCGGCTGCGCATCGAGCGGATGAGCGTCGCCCAGCGAGAGGCGGTCGTCTTCATCGACATCACCGAGTACCGCAGTTCCGGGGCAGCACGCCATTGGGTCGGAACGTGGGAGCTCGTCCTACTCAATGGCGCATGGCTGATGGACGAGCCGCACCTCAGTGGCGGGTGAAAAAAAGGCGACGCGACATCCGACCTCTGGATCGTCAGTCCGGCTCTCGCTCGATCACGGACGCGAGCTCATAGACCTCCTGCATCCATCCTTCCTCGACATCGAGGGCGCGCGCGTACTCATCTGTGCCCTCACGCAGCCGACGGCGATACTCCGCCGCTTGCTTGAATGCGGCTAGCGCCTCTTGGAGTTTCGCGGTGGCTGACTGCCTGCGAGCGACCTGCGTCATCGGAGCATCGTAGGAGCGGTTGCCACGCGGGCCGAGGATGAAAACCCGGGATGCCGCGCTCGATACGCACCTGCAACGCCGCAGCCGACGGAGCGGACATCGGTGTGGTGGACGGTGGCGGAAGATGCCCCAGCCGTCCCAGCGGCATTGAGTACAGAGTCGGGGAGATCACCGTGCCGCGTGACCTGCTGTGCTTTTCGCACCTTCGGTGGGATTTCGTCTACCAACGGCCGAACCATCTCATGGCGCGCGCAGCGAGCGATCGTCGGGTCTTCTTCGTCGAGGAGCCAGTCTTCGAGGACCGGGCATCGATGACGTTCCAGCCCGGATGCGCGACGGCGTGCACGTCGTGACACCGCGGCTACCGGCCGGGGAGGCTGGGGACCCGGGACTCGGCCTTGAAGCGGATGATCGACCGTCTCGTGTGGCAGTACGACCTGGACGATGCCGTGCTCTGGTACTACACGCCGATGGCCCTGCCGCTGGACCGACCATCTACGCTCGCTCTGCGACGGTCTTCGACTGCATGGATCACCTCGCCGGCTTCAAGGGGGCGCCCGCCGGGCCTGCTGGCGCTGGAAGGCCAAGCTACTTCAGCGGGCGGACCTCGTGCTGACCGGCGGGGCCCAGCTCTACGCCGCGAAGCGGTCGGGACACCCCAACGTCCATTGCTTCCCGAGCAGTGTCGACGTCGGCCATTTCGGGACCGCGCGAGCGAGCGCGTCCGAACCGGCAGATCAGACGGCTATCGCTCATCCGCGCTTCGGGTACTGCGGCGTCATCGACGAGCGGATGGATCTCGACCTCGTCGCCGCGGCCGCGGCACGCCGACCCGATTGGCAGTTCGTCATGCTCGGCCCGGTCGTCAAGATCGATCCGGCAGACCCTCCCACGGGCGGTCAACCTCCACTACCTCGGGATGAAGACGTACGACCAGCTGCCGGCCTATCTCGGCGGCTGGGATGTCGGCGATCATGCCGTTCGCCCACAACGACGCGACCCGTTACATAAGCCCGACTAAGACACCCGAGTATCTCGCGGCCGGGCTTCCGGTCGCGAGCACGAGCATCCACGACGTCGTCGAGCCGTACGGGCGACGTTCGGTTGGTCGAGATCGGCGATGGAGCCGGCGGCGCTTCGTCGGCAGCATGCGAGACGCGCACTCGCGACCGGATCGTGCCCGCCACTCAGGCGAGCGCCGACGCGATCCTCGGCCAGATGTCGTGGGATCGAGCACGCTGGGCCGCGATCGATCGCGTCTGCGTTGCCGCAGCGCAGCGAGCCGACCCGTTGAGCGATCGTGCGCTCGACTCTGCGGCCGCTCGCCGATCGCCCTGGCCGGTCGACACGGAACCGGCAGCCGCATCTGCGGCCGGCGTCATCGCGACGAACGCCGACGTACGACGTAGCCATGAGCTACGACGTCGTGGTCGTCGGCGCCGGCTTCGCCGGCAGCGTGATGGCCGAGCGATTCGCCAGCCAGCTGAGGCAAGCGGGTCCTCGTGATCGACCGCCGGCCCCACGTCGGCGGGAACGCCTACGACGAGGCCGACGCGGCGGGGATCCTGATCCACCGCTACGGCCCGCACATCTTCCACACCAACTCGCCCGGGAGATCGTGGACTATCTGTCGCCGTTCACGGGCTGGCGACCGTACGAGCACCGCGTGCTGGCCATGCGTCCGCGGCCAGCTGGTGCCGATCCCGATCAACCGCACGACCGTCAACGCGCCTGTTCGGCCTCGCGCTTGCAGACCGAGGATGAGGTCGCCGCCTTCTACGCCGCGCGCGCGGAGCCGGTCGACGCGTCACAGCGTACGTCCGAGGACGTCGTCGTCGGGCGCCGTCGGCCGGGAGCTGTACGAGCTGTTCTTCCGCGGCTACACGCGAAAGCAGTGGGGCCTCGACCCGAGCCAGCTCGACGCGTCGGTGACCGCGCGAGTGCCCACCCGCACCAACGACGACGACCGCTACTTCACCGACCGTTTCCAGATGATGCCCGCCGACGGCTACACCGCGATGTTCGAACGCATGCTCGACCACCCACGGATCGAAGTCCGCGACCGGCACCGATTTCCACGACGTCGCGGATACCCTCGACTACGGGACGCTCGTCTACACCGGCCCGGTCGACGCGTTCTTCGGCCATCGGTTCGGGCGGCTGCCGTACCGCTCGCTGCGCTTCGAGTTCGAGACGCTGGCGCGATTCCCACGTTCCAGCCGACCGGCACGGTCAACTATCCCGACGAGACCGCGGTGCCCTACACCCGGATCAGCGAGTTCAAGCACCTCACCGGCCAGCGAGCACGACGCGACGACGATCGTCCGCGAGTTCCCACAGGCCGCCGGCGACCCGTACTACCCGATCCCACGCCCGGAGAATACGGCCGCGCTCTACGAGCGCTACCGGGCGCTCGCCGACGCGACGCCCGACGTCCATTTCGTCGGCCGCCTGGCGACGTACAAGTACTACAACATGGACCAGGTCGTCGCCCAGGCGCTCGCGACGTTCCGGCGGATCCAGCCGAGGCCGGGAGCCGCGCGGCCTGACGTCCGATGGACGCCGTCACCGCCGGCCGTCTGGGCCGGTGTCGAGCCCTCGTACCTGACCATCGGGGGTCGGCGTCGCGACCAGCTGGCCGAGACCGGTCACGCGGAGCGTCTCGACGGACATCGATCGCGCTGGCCGAGCTCGGGGATCAGGCCGTCGCGCTATCCCGATCCTCTGGGGCCGTGGCGGGCCGAGCCGACCGACTGGACTGGGCGCGCGCGCGACTCGATCGTCTCGAGTCGCTCGGCATCGAACCGATCGTCGGGCTGCTCCATCACGGCTGGGGTCCCGACGGCATCGACCCGCTCGACCGAGGATTATCCGGACGCCCTGTTCGCGGCATACGCGCGTCGAGGTGGCCCAGCGTTTCCCGCGGTCCGGACCTTCCTGCCGATCAATGAGCCACTGACGACGGCTCGCTTCGCCGGCCTGTACGGCTGGTGGGATCCGGGCGCCCGGGACGATGGCGTGTTCGCACGGTTGATCGTCGCCCAGTGCCTGGCCATTCGCGAGGCGACGCGGGCGCTCCGACGACTTCGATCCGTCCATCCGCGATCGATCGTCAACGAAGACGCCGGCGCAAACGTACGGGACAGCGGAGCTCGCGCGGTGATCGTCGCTTCTACAACACCGTCGGTGGCTGACCTTCGACCTCGTGACGGGCACGGTCGACGCGCGACCATCCGATGTACGGAACGGCTGAGCTCGATCCCGCGGCGTCGCTCGAGAAGCCTTCGGCTCCTCGCCGACGAACCCGAGCTCCCCGACGTCCTCGGGCTCGACCACTACGTCACGAGCGACCGGTATCCTCGACCACCGGACTCGATCTCTATCCCGAGGGCATCGTGACGAACCGGACGAAGAGCACGATTCGTCGATGTCGAGCTCGCTCGGGTCGCCGGCTTCGAGGTGGATGGGTTCTGGCGAAGTCCTCAGAGAGACCTGGGACCGCTATGACATTCCGCTGGCGCTGACCGAGGTCCATCTCGGGGGCGAACCAGTCGGACGAGGTCGCCTGGTGGGCGGAGGCCTGGCGACGAGGCGACCAGCGCCTTCGCCGCGGGCATCCCCGTCGAAGGCGTCACCGCGCTGGGCGGCGTTCGGATCGTGCGACTGGGACACCCTCCTGTGCTCGCGATCCGGAGCGTACCGACCGGGCTGCTTCGACGTGAGTGACGGCGGACCGTCCTGACGCCGCTCGGGAAGGCGATCCAGGCGACCGCATCGCGGTCACCCTCCGACACCACGGGCGAGCTGCATGGTGGCGGCACCCGACATCGCGCCGACGTTTCCGCGCGATCCGACGATGGCGGCCTGATCGACCGAGACGGAGCGCACAGACGAAGACCGCCCCGAAGTCGGGGCGGTCTTCGCGTTCCGTGTGGCTCCGGACCTATCGCGCCGGCTGCGGTCTCCTGAGCCGTGGCTCACCTGATCGAGCGAGGACTGCATGTTCGTCGTGGCCTCGTCGAGGGTGATCGCACTCCCGTCCGCAGCCCGCTGCAGATCCTCTCGAGTGATATCCGTGGGCGGTGACGCTTGTCGGCTTCACCACAACCGCAGTTCATGCACATCGCGAGCTCCTCTACATGGCCTGAACGGAGGCACATCCTGGCGCCGGGTGCAGTACGCCTGACCGTTAGCGTCCGGCGGACGCCTAACAGCAGCCGTTGCGATGGGCCGCTGATCCGGGCTCAGGCGGCCTGGCGTGGCGCCCGAGCATCGCGACGGTGATTCCAGCCTGCGCCTGTCGGGCGAGTGTCTGCGTACGCGTGGCCGACCGGCCGACGAACACGTGCCAGATCGACGAGGCCGAAGGAGTTGACCGTGTCGTTGGCCTCGCGCATGCACGTATCCCAATCGACCTGATCGGTAAGGCTGTACCAGCAGAAGCCGCGGATCGGCAGCCCGTCGTCACGCATCTCGAGCGTGTCGTTCCACGTCTCGGCCAGCCAGTCGACGGCCCGCTCGTCGTGGTTGTTCGTCTCGGCGAGCATGAGCGGCAGTGCCGTAGCGCGCGTGGACCTCACGCGCGATCGACCCGAAACCGCGCCGGATCGCCGGGAGACTTGCCGTGCCGATCAGACGACGATCGTTCGTTGCCCTCGTAGTAGTCGAGGCCGACGATGCAGCCCTCGTCCGAGCCGTTGCGCTCGAACCACGCCTGCCGCGCGGCGGGCATCCCGGCCCGGCGCGCAGCCACGGCTCTCGTCGCGGACTCGACCGGGCGACCGAACGTCAGGTCGAACCCGAGGTACGCGCGTTCCGTGAGGAATCGCGCGGACGCTCCGCGACTCGTCGTCGGCCGACTGAACGATTCACACGCGTCGCTCTGGAGGAAGATCGCGTCCGACCGCCGCTGGCGGATGACGCGCATCGCCTTCGACGGCACAGGTGGCCACGTTGTCGAGCGCGCGGACGAACGCCCGATCGCTCCGTCGTCGCTCGTTCCACCAGCCGTTCTTGGCCGAGAACAGCGCCGTGATGAACGGCTCGTTGACCGGCGTGTACCAGCGGATCCACGGGTAGCGATCGGCGAAGGCCGCGACGTAGGCGAGAAACGCCGCCGGCATCGCGGGGTCGCCGATACCGGTGAATCGATCCGGCACGGCGAAATGCAGGAGGTCGGCGATCGGCTCGATCCCCGGACCGAAGGCCGCGAGGGCGACGTCGGTCCACGTCCAATCGAAGGTCGAGTCGCGTCGCGCGCGACGACGTGGAACGGCACGCCATAGCGCAGATGGCGTGATCCCGAGCCCGGCGATCAGGTCGAAGTCCTCCTCGAACCGGCGCCAGTGGTCGGTCAGCAGAAGCTGGTCACGGCGTATCCCCCCACGGATGATCGGCGCGGAGCATTCGATGCCCGTCGCGACGATGAAATCCATGACGCCTGGCCCTCGTCTGACGCCAGGTGACGCTGGCGTTCAAGGTTGATGGTAGCTGCGACCGACAAGACACGTGTCACTGACCGAACGGACAATGCCGAAAGCGGAGGTATCTCCCTACGCAGCGAAAGGGCCTTGTCGGGTGACGGTCCCCAGACTTAGGCTTCCACCCCGAGCCGCCATGCGGCCACGTCCGGACCCTGCCCATGCAGACAAACCGGAGGAGCGGACGCCATGCCAGACGAGCGACGACACCCAAGATGCGCTGCGGGGAGCATCCGACGGGCTCTTGATCGCGATCCGCGAAGTCGATGCTCGCGAACGCAAAAAACGTGGGGTGCTCCCGGCAGATCCAGATTTTGCTCCGCTGGCCCGCGAGGTCCGCGTCGCGGCCGAGGAGGTGCTGCGATTGGCACGAGAGGAGGAAGGGAGGGCCGAGGAAGCGTCGGAATCGGGCACGGCTTACGGTCTCTCGACGATCAACGACACGCCCCCTCGTCCGGCGCTGGAGCAGATCCTGGCTGAGTGGCGGGCAGTCGAGCGGCGCTTGGAGGCGGCCGAACCGGCGTCCGCTGAAGCGGACGCCTTGATGACCGAGTTCGAACAGCTGCGTGACCGATACGCCGCGGCGCTGCGGTCCCTGGGTCAGGACGCCTAGTCGCCGTGAGAGGTGGATGCGTACGCTCCTGGTGCGCACCGCCTCGACAAGCTCTGGCGAGCGAGCTGGGAGTCGGCGCCGCGCATCGGTCGCAGCCTTGAGGTCGGCCAGGGCCTCGGCTAACGCCTGCTCCCGTTCTTCACCCATCTGACGTTCACCCACTTGTTGGCCACCCGACATAGGGCGTGGGCGCCGAGCACCACCGGCGCCGACTTATTTGGAGCCCACCGCGCTCCCGGGGCCAACCCGTGCCGACTCCACGGCACGCTTCGCAGCCTTGGCTCCTTGTCGACGCTTGACCTTGAACACATGACCGGCGACCGCGTTGTACTCGACGAAGAACGCTTCGATCTGGCTCGATGCAGTGGACCATTGAGGTCGAGGATGTCGCGGATGCCCCGATACGTCGAGGCTTCTGCCGCCACCGCGAGGAAGCCGATCGTTCTCGATGAGCGCCGATCGTTCGCTCGTCCCGCTGCGAACATCGCAGGACGCCGACAAGACGAGCAGTAAACGAGGCAGCCGGCCGGTACCGGGGCATCCATGAGGACCAGCACATCGAGCGGATCTCCATCTTCGCCCAGGGTGGAAGGGATGAAACCGAAGTCGAACGGAAAGACCATCCCGACCGGTAACACCTTGCTCAGACGCATGGTTGCGGCGTCGGGATCGTAGGCCAGCTTGTTGGGCTGGTTCTTCGGCGTCTCGATGACGACGTTCAGGCGCTCGCCTGACCAGGTGGCCAGTTCATGCAGCCCAGGCGGCATCGCGAACTCTCGCTATGCGGTACGACGAACTTGCGGAGTCGGGACCGGCCGGCGCCGGCCCCGACCGCTTCGAGGTTCAGCCGGCGGAGCTGCCGGTCGCTGGGCTGCCCAGTCGCGGGCCCATCGGACGTGCGTGGCGCCGCAGGCTCTGCCGCCGTCTCGTCGACATGTGCCTGGACCCGTGCAGCGGTTGACTGCATCTGTGCGTACCAGTCCTGGGTCAGCTGCGCGGCGACCTCGCGGCCGCCCAACCCGAAGGCGAGACCGAACGCGAGCGCGAGCGCGGCGACGACGCCGATGAACAGGGTGTCGACGAGGTTCGTGGCGATGCCGATCTGGTTGACCGCGATGATCACCGCGAAAGCGACGATCGCGATCTCGGCGATCCGACCCAGCAACCGTCCGTTGGTGAAGCCCATCTCGCCGGCTCCGACCTCGATGGCATCGCGCACGAAGCGGGCGATGATCGGGGCGACGAGCAGGATGATCGCGGCGACGATCAGGTTCGGGATCCAGAGCAGGACCTGGTTGAGCAGGGTGCTCACCTGGGTCAACCCAAGAACGTTGGCCGCGGCCACCAGGAAGATGATTCGCACGAGCCATTTGACGAGCTCGCCGCCGACGACGCTGGGCTGCACCTTGCGGCTCTGCTCGCCGTAGACGTCACCACCGTGCTCGGCGAAGAGGCGGTCGGCACCGGCGCGGCGTAGAAGACCGGTCACGATGCGAGCCAAGATCCCGGCGATGATCCAGCCGATGATGATGATGACCAGCGCGCCGATGATCAGCGGGATCGCCGCGAGGAAGCTGTTGAGGGCGTTGGTCAGGGATAGGAAGATCGCATCTCCCCAGGTGGAGACCTCGACAGTGGGCATCTGGTCGCTCCTTCGTGGGTGGGGTCGGTTGACACGACCGTAGGTCGCGGCGGGACCACGGTCGGATGCGCCGCGAACACGTTGCGGCCTTGCAGGGTTATAACGGATGTCGGTCGTGGGCCGACTCGCGGCCGCCTACCATGACCGGGTGAGCGGAGACAGATCGATGCCGATTCGCGGGACTCCGGCGATGCCGCGACGATCATCGCGGCGCTCGGCATGCGGGCCCACCCCGAGGGTGGCTGGTACGCCGAGACGTGGCGGGCTGCCGCGCCCGATGGCGAGCGGTCCCCATGGCAGCGCGATCGTCTACCTGCTGGCCGCCGGCGAGCGATCGCACTGGCATCGGGTCGATGCAGACGAGATCTGGCAGTACTCGGCGGGCGATCCGCTCGAGTTGCGGGTCTGGGCCGAGGGTGAGGCGGCGATCACCATTCATCGCCTCGGTGGCGACGTCGCGGGTGGCCATGCGGTCCAGGCGGTCGTGCCCGCCGGTGCGTGGCAGGCGGCTCGTCCACTCGGGGCCTGGACGCTGGTCGGCTGCATCGTGACGCCGGCCTTCGAGTTCGCGGGGTTCGAGCTGGCAGCGGCTGACTGGGAGCCGCCGATCGAGCCCGCATAGCGCCGCCGGCGTAGCGCGGTCGGCCTCAAAGGTGGCGAGCTCCGCCGCCCGGATCGCGACGGGCCGCGATCGTTCCCTGAGATGGCGACGAAGCTCGAGCAGAGCGTGCCCGATGAATGCAGCCGTGCAAAGGTGCCGACCGGCGTCCGACACGTTGCGTTCCGGGGCAGATCCCTCGCCCGTAGGCTCACCCGCTGATGCTTGATTTCAGGCGCTCGGGCGCGTCTTTTCAGCTGATGCCAATGGGCGGCATCAACGTGTCGGCACCCGGGCGGTGGACGGACGCGGACATGCCGCGCTGCGCAGCTGATATGCCGCCCATTGGCATCAGAATCGAAGGTGCTCGCCGGCAGCCCGAAATCAAGCATCAAACGGCGCCGGCCGACGCCGAGATCAGCCGCCTTCGCGCATCCCCCACGGCGATCCGTACGCAGTCAGCAGCTCGAGGAACGGCACGGCGTCGAACGCCTCCGGCCCGAGCACGCCCGGTCCCGGACCAGACGCCCGTGGCCAGCAGCTCGAGCGCGACGACCGGGTTGATCGCCGTCTGCCAGACGACGGCCTGCGAGCCGTCCTCGCGCATCGTGACCTCGTTGTCGACCACGTGATAGAGGTAGACCTCGCGCGGCTGGCCGTCCAGGCCGGTCCCCTTCACCCAGGTGCCGGCGCAGGTCTTGCCGCGCATCCGGTCGCCGAGCGCGGCCGGATCCGGGAGAACGGCGGCCACCACGTCCCGTGGCGACACCTCGACCCCACCGACCCGGACCTTCTCGGTCCGGTCGAGCCCCAGCATGTGCAGCACCTTCAGGACGTTGATGAACTCGTCGCCGAGGCCGTACTTGAAGGTGACCCGCTTGGCCTTCACCCAGCGCGGGATCAGCAGGACCTCCTCGTGCTCGACGTTGACGCACTCGACCGGCCCGATGCCCTCCGGGAAGTCGAACACCTCGGGCTCGCTGAACGGCGCGGTCGTGTACCAGCCCCGATCCGCTTCCCAGATGACCGGCGGGTTGAGGCACTCCTCGATCGTGGTCCAGATCGAGAACGACGGCGCGAAGTCGTAGCCATCGACGACGAGGTTCGCCCCGTCGCGCACGCCGATCTCGTCGATCTCGCTGAAGAGGTGGTCCTGGGCGTAGCGGGCGAAGATGTCCGACAGCCCCGGCTCGACGCCGACGCCGACGAGTGCCAGTCGCCCGGCCGTCGCCCACTCCGTCCGCCTGCGCGAACTGCTCGTCGCCCAGCTTCACGCCGGGCCGCTCGTACGGCGCCTCGGGATCGGGCCGCGAGAGCGACATCGCCATGTCGAGGTAATCGGCGCCGGCGGCGAACGCTCCCTCGAAGATCGGCAGCACGAAGCGCGGGTCGACCGCGTTCAGGACGTGCGTGATCGCGTGCTCCCGGCACAGCGCGGCGACATCGTCGGGCTTCGACGCGTCGACCCGCGCCGCCGTGAATCGCTCATCACCCTCGAAACGGGCGATCGCCCGTTCGGCGCGGCCGGCGTCATAGTCGGCCACCACCATCCGCTCGAAGAAATCGCGCCGAGCAGCGATCGGGACGACCGCGCTGCCGACGCCGCCGGCACCGATGACGAGGATCCGCACGTGTCCTCCTTAGTTGCGCCCGAGCTTCCAGTCGATGGTGCCGGTGAAGCAGTGACGCAGCTTGGCGCAAGCGCCGTGGCTCAGGTCCCACGTACGACCGCTCACGTACGGGCCGCGATCGATGACCGGCACCGTCAGCGTGACGCCCTTGTAGCGGAAGGTCACGAGCGTGCCGCACGGCAGCGTTCGATGCGCCACGCCGACCAGGTCCTTGGTCAGCTTCTGGCCGCACGCGGTCCCGTTGCCGTAGAGGCCCGGGCCGTACCACGAGATGTTCGTGTCGTGGTGCCATCCGCCCGGGCCTGCCGCTCCGCCTGCCACGATCTTGCTGATCACGCCGACCGTCGGCTTCTTCTGGGCGGGTCGAACAGGCGCCTGCGGCGGCGCGGCTCGATGAGCCGGGTCCACAAGCGCGGTGGTCTGGTCCAGGGTTCCGTTTGACCGGGCCGCTGGATCCGTGGGCAGGATCGTCATCGCCGCTCCCCGGGCGAGCGCCGCGGCCTCGACTCGATGGAAGAGACCGGGGTCCGGAGTGGCATCGGGGCTGGGGACCCTCGAACCGACCGGACCGGGAACCGCGACCATGACGAGCAGGGCGATGAGCGCCATGCTCGCGACGACATTTCTGGGTCGCACGTCTCGCGGGACCGTAGCACGCTTCGGGCAGTTTGGGGAGTTTCGTTGCGGCTCGCGGCGAAACCCTGTCTCTGTCACGATCGTGGCCGCATGGCCGTCCGCACGTACCCGATCCGGCATCCGCTCGATCTCCGGCTGACCCTCGCACCGCTGAGGCGCGGCCCGTACGACCCCACGATCCGCCTCTCGACGGGGCGCGTCTGGCGTGCGACCCGTACGCCCGATGGGCCGGCCAGCGTGGCGCTCGTCCACGCCGGTGACCAGCTCCGGGCGGAGGCGTGGGGACCGGGCGCGGACCGGGTGCTCGCGGACATCCCGACCCTTCTCGGCCTGGACGATGACCCCGCGCCGATCCCGACCGGTCATCCGCTGATCGCGCGACTCGCCCGGCGCGACACGTGGCATCCGCATCCCGCGGACCCTGGCCGTCGTCGAATCGCTGGTCCCGGCGATCCTCGAACAGAAGGTGACGAGCGACGAGGCCCACCGAGCCACGATCGGGCTCATCCGCGTCCACGGCGAGCCGGCGCCCGGTCCGCGCCGAGTGGCGACTCAGGCTCCCGCCGACGCCCGCGACGCTGGCCGCTCTCCCCTACTACGCGTATCACCCGTTCGGGATCGAGCGACGCCGGGCGGAGCTGATCCGGCGCATCGCGTCCCGTGCGTCGTGGTTCGAGGCGATCGTCGACCTGCCGCTCCCCGACGCCTATGCCCGGTTGACGGCCGTGCCCGGGATCGGGCCGTGGACCGCGGCCGAGGTCGGCGTCCGGGCGCTCGGCGACGCCGATGCGGTGAGCGTCGGCGACTTCCACCTGCCGAACCTGGTGGCGTACGCGCTGGCGGGTGAGCCGCGCGGCAACGACGCCCGGATGCTCGAGCTCCTCGAGCCCTATCGAGGTCAACGGGCCAGGGTCATGCGCCTTCTCGAGCTCAGCGGGATCCGGCCGCCCCGCTACGGCCCGCGACTCGCGCCGCGGCGGATCGAGAGCTTCTAGCCGGCGCGAAACAGCGTGGAGGTACCCGACCGATGGAGAAATCCCCGCCCGAGCTCATCGAGCGTTTCGACACGGTCGCGGCCGACTTCCCGGAGGCGACGCGCCGGCTGACGTTCGGCTATCCGTGCCTGTACGTCGGCGGCAACATGGTCAGCGGCCTCTTCGAATCCAGGTGGCACGTCAAGCTCGGACCCGAGGAGCGGCGCGAGCTCGAAGCGATCCCGGGCAGCACGCCGTTCGAGCCGATGCCGGGCCGGCCGATGACCGGCTTCACCCTCCTGCCGACCTCGATCGTCGATGACGACGAGGCGATCCGCGCAGTGGGTCCGCCGCGCGATCGCGTACGGCACGACCCTGCCGCCCAAGGTGCCGAAGGCCAAGTCGAAGTCGAAGAAGGCCTAGGACGCGGAGGCGCCCCGACCCTGCAGGGAGGCAGGATCGAGGCGCCGAAGATCGAGCGCGGAGGGTGACGTCCCCAGACGGTCAGCCCATCGCGGCGGGACGGATGTTCTGGTTCATCCGGAAGAGGTTGGACGGGTCGTAGCGGCGCTTGACCTCGGACAGGCGCTCGTAGGTGCCACCCGGGTAGGCGGCCCGGATCCGCTCCTCTCCCTCGACCTCGAGGAAGTTGGAGTAGACGCCGGCATCGTTCGTGCCGAGGGCGCCTCGTGCAGCGCATCGGTCCAGGCGCGATGGGTCGCCTCGGTCGAGGGATCCTCGAAACCGGTGAGGATGGCCACCATGACCGCGGCGTCGCGATGGGCGAACGCTGTGGCATCGGCCGGGACCCGCGACATCGCGCCGCCGAGGACTCGCAGCTGGATCATCGTGGTCGGCGAGCTCGGGGCCGCCATCGCGTCGAGCATCGCGTCGATCGCGTCGTCGTCGATGGTGCTCAGGAAGCGCGAGCGATGGACGGCGAGACCGCGCTTCTCGCCTTCGGCGGTCAGCCCGTAGATGCCCGGGTACGGCATCGGCATCGCCATGTCGACGAGCGGCGTCGCGACGTCGCGGAACGGCTGGAGGGCGGCCTGGCCGTCGGCCGGGTCGTCGCCGGACCAGACGAACATGATCGACCAGCGACAGCGTGCCGACCAGCTCGGCCGGGACGAAGGGAGCCGGCGGAAGGGCCATCACGAAGGAGATCGTGCTGAGCTCCTCGGGGGCGCTGGCCGCGATCGGCACGAGGCTGCGCAGGACCTCCTTGGTCGCCGGCATGAACAGCGCGCCGCCGAGGATCTGGCCGACCGGGTAGAGCTTGAACTGGAAGCGGGTGACGACACCGAAGTTGCCGCCGCCGCCGCGCACCGCCCAGAACAGGTCGGGGTGCGAATCCTCGCTGGCGGTGATCTCCCGGCCATCGGCCGTGACGATCTCGACGGCCTCGAGGGCATCGATGGCCAGGCCGTACTTGCGCACGAGCCAGCCGATCCCGCCACCGAGCGTCAGACCGGAGATGCCGACCGACCCGGTGTCGCCGAACGGCGTCGCCAGCCCATGGGCGGCGACCGCGTTCGTGTATTCGCCGGCGGTCAGGCCGGGCTGCGCCCAGGCGACGCGGCGATCGGGATCGATGTGGAGGCCCTTCATCGCGCCGAGGTCGAGGACGATGCCGCCATCGTTCGTGCCGTAGCCGGCGAGGCTGTGCCCGCCGCCGCGGACCGAGAGAGTCAGGCCGGACTCGCGGGCAAGGATCACGGTCTTGGCGACGTCGTGCGCATCGGCCGCGCGAACGATCAGCGCGGGGCGGCGGTCGTTGATCGCGCTGTGGACCTGGCGGGCGACGTCGTAGTCGGGGCTGCCGGGCAGCACGATCGAGCCGTGCAACGTGGCTTCGAAGGCTTCGAAGTCGAGCGCGTCGTGGTCGGGGGTGGCGAAGCGAAAGGCTTCCATTGCGGGGGGCTCCTTGGTGGTCGTGGTGTCAGCCGGAGGTGTGCCGATCTTCGGGTCGGGACACGGCCGTGGACAGCCGACGACCGACGGGTCGGAGGCATGGACATCCGTCCTGTCCGATCGGCGACGGGCGCCGAGTCGCGCCGAGGGCGAGTCAGCGCGCGGGCCGCGTCTCGCGCATCCGCACGGCGACGATGACTCCCGAGATCGCCGTCAAGGCCGCGACCGCCAGGATCGCCGCCCGCGCATCGAACCTGTCGGCGAGGAGCCCGACCAGGACCGCGCCGACCGCGAAACCGAGGTCGCGCCAGAAGCGGTAGACGCCCGTCACCGCGCCCCGGCTGACGCGGTTCGGCGACGTCGGCGACGACCGCGATCAGCGTCGGGTAGACCATCGCTGTCCCCAGGCCGAGTGCGAGCGCGCCGACCAACCACGGGCCGAACCCGCTCGAGATCGCGATCGACGCGATGGCCAGCGCCTGAAGAAGCATCCCGGCAACGATCAGGCGTTTTCGACCGATTCGATCGGACAGCGCACCTGTCCCGATCTGGGCGATCCCCCAGGTGGCGGGGTACGCGCCGGCCAGCAGGCCGATCTGCGCGATCGAGAGCCCGGCCGCGGCCTGGACGATCGGCAGCAGCCCCCACGCCATCGCGTCGTTCAGGTTGTTGACCAGGCCCGCCTGGCTCGCCGCCGAAAGCGATCGGTCCGAGATCGTGCTGCGCCACGCGATCCGGAGCCAGTGCGCGTCCTCCGATGGCGTCATCCCCGACGCCGCTTCCGATTCGCGCAGGGCGTGCCCGCGCGTCTCGCGGACGAACAGAACGGACGCACCGAGCCCGAGCCCGACGATCGCGATCCCAAGGAAGAACGGCGCTGGGCGAAGACCGGCTGATTCGGCGATGAGCCCGGTCAGGAACGCCACGACGGCGACAGCGACATAGCCAGACGCCTCGTTCAGGCCAAGAGCGAGGCCGCGATTCCGCGGCCCGACGAGGTCGATCTTCATCAGGACGGTGGTCGACCACGTCAGACCCTGGTTGATCCCGAGAAGGACGTTCGCCGCGACGACCCACGCCCAGTCTGGCGCCAGGATCAACAAGAACGGGACCGGCACCCCGACGAGCCAGCCCGCAACGAGAACGGGCTTCCGACCGACGCGATCGGCCAGCGCTCCTGCGACGAGATTGGTGACGGCCTTGGTCAGGCCGAATGCGATCAGGAATGACAGCGCGGCGGTCGCAGTCGACAGCCCGAATGTCGCGACCCCGAGCAGCGGGACGATCGTCCGTTCCTGCCCGACCATCCCGCCGACGAGCGCGCTGACGCCGACCAGCAGGGCGAACTGGCCGGCATTCTCACGCAGGCCGAACCTGACCTCCGACGTCGAGCGAGCCGCCACGCGGCGAGGCTACCTGAACCGGTCGTCCACTCGCTGTTTCATCCCAGACCCCTGGCATCGATGATCCGACCCCAGTGGAAGACGCGAACGGCGACGAGGACGCCGAACGCGGCCAGGACGAGGATGGCCGCGGCCGCGATCGATGCGTCGAGGTCACCGCCCTGGAATTGCGAGTACACGACGAGTGGCAGCGTCTGCGTCCTGCCCTGGATGTTGCCGGCGAACATGATCGTCGCCCCGAATTCGCCCAGCGATCGTGCCCAGGTCATGACCAGGCCGGCGGCAAGGGCCGCGCTGGCAAGCGGGACGGTGATCGACCGGAACAGCTGCCGCTCCGAGGCCCCGTCGACACGAGCCGCATCCTCGAGGTCGCCGTCGACGCCGGCGATCCCGTTCCGGGCCGATCGGATGAAGAACGGAGCCGAGACGAACGTCATGGCGAGGATCACCGCGATCGTCGTGAACGGCACCGAGATCCCCAGGAACTCGAACGGCGCGGAGAGGAGCCCGCGCCGACCGAACACCAGGAGGAGCGCCAGCCCGGCGACGGACGGTGGCAGGACGATCGGCAGGTCGACGATCGCCTCGAGCAGGCTCTTGCCGCGGAATGCGCGCCGAGCCAGGACGAAGGCCAACGGCAGACCCAGGGCGACGGTTATCGCCAGGCTGATCGCGGTCGTGACGAGGCTCAGGACCAGGGCGTCGAGGACGACCTGCGTCGTGAGCGCCTCGCGAGCGACCCATCGAGGACGGCACGCACGACGAGGGCGAGGACCGGAAGGCCCAGGAAGAGAGCGAACAGCCCCGCGACGGCGAAGAGCGAGCGCTCGCCCCACCGTCCAGCGCGGGCCGCGGCCGGTCGTTTCCGATCGACCACGGCCCGGCTCCCCCGAGAACGCCCCCCGACTCCCTCGATCACGTGGGCGGCAGGAACCCGAACTCGCTCAGGATCGCCTGCCCATCAGGACCCGCGAACCAGTCGAGGAAGGTCTTCGCTGCCGCCGCGTTCTTCGAGGCTTTGACGACGACACCTGCGTACGTGGCCGGCACGTTCGCGGTATCGGGGACATCGATCGGCGTCACCTTGGTCGACGCCTTGGCGTCGGTGACGTAGACGATGCCGGCATCGCCCTCGCCGAGCTCGATCTTGGCGACGACCGCCTTGACGTTGTCTTCCTGTGGAGGCGATGTTGGCTGCGTACTTCGCCGCGAAGTCGGCCGGATAGCCCGGTTCCTTGGCCAGGTTCCCGACGAGCTGCGTCGCGTACTTCGTGATCGGGACCTCAGGCGCCGGCGGCGATGACCTTGACCCCGGGCTTTGCGAGGTCGGCAGGCGTCTTGATGCCGGCCGGGTTGGCCGTCGGGACGATGACCGTCAGCTTGTTGCCGGCGAAGGTCGATGGCCGCCCCGTCGGCGAACCCACCGTCCACGAGCTTCTTCGGGTTCGTCGTGTCGGCCGACAGGAAGACGTCCGCCGGCGCCCCCTGTTCGATCTGGGTCTCGAGCGCCGACGACGAATCGGTCGAGATGGTCACGGTCGTGCCCGGGTACGCCGTCTCGTAGGCGGCCTTGGCCTTGTCGAGGACGCCCTTGAGCGACGCGGCGCCGAAGACCGTGAGTTCAAGGTTCGCAGAGGTGCTGACCTCGACCCGTGGCGACAGGAGTGGCCTGTGCAGCGCTCGGCGATGTGGTGCCGCCGCTCGAACAGGCCATCAGGACCATGGCCAGCGTGGCGACCAGGATCGTCAGCCGAGATCTCAACCACGTGACTCCTTGGACGACGGGATCTCGACGATGACGTTGGTGGACTTGACCACGCAGACCGCCTCGTCGCCGACCTTCAGATCGAGCTCGTCGACGGCCTCGGCCGTCATCAGGCTGACCATCCGATGCGGACCGGCGATGACCTCGACGACGGCCGCCACCCCGTCGCGCTCGACCCGGGTGACGATGCCCGGGAAGCGGTTGCGGGCGGACTGGGCGACGATCGGCCGGTCTGTCGACGCCTTGCGGCGCTCTTCGAGGAGGCGGGCCACCTCGTCGATCTCGATCAGCCGCTGGCCGCCGTCCGACCGCTCCATCCGCAGCCGGCCGTCCGCTTCCCAGCGTCGCAATGTCTCGATCGAGACCCCGAGCATCTCGGCCGCCTGGCCGACGCGGATCGGGCGGCAGGATGGTCACGTGTCTGTGTCATACCAATGAGTATCGGTCAATGAGGGCCCGCGTGTCTAGAAGTTGTCGGACCGACGTGAGATACGAGAGAGGCCGACGTAGTACGATGTCAGTGTGACGCTCGACCCGGCAGGCAAGGTTCGACTGTTGCTCGGCATCCGCTGGCAAGTGGAGCACATCGGACGTCACGCCCACGCCGAAGTCCGTGTCCCGCCCCGCCGCGCGCCGGGACACGGTCGGTCAGGATGGCCGACCTACCTCGTGAGTGTGAGGTTGCTCAGGACGCTGGGCTGACCGTCGCCAGCTGTCCCGGATTCGTTCGCGCGACTGGGATCAGAAGACCTTGCCGAAGACCTTGCCGTTTTCGGTCACGAAGACCTTGCCGCCGATCGTGTCGCTGAAGACCTTGCCGTCTTCCTTGGCACCCTCGTTGCCCCCGGCATCCTTGAAGTCCTTTTCGCATTTGTTGATCTGACCCTTGTTGCCGTTCGCGGCTGCGATGCACTGCGCGAGCTCGTCGGCCGTCATCTCGTGTCCTCCACTCTCTGCCCTTCAATCGGTCGACAGGACTTACACCGCCGCTGTCATTCCAGCGTCTCGGCCCCATGACGGTAGAACGGCAGATGCTCGGCTGGCAGCGGCGTGTTCCCCAGGATCAGGTCCGCGGCCTTCTCGGCGATCATCATCACCGGCGCGTAGATGTTGCCGTTGGTGACGTACGGCATCGCCGACGCGTCGACCACCCGAAGCCCATCGAGACCGTGGACGCGCATGGTCAGCGGGTCCAGGACGGAGTCCCCGTCCACGCCCATCCGGGCGGTGCACGAGGGATGGAGCGCGGTCTCGGCGTCACGAGCGACCCAGTCGCGGATCTCGTCATCGGTGGTGACGACCGGTCCCGGTGATGTCTCGCCACCGTTGAATGGATCCATCGCCGGCTGGCCGAGGATGTGCCGCGCGACGCGTACCGCCTCGACCCACTCGCGACGGTCCTGCTGCGTCGAGAGGTAGTTGAAGCGCAGCGCCGGGTGGTCGTGCGGATCGGTCGTCTTCAACGACACCGACCCGCGAGCATCGGAGTACATCGGCCCGACGTGGACCTGGTAGCCGTGTCCGGCGGCCCCGGCGCTGCCGTCGTAGCGGATCGCGAGCGGCAGGAAGTGGAACATCAGGTTCGGGTAGGCGACGTCCTCGTTGGACCGGGCGAACCCGCCGCCCTCGAAATGGTTCGTCGCGCCCGGGCCGTTACGCAGGAACAGCCACTGCGCCCCGATGAATGGCCGACGCCACAGTTGCGTCGCCGACGGCTGCATCGAGACCGGCTGGAGCGACTTGTACTGGATGTAGACCTCGAGGTGGTCCTGGAGATGCGCCCCGACGCCGGGCAGGTCGGCGACGACCGGGATGCCGAGGGCGCCGAGGTCGTCGGCTCGCCCGACCCCGGACAATTGGAGGAGCTGTGGCGTGTTGATCGCGCCGCCAGCGAGGATGATCTCGCCGCCTTCGATGCGTTCCGTGCCGCCGCCCTGGCGCTCGATGTCGACGGCGACCGCGCGACGGCCCTCGAACACGACCCCGGTCACGAACGTCCGCGTCCGGACGGTCAGGTTCTTCCGGCGACGGACCGGCTTGAGATACGCCTGCGAGGCCGACAGCCGCCGGCCGTCGTGGATGTTGCGATCGAACGGCGCGAAGCCCTCCTGGCGGTAGCCGTTGACGTCCTCGGTCAGGTGGTAGCCGGCCTCCTGGCAGGCCGCGAAGAAAGCCTGGAACAACGGGTTCGTGGCAGGACCACGTTCCAGGACGAGCGGCCCGTCATGGCCACGCCACGGATCGTCGGGGGCGGCCGCGAGGCAGTCCTCCATCTTCTTGAAGTACGGCAGGCAATGCGCGTAGTCCCAGGTCTCCATCCCGGGGTCGGCGGCCCAACGCTCGTAGTCGAGCGGGTTGCCGCGCTGGAAGATCTGGCCGTTGATGCTCGATGAGCCGCCGAGGACCTTGCCGCGTGCGTGGTAGATGCGCCGGCCGTTCATGAACGGCTCGGGTTCCGACTCGTACATCCAGTCGTAGTAGCGGCTGCCGATCGGGAAGGTCAGCGCCGCCGGCATGTGGATGAAGACGTCGAATCGATAGTCGGGACGGCCTGCTTCGATGACCAGGACGCGGGTGCCCGGATCGACCGATAACCGGTTGGCCAGCGCGCTCCCGGCCGAGCCGCCGCCGACGATGATGAAGTCGTACCTGGGGGGCGCCATGGCACGCGATGCTAGCAGCGTCCGGACCCGGAACGTCGAACGGCGGCGGGTCGGCCGAGGACCCGCCGCCGTTTCGCTGCCTAGTCCGGACCGCTTGCCCCACGGTCCGGCTCCTCCCGGCAGCTGAGGAGTCTAGCCGCTGACGGCGAACCAGCCGCCGGCCGTGCTGGTGAAGAAGATCACCGGGTTGAGGCACGGGCTCGGCAGCGTCAGCCACTGGTTGACGTGGGCGTCGCCGTCGGGGACCGACAGCGGCACGCGGTCGGACGCTGACGATGTCGTCGGACGTGGCGCCGCCGTTGCAGGACACGACACCCTTGCCGCTGGCGACGGGGTTCGTGCCTTCCGGCGTCAGGACGAGGCCCTCGACGTTGATCAGGAGCCGGCCGTCCGAGAAGAGCTTCGCGTTGCCTTCATCGATCGCCCACGCGTGGCCGGCACCGGTCACCCCGGCGATGACCGTGCGCGGCACGGCGAGCCCGACGAGCTGGACGTCGAGGATCTTGTGATGTCCGCCCTTGGCCGCGGCAACGGTCCCGGTCCCGAGGACCAGACCGGCCAGCAGGGCCGTTGCGATGGCGAAACGGAGTGAACGACGCATGCGGGGCACCTCCACGGGATGCGATGGAGCTTCCATCGGTACCTGGGTCGATACGTCGGCTCGGCGCTGACGGTTTCCGGTGCGTGGCCGCGCCACCCTGCCGCACGCGCGCGCGCCGCAGCCCATCCATCCTTCATCATCGCGTCGACAGGAGGATCGACCGACGGTGACCGAACTCGACTACGGACGTTTCGAGGCACTGACCTTCGACTGCTACGGCACGCTCATCGACTGGGAGGCCGGGATCCTCGCCGGCCTGCGTCCTGTCCTCGCCGCGCGCGGCGTGACGAAGCCCACCGACGACGAGCTTCTCGAGAAGTACGCCGAACGTCGGAATTGGCGCTGGAGAGCGGCCCGTACCTGCGCTACCGCGAGATCCTCGGCGCGCTGCCTGCGCGAGGTCGCCGCCGACTACGCCGTCGCGCCCGACCTCGCAGACGTGGCGGCCTTCGTCGGATTCGGTCGGGAAGTGGCCGGCATTCCCCGATTCGGTCGATGCGCTGCGGCGGCTCCACGAGCGTTTCCGGCTCGGCGTCATCACCAACTGCGACGACGACCTGTTCGCGCGATCAGCGGCGCGACTCGAGACCGACTTCGACTGGGTCGTCACCGCACAGCGAGCGCGCGGCTACAAGCCGAACCCGCACAATTTCGAGGTCGCGCTCGAGCACATCGGGTTGCCCCGCGACAAGATCCTGCACGTGGCGCAGAGCCTCTTCCACGACCACGTGCCGGCCAAGAAGATGGGCTTTGCGACGGTCTGGATCGATCGCCGGGCCGGGCGGCCGGGGTCCGGGGCGACGCCGCCGGCCAAGGCAAAGCCGGACGCGACCTTCTCCGACATGGCGTCCTTCGCGGAGGCGGCGACCGCGGGCTGACGCTGGCTAAGCCGGTCGGGTCGACGGCCGCGGCCGACACGCGGGCCGCCACGTAGTGAGGCAGGAGCGTCGCCCAGCCGCCGTTGTTGCGGTCGCGCCAGGACTCGCCCTCGGCGCCGAGGACCTCCCAGCCGCGATGCTCGATCTCGACCAGGGTCGTGTCGTCGCTGCGTCCGACGAAGCGGATCTCGACCTCGGTCGCGTCGGCACGATCGCGGCGCAGGTGCCACAGGTAGACGAAGCGCGTCGGCGGCTCCCAGGCCACGATCTCGCCCCACTCGTGCTCGACGCCCTCGCCGTCCGCTCGAAGATCCGGCCGCCCGTGCGTGGCTCGAGGACGACCAGCGACGTCCGCCTCGCCCGACACCGTGTGGTCGGCCGGCCACCACGCCGAGATCCGACCCGTCCAGACCTCGAACGCGTGGTCCGCCGGGCAGGCGATCTCGAACGCGATGCGGATGGGCTCGATCACCGCTCGGGCGTCGTGTTCTCGGCGACGAGCCGGAAGCGCGCTGCCGCGTCCCCCCACACACGCTCGAGGTAGCCGCGGACGGCGGCGACGCCTTCGTCGTGGAGGCGGTAGATGCGGCGTGTGCCGCGTGGCTCCTCGACGACGAGCCCGGCCTCCTTGAGCAGGCGCAGGTGGCGAGACACGGCGGGACGGCTGATCGGCAGCGCGTCGGCGAGCTGCTGGACTGACCGGTCACCGCCGGCGAGAAGTTCCACGATCGCTCGCCGGTTCGGATCGCCTAGGGCGTCGAACGGGTCTCGAGCGGGTGTCGGTACGCTCATGGCGACGCTCAGAGCGCCCGCATCCTGTTGTTCTTGGGGTCGTGGGTGACCTCGGCCAGACCGAGCGCCTCCATCAGCGGCGGCATGTAGACGCCGAACCGGCCGCGCAGGCCCTTCTTGAGGCCGTACCAGCCACCGAGCGGGTTGTCCTCGGAGCGACCCCAGGCCTCGACCGAGCCCTCCGGGGCGGGCTTCTGCTCGTCGGCGCCCACCGAGCGGCATCCAGTCGCCGTGCGCCTTGAGCATCGCGTGCAGGTCGTCGATGGCGCGCTTGTCGTACTTCAGCTGCGTCCCGCCGACCTGGCAGATGATCGCGGGCGGATCGGCCGCGTCATCGAGATACATCTGGTATTCGGACGTGCCGGGCGGCGTCTTGAGGACCCACGGGTCCGCCTTGGTGCCGGTTCCGGTGTGGTTCGCCATGGTGGCTTCCTCCCGCGATCGGATCTATCCGTAACCTGGGAGTTACGGTATCAGTCGGTCATGTTGGGCGCAACCGGCGAACGTGCACGATCAGGGCAACGGCGAGGCGACTTCACTCGGTACGAAGGTGGCCGGCCCAGACCCGATTGAACCCGTCGGGGACGGCCCATGACTCGGGATCGGCACCGGAGCGGCCGATCCCATCCACGTTGCGAATGCCCAGATAGCCAGGAAGGCAAGCCCCGCCGCCACGATCACCTGACGGGTGCGCAGAGTCATCGATGTCCCTCGCTAACGCTCGGTCGAGTATCGGGGGTCGAGGCGCGATCGCGCCTATTGTTCCTCGACAACCTCGCCCGCGATTGGCCCGAGTTGCTCCCCCGCTACGAACAGCTCTATGCCGGCCGCGCCTACCTCCGCGACGACGTCGTCAAGGGCGTGCGCCGCCGGGTCCGTGACCTGGCGCGTGACCACGGCGTCGCGGATCGACGCGAATCCCCGCTCGTCCCGGCACCCGCGGCGGTCGCCGAGCAGCTGCCGCTGACCGCGTTCCTGCAGGCACCGACCGGTGAGGCCTGACCGGGACAGGATCACGGCGGCCGGCCCGACTACCCGTGCGCGGCGGCCTTCAGCTCGGTGGTGGTCGGCAACATCGACTTGCCGCGCCGAACCACCTTCAGGAGGATCCACGCCAGCGGGATCGGCAGGAACCAGTAGTAGAGGCGATACAGGAAGACCCCGGCAGTGACCGCGGACTGGTATTGAGAGCCGGCGATCGTCGTGAGTCCGGAGATGAAGAGCAACTCGGGCACACCCGCTCCGCCTGGTGACAACGGGATGATCGTGAGCACCATGACCAGTGCGTAGACCGCGAAGATCTCGCCCGGGCTCAGGACGTTGTCCGGAACCCCGGTCAAGCGGAGCGCGACCGTCAGCACGATCACCCAGGCGAACTGCGAGGCGACCGACACCGCCGAGGGCAGCCAGGCCGCGACCGCGGATCACGACGCCCAGCTGATCGCGGAACTTGTGGATCGACGCGGAGACGTCCGGAGCGCCCTCCCGTCCGAGGCGGCGCATCACCCAGGAGACGATCCGTTGCCCCGTCCGCCCGAGCCAGTCTGCGGCACGTTCGGACCGCACGACGGCGATGATGAGGGCCGTGGCGACCACGAACGCGATCGCGCTGATGATCGCGATGAGCCACGCGGTGTCCGCGTTCTGCGCCCCCGCGAGGGCGCCGGTGGACCACAGGATGATGAGCGCGAACAAGGGCAGGAACAGGCGGCTCAGCTCGTTGACGATGCCGTACAGGGCGATGCCCGACGTCGCCGGGATATTCGCGATGCCCCAGCCCCGGATGACGACCCACAGGACGCCCATGTTCCACGGGCCGAACGGGACACTCGCGCCGATGCCCGACAGGATCAACCAGGAAGTCGGTCCGCGGATGATCGAGAGGCCCGGGATCAGGGCGCAGAAGACGAGGCCGCTCACGAACCACGCGATCACACCGAGGATCGACATGAGCGCGATCTCGCTCAGGGTCAGCGCCTGGAAGGCCGCCGCCACCTCCTGGTAGTCGATATAGCGCGGCAGGATGACGAGGAAGACGAGGACGAGGACGCCGACGATGAGTCCGGATCGCATGAGTGCCGATCGCCGGCTCGGCGGCGCTGCAGCAGTAGCCGGGTCTGTCGACGGGTCGACCGGCGGTTCGGTGTCAGGCCCGTCGGTGGTCGGCGGTAGCATCGGTCCAGCATACGGACTGGACGCGAGCCTCGGCGGTCCGCTCGGGGAGCGTCAGGCTCGGTCTTCCGCGCCGAATGTCGCCAGGCGGTCGGCTGACGGGATGACGTAGTACGCGCCGGTGACCGCTCGAGCGACGCTCGTGAGCTGGTCGGGCGGCTCCGATCCGCGACCGACCATGCTTTCGAGCATCATGCCGGAGCGGCGTCCTGGCTCCCGCAGAACCCGACGAAGATCGTCCCGTGGTCCGACACCGTCCCGTAGGCGACGTTCCGGCGGAAGATCTTGCCGAATCGATCCTGGTCGGTGCGCGCCACGTGCGACGTCGGCGGCTTTGGGTCGAGCTCCTCGCTGTCCGACTTTCTGCGACCGATGATCGCCTCCTGCGACTCGACCGGAAGAGCCTCCCAGGAGATCGCGTCGTGCGCCCATTGCTGCAGGAGCAGGATCGACGAGCCCTCGCCGGCCAGACCTGGCGGGACGAGCGCAACGGATGTCGCCTCGACGATCGACGGGTTTTCCGAGCCGTCCTCGAAGCCCGTCAGGTCCCGGTCGTGGTGGTATTGCCAGCCGACGATCTCGTTGGCAAGCGTCGCGCGCCCCATGAGCTCGGCCACGATCGACCTCGAGGTGTCGAACACGACGTCGTACGAGGCGCCCGCCAACCAGATCACGATGTCGTGTTGCGTGGCGGGCAGATCGTGGGCAGCAACGCCCCCGATCGGTTCGTTGAAGCCGACCACACCGGCCGGCGCCGCGTCGGGCGCGACGAACGCCCACAACTCTGGTCGGAAGCCGGCCACCAGGTTGACGCCGCCGATCGTCGTCCGTGGCTCACGCAGACGCGCAACGCTCGCGACCGCGGCCGGGCCGTCTGCCGACGCCAGCAGGTCGAACTCGAGGTACGCGTGCGCAGCCGTGCCGAGCGCGAAGATCCCGGTCTGCGGTGCGGCCATCAGTCAACGACTCCAAGTAAGGCGTCCAGACTAGTGGTCAGCGCAAGGGCGGCTTTCGGGAGAGAGGACTGATCGACATCCGATCGACCAGTCCCTCCCGTTCCACTACATGACCGGGAACGTCTCGGAGACGACCACGGCAGCCCCACCGGCCAGGACCGGGCAGCCCTTCGCGAGTGCGACCGCGCTGTCGAGGTCGTTCGCCTTGATGATCGAATAGCCACTCGGCGCCGATGTCGCATCCATCACCGACCCGTCCGGCGAGATCGCCTTCGACTGGGAGATCGGATTGCCGCCATCGACGAGTGCGTCGCCGAGGCTGCCGAACCAGTCGGTCCATGCTGCCATGACCTGATCCTGGGCCTCTTTTGTCTCGGGCATGCTACCGCCGTGGAACGTGAGCAGAAAATTCGCCATGTCGATGTCCTCCCTAGCCGTCGGCGCCTCGCGCACCTCGACCAACCTCGTTTGTCGGCGATCTTCGCCGCCGATCCTGGATCCGACGATCACATCGCCGTTGATTCGTAGAGTCGAACGCTCGAGCCGTACGGACAGTCCGCAAACAGGGCCTCGGCGTCTTCGAGGCTCACGGCCGAGATGATCGAATAGCCTGTCGCCGGCCCATCCGACCGCGTGAGTGCGCGAGTGCCGCCACGCGTGACTTCGAAGGCGTCTGCGAAAGGCGTGCCACTATCGACGAAGCGATCCCCGACCCGTGCGAACCACGCCTGCCAGGCATCCTGGACCTCTGGGATCGGCTCCCAAACGTCGTGGTACAGGACTAGGTACTTCTTCACTGGTCCTCCTTCGTGCTGGTCGACTCGCGTGCCAGGAATCGCTCGTAGTTCTCGAGAGTCTCCTTCTCGGTTCCCCAGTAGGCGTGGAAAGTCGCCAGCCAGGCCTGGACTGCGCGGATCGCCGATCGATCGAGCGTCAGGAAGGTGGTTCGGCCGAGCTTGCGGCGCGTCACAAGGCCAGCCGTCTCGAGGACGCGGACGTGCTTGTTCATGGCCGGCAGCGAAAGCCCATTGACCTCCGCGAGCCGGCTGATCGAGTACGGCTGAAGTCCCAGGAGATCAACCATCTCGCGCCGGTGACGGTTGGCGAGGGCCGCGAACAAGCGGTCCAGATCTTCCGCCACCTAGGCTTCCTCGCTAATAGTTCACCGATTGGTGAACCTTATCGGCGCCTGGTCCAGACGTCAAGGAGCGCCCAGGGCGACGCTCACCTATCTCCGTTGACCACCCAAACGACCAATGCAACACCCAACCCCAAGAGCACGAGTCCGGTGAGCGCAAACGTTCGAGCGGAGTAACCTCGCCCGACGAGCATCGACAGCGAGCGATGGCGCTCCGCGTCCAGGCGGCAGACGACCTTGTGCGTTTGGCGAAAGACGATCAGGTTCAGCCCCGCGAGGAAGATCGGGGCGAGAAGGATGGCCGCCGAGAGGGGCTGGCTCAATGCAGTCTTGATGCCTTCTCGACCTCCGACGACCGCGACGCCGAGCCACAGCGCCGCCCCGACGGCGAGTGTCAGCCAATACGACCACCAGGCTCTCACGAACCACCTCCTGCGCCCGCTTGACCGCGCGCCGGCGCCGCCGAGGGCGGATGTCCGTGCTGTGCGTCCGGATCCGCCGCCGGCTCGCTATAGCTTCGATGACAATGTCGATAGCCTGATCCGCGAAACGCGGCGCCGGACAACTGTGCACCGGCGCGGCGATCGGCCCTACCTGGCTACAGGTCGTCTAGTCGTTTCCGAAGCGATCGGCAGCATCTTGCTGCCCTCGAAATTCCCGGTGTTGCCAACGAAGAGGGTCGACCTCCGACGTCGGACCGCTGCTGCAGCGGGGATAGGTCGAGCGGTATCCCATCACGCGACCGATGATCGCGAGCGGGCCCAACAGAAGTGTCTGGACGCCGGTGAGGGCCGGGCGAGCCGGACCTCCTCCTTGTACGTGCGCGCGAGCAGGGAGAGCTGGAGCGGGTTGGGCAGCCCCTGTGCATTGGTCTTCCCGTCTGAGGCAAGCCCGAAGAGGGTCTCGATGAACGTCTCGAAGTGCAGTGCCGGCGTCACCTCACACCGGAAGTGCACGTCCTCCCGTCCGGCGTTCCACCAGATATGCGGCCGCCCGGCCGGGACGACCACCCGGTCGCCGGGTCCCACAGTCTGCTCCCGGCCGTCGAGTCGCACCTTCAGCTCGCCAGCGAGGATCTCGTAGCGCTCCTCCTGGTTCGGGTGGACATGCTCGGCCGCGACAAATCCGCCGGGCGGCAGCACCATCTCGCCCATCACGAGTCGGCCGTCGGTATCAGCCGCCACCTGCCGCCACGTGGAACCTCTCGCCGGTCACCGGGTTGTTGATCGTCTCGCCGGTGCGCGCCATCGTCTCCTCCTGACCCTGTCGATCTGTCGGAATCGATCTTGTCGAGACTTGTGACTAGCGGGTCCTCCCCAACAGCGACCGTCCCAGGCGGAAGGCCAACAGCGGATAGCCGACGTAGAGCGCGGCCAGGACACCGATCCCGACGCCGTACGGGAGAAGGCCGGCGCCGAGGTATGCCGATAGCACGAACCAGGCGCCCAGGGCGAGGAAGGCGACGGACACCGATCCGATCTGCTGTTCGAACGTCAGGGCTCCCGTGACCAGCTGCCACTGCAGCACGGTGATCGCGACGATGGCCCCGACCGCGACGAGCGCCCCAAGGACCGCGAGAATCGAGGCTGGCGCGAGCGGAGCATCTCCGCGGTCGCCAGGACGCCGGGCACCGCGAGGATGTAGGCGACGAGGACGAGCGCGTCGTTGATCCCCCCGAACGTCTGTCCCGCTGACGTCGCCCCGAGACCGAACGCCAGGAACATCAAGACGAGCAAGACGAGCGCGACGGCGGCGATCGCTGAGCTCGCGAGGGAGACCACGCCGGCGACATACCTGACCGTCACAGGGGTCTTGGCCCTACTGCCCTGGCCTCCGATCGGCTCGGCCACGTCACGCATGGTCAGCCGCGACCTGCGCGACGACGTAGTCTGCCGTCAGCTTCTCCATCGACACGCAGTCGGGGTTCCACTGGATCTCGTTCCCCTGGTCGGCGAGGTAGTCGAACACCGCCTCAGGCGTCCGCGCGATCTCGACCGTGTTCTCGATGACGGCGGGCATGCGGGTCCTCCACAATCACGGGCCAGGGAACAGCTCGGTCGCCGGATGCTATATTGGTTGTAATCGAAAGTCAATAGATTCTGAGGACGAGCGAGATTGCCGAGGAAGTACGCGCTCGGGAAGCGTGCCACCCAGCGGACGGATACCCATCGCCGGATCATGGACGCCGCCCTTTCCCTCTATCAGGAGAAGGGCGTCTCGGCGACGACGATGCTCGACGTCGCACGTCGCGCTGATGTCGCCCCAGGCACGGTCGCCAACCACTTCGGGTCCGCTGCGGCACTCGCCACCGAGGCGACAGCGGCGATCCTGACTGACCTCCGGATGCCGACGCCGGACCTGTTCGATGGCGTCGACAAGCTGTCCGACCGGATCCCGCTGCTCGTCCGAGAACTGGCCGGGTTCTTCGACCGCAGCGGGCCGTGGTACCGGGTGTCGCAACGCGATCCGGCCGACGTCGATTTCTGGGCCGACGCTGAGGCACGTTTCTATGCTGAGCTCGACTCCCTTGTTCGCGCCGCACTCGGCCCGCTCGCGTCGGACGCCGACGCAGTGGCGGTCGTGTCCGCGGTGCTGGGCTCGTGGGTGATCGGGACGATCCAGGCAACCGGTCGAAGCGCCGATACGGCTGTCGATCTCGTGTCTGATCTGCTGTCGAGCTGGCTCGCTACCCGCACGGCTCTGCAGGAGCCCGTCTCGTAAGGTGCGGACCAGTCGCTAACGGGTCCGCGCATCAACCCCGACGGATGGGACCGTGGCCGGTCCCCGGGCTTCCCCCCGTTGCCCGGAGACCGGCAGGTCACGGGAGGCGTCCGAGGGCGATCTTCGCCTCGTCCTCCATCGCCGCAGCGGTGGGGGCTGCCGCGCCGCCGAACGCCAGATCGGTGAGAGCGAGCAGGACGGCGTTCTTCAGCGCGTAGAAGGCGATGCCTTCGACCTTCGTGCCACCGACCGTGGCGGTGCCGCTGAGGACGGCGGCGTCGACGCCGGGCTGGAAGTCGGGGATCTCGGTCAGTTTCATGTCCCCGAGACCGGCATCGGCAGCCGCCTGCTCGATCTCGGCCTTGAACGCAGGGTTCCTGGGCCTTGGCGGTTGCCGCGTCAGGCGCCGCGGTCACGATCACGTTGAAGGAGAGGCCCTCCTGACCGTAAGTGCACAGCTTGCCGTTGTTCGACATCGTGGTCGCGCTGCTCGGCCCGAACTTCGATCCGGCGAGCTTCGATGCTTCGTCCGGCGTCACCACCTGGCACGGATCGATCGTGGTCGCCACGGCGGTCGCCCCCGGCGACTCGGGTGGCGCCTCGGAGGGAGCTGTCGAGGTAGTGGCCTCAGGCGTCGGAGCCGACGATGGAAGCAGCACCGCGACGGACGGCCGCGCTAGCGGGATCGAGGGCCCTGTCGTTCCGCCTGCCGTCGAGGAGGTGCAGGCAGCAAGGCTGGCGACGGTCATGACCAGGAGCGCACGTGTCGCGCCCGTCGCGGTCGGCCGAGGGTGGATCATCACGGTCTTTCCTCCGTCGCTCACGGTGTGTCGTTGCTGGAGATGACGGCCCCCATCAGCGCGATCGCCTTGGCGATCCGATCCGCGGGCAACCCGGCTCGCTCGTTGAGCTCGCGGACGGCAGATTCGTCGTCCGCCACGAACAGGGAAAACACGACCTGGTCGGCCGGCATCAGGATCGAACCCAGGTGTGCGACCCGCCTGCCTGCCGCAACCATGACCTCCACGGCTGCCTCGAGTCGCGGCATGGCCGCCTGCAACTGGGCAAGGTCGACGTCAGGCCAGTAGCGTTCGACGAGGAACGTCTCTATCGGGTCCTGCCCTGGGGATCTCTCCATGGCCGCGACGCTATGCCGACCAGTCCGGCGATGAAAGAGGCGACCACCCCGATCAGTGACGGACCTCTCGCCCCTCCGGTGGCTGGCTCGCGTCCGATGACATGCGCGCGCCGAGCTCGGCGCGGGAGTGGATGCCCAGCTTCAGGTACACCCGTTCGAGGACGTTGCCGACCGTCTTGGGCGCCAGGAACGCGCGTTCCGCGATCTGTCGGTTGCTCAAGCCCGCGCGCGGCGAGGTCGGCGACCTGGCGCTCCGTCCCGGTCAGCTCCGTTGGAGCGTGTGGCCGGCGCCCGACGCGACCAAGCTCCTGCCGCGCGCGATCGACCCAAATGGCCGCGCCCAGATCCTCGAAGGCCGCGAGTGCCGCGTGCAGGGTCTCATCGGCGAGTCGCTTCTCCTTCCGACGGCGGTGCAGCTGGCCCTTGGCCAGCAGCGTCCGTGCGCGCTCGAACGGCATCGGCAGGCCTTCGTGTGCGAGTAGCGCGCGGTCGAATGTCGCGGCCGCACCCTCCAGGTCGCCACCAGCCGCGGCGAGCAGGGCCGCCGAGCGTGCCTCGATGGCTACGACCCACGGCGTCGGCGCGATCCGTGCCGCCTCGGCGAGTGTCGCGTGGACCGCGGCGGCGCGCTCGCTGTGACCGAGTGCGAGTGCGGCCTCCACCTGGTCGCCGGCAAACTTGAACCGCCCGGGATGCCGGACCGCGACGCGTGCGGCGAGTGCCGGCCGCCTCGGTCAGCTGGGTATCGGCTTCGGCCCACTCCCCGGCCGAGACAGCCACGAAACCAAGGATCTGCCGATGGAATGTGGCGACCACCGGATCGCCGCGTTCGAGTGCCAGCGCGAGGCCATCCCCGGACAGCCGGCGGGCCTCGACGAGACGCCCCTGGTGCGCGGCGACGAGCGCGACACCGCGCAAGCCCCCATGCCGAGTGCAGCTCGCCGCCTTCGAGTGCGTAGCCGTCCATGGCAGCCTCGGCCATGCGCTGCGCCTCGCTGCCACTCGCCGCGGTACAGGAGGAGGCCGGAGAGCTGGACGAGATTGAACGGGTCGTCGCCGCCCGGTCCGGACTTGGCCCTGATGAGCTCCCGGGTCAGCTCGATCGCTCGGTCGAGGTCATCGGTCAGGCGCGCGAGCCCGAACGCGCTGCCGTCCGCGCCCTCGTGCTCCCATGAGCGTCCGCTCGGCGTGATGAGGCGAAGCCCGCGCTCGATGTCGTCGTGACGCGTGGGTCGGACGAGACCCAGGTCGGCGTTCGGCTCGCAGCAGGAGCACGTTCGCGAGCAAGTCAGGGTCGACCGCGTCACCGAGCGGCTCGAGCAGGACGGCCGCCTGCTCGACGAGAGCGAGCCCGCGCTCCAGGTCGAGCTGCATGACGAGGAATGCGACGCGACCGAGGATCGTCGCCCTGAGTTCGACGTCGTCGACGCCTGCTTCCTCGAGCGCCTGCTCGCCCAGCGCGACCGCCTCGGGGACGCGTCCGTGGTAGTAGCGGACGAGCGCGCGGATGCTCAGCGCCTCTGCCCGCGCCGGCCCGGGCGGCGCGTCCCGGATCGCGACCTCGAGGATGCTGTCGGACTGGACCATCTCGGAGAGGTCGATGAACAGGCACTCGGCTGCAAGCCGAGCGCGATCGAGGCGTTGGTCGGGCCGGTCAGCCGGCGTCGCCCGGCCCGCGTCGAGATAGAGACGCCGCAGCGTCGAGAGTCGCTCCACGGGCCCGAGCGGCTGCTGCTGCCTCGGCGAGGGTCTGGGCGACGGACTCGTCGGGCCCGTCGGCGGCCTGGCCGAGGTGTCGCGCCCGCGCGTCGAGCGATGTGCTTGCGGCAGCCAGGGCAGCGTGCGCGCGGCGCAGCACCGCGGGTGACACGACGCCGAGGACCGCTTGGGCCATCAGTGGATGCGCGAACCTGACCTGTCCGTGTTCGAGGGTCAGGAGCTCCCGGTCGATCGCGGGGCGCAGGGCGTCCTCGGCGCCGGGGCTCACCCGCTCGAGCGTCTCGAGGGTGGGTTCGGCGGCAGCGGCCGCCAGGAGCAAGGTGTCCCGGGTGGTTTGCGGCAGTGCCGACACCCGTCCGGCCATCAGGAGACTGAGCGAGTCGGGGATCGGAAGCGGCCCGGGCGCCGTGGCCGGGTCAGTCGCTTCGGGCAGCGCACGGGTGATCTCGAGCGCGTACAGCGGGTTGCCCCCGGACGCGGCCTCGATGCGGACCAGCGCGAGACGCGGCAGTGACCGGCCTAGGCGGGATTGGAGGAGCCTGTGAAGGGATGCGAGCGACATCGGCCCGAGCGCGATCCGCTCCGTGTCCTCGCGGCCGATGGCAGACGCAAGATCCAGCGCACCGCCGGAGGGCCCGACTCGCACGGACATGAGGAAGCCAAGCGGGCGACCGACCAGCCTGCGGATCGCATACGCGAGGATGGATGCCGAGCTCTCGTCGAGCCACTGGGCGTCGTCGACTGCGATGAGGACCGGTGCCCGTGCCGTCAGCAGGCGGAGCACGCCGGCGACCGCGACCGACAACGTCCGCTGGTCGGGCAGGCTTCCGGACGGCTCGACCCGGAGGAGAGCGACGTCAAGAGCGTGGCGTTGTGGGTGCGGCAGGGCCCCGAGGACGTCCGCATCGACATCGGAGAACAGGTCGGTCAGGCCGCCGAGGGTCAGAGCCTGCTCGGAGCGCGCGGGACCCGTGGTCAGGACGGTGAACCCGGCACTCCGGGCGTGGCGCACCGCGGCCCCCCAGATGAGTGGTCTTGCCGATGCCGGCGTCGCCCTCGAGCACGAGCCCGGACAGCCCGCTCCGGGCACGCTCCACGAATCGTTCGACCGCCGCGAGTTCGGTCCCGCGGCCGACGATCTCGTCCGGCACGGAAAGCCCTGCTGTCTGATCGGCGCTTGGTCGGGGGAGAGGAGTCGCCCCGACGGATCCGACCTCATCATGGGTCTCGCGACCACGCGCTAGCAAGGCGCATCGTCGCGATGGAACAGGAAAAGCCCCGGCCCGAAAGTGGCCAGGACTTGATGCGTGTTGCTAGATAGGGGGAGCTCAGGCGCCGGGAGCTCGGCGCAGGCGTTCCAACTCGCGCCGCAGGCGCTTACTCGGGCGGCCCTCCCCTCGTGCGACCTTGATCGCTGGCCCGGGCTCCCGCACGACGGGTGGGCTGTGGTCGACATAACAGGTCACGGCGACGGCGGCCCCGACACGCGACTCGATCGGTCGCACGACCTCGACGATGCGCTCGCGATCGGCGATGAACGCCTCGACCCGATCGCCCGCGCGAACCTTCGTCGACGGCTTCGCCGACGATCCATTCACGAGGACGTGGCCACCGTCGCACAACCGGGTCGCGAGCGGGCGGGTCTTCACGAGGCGCACCGCGCACAGCCAGCGATCGATGCGCGTCTCGTCGGTGGCGAGGGGAGTAGTCACGCGTTCTGTTCGGGCGACTACTCGACCGCGACCTCGGGAGCCACTTCGTCCGTGGCCGTGCCGTTGCCGCCGGACTTCCCGCGGACCTGCGCCACCTTCTCCTGGACCTGCGATTGGACCTGAGCGACGTTGGTCTGGACTTGCGCCTGCGCTTGGGCGACGTTCGCCTGGACCTCTTGGCCGAACTGCTCGAGATCGACGCTCTCGACGTTCTCGCGGACGCCCGCGTATACCTCGCGAAGATCCTTACCGGTCTGCCCGGAATACATGATCGAGCTGGCCACACCGATCCCGAACCCGACGATGGCCCCTGCGATGAACCCGACGATGACCCTCATAGTCCACGCTCCTTCTCGCGGGAGTACTGCGCGAGTCGGAGGGCGTCGCTCGGTACTTCCCTATTGGGGCTGACCAGTCTGCCACGGCCTGGGTAGCGGAGTGGTCTCCCTCGGTCGCGTACGTCAGCGCCGGCTCAAGGCCGGATGACCACGATCACCGTCCCGTTGCTGTCCCCATCCGGATCGTGGTTCGTGCCAGGCACGTAGGTCCAGCCAGAACGCGTCGCCGAGATGATCGTGAACGTCACACTCGCAACGGACGCCCGCGACATCTTCGGGGACTGCACCGCGCAGGTCCCGTTCGCAGCGGTCGTGCACGATGCCGAGCCGCCTGTGCTCCACGTTCCGGTCACAACGATGCCGCTGGCATTGACGTGGGCTGACGTGTGGGCGCGGATCGTGACTTTGGCGGACCAGTTCTTGCCGGAGATCGACGTCGTGCCGTCGAGATCGCCGATGTGGAACGGGTTGGGCGGTGGCGCGGCCGTGACCGTGATCGAGACCGTCCCTACGTTGCTGATCGCCGAGCCATCCGACGCCGTGTATCCCAACGCGTCCGGCCCGTTGTAGCCGGCGTCCGGGGTGTACGTGATCGTCCCGTTGGCGTTCCCGACCGCGGTTCCGTGGGGTGGGTCGCTGACGCTTCCGAGGGACAGCGACCCGCCGTCGATGTCGGTATCGTTGGCGAGCACCGAGATCGTCACTGGCGTCCCCTGCGCCGTCGTGGCCGAGTCGTTGACCGCGACAGGTGGGTCGTTGACCGGGGTGATCGTTACCGTCGCGGCACCCGTCGCGGTGCCTCCTGCACCGTCGGAGATCGTGTACTGGAACAAGCCCGATCCGTTGGCATTCAGAGTTGGCACGAAGTGGACGGTGCCGTTCGCATTGATCGAGGCCGTCCCCTTCGTTGCCCCGGAGACGCCGGTCGCCGTCAGAGTGTTGCCGTCGATATCGGTGTCGTTGCCGATGACGTTGACGTCGACCGCGACGTCCTCGTTGGTGGTGGCGGTGTCATTGACCGCGACCGGCGAGTCGTTGACCGCGGTGACATGGACCGTCACCGAGCCCGTGTCGGACCCGCCGTGTCCGTCTGACACGGTGTAGCCGAATGTGTCGTCGCCGTTGTAGTTGGCATCAGGCACGTAGTGGATCGTGCCATTGCCGTTGACGCTCGTCGTGCCGTGGGGCGGGTCGGTCGCGCTGGTCACTGACAATGCGTCGCCGTCGGCGTCGGTGTCATCCGACAAGACGGCAATGTCAGTGGCGGTGTCCTCGTTCGTCGTGGCGACATCATCGGTCGCGACCGGTGGGTTGTTGATTGCGGCCACGGTCACTGCCACGGATCCCGTGTCGCTCCCGCCGTGGGCGTCGTCGATCGTGTAGTCGAACGCGTCCCCGCCCACATAGCCCGGGTCGGGCACGTAATGGACGGTCCCATTGGCGTTTATCTCGGTTGTGCCGTGTGCCGGGTCGGTCGCGCTGGTGATCGACAGCGTGTCGCCGTTGGCGTCCGTGTCATTCGCGAGGACCGGGATGTCGATCGGGACGTCCTTCGAGGTCCCGGCCGTGTCGTCGACCGCCGCGGGTGGCGTGTTAACCGGCGGCACAAGGCTGAGGACCGCCTCCTGGGCGTCCACGATCCCGCATCCGAACCAGTTTGCGTAGCGCGGATCTGCGGGCGTGATCGGAACGTCCTGGCCGAAGATCGATTGCACCCCGTAGCCGACGTTTGCGGTCGAACAGAGCTGGGCGCGGACATCATCGAACAGACCAGGCGCTCCGTGGTCCTGGATGCCCCCATCGAGGAGCAAGGCCACGGCGCCCGCGAGGTGCGGCGACGCCATCGACGTGCCGCTCAGCGCGGCGTAGCCATTCGGTGAGCACAGCTGGCAATTGCCGACCGGAACGGGCGAGAAGATGTCGACACCCGGCGCCCCAAAGTCGACCTGCGGTCCGGTGCAGGACTCGCCGGTCAGGGCGTCGTTCTCATTGGTGAACGTCGTCGAAAGCACCTCCGGGTAGGCACCCGGGAAGGCGACCGGGCACCCGAGGAATAGCTCCTGGAACGTCGTCGCGTTGCCTGCCGCCGCAACCATGAGGAGTCCGGCGTTCGAGGCATTCGTCACGGCGCTGGCGAGGGCCGGCGAAACCTCGTGCGTGCCGAAGCTCATGTTCACGACCTGGATCCCGTGGGTGACCGCCCATTGCAGGGCGAGGATCGCGTTCGAGACATCGCCCGAGCCGTCCGCGCCGATGACCTTGAGCGCATAGAGGTCAACCTTGGGCGCGACGCCGACGACGAGGTAGCCATTCTTCTCGGCGGCGAGGATTCCAGCGACGTGCGTCCCATGGCCGTTGTCGTCCATCGGGTCCGTGTCGTTGTTCACGAAGTCGTAGCCGCCCTTGTAGATGTTCAGGAACTCGGGGTCGACAACCGGCGGCTCCAGGTTGGGAGGCTGGTCGTGGATGTAGTCGATGCCGGTATCGATGACGGCAACCTTGACGCCCAGGCCGTTGATGCCCGCGTCCTGAACGGGCTTCGACCCGATGTGAACGACGCCCCAGGCGTTGTCGTACTCGAAGTCACCCGTGGATTGCTGACTGACCACCGGTTCCACAGTGGTGATGGTCGCATCGTGCTCTACCGTCTTGACGTGTGAGCTCTTCCGGAGCTTGTCGAACGCCTTGGCGGGGATCGTCACTGCCATACCGTCGATCAGGGTGTAGGCGTGTCGCACCTTGCCACCGAGTGCCTTGATCGCCGCCTTGTCGGCGGCGCCCGGCTTGCTCTTGTACGTGACGATCGCCTTGACCTGGGCGTCTCCGGCGCCGGCCGCTGGTCCAGCGGCGCCGACCGCGCCGGGTAGGAGGAGGGCCGCGCTCAACCCTCCGATCGCGATCCCGAGGCCCAATCGCTGGATGCGTCCGCGCCTGCTCGATCGACCCATCGTCCCGTCCCTCATCTGGCCGCATGGAGCGAATGAGCGTATGCCTATTCATGGGCTGCAACAAGGGGTCTCGGCGCGTCGGCGCACCAGCCAAACGTCGTGACCGGCCCCTGACTCGGCGCGGACGCACGGGTTCTGTTGTGCTGCCGGAGCGATTCCAAATATCGGAGAGTGGTCGGGGCGAGAGGATCTGACCCGGCGGACCTACGTCATCGACTGGCCCCGGACGCAGGCGCTCTCATTCGCGCCGCACGGTTGCCCGTCAACGGATGCACGTGAATTCGGATGTTTGACACTCGACGGGCCACGCTCGAGCCGTGAGCCGCAGTGCCGAAAGCTTCGATCGTCAAGGGGTTGCTGAGCGAGCCGGGTCGATCTCGCATGCGTCGATCGGCTGGTCGCGCTCGCGGTCCTGACGCCGGGCGATGGCGACCGTTTCACGACCGGCGACGTCCAGCGAGTCGGCGTGGCGGTTGGACTGGAGCGTGGCGGCGCCCCCAGGTTGAGGAGCCCGTATCCGGCATCGGCAAGGACGTCGGCGAGCATCGCGACCCCCGAGTCCGTGACGCTCGCCGGGCGGCATGGCGACGATGACGACGCCCTTCTTGCGGCCCGGGTGCACTGTTCGAGGAACCTGACGGGACGGGGTCACCGGATGCCATCGGCCGTCGACGGCTCGAAGCGCCGGAGCGGCTCGCTGGCCCGAACGATCGCCCGCAGGTCGTCGAGGCCACCCTGGACCAACCCGAGTGAGCGCGCCTGGACCAGGATGTTGCCGATGGCGGTCGCCTCGACCGGACCCGCGAGCACCGGCAGCCTCGTTGCATCCGCCGTGAGCCGGCACAGGAGCTCGTTCCTGGACCCGCCGCCGACGATGTGGATGACCTCGATGGACCGGCCCGTCAGCCGTCGCGCGTCGTCGATGGCCCGGGCGTACGCCCCAGCGAGGCTGTCCAGGATGGACCGGACAAGCGCGGCCCGGCCCTCGGGGACCGGGAGCCCCCCGGCAGTCAGCCGGGCCGCGATCCGCGCCGGCATGTCGCCGGGCGTCAGGAAGGACGCGTCGTCGGGGTCGAAGGTCGGCCCTCCCCGTGGCAGCGCCGCAGCGGCGTCGAGCAGCGCCGCGAGCGGCTCGGGCTCGCCCGCGCGCTCCCAGGCACGCTGCGATTCCTGGAGCAGCCACAGCCCGGTGACGTTGCAAAGGAACCGAGTCGTCGCATCGACCCCGCCCTCGTTTGTGAAGTTCGCCTCCCGGCTCGCCTCGGTGAGGATCGGCGCCCGCGTCTCCACACCCACCAGAGACCACGTCCCGGACGAGATGTATGCGAATGCCGGCCGGTCCGCGGGGACCGCGACGACTGCCGACGCGGTGTCGTGCGACCCGACGAGCGTCACGACGGTCGTTTCGTGCAGGCCGGTCGCCTCCCGTACCGCGGGCAGCACCCCGCCACGCACTGTGCCCGGGTCGGCGAGCGGCGGCAACAGCGTGGGGCGGAGCCCCAGCAGCCGGACAAGCCCCTTGTCCCAACTGCGGGTGCGTGGATCCAGGAGGCCAGTCGTCGACGCGTGCGTCCGTTCGGCGATCACGACCCCGGTCAGCCAATAGCCGAGCAGGTCAGGCAGGGGCAGGACATGCCGCACGATGCCGAAGGCCGGCGTCAGCCGGGCGGCCTCCAATTGGTACAGGGTGTTGAACGGCATGACTTGGAGGCCGTTGCGCGCATAGAGGGCGGCCGGATCGATCCGCGCATGGACCCGCTCCACCGCTGGCAGGTTGCGCAGATCGCGATGGTGGACAGGATTGCCGACAAGGCTCTTGGCGGCGTCGAGGAACCCGACGTCGACACCCCATGTGTCGATGCCGACGCTGCACAGGTCAGGCGCAGAGCGGGAGGCGTTCCGGAGTCCCGCGAGGACCTCGTGGTGTAGGCGGAGCACGTCCCAGTAGAGACCGTCGCCGAGCTGGACGGGCTCGTTCGGAAAGCGGTGCACCTCCTCGAGGGACAGCCGCCCATCCGACACCCGCCCGACGATGACGCGGCCGCTCGACGCGCCGAGGTCGATCGCCGCGACGGCTCCGTCCCCTCCGGGCATCAACCGATCATCCAGCATCTATGCTCAGTCGGTAGACCTCCGCTTCCCATGTCTCGATGAAGGCGCGTTCGGCCGGGGCCAGCGCCCGGAGGCCGCCCAGGGCCAGGGCCCCGAAGCCGACCCTGATGGCATCGACGTAGAGCTCACGGGCGGTCTCGGCTCTGCGCTCCGTCGGACCCGACGCGAACAGGCCGACGCCCGCGACCACGACGATCACCGGCCCGGCGCGACGCGTGGCGGCGTGCGCCGCGACCCCGGCCGATACGGCCCGGTCGAGTGCGGCCCCATCGGCGGCCGGGTCGACGTCAAGCCACAGCGGCCACGACCCCGCGTATACCGCCTGGTCTGGCGTCAGCGGCCCTGCGTCCACGATCGCATGCCCCTCGGCGGTGCCGGCGACCCGGAGCGCCTCGGGCGAGCCGTCGAAGACCACGGCGGCCGGTGCGCCCGCCTCGCCCAGCCGCACGGCCAGCACGTGTGAGAGCCGCTTCACCAGCGCGGGGTCCGGCTGCGGCGCGGAAACGACGGCCCCGAACCCCGGGGGGGCGCTGCGCTGCGCCAGCAACTCGCGGATCATGTCGACGACCCGCTCCGAGCGCTCGATGAACGCCGCTGGGTCGTCCCCTGCCACGATCAGCCCGTGGTTCTGGAGGAGCATCACCTCCGTCGCGCCGGCGCGACCCACCCCGGGCCCGGAGCGCCACCGGCGGTCGATCTCCCTAGCCAGCGGCAGCCCGGGATCGGTGTAGGGCACCCATAGGACCTCGTCCCCGAACAGGTCGCGGGCGATAGCTTCCCCGTCGGTCGCGCAGGTGAGCGCGTTGACCGTGGTCGGATGCGTATGCACGACGAATCGCCTCGGGATCAGGGCATGGAACACGCACTCGACCGAGGGCCGCCGGTCGCCCTCGTCCCGCAGGCGCGCAGCCATCGCGACGCGCATCACCGGGTCCCCCCCGGGCACGGCCGCCTCCTCAGAGCCGTGGGCCGCCAACTCCAGCAGCGGGCCGATCGCGAGCGGCATCAGGGTCGTCGCCGTGATCGACGCGAGCGACACCCCGCTGGGCTTGATATACAGCGTCCCGCCCACCTTGACCGAGCTGTTGCCGCTGCCTGCCCGTGAGTATTCTGGGTCCTCGCCGAACCACCGCGTGATGCGCGCGGCCGCCTCGAGCAGCTCGGCGGTGGCAGGTGGCAGCGACGCCCCGCCGCGCGTCATCGTCGACCGTACAGCGGCCCGAAGTTCGCGCACGCCCGGAAGTCAGCGCCCTCGAGGTCGGCCGTGCCGAGGTTCGACCAGGCAGACGGCCTGAAGACGTCCTCCTCGGGGACGTTGTGCATATGGACCGGGATCCGCAGCATCGAGGCGAGGCTGATCAGGTCCGCACCGACGTGACCGTAGCTGATCGCGCCGTGGTTCGCGGCCCAGTTGGCCATGACCGTGTAGACGTCCCGGAACGGACCGTGCCCCGTTGTCCGGGGCACGAACCAGTGCGTCGGCCAGGTGGGATCGGTGCGCTGGTCGAGGACGTCGTGAACCTCGCTCGGTAGGTCGACGGTCCAGCCTTCGGCGATCTGGAGCACCGGCCCCGTCCCCGATACGAGGTTGATCCTCGCCATCGTCACCGGCATTCCGCCGCGCGACACGAACTGGGATGAGAACCCCCCGCCGCGGAAGTAGCCCCGGTTCGCCGGATACCATGTCGTCGCCGCGAGCGCCGCCGCGACATCGTCGTCGTCGATCTCCCAGAACGGCTTCATGGCCGGCGCACCGGCGGCATCCGTCATCGCGCCGGTCGCATCCAGTGTCGCCGCCCCCGAGTTGATCAGGTGGATGAACCCATCGGCTGTAAGGCCCTCCGGTCGGTGGCCCGTGACACGCTCGACCGCCTCCGCGCTCCAGTACGTCCGCACATCGGCGAAGATCTGCGCCCGGTTGGTGAGCAGGTACATCAGGAGCATCGTCGCGCCGTTGAGCGAGTCGTTTTCCGTCGCGAAGACGTGCGGCGCTCGCACGCCGTTCCAGTCGAAGCTGGAGTTGAGGATCGCCTCCATGAAGTCGCCGTTGGGGCTGTGGTCGGTCCACTGGCGCTGGCCCTGAAACCCGCCGAGGATCGCGTTGCGGCCCAGCGATTCCTCGCCGAAGCCGAGTTCCGCGAGCCGTGGGTTGCCGACCAGCAGGTCCCGTGTGATGAGCGCCATGCGGACGACGACCTCCCAGTCGCGGTCCAGCTCCTCGCGGCTCTTCGCCTTGTCTGCGGGGTTCCGGTCCTCACCCTCGCGGCAGTTGGCGCGGGCCCAAGCGAGCGCCGCGTCGAACTCGACCGGGTCGTAGATCCCCTCCTCGATGCGCCGCGTGTACTCGGACATGTCCACGGTCTCGACCCGCATCCCGAGGTACCGTTCGAAGAACGACTGGTCAACGATGGACCCTGCGATACCCATCGAGACGCCACCCAGCGACAGGTACGACTTGCCGCGCAGGATCGCAGTCGCGAGACCCCCCCGGGCAAACCGCAGGAGCTTGTCCTGCACGTCCGTCGGTATGACCGCGTCGCCGGCGTCCTGGACGTCGCGCCCGTAGATGCCGAAGGCTGGCAGGCCCTTCTGGGTGTGTGCCGCGAGGACTGCTGCGAGGTACACGGCGCCCGGCCGCTCGGTTCCGTTGAAGCCCCACACCGCCTTGGGCGTGAGGGGATCCATGTCCATCGTCTCGGACCCGTAGCACCAGCAGGGCGTGATCGTGATCGAGACCCCGACGCCCTCGAGCCGGAACAGCTCGGCGACCTTGGCCGCCTCGTACACCCCGCCGATGTTGTGGTCGGGCACGACCACCCCGACGGGAGTCCCATCCGGATACCGGAGATTGCTCCGGATGAGGTCCGCGGTGCGCAGGGCCATCGTCCGCGTCTGCGCATCGAGCGACTCGCGCACGCCGTGCTGTCGACCGTCGACGGCGGGGCGGATCCCGATCCTGGGCCATTCGCCGACGAACCGGCCGGAGGTGTTGCTGCTGGCCATATAGGTGCCTCTCTCGGACTGGTGAAGGGTGGCCGGCGCCGACTGCCCGGCGCATGGCCGGGAAGTCAGTCGGGCGATACCACGCCGATCGTGAGCAGCAGGTTGGCGTACAGCCGCTGCTCCCCTGTCGCGATGGCCAGGGCGACGTCGGGGCCACGGGCCGCGTCGTAGAACGGGAACCGCCCAAGGCGCTCGAGCTCGATGCCGCCGAGCAACGTCCGGAACTCGGCGAAGATCGCGGGATCGATCCCGTCGTCGGGGGACATCACGTGCGCCGCCTCGATCGGAATGGCATCGACGAGCGCGCGCAGCACGTCCGTGACACTCACTAGGCCGGGGGCCAGGTTGAGGTACACGCGACGCGCTGCGTCGTTGGAGCGGGTCCGAAGCGGATAGTTCCCGTCGGCGATCAGGACCTGCGCGCCGTGGCCGGCCTCGCCTAGCGCCTCGAGGATGCCGGGGTGGAGCAGACGGGTCTTGAGCATCGGACCTCCTCTACGAGCTGGGGTCGAACACGATCTTGCGGTGGGTGAGCCTATGGGCGGCGATCTCGGCGAAGAGGCCGGGCGCCTCGGAGAGCGCGGCGCGGTGGGAGATCATTCCGGCCGTGTCGAGCCCACCATCGAGGACGGAGGCCAAGCCGTCGGTCCACTCGTGACCAGGCCATGGCGCCGAATACGACATGAAGCAGCCGGCGAGGGTGAGCTCCTTTCGCATCAACCCTTCCACGAATGTCATGGGCAGGCTCGCGTCGAGAGGCTGGTTGCCGCCGAGCACGATCGCGCCCCGCGGGCGCGCGACCTCGATGGTCTGGGTCAGCGCCGCTGGCGAGCCGGTTGCCTCCAGGACCAGGTCCGCGCCTCCACCGGTGAGGCGAACGACCTCCGCGGAAACGTCATCGAGGGCGGGGTCCAGGGTGAGGTGTGCGCCGAGCCCCAGGGCTGCCTCGCGGTTCCCGGCAACGAGGTCCGAGACAACGATGAGCCGCGCGCCGAGGATCCGCAGCCACTGGACCAGCATGAGGCCGATCGATCCGGCCCCGAAGACGATGGCCGTGTCTCCCGACCGCACGTGGCCCAGGTCCAGCATGTGCCGCGCGACCGTGGATGGCTCGATGAGTGCCGCGGCCTCGAACGGCAGGTCGTCCGGAACGAGCAGAAGATTGCTCGCAGGAAATGCCACGAGCTGGGCGAAGGCGCCGTCGCGGCGTGAGCCGATGAACGAGTAGGTCGCGCATGCCGAGAAGCGTCCGGCGCGACACTGGGCGCAGGCGTGGCATGGCACCAGCGGGATGAGCGCGGCATGTCGCCCGCGGAGGCTATCGTCGACGCCCGGCCCGATCGCGGACACGATGCCGGCTGCCTCGTGGCCCATGATCATGGGATACGTTCGGTGCCCGCGAAGGTAGCGGTGGACATCCGAGCCGCACACCGCGCTCGCCCTCACCTCGAGCAGCACCTCGCCGTCTCCGGGCATGGGGTCCGCGACGTCGCGGTAGGCGAGCTGCCGCTCGGCTTCGAGGACTGCGGCCTTCACCGAGGCACCACCGGCAACGCGGCGAGCCGGTCGAATGTGGCCAGCAGGCCGCGAGAGAGATCGTGGTAGACCTCGAACGATGCTTCATAGCGAGCATGCCGTCGTGCGTCCGGCTCGAAGGTCGTCCGTCGGGGCAGCAGCCGTTCGACGGTCTCGGCGGCGTCTCCGGCCAGGCCGACGGCCTCGGCTGCGATAGCGAACAGGCCGAGACCGTGACCGCCCTCGCCACCGTCTGCCCGGCGGGCCACGACCAGGGGCCGTCCCGTCACGTCGGCCTTGATCTGGTTCCAGACCGGGCTGCGCGCCGCGCCGCCTGTGGCGAGCCACTCGGTGACTCGGACACCCGTCGCCTCCGCGACCTTCAGGTTGTCGAGGACTGCGAAGGCGCAGCCCTCCATGATCGAGCGGAGCATCTCGGCTCGAGTCGTGGCATACGACAGGCCGATGAACACGCCGCGCGCCGCCGTGCTCCAGATCGGCGTTCGCTCGCCGGCGAGGTACGGGAGGAACAGGAGGCCACCGCTGCCCGCAGCCGCGGTCGCGGCCTCCGCAGACAGCGACTCGAAGGTGACATCAGGGCGTCCGACGATCTGTCGGAACCAGCTCAGGGCGCCGCCGCCGACGGTCCCCGCCTGGAGCAGGTACTGCCCACGGAGGACGTGGTGACTGAAGATGAGGCGCGGCTCGACCACCACCTCGGACACGCTCATGCCCATGCCGCCCGCCTGCCCGCCCTGATCCTGCGTCTGGCCGAGCCGCGTGACCCCGCCACCGAGCGCGCCGAAGGCAGCGTCGAGCCCGCCGACGAGCACCGGCGTGCCGCGAGCGAGCCCAGTTCGGGCGGCCGCGGCCGCGCCGATGCCGCTCGCGATGTCCCGCGCCTCGTGGATCGGAGGCAGCCGATCGAGGGGGATGCACAACGCTGCCGCGGCCGGCTCATCCCACCGCTCGCGGCGGATGTCGAAGCAGTGGAAGCCGTAGGCCTGGGTCAGGTCGCAGGTCGCCTCGCCCGTGAGCCGCGCGACCAAGAAGCCGGATGCGGTGAGGAACCAGCGCGTTGCGTCGAAGATCGTCGGCTCGTGCGCCCTGAGCCATGCGAGCTTGGGCGTGATGTACGCGGCGTCGAGCGGGTTGGCGGCGAGGTCGATGAACCGCGCAGCGTCAGGTCCGGCCCTGAGTGCCGCCGCCTCGGCCTCGGCACGCCGGTCGAGCCAGGTCATCGCCGGCATCAGAGGGCGGAACGCGGCGTCCACGGGCACCAGCGTCCAGCCGATACCGTCGACGGCGACCGCGGCAACGTCTTGGGCGCGGACGCGACTCGCCGCAAGCACCTCGGCCACCGTCACGCACAGAGCGTCCCACCACCGCTCCGGGTCGATCTCGGCGCGGACGGCGTCAGGTCGGTCCAGCTCGTATGCTGCCGTCGCCTCGGCGACCGGGGCGCCGCCGGC
>CAVXVP010000005.1:0-32333 GCA_963765245.1 uncultured Chloroflexia bacterium
CGCCGCGACCGGGCATCGCCGCGCTGCTCGAGCGCGCAAAGGTGGCGCACGCGGCGGTGGACCTGAGACCGTCTCGTTCGCGATCGCGCCGCGGCTCAACGCGGCCCGGTACGGGTCGGCCAGGCGCTCGAGGCGGCGCGGCTCCTGCTGGCCGATGACGCAGCCGAGGTGGCCATCCATGCCGACGCGCTCGAGGCCGCCAACGTGACCCGTCGCGACCTGATGAAGTCGGCCGTCGCGGTGCGCGGAGCGGCCGTCACCGACGCGGCCGGCACGACGGCGCGACGGTCGTTCGCGGACCGTGGCCTGTCGGGATCGTCGGGTTCGTCGCCGCACGTCTCGTCGAGGACAGCGGCCGGCCCGCGGTGGTCGGGGCCGATCTCGGCGACGTCGTCCGGGCGTCGTGCCGGAGCGACGGCTCGCTCGACCTCGGGGCGACGCTGGAGCGTTGCGCGGACCTCTTCATCCGGTTCGGTGGCCATGCCGGCGCCGCCGGTTTCGAGATCGCGACCGAGCGCTGGGACGAGTTCCGCGCGCGCTTCCTGGCGCTCGCCGCGGACAGCGCGCCGCCGGACCCCCGATCCGCCATCGCCCTGGACCTCGCACTGCCGGCCCGCGACGTCGACTACGCCCTGTTCCGCGAGTTCGCCGGGCTCGCGCCGTGCGGACCGGGCAACCCCGACCCGCTTGTGGCGGTCCTCGGCTTGACCGTCACCCGCGTCCGGGCGGCGACCGGCGGCCACAGCCAGCTGACGTTGCGGCGCGACCGGGACGTGGTGGACGGGATCGCCTTCGGCCGGGCCGACATCGCCGAGACCGTCCACGAAGGCGACGTCGTCGACGTCGTGGCGCGCCTGACCAGCCGGGTCTTCGGCGGGTTCGAATTACTCCAGCTCGACATCCGCGACGTGGCGACCTCGGGCAGCCATCCGGGGTCGGCCGCGATCCTGGCCGAACGGGGCATCCCGGTCCTGGCCGGGAGCGTCGCGTGACGAACCGGGCGTCGGTGCCCTCGTCGCGACCGAGCGTGTCGGTCGGTCGCTGGCTGGCCCCGGTCCTGTCGATCGTCGGCCTGCTGATCATCGCGTTCGTCACGCTCAGCCTGCTCAACGGAGACATCCCGTTCGTCGGCACGACCAAGGGCGGCGGTACGGCCAACTCCGGGAACAACGGCGGAGGCGCGGTGACCGCGACACCGGCCCCGTCGAACGTCGTCGTCGTCCCGCCCGAAGTCGTGACGTTCCCGGGCACGATCGTCTACGCGAAGGCCGGCAACATCTGGGTCCAGACGGGCAAGGACGCCAAGCAGCTGACCAGCGGCGGCAACGATTCGATGCCGTCGTGGGCTCCAGATGGGAGCAGCGTCTACTTCATCCGGACCGCCGATGGCATCGGCCACTGGCCGGCCGGCGGGATCCTCCGGGACTACCAGATGACGATCCCCAACATCATGCGGATCAACGCGAACGGCACCGGCGATCCCGTCCGGATCTTGAACGGCCGGGTCACCAAGAACGGCCGGGTCTGGCATTCCTGGATCCGCGAGCCGGAACTGTCGCCGGATGGGCACACGATGGCCATGGTCTCGGATCGGCCCGATCCGTCGCAGAGCGACGTCGTCCTCCAGTTCTACGACACGATCAGCAAGAAGTCGAAGGTGCCGCCGCTGGGCGAGACGCCGCCGCTCGGCCACCAGGATCCGACCTGGCGACCCGATGGCAAGGTGCTGCTCTACGTCCGCAACGGTCGTGACGGACCGAAGGGCGCGCCGGTGATCGTTCGGTACGACGTCGCCAAGGGCAAGGGCACGCCCCTGACCGGGCCCGGCTACCTCGAGCCCTCGTTCTCGCCCGATGGCCGGTACATCGCGGTGACCAAGACCAGCAGCTTCGGCAACGATATCGCGATCCTCGATGCCGGCAACGGGCGCGAGCTCCTACGAGTGACCAACGATGGCGCGTCGTGGGCGCCGGTCTGGTCGCCGAACGGCGACGCGATCGCGTTCCTCAACATCCGTGGCCAGATCGTCGACCTCAAGCTGGCGCGTCTCGATGGCACCGCCCCCGACTGGACAGTCAAGGACATCACCGACCTGACCGAGGTCTCCGGCCTCGATGGCGAATCGCGGCCGGGCTGGTTCGTCCCGCTCGACGAGCGCCCGGCCGTGACGCCGGCACCCGCCGTCTCGTCGGCCCCGGGCGCCAGCGGTTCCGCCGCGCCCCAGTGACGGAGCCGTACCTCGACCGGCTGGCGACCCGGACTGCTGCCGTGGGCACGGTCCTGTGCCTCGGCCTCGATCCCGATCCGCGTGAGCTCCCGGCCGGCTTCTCGGCCGATGTCGCCGGGGTCGAGCGGTTCGCCCGCCTGCTGATCGAGGCCGCCGGGCCGTTCGCCGCTGCGATCAAGCCGAACCTGGCCTTCTACGAGGCTCTCGGGTCACCTGGGCTGGCCGCCCTGGAGCGGATCCGGGCGCGGATCCCGGCGGAGATCCCGGTCATCCTGGACGCCAAGCGGGCCGACATCGGATCGACTGCGGCGCGCCACGCTGTCGCGCTCTTCGACGTCCTCGGCGCGGATGCCGTCACGGTCAACCCATACCCCGGCGGCCGCGCCATCGAGCCGCTCTTCGAGCGCGTCGACCGCTACGCCTATGTCCTTTGCCGGACGTCCAACCCCGAGGCGGCCGAGTTCCAGAACCTGGTCGTGGCGGCCGATCCGGCCATCGACGCTCCGGCGGAACCGCTGCACGTCCGGGTCGCCCGGCACGTGGCCGGGTGGGGGCCCGGCGGGACGGTCGGCCTCGTCGTCGGCGCCACGGCGCCCGCGGAGCTGGCGGCGATCCGGGCGGCGGCACCCGGCCTCGGCTTCCTCGTGCCGGGCATCGGCACGCAGGGCGGCGACATCGAACCAGTCCTGCGCGACGGGCCCGCGACCGCGGCGCCGGCGGGGTCCGGTCGAGGGGGCGGGCTCGTGGTCAACGTCTCCCGCGCCATCGCTCGATCCGCCGTCGAGACCCCCGGCGACGGTGATCCACGCGACCCCGGCGAACGTCTCGCGGCAGCCGCCGCCGACTGGGCTTCGCGACTCCCTGTGCTACCCTAACCGGCGCGGAGAGGGTTCGACCACGGTCGATCCCACGAGGGATCGTTCAGACGCAGCCCACCGACAGGAGCATTCAGATGCTGCCGAACATCGGAGCCCCAGAGCTCATCATCATCCTCGTGATCGCCTTGCTGATCCTCGGACCGGGCAAGCTTCCGGAGGTCGGTTCGTCGCTCGGCAAGAGCATCCGCGAGTTCCGGAAGGCGTCCACGGACATCCAGGACTCGGTCAAGGTCGACGTGGATACCTCGCCGCTCCCGGCCACGCCCGCCGCGCCGGCTGCGCCCGCCGCACCGGCTGCCGCGGTCGCCGCCGCCGTCGCAGCGCCGCCTGCCGATCCGACGCCGGCCGTCGCTCCCGCTCCGCCGACGTCCGACTCGTCGACCGTCGCGAGCTAGCAGGTCCCGCTCGAACCGACCATGGCAGACGCCGACGCCCTGCTCGAGCCGGGTGTCACCGGTCGTCCAGCATCCCCCGATCCTCAACCGAGCCCGCCACCCGCACTGACGCCTGGCGACGAGACGGTGATGTCGCTCGTCGACCATCTGACCGAGCTCCGGAACCGCCTCTTCAAGTCGATCCTCGCGGTCGCCGTCGCGTCGGCCGTCGGCTTCTACTTCGCGACCGGCATCCGGGGCTTCCTGATCGCCCCGCTGGGCCAGATCCAGGTCCAGGTCCTGGGGATCGGGGACGCGTTCGTCATCCAGATGAAGATCTCGATCGTGGCCGGGATCATCCTCGCCATGCCGATCCTGCTCTACCAGCTCTGGGCGTTCATCGCGCCCGGCCTGACGCCCAACGAGCGCAAGACGGTGCGGCCGTGGATCCCCCTCGCCCTGCTGTTCTTCGCGATGGGCGTGGTCATCGCCTACTTCATCCTGCCGTATGCGATCGCGTTCCTGTACAGCTTCACCGACGACCCGTCCTGCGTCACCAACTGCCTGGTCGCCCACCCTGCCGCCGGCCCGTATTTCGACTTCGTCACGACCCTGTTCCTCGTGTTCGGGCTGATCATGGAATTCCCGATCATCCTGGTCGGGCTGTCGCGCGTCGGCATCGTGACCTCGGAGCGGCTGACCTCCTCGCGCCGGATGATCATCCTGGGCATCGCGGTCTTCGCCGCGGTCGCCACCCCCGGTGGTGATCTCGTCAGTCCGATCGTGCTGGGTGGCACGATGTACGTCCTGTTCGAGCTGACGGTCCTGTTCATCCGGCGCAGCGGTCGGTGACCGACGCGGCCGGGTATCGGCCAGCGACCGACGCCGTGACCGAGCCGGCCGTCGTCATCGTCAGCGGCCTGTCCGGTGGCGGCAAGACGGCCGCCGCCAAGCTGTTCGAGGACCTCGGCTACACCGTCGTCGACAACCTCCCCGGTGAGCTGCTGCCCGATCTCGCCGAGCTCGTCTCGGGCGACCGCCAGCGGTTCGCGCGGATCGCGATCGTGCTCGACGTCCGCTCCGGCGACGCGACCCTGGCCCTCGCCGCGATGCGCGGCGCGCTGGAAGGCCGCGGCATCCGGCCCCGGGTCGTGTTCCTCGAGGCAAGCGACGACGTCCTGATCCGGCGTTTCAGTGAGACGCGCCATCGGCACCCGCTCGACGACGACCGCGGCATCGCCAACTCGATCGCGGAGGAGCGTCGCCGGCTGGATCCGGTCCGGGCCGAGGCGGACGTCGTCCTCGACACGTCCGACCTGTCGCTCCGCCAGCTGCGCGAGCGGGTGTTCGCGGCCCTGGCCACCGACGTGCGGCCGGACCAGCTGGCCTTCCAGCTGATCAGCTTCGGGTTCAAGCACGGCGTGCCCCTCGAAGCGGACCTCGTGTTCGATGTCCGGTTCATGCAGAACCCGTACTACGTCGCGGACCTGCGTCCGATGTCGGGTCTCACGGACGAGGTCCGGACCTTCGTCCTGGACCAGCCCGTCGCGCTCCGGTTCCTCGAGTTCCTCCAGGAGTTCCTGACCTTCACCGTTCCCGCCTACATCGCCGAAGGCAAGACACGACTGACCATCGGGATCGGCTGCACGGGCGGCTACCACCGCTCGATCGTCATCGCCGAAGAGGTGGCGGCGTGGCTCCGCGAGCAGGACTTCGGCCCGGTCGCCGTCTTCCACCGCGAGCTCGACCGGACATGAATCTCCGGCGCTGGCTGACCCCGGGCATCGGGATCAAGCGCTGGCTGCTGGTGGTGTTCGCCGGCCTCCTGCTGCTCGCCGTCGCCTTCGCCCACTTCCTTCGCCAGATCACCCGTGACCTGGCCCCGGCCGGCCCGGCCGAGTGGCTCCTCGACGTGCTGACATTGCAGTTCCTGCCGTTCGCGCTCCGCGGCTTCGTCGCGGCGTCGGTCGGGATCGTCCTGGTCGCGCTCGGGGCGTACAGGGCGCTCCACGTGCTGACCGACCCGCTCCGGTCCCCGGACCCGGACCAGCCGCTGGTCGAGCTGATCTACCAGAAGCGGTTCCTGGCACGCGGGCCGCGGATCGTCGCCATCGGTGGCGGGACCGGCCTGTCGACGCTGCTGCGCGGGTTGAAGGAGCACACCAGCAACCTGACCGCGATCGTCACCGTGGCCGACGACGGCGGGTCGTCGGGGGTCCTGCGCGAGCAGCTGGGGATCCCGGCCGTCGGCGACATCCGCAACTGCATCGTCGCACTGGCCGATGCCGAGCCGTTGATGAGCGAGGTCCTCCAGTACCGCTTCCCCGATACGCGGACCGACGGTGACGCCGGGGTCGACGCGGGCGGCCTCGCCGGACATGCCCTGGGCAACCTGCTGATCGCCGCCATGACAGCGGTCGAGGGCGGCGACTTCGAGGACGGCATCCGGCTGATGAACCGGATCCTGGCGGTGCGCGGGCAGGTCGTCCCGGTGTCGTCGACGCCGCTGACGCTCCACGCCTCGTTGGTCGACGGCTCGGTGGTCGACGGCCAGTCGAAGATCATGCGATCGGTCGGGATCGAGCGGGTCTGGATCAGCCCGGGTGACGTGGAGGCGTCCGAGGATGCGCTGGCCGCGATCGCCGAGGCGGACCTGATCGTCATCGGCCCGGGCAGCCTCTACACGAGCCTCCTGCCGAGCCTCCTGGTCCCGGCCCTTCGCGAGGCGATCCTGCAGGCGAGCGCACCCCGCCTCTACGTCTGCAACGTCGCCACCCAGCCGGGCGAGACGACGGGGTTCGACCTCGCCGCGCACGTCGATGCGCTCGTCGCCCACACCAGCCCGGAGCTCATCGACCTCGTCCTGGCCAACAACCGCCTGCTGCCCCGCACCGACTCGAGCGCGACGGCGGTGGCCGGCAACGCGTCGAGGACCGACCTGCCGCTCCCTCGACCGACCGCGGTTGGCCTGCGCTGGCCGCCCGTCGTGGTGCCGGCGCCGCGACTCATCCTCGATGACGTCGTCGACCCGGCCAACGCCCACCACCACGATCCGGTCCGCCTCGCAGCGGCGGTCATGAAAGCCCTCGAGCGCGAGGCCGGGATCCGGCGACGGAGCACCGGCCGGTCGTCAGCCCGGACCGCCTGACGTGGCCCGCTCCGAACGCGACCTCGTGACCGCCCTCCGCGACGAGCTGGCGGCGATCGACCCGTCGCGGCCGTGCGACCGGATCGCCGAGGTCGACGGCCTGGGCCCGACCCCGAGCGGCCGCGAGGCGTCCGTCGGGCGGCTCGTCCACCGGCTGCGCCGCCTGGGCGAGGGCCAGCCCACATCGGCGTTCACCTGGCGGACGTCGGCGGAGCACTGCCGTGGCGCCTGGCTGCGGGGCCGGTTCCTCGCCCGCGGGTCGCTCAGCCTTGCCGGCGGGCGGACGCACCTCGAGTTCGTCGTCGAGCCCGACGAGGCGCCCGAGCTCGCGGTGCGCCTGGCCGAGTTCGGGCTGCCGGTGTCGTGGCGGCTGCGTCGCGGCCGGGGCGTGGTGACATCCAAGAACGGGGAGGCGGTCGGGACGTTCCTGCGCCGGATCGGTGCGACCGGGGCCCTCCTCGAGGTCGAGGCCCGGCAGGTCTCGCGGGCGCTCCGGGGTGAGCTCAATCGCGTGCTCAACGCCGAATCGGCCAACCTGCAGCGGGCGGTCAGCGCGGCCGGCCGCCAGCTCGACGCGATCGCGACGCTCGACGCCGATGGCCGGCTGCCGGCCCAGCCCGACGTGGTCCGCCGCGTCGCGGAGGCGCGCCGCGCGACACCCGAGGCGAGCCTCGCCGAGCTGGCCGAGCGGCTCGAGATCCACCGATCCGCGGTCCAGCGGGCCCTCGAGCGGCTCGAGCGTCTCGCGACGATCGACGCCGAGCCCGCCGTTCCGGCCCGGCCCGCTCTGGCATGATTCCGGGGATGCGTGACGTGATCGTGGCCGGGAACTGGAAGATGCACACGACCCCCGCCGACGCCGGCGATCTCGCGCGGACCATCGCGGCCCGGACGCGGGTGGCCGGCGTGACCCGCGTCATCTGTCCGCCGTTCGTCAGCCTGGCCGTTGTCCGGGATGCCCTGGCCGAGACCGATCCGGACGTCGGCATCGGCGCCCAGAACGTCCATCACGAGCTCCAGGGCGCGTACACCGGCGAGATCTCCGCGCCGATGCTCGCCGGCCTGGCCGACTGGGTCATCGTCGGCCACTCGGAACGCCGGCGCGATGCCGCCGAGACCGACGAGCAGATCGGGCGGAAGCTCGGTCGCGCCGTGGATGCCGGCCTCCGCCCGATCCTGTGCGTCGGGGAGCGCCTGGAGGAACGCGAGGCGGGCGACCAGGACGCCGTCGTCCAACGCCAGCTCCGGGGCGCCCTTGACGGCCACCTGCCCGCCACGCTCGATGCTGCCGGTCTCGTGATCGCGTACGAACCGGTGTGGGCGATCGGGACCGGGCGCAACGCGAGCGGCCGCGACGCGGCCGGGATGGCGGATGTCGTCCGCGCGACCCTGTCCGATCTGGGCTGGCAAGACGCAGCCGAGGCCGTGCCGATCCTCTACGGCGGCAGCGTCACCTCGGCCAACATCGCCGAGTTCCTGGCCGAGCCCGCGATCGATGGCGCGCTCGTCGGCGGCGCGTCGCTCAAGCCGGACGAGATGGCCGGCATCGTGGCGCGGGCCGGGCTGACGGCAGCGGCCCGCAGCACCGCCGCGTGACCGGCGAGCGACCCCGCCCGATCGTCCTCGTCGTCCTCGACGGGTTCGGCATCGGCCGCGACCCGGCGGCCGACGCGATCGCCCACGCCCGGATGCCGGTCTGGCGCGGGCTGCTCGAGTCCTGGCCCCACTCGACCCTGCGCGCGTCGGAGGACGCGGTCGGGCTGCCCGCCGGCCAGATGGGCAACTCGGAGGTGGGGCACCTGAACCTCGGCGCGGGCCGGCCCGTCCTCCAGGACCTGCCACGGATCGACGCGGCGATCGCGGACGGCTCGTTCGCGACGCGGCCGGCGCTGCTCGAGGCCTGCCGACGGGCGGCGCCGCCCGACGGACGCCTGCATCTCGTCAGCCTCATCGGCCCGGGCGGCGTCCACGCCAACGACCGCCACCTCGTCGCCCTCGTCGAGCTGGCCGCGCGCGCAGGGCGTCCCGGCCGTTCGCGTCCACGCGCTCCTCGACGGCCGCGACACGGCGCCGCGGTCGGCCCTCGGCCACGTCGCGGACCTCGAGCGGCGCCTCGCCGTGGCCCATCCCGACGCCCGGATCGCGTCGGTCGGCGGTCGCTACTACGCGATGGACCGCGACGGGCGCTGGGACCGCGTCGAACGCGGCTACGACGCCATCGTCCACGGGGTGGGGGAGCCGGCCGCCGAACGCCACGGCCGCCATCGAGGCGGCCTACGCCCGCGGCGAGAACGACGAGTTCGTGCTGCCGACGGTCATCGACGGCGTCGACGGGCCGAGGGCGTCGACGGCATCGTCCGCTCGGGCGACCCGGTCATCCACGCCAACTTCCGGGCCGACCGGGCACGCCAGCTGACCCACGCGTTGGGCGACCCGGTGTTCGACGGCTTCGACCGGACCGCGCCGGACGGCCGACCGGCCCCGACCGGCCTGCTGGTCGTGACGCTGACCGAGTACGAGGCCGGCCTGCCGGTCGAGGTCGCCTTCCCGCCCGAGCAGGCGCGCTCGCTGGCGCAGGCGTTCTCCGAGGCCGGCTGGCGCCAGTTCCACGTGGCCGAGACCGAGAAGTACGCCCACGTCACGTACTTCTTCAACGGCGGCATCGAGGCGCCCTGGCCGGGCGAGGAGCGCCGGCTCATCCCGAGCCCGAAGGTCGCCACCTACGACCTCGAGCCGGCGATGAGCGCGCGCGGCGTCACCGACGCGCTCGTCGAGGCCATCGGATCGGGGGCTTACGACTTCATCGTCGCGAACTACGCCAACCCGGACATGGTCGGCCACACGGGGGTGTGGGACGCGACGATCGCTGCGCTCGAGGTCCTCGACGGCTGCCTCGCGCGGGTCGTCGCCGCGATCGAGGCCGTCGAGGCCGCGGACCCGACCGGGCCCGGCGCCCTGCTCGCGATCACCGCCGACCACGGCAACGCCGACCAGCTGCGTGACGCCGACGGCCGGCCGGTCACGGCTCACTCGCTCAACCCGGTGCCGTTCGTGCTCATGGGTCGCGCGGCGCGTGGGCTCCGGCTCGCCGACGGCGTCCTCGCCGACGTCGCGCCGACCCTGCTCGAGCTCGCGGGACTGCCGCCCTGGGAGGGGATGACCGGCCGGTCCCGCATCTTGTGATAGCATCCGCCGCCGAAGCGTTCAGAGGAGCCTAGACTCGTGGATCCCCTCCTGGCCATCGGCCAGATCCTGGTGAGCATCGCGCTCATCGTCGCGATCCTGCTGCAGGCGCGCGGCGTCGGCCTGTCCGGCACGTTCGGTGGCGACTCCGCCGTCTATCGCAGCCGCCGCGGAGTGGAGCGCCGGCTGTGGCAGTTCACGATCGTCCTGCTGGTCCTGTTCGTCGTCTTCTCCCTGGCGTCGTTCGTCCTCGCCCCAGCCACCACCGGCACCTGACCCGGGGATCGCGGCGGCCCACCGCGACCCGGCGTTCAATCGGAGTTCGATGACCCGCACCGACTCTCTCGTCGTCGGGACCCTGGTCGTGCTGCTCGCGCTCATCGCGGGCCTCGTCGGCGTCCCGTCGCTGCTGTCGACCAGCGCGTCGACGGGCACCCCATCGCCGCCCGTCACGATGCGCCGCGAGCCGGCCGTACCGCGAGGGCGTGCTCGGCCATCCCGTGTCGGTCAGCCCGCTGACCGCGCGGACCCAGGCCGATCGCGACCTCGTCGCCCTCGTCTTCTCCGGCCTCGTCCGGAACGGCCCGAAGGGGACGATCGTGCCCGGACCTCGCCGAGCGCTGGACGGTCGACCCGACGCGGCACGACCTGGACGTTCCAGCTCCGCGACGACGCCCGCTGGCACGACGGCGAGCCGGTCACCGCCGACGACGTCGCGTTCACGATCCGCGTCCTCCAGGACCCGAACTACAGCGGACCGGGGGCCGGCTCGTGGAACGAGGTCACCGTCCAGCCGGTCGGGATCGCGGACGGTCGTCTTCACCCTGGCGACGCCGCTCGGCGGGTTCCTCCAGGCCGCGACCCAGCCGATCGCGCCGGCCCATCTCCTGGCGAGGCATCCCGGTGGACCAGCTGGCCGACGATCCGTTCGGGCCGCGAGCCGGTCGGCTCGGGACCGTTCGCGGTGCGCGACCCTCGACGACGACACGGCCGAGCTCGTCCCGGCGGTCTGGCCCACCCGACCAGCGAGCCCGACCGTCGGTGCCGTCGCCGGCCGCGACCCGACTCACTGGCCACGCCGCGCCAGGCCGGACCGCCCGACCCGGCCCGCTGCCGTACCTCGCCGGGATCGAGTTCCACGTTCTTCGACGACTCAGAAGCGCTCGCCGACGCCTATCGCGCCGGCGAGCTCGACGCCGCCTCCGGCCTGTCTCCGGACGGCGACCCGGGACCTCGCGCGTGCTGGACGGCAGCCACGCTCCTCGCTATCCGGGCTCGACGCTGACCGCCGTGCTCCTCAACCTGCGCCCGGGCCACCCCGAGTTCGCCGACCCGGCGGTCCGGACGGCGCTCCTCGAGGCGATCGACCGCGACCGCCATCGTCTCGAGGCTACGCCATGGCCGGCGGCCGCGGCCAGTCGGCCCGATCCCGCCGTCCTCGTCGCTGTTCGACCCGCTGGCGGACCCGCCGGTCGCCTTCGACCCGACGCCGCGGCGAGCCGCCGCTCTCAGCAAGGCCGGCTGGACCAAGGCCGCCGACGGCTGGCACCTGCCCGGGGCCAAGGCGCCGCTGACGATCGAGCTGGTCAGCCCGGACGAGGCGTCCAACCCGGCCGCCTTCGCCGCCGCCCGCATCGGTGGCGCACGACTGGACGGCGCTCGGCCTCGCCGTCACCCACGTGCCGCTCGCCGCCGGGCGAGCTCGTCGACCGGCCGGCTGGCCAACGGGCAAGTTCCAGGTCGCGGTCACGGACGTCACGATCGGCCTCGACCCGGACCTCTACCCGCTGCTGGCGTCGAGCCAGACCGGTCACCGGCGGCTCGAACGTCATCGGGCTCCAGGATCCGGCCCTCGACAAGCTGCTCGTCGCGGCCCGCGGGCCGGGCCCGACGACGGCGCGCGCGGCGGCCTATTCGGCGCTCCAGAAGCAGCTCGCGAAGGGTCGCTACCTGCTCCCGCTGGCCTTCGCGGACGAGTCGTCGTGGTCCGCGACGACGCTCAGCGGACCGGTCGTCCGGCAGGTCGCCGACCCGGCTGACCGATTTTGGGATGTGCTAACATGGCGCCTCGCTGCCGGCCGGTAAGCCGGTCGCGCACGGTCCACGCCGAGGTGGCGGAATTGGTAGACGCGCTAGCTTCAGGAGCTAGTGTCCGCAAGGGCGTATGGGTTCAAGTCCCTTCCTCGGTACCACCCCTCGTGTGGACCTCGAGCGCGGCGACACCTGCCCAGGTGGCGGAATTGGTATACGCGTACGTTTGAGGGGCGTATGAGGCAACTCATCCGGGTTCAAGTCCCGGCCTGGGCACCACTCCCTCGACGACTCCGACGACCGTCGCCGCCGCGGACGGTCGTCATGCTGTCCGCGGGCGGTTAGCTCAGCTGGTCAGAGCGCCTCGTTTACACCGAGGAGGTCACGGGTTCGAATCCCGTACCGCCCACCACCTCCCGCCGCGACGGCTGGCGTGTCTCGTGGCACGTGGCTAGACTCGACGCGACGGTCGCCGCGCCCAGGCCGCCCGGACGGAGGAGCTGCATGAGTCCGATCCTGATCATCGTCATCGCGATCGTCGTCGTCCTGGTCGTCGTCGCTGATCGGGATCTACAACGGCCTGGTCCAGAAGCGACTGCGGATCGACGAGGCGTTCGCCCAGATCGAGGTCCAGCTGAAGCGCCGCCACGACCTGATCCCGAACCTCGTCAACGCCGTGAAGGGCTACATGGGGTTCGAGCAGAAGGTCCTGACCGACGTCACCAACGCCCGCGCCGCCGCCGTCGCCGCCGGCGCCCAGGGCCCGGCCCAGCAGGCCGCCGCCGAGAACGCCCTGACCGGCACCCTGCGCTCGCTGTTCGCGGTCGTCGAGAACTACCCGGAGCTCAAGGCCAACGAGAACGTCCTCGCGCTCCAGGAGCAGCTGACCACGACCGAGAACCAGATCTCGTTCTCGCGCCAGCACTACAACGCGACCGTCCTCGACTACAACACCAACATCCAGACGTTCCCGGCGGTGCTCATCGCCGGCATCTTCGGGCTTCATCAAGCGCGACTTCTTCGACGCCGAGCCCGAGGCCGCGAACGTCCCGAACGTCGACCTCAGCCTGAGCTGACGGGCCGCCGCGGGACCTGACCGTGGCCACGCGATCGTTCTACGGCCAGATCTCGGCGAACAAGCGCAACTCGTTCCTGCTCGCGGCGTTCGTCGTCGCGCTCTGTTCGCCGTGCTCGGCTTCGCGATCGGCTACGCCATCGTCGGGCACGCCGGCCGGTGCGCGTCGGCGTCGATGGCGCTCGCCCTGCGGCATCGGCGTCGCTCGACCGGCGGTCGGCAGCTACTTCGGCGGCGACAAGCTCGTCCTCGCCGTCAGCGGCGCGCAGCCGGTCGACGAGGCCTCGGCGCCGCAGCTCATGAACGTCGTCCGCGAGATGGCCGATCGCGGCGAACGTGCCGATGCCCGCGGTCTACATCATCGACGACACGGCGCCGAACGCCTTCGCCACCGGCCGCGATCCGGCGCACGCGTCGATCGCGATCACGACCGGCCTGCTCGAGAAGCTCGACCGCGAGGAGCTCCAGGGCGTCATCGGCCACGAGCTGTCGCACGTCCGCAACTTCGACATCCGGTTCTCGCTGCGTCGTCGGCGTGATGGTCGGCGCGATCGCGATCCTCGCCGACTTCTTCCTGCGCTTCACGTTCTGGGGCGGCGGTCGGCCGGTCGGTCGAACCGCGACAGCGGCGGCAACGGGATCCAGGCGGTGATCTTGGTCGTCGCGATCGTCCTGGCGATCCTCGCCCCGATCATCAGCCGGTTCATCCAGCTCGCGGTCAGCCGCCAGCGCGAGTACCTCGCCGATGCGTCGTCGGTCGAGCTGACCCGCAACCCGTACGGCCTCGAGCGGGCGCTGGCCAAGATCGGCGGCGACCAGGAGGTCCTCGAGGTCGCCAACCGCGGCACGCAGCACATGTACTTCACGAACCCGATCAAGAAGTTCGAGGCGCGCTCGTCGGGGCTGATGTCGACCCATCCGCCGATCCTCGACCGGATCAATCGGCTGCGCGCAGCTGACCGGCGAGGCGCCGCTCGACGCCGTCCGACTCGGCCGCGCTGGCCGGCCTGGACTAGGGGAGCGGCCGCGGCCCGTCGTTGCCGGCTCTCGGCGAGGCCCGTGGTATCCTTCGACCCGCCGACGGGCAGCCGACGGCTGGTTGACCATCGGGCCGAGATAGCTCAGTTGGTAGAGCACGCGACTGAAAATCGCGGTGTCGCCAGTTCGAATCTGGCTCTCGGCACCACCTACGGGTGGGCGGATCTCCGAGCGGAAGTGGCTCAGTTGGTAGAGCATCACCTTGCCAAGGTGAGGGTCGCGGGTTCGAGTCCCGTCTTCCGCTCCAATTCCTCCGTCTCTCGGACCCGCTGCCCCTTCGTCTAGTGGTAGGACAGCGGACTTTGGATCCGTGAACCGAGGTTCGAATCCTCGAGGGGCAGCCAGCAACTGCGTCCGGCGCCCGCGGGCGAGTCGCATCATGGCGACGTGGTGAAGTGGCTCAACACGGAGGTCTGCAAAACCTCTATTCACCGGTTCGAATCCGGTCGTCGCCTCCACACTTTGAGCACGAACACGACCCGCTGGGTGACCAGCGGGTCTTCGTTTGGTCGGGAGTTTGGTCGGGAGTTCTCGCGTGGGCCACACCAGGATCTCGGTTCCAACCGGCTCGATGGTTACGCCTACACTGTGGTTGAGGCATCGTCAGCCGAACGTTTGATCAAGCGCTCGCTGCCCCATGCGCGGCGAGGCTCATGCAAGGCTGCGGCCGCCGTCACCGCCGGGGAGCTACCCATGACCGGCAAAGCCACCGCAACACGCGGGAACCTGCCGGCGGAGCTGACAAGCTTCATCGGCCGGCGCCGCGCAACTCCAGGACGTGAAGTCTGCCTTGACGGGTGCGCGCCTGGTGACCCTTGTCGGTCCGGGAGGGGTTGGTAAGACGCGCCTGGCGCTACGGTCAGCGACCGATCTGAGCCGCGGGATCGCCGACGGCGCGTGGCTGGTCGAGCTTGAGGGACTGCGGGACGCCGAGCTTGTCACCAAGGCGGTCATGACCTCGCTCGGACTCCGAGATGAGTCGAGCCGTTGGCCCGTGTCCAGGCTGATCGACTACGTCGCCTCCAAGCGGCTTCTGCTCGTCCTCGACAATTGCGAGCATCTGATCGACGCCTGCGCGGTGCTCTCCGACGCGGTCCTCCGCGAGGCGCCGGGGCTGCGGATCCTTGCCACCAGCAGGCAGCCCCTCGGTGTCGCGGGCGAGACGGTCATCCAGGTCGGCCCGTTATCGGTACCGGAAGACGAGGGGCAGTTGGCGCCGGAGCGGATCGCGCAGTCGGAGGCGATCGCCTTGCTCGTCGAGCGCGCACGAGAGGCTGGCGCAGCCTTCGAGGTGACCGCGGGCAACCAGGCCGCCGTCGTCGAGCTGGCACGCCGCCTGGACGGGATCCCCCTGGCCATCGAACTCGCGTCTGTCCGCCTCCGAACCCTTGGCCTCGATCAGCTCGTCGAGCGCCTGAACGATCGGTTCCACCTGCTGGTCGGGGGAAGCCGAACCGCACCATTGCGCCACCAAACCCTCGAAGCCACCATCGCCTGGAGCCACGATCTCCTGGGTCCAGACGAGCGAGCGCTGCTGCGCTGCCTGTCGGTCTTCGCCGGTTCGTTCAGCCTGGAGGCGGCCGAGACCGTAGGCCAGGCGAGCGCCGTTTCGAAGGCCGACGTGATCGACGTCCTGACCAACCTCGTGGAGCGATCATTCGTCATCCGTGAGGGAACGAGCGGACGGGCGCGGTATCGACTGCACGAGACCATGCGCGAGTTCGCGCTCCTGCGGCTCCTTGAGGCGGACGAGGAGGAGGCGGCGGCCAGGAACGCGCACCTCGCCTACTTCGCAGGCCTCTGCCGGTTCACTGAGGTCGATGTCGCACATCCGGACGTCGCGTCCAGGCTCGCCTGGCTCGTTGAGCTGGATCTCGAAGCGGACAACATCCGCGCCGCGTTGCGGAACTGCCTTGCCGACCCCGATGGCGCGGACCTGGGGCTGACGATGGCGGCCGGTCTCGGGCAGTACTGGAGAAACCGCGCTGTGACCGAGGGAGCCCACTGGATCGATGCCCTCCTCGGCCGTCGTGGTGAAGACGACGCCATCCGAAGCGAAGCGCTGTTCGTCAAGATCGACCTTGCGGTGGTGAAGGGAGACCATGCCGCTGGCCTGGACGCGGCCGCGGAGGCCGGCGCGATCGCACGCCGCCTGAACGCCGACGCGTTGCTGGTCCGGATCCTCGCGAACCAGGCCGCGCTGCAGGTCCTTGGGGGCGACCTGTCGGCAGCTCGCGCGACCTCGGCTGATGCCACAGCGCTCGCGGCACGCCTGGGCGACGACATGTCGTTCATCACGGCGGCACAGTCCGACGCCTTCATCGCCTTCCTCGACGGCGACTTCGTTCGGATGCGCGACGTCGGCCTGGCCGCCGCGTCGCGCTGCCGACGGATCAACGAGGTCTTCATCTTGCCAGTGCACCTCACCAGTGCGGGCATGGCCGCCCTGATGCTCGGCGAGTTTGCAGTGGCTGAGGCGGCCCTCGTCGACGCCCTGCAGGCCAGCATCGTCATCGACGACCGTCCTGGACTGGTGCTGCGGATGGAGATGCTCGCAAGCAGTGCCGCGATGGCGGGCAGGGCGCAGCGTGCCGCAGAGCTACTGGGGGCATGCGAGATGCTGCGCGGTCGGATCGGCGCAGAACTCAGCCCGTTCACGCGTCCACTGGTCGAGAAGGCTCAAGAACAGGCGCAGGTTGCGCTCGGCGAAGCCCGCTTCAAGAAGGCGTTTGACGCAGGCGCCCACCTCGACCGAGATGGGGCCGTGGGGCTGGCAACGGCACGAAGGTGGGTCCAGATCCGGCCCCGACGCGCGACCGAACCGGTCAGCCGCTCGGCAAACGCGAACAAGAGGTCGCTGAGCTGATCGCCGAGGGCTTGAGCAACAAGGAGATCGCGTCTCGACTATTCCTGTCCGAGCGCACCGTCGAGACCCACGTGTACAACATCCTCAACAAGCTCGGAGTCAACTCCAGGGTCAGCATCGCTTCGTGGGTGACTGCCAAGTAGCGGTGTGCCCGCGAGGCGGCTGATCTCGCGGAGACGGCCAGGCGGCAGGAGGGCCAGGCTCACGAGACGTCTCGCCGACTCGAGGCTGGCCGCCTCGATGAGGCAGACAAGCCGACTGTCGTCACGACTGTGGCCGGCAAGGATCGTGTGCGTGGCGATCGTCGACTCCGGCATCCGGGTGATGGCTGCGTCCAGCATCCGCACAGCGCGCTCCAGCTCGAGTTCGCTTGCGTCCGCCATGTGGACCTCGATCAAGTAGATAGGCATGGCCTGATGGTCGTTGGCTCCTCGCGCTTTCGACATCGCGGGGAACACCGAGCGGGTACTTAGAGTCAAGGCCCGCGGGGTCTCTAAGTACCGGATACGTGTTCGCCCGGATGGAGCTGGCGGACCTCCTCGGTAGGTTGCGGTAAGGCGCATTCCAGTCGACTGCGCCGCCCGCCACCGAGAGGAGATCACATGCAGGCGATCGTCCAGGACAAGTACGGCTCAGCCGAGGTACTCCACCTCAAGGAGATCGAGACGCCCGCGATCGGGGACCACGACGTGCTGGTTCGCGTTCGTGCGGCCGGGGTCAACCCGGCCGACTGGGCGCTGATGAACGGCTTTCCTTACATCGCGCGGCCCGCGCCTCTGTACGGCCTCCTCAAGCCAACCAACCCGGTCCGGGGAACGGACGTCGCGGGGCAGGTCGAGTCCGTCGGCAGCGGCGTGACGCGGTTCCACCCGGGGGACGAGGTCTTCGGCTCGTCGATCGGTTCGTATGCCGAGTTCGCGGCTGCCGCTGAAGACACGCTGGCGATCAAGCCGTCCAACCTGACATTCGACCAGGCGGCCACGGTGCCGATGGCCGGGACCGTCGCGCTGCAAGCGATTCGCGATCACGGCAAGGTCGGGCCCGGACAGCAGGTGCTGATCAACGGCGCCTCGGGTGGCATCGGCACCTTCGCGGTCCAGATCGCGAAGGCTCTGGGTGCGGAGGTCACCGCCGTGGCCAGCGCCCGGAACGTCGACCTGCTCCGATCCATCGGCGCGGATCACGTCATCGACTACACGACGCAGGACTTCACCCGCAGCGGCGAGCGGTACGACTTCATCCTCGACAACGTCTCGAACCGCTCGCTGACCGAGCTGCGGCGCGCGCTCACACCGAACGGGATGCTCATCCCGAACGGGGGCAACTTCGGAAATCGTTGGTTCTCCAGCGCGGGGCGCCTGGTGCGAGCGACCGTGCTGTTCCGCTTCGGCGGCCAGCGATTGGGGCGGTTCCTGGTGTCCATGAACCATGCGGACCTGGTCGTCCTCAAGGACCTGATCGAGGCCGGCAAGCTCACGCCTGTCCTGGATCGCACGTACCCACTGAGCGACGCGGCGCAGGCGATGGACCACGTGGGCCAGGGCCATGCCCAGGGAAAGACCGCGATCACCGTGTGACGCGTCGGCCCGCCGCCCGATTCAGATCCCCTACGGCCGTCCGGCCGAGACCCCCGTCCATCGACAAGGAGACGAAATGACATCCAACACTCAGCTCCGCGACGCGGCTGGTGAAGCCGACCCGACGTTCGAGGATCCGCAGGGTCCGGGCAAGCGGTATTCGAGGATCTTCGGGGCACTCTTCCTCGCCGGGTTCCTCGTGTACGGCATCGGTTTCGGGCTTGTCAGCTCCGTCACGACGGCGCCTGATTTCATGTCGACGCTCGCCGCGAACTCGACCATCCTGGTCATTGGCGCCTTCGTCATGCTCCTGAACACGGTCGTCGACATCGGGAAGGGTGTGCTGTTCTTCCCGATCGCTGAGCGCCGTGGCAAGCGCGCCGCGCTCGTCTACCTCGCGGCGATCACGGTCCAAGTGGTCCTCCTGGACCTCGGCGTGCTGTTCCTGCTCATGCTGGTCCCGCTTTCCGAGTTCGTGGCCGGCACGGCCGCGATCGAGGGCACCGCTGTCGGGTCGCTCCTGACGCAGGCGAATACCCTCGCCTACGAGCTTGGCCAAGGCACCCTGGCGTTCGGGGCCTTGTTCATGACCTGGTTCGTGTTCCGGACACGGATGGTGCCCCGGACGCTCGCGCTGTGGGGCGTGGTCGGCTACTCGATCCACCTCACTGGAGCGGTTGCCGAGATCTTCGGGATCCATGTCGGGCTTGTGCTGTCGATCCCACCCGGACTCTTTGAAGTCGCCTTCGGCGTCTGGCTGATCGCCAAGGGTTTCAACTCGATCGTCACCCTGCCTGGCCGAGGCATCGCCGATCGGCCCCAGCCTTCGGCAACGTTGGCACCGGCTCGATGAGCGCCGGACTCGTTGCCTTCTAGCCCATTCGCCGGCGCGTCGGGGCCAACCTCCGACGCGTCGGCATCCAGATCAGACCTGTTCGCACCACGATCACATTGAAAGAGGCAAATCATGATCAAAGCAACGATCACCAGACTGTTCATCGGCGGCGGACTTGCCATCATCACGGGAGCCATCGTCGCCGTCATCGCCATCGGGATCGCGATGGCCAACGACATCTTCGTCATGAACGGTCCCGATGTCGTAGCTGTCAGGGGAAGCGCGCTCGCGATCTCCCTCCTCGGTCTCGCCGTCGTCGGTGCTGTCGCGATCATGGCCGGTCTGATCGCGGGCCTGCGTGGCGTGGATCGGAGCGCTGCTCAATACCTGGCAGCTGGACAGCAAGGCCTGGTTCGTCGCTCTCCTATTGCTCGGGATCTTCAACTTCGGGTTCTTCGCGATGATCGCGTTCCTCGCCGCCGGACCCGATGGCACGACCGATGCGCGACTACAGGAAGGCGCAGGCCCCCCGAGCGACACCGGCATGACCGGCATGGTCGAGGTCCCGAAGCCGATGGCCGGCAAGATCGTGTTGGTCACCGGCGGCACCAGCGGCATCGGCAAGGCCACCGCGACAGGTCTCGCCTCGATGGGAGCGCACGTGGCCATCACCGGTCGTGACCTCGGGCGCGCGGAGGCCGTCGCGGTCGAGATCCGGGGAGCGACCGGCAATCCACGCGTCGACGCGTTTGGCGCTGACTTGTCGTCCCAGGCGGAGGTGCGGCGACTTGCCGCCGAGGTCCGCGACTCGTACACGCGGCTGGACGTCCTGATCAACAACGTCGGCGGGTTCTGGGCTACCCGCCACGTCACGGCGGATGGCCTGGAACAGACCTTCGCCGTGAACCACCTGGCCGCGTTTCTCCTCACCGATCTGCTTCTGGATCGGCTCAAGGCCAGCGCCCCCTCACGAGTGGTCACGGTCTCGTCCGGCGCCCAGTCGATGGGGACGATCGACTTCGAGGATCTGCAGGGCGAGCGCGTCTACTCGGGACAGACGGCCTACAACCAGTCGAAGTTGGCCAGCGTGATGTTCACGTACGAGCTGGCTCGCCGCCTCGACGGCACAGGCGTGACGGCGACCGTGCTGCATCCAGGTGTGGTCAACACGGCCTTCGGCGCGGAGGATCCGTCGCGGATCTTCAAGGTCATCGTCCCCTTCGTGAGACCGTTCATGAAGACACCCGAGCAAGGCGCGGCAACATCCATCTACCTTGCGTCCTCTCCGGCCGTCGAAGGGATCACAGGCAGGTACTTCGCGAACAGAAGGCCCAAGACATCGAACGAGAGGTCATACGACGAGGAGGCTGCAAGCCGCCTGTGGCGGGTAAGCGCCGGTCTCGTCGGCGCGGAGTCGTCGCGATAGCGAATGTGATCCGAGCGATACGACAGCCATTCTGTCGCGCGACCTCCCGTTCCGATGACAACACGATCTCCCGTCAGGGCATGACGGGCAGATGGGACGGCGACGGGCGCGCGATCGACCTGCGACCCGGACTTCACACCTTTCGCGAGGAGGTACATGACCATCCAGATCTCGCCAACGAGCGGCGCGATGATCAGGATCGGCTTGACTTGCTGGCCGAAGTCCGGGAGGAGGAACGCCGTGAGCGAGTCCGCGAGGTACGAGATGGTGGCCAGCACGAACACGACGCCGAGGGCCTTCGGGAACAGGCCGGATCGGTAGGCGAGATAGCCGAGCGGCGCCAGCCAGAGGCCGAAGAAGACTTGAGCGGCCAGCGTGCCGTAGTGCTGGATGTCGAGCAGGACCATCACGAGAGCGCTCGACCCGGCCACCCCGAAGGCGGCCACGTACGACGGGTCGGTCGCGACCTGCATGCCCTCGAACAGGAAGACGGCGTTGAGGCAGATCATGCCGACCGCGATCACAACGAAGATCACCATCGACCTGGCGGCGTTCTTTTGAACGTGGTTCAGCAACAGGTACAGGGTCATCGCCGTCAGGGCGAAGAAGACCCCGTCCACCAGGTGGGCGACGACGCCCATGCGGACGAGTTCGGCGTTCGCGACAACGTTCCCAGCTGTGGCCGCGGCGTTGCCGGCGACGTGCAGCTTGGGATCCACGAACCCTTCGGCAAAGCCGCCGAAGATGCCGACAAGTAGATAGAAGACACCGGCAATTCTCGCCAGCTGCTTGGGTGAGGACATGTTGTCTCCTCCTTGCTCGAGTTTCGGTGAAGGGCCCCGGAGGCGAGCTCCGGGGCCCTTCCCATCAAGTGGCGGATACCACCATGAGCGACGCCTACGCGGTGACTTCGGCACCGATGCGAGGCTCGAGCACGACGATCGCGGTCTTCCCGGAACGGAGCGCCGCCCAGCTGTCGTACTGGTCGCTGAACTCGACCCACCGAGCCCAGAGCCGATCACGCTCGTCGCCTTCCGCAGCGCGACCACGGACGTCACGCACGCCGTCCTGCAACTCGACGACGGTGTCCGGGTGCGCCTGCAGGTTCAGCCACCACGCGGGGTCGGCCTCGGCCCAGCCGTTCATCGCCAACGTGACCAGGTTCGGGCCGTCCTCGTAGTACCCAACGATCGCGACTCGTGGCTGACCCGAGCGGCGCCCAACCGTCGTCAGGCGCAGCAGCCCGAACTTGTCGCCCGGAGCCCGCAGCCCGACCCGTCCCCCGCTGAACCGAAGGAGTGCGCGGTGCAGCAGCCAGGCAACACGGATGACCACTCGCGGCGGGACACGAGTCGGCCGCGCCTCGGTGGCGGTCACGCTGCACCCGCCGTCGTCGCGACGGCGATCGGTGACAGGACTGCCGGTGCCGATCCGTGCGGGCTCTGCGCCTCGGCCGCGGCCTCGACCATCAGCGGCGCTTCCTTGCGGAACCCCTTGAAGGTCATCCACAGGCCGAGCGACAGCTCCCAGAGAAAGATCGGGAGGAGCGCGACAAGAGACCACACCGAGATCTTCTCGTTGATGCCGAAGATCTGTCCGATCACGGAAGACGTCATCAAGACGCCGCCGACGAGTCCGATGGCGGGAATGAGTCGCGGCACGAGGCTGGATCGGTACATCAGGTACCCGAGCAGGAGGGCATTCACCGCGGGCATGAGGGTCCCGCCGATCAGGAACGCCGCGTTGTACGTCCCGACGAACGACGCGCCACTCGTGAGAAGCGCGGTCGAGTCGGCGCCGGCCGCGGCGCCCACCTGGTGCAGCGACGCGAGCGAGAGAAGGCTCACGACACCCGTGAGGAGCATCGCGCCCTCGATGACGCGGGAGGTAACGAACCCAAGGGCGACGGCCTCGTTCTGGCGCCTGACGACCGGGTACAGCGTGATGGCGGCGCCGATGCCGGCGAGCGCGACGATCACGTCGATGAGGGCGCCCCAGCGCAGGCCGGCGTCACTTCCGGAGCTCAGGATGTAGGCCGGGTCCTTCAGCACCGGGCTGTAGAGGGTCAGTGTCGCGACCGAAATGAAGGTGATCAGGTAGAGGATGCCCGCGACGAGCGCGGTCTTCCGCATCGAATCCATCGGGGGTCGTTTCGTTGCGGCGGTTCGAACGGCGGTTGTCATGTCGGTTTCCCTTTCGTGCGTTCGTATCGGGCTATCGAGGCTCGGTGCCTGGCGTCCCGGTCGGGTCGGCGTCGACGTGCGTCACCGAGAGCAGTGGTAGTCCGGTGTCGCGCACCTTCTGGAGCAGGCCATGGAGCGCCGCCTGATCGGGTACGCCGCCACGGATGACGGTGACGCCCTCGCTCTCGTGGCTGAGGCTCAGGCCGTCAAACCAGGCAGCCCATCGGCCATCCAGGTGTCCCTTGAGGCGAATCTCGTAGCGGCCGTCCTCGTGACGGTCACGGTCGATGCGTGTCGTTCCGCTCATCTGCTCCCTTCCGCCGGTCCTGCGATCTGTCTGCCGGCGTGGTCCCGAGCATCGGAGCGGACGTGGGGAGCGAGCATCCCCACATGTGGGGACTTGACGTGATGAATCTTCGATCGAGCCGCGAGGCGACTTGCGGCGGCCCGACCGGGGCTTCGCGCCTCTGCTACGGTCGGTTGCGGGCTCGCGACAGGAGGTCGAGTTCCTCGGCCCGGGTCACGGCGGACCGGCGGTTGTTCACGCCGAGCTTGGCGTAGATGCTCTTGGTGTGACTCCGCACCGTGCTCAGCGACACCACGAGTTCGCGGGCGATTTCCGGCCCGGCCAGATCGGTCCCAAGCAGCCGCAGCACGTCAAGCTCACGGTCGCTCAGCGGCTCGATGAGCGCCTCCTTGTTCCCGGCGTTGTCCTCGGGGCGGACAGCGGCCGTCAGAAGGCGGCGAACGTAGTCCGGGGCGATTCCCCGGTTCGCGGCGTCCTGCAGCAGGGCCGCCATGGGTGGGCCCTCATCGAGGAAGACGCGAACATAGCCTTCCGGTTCGCCGAGCGCCAGGGCACGTCCGAGGGCGGCAAGAGCGGCAGGCATGTCGCCTCGCACCTGGTGGGCAAGCGCCAGCAGGACAAGGATTTCGATGACATTGCCCGTCCGCTGACCATCCTCCGCTGCTCGCAGCAGGCGACCCAGTAGCGCCAAAGCGTCACGGGCAGACCCGTCCGAACGGTCCAGCGTGGATTGGGCCAGGAGCACCCTCGCAAGCGTGACGTGCTCGAACTCGCGCAGATACGTCAGGTCGTCCTGAGGCGACAGGCCTCGCGCCCGAGCCCACGCATTCGCTTCGGCCAAGCGCCCCTGCCTGACCAGGATTCGCGCCTCTTGCGCCGGCAAGGGACGGACGTCCGGGATGAAGTCCGGCATGTACAGGCGCTGTGCCTCGTGGAGTGCATCGAGCGCGCCATCGAGGTCCCCTTCAGCCTGCCGGATGCGGGCCGTCACGACATGCAGCCGATAGCGGTTCTGCGGGTAGCCCATGTGCTCGCCCAGGTCCTTGCTCGCCTGGAGATGCCGTGTGGCGGCCTGGAGGTCGCCCTGCTCACGGGCGAGGTCGCTCAGTCCCACGTACATGTCCGCCGTGGCCCGCAGGACTGGCTCGCCATGCTTTGCCGACAGTTGCAATGCCTGCTCGTACGTCCGGATCGCGTCACGCAGCCGTCCCTGGGTGATCCGGATGTCCGCCAGGGCGATCGCAGCACCGAGCGCATCAGAGAGGCTGCCAGACCGCTGCACCCGCGCCATCCCAGCGCCGTAGATTCGATGCGCGGTCTCGAGGTCCCCGCTCGCCCATGTGGCCAATCCCAAGAGCGCCTCTGCTGCCCCGCGGAGGAGATCGTCGTCCTCGGGAGCCAGATTCAGTGCCTCGCGAGCGTGCCGGACGGTCGTCGCGACGTCGCCTCGGATCTGGGCAAGCACGGCTCGGTAGACCGCGATCAGCGCAGCCAGGAGGCTGAACTCGCGCCGGTCTACGACAACCATCTCCGGCCGCCCGGCTCCGGCTTCATCTGGCACACCGTGGGGCGCCGTGAGCCAGCGCTCGCCGTCTCCCAGACGGCGCTCGACGTCCTCGAGCTCGCCGATGGACAACAGCGCCCAGGCGTAGGCGACGCTCAGGACCGGTCTTCGCCCGATGACCTCATCCGGTAGCGCCCTAAGCCACCGGAGCGCCGTCACCTCCTGATGACCCTGCCGCAGCGCCGGCACCGCCAACTCAATCAGGCTGGCGGCTCGGTCGAAGTCTTCGCCCGCCAGCGCGTGCCGGATTGCCTCGGAGCGGTCACCGTTGTGCTCGTACCAGTCGCTGGCACGACGGTGCAGGTCGGGCACCCACGCTGGCTGCTCATCGAAGAGGCGCGTGCGCAGCACGTCGGCAAAGAGCTGGTGGTAGCGATACCAGCGCCGGCGGTCATCAAGCGGGACGAGGAAGAGGTTCCCGCGATCGAGCGCCTCCAGCATCGCCGTGCCGCCCTCGTGACCAGTAACGGCATCGCAGAGAGGGCCAGTCAGCCGACCCAGGATCGAGGTCTGCAGTAGGAACTGGCGGACATGTTCGGGTTGACGGTGCAAGACCTCGTCGGCCAGGTAGTCAACGATGTACCGATCGTCGCCGGCAAACCCGGCGATGAAGTCGGCGACATCGTCGCGGCCCTGGATCGAGAGCGCGGCCAGTTGCAGGGCAGCGATCCAGCCCTCCGTCCGCCCCTCCAGCGCCACGACATCCCGCCCCGTCAACTCCAGCTCCATCACCCCGTTCAGGTACGCGGCGGCCTCCTCGGGCGTAAAGCGCAGATCCGCCGCGCGGATCTCGATGAGCTCGCCACGCCCGCGCCAGCGACCGAGCGGCAATGCCGGGTCGGCGCGGGTGGTGATCACGAGGTGCAGCTGTGGCGGCAGGTGCTCAAGAGGTATGCCATCCCGTCCTGGATGTCGTTCGCATCGACGACGTGGTAGTCGTCGAGCACCAGCACGATGTCGCGCGGCAGCGCGCTGAGGTCGTTGAGCAACGTGGCAAGGACCGATCTGATCGGCGTTTGGGGCGACCCGCAGCAGGGAGATCGCAGTCGCGCCTACCTCGGGCACCACCGTCTGCAGCGCAGCGATCACGTAGGGCCAGAAGGATGCGGCCCGATTGTCGCTAGGGTCGAGCGAGAGCCACGCCGCGCGCCGTTCGTGCAAGGGAGTCGGGCCAGCCACTCGGCCACCAGCGTCGTCTTGCCGAAGCCGGCGGGCGCGGAGACCAGGGTCAGCTTCGACTCGCCCCTGCGGCTCAGGCGCTCGCTCAGTCTCGGACGTGTCACCAGACCGCGTCGCACCCTGGGGATGAAGAGCTTGGCCTCGAGCAGCGGGCTTGGCATGACCATCTGACCCCCACGATACGGGTCACGGGCGTCGACCGGTAGGCGATCGGCTCTTCGCAGCGCGGCGACGGTAAGAAATGCGCCCTGCCCGAGTCCCCGTGGAGCTGCGGTGGGGTGTCTACCGACGTAACCGTTGGTGCCAGGGGCTTAGCACCCGAGGCGAATAGACCGCAGCGCCCTCCCGCTCCACGCTCATCACAATGTCGACGGGCGTGTATTCGAGCGTCACCAGCGTCAGGCGTGGCACAGCCGACGGACGGCGCGAGCAGTGAAGTTGTGCACGGTCTGCGGAGTTGTGACCAGCCGCCCTGGTAGTCGCTGCACGGTCCACGCCCGAGCATCCAACCGCAGCCGCCACAACGCCCTGTACGGCACCCGGGCCTGGCAACGTCTCAGCGCCCGCGTCCTGCGCGCCTGGCGTGGCGAGCACGGCAGTTGGTGCCCTGGCTACGGGCGTCCAGCCCATCGAGCCGAGGCGAAGCATCCCGAATTTCTCGCCCGCCTCAGGGGGCCGAAGGCCCAGCCGTCCGCCACTGAAACGGTAGAGGGCGCGATGCAGGATCCAGGCCACCCGTACGACCACGCGCGGAGGGAGCGTTGCCGCCTGCGAGCGCTCGGCGTTCATGCGGCACCTGCCGTTGTTGTTGCGATGGCTGATGAGTTGGCGGCGACCGATGCCTTCGCGTCGCTCGTGTCAGAAGCGAGGGCGGCAACCGCCTCGGGTCGGAACCCTTTGAAGGTGAGCCAGAGGCCGAGCGACAGCTCCCAGAAGAAGATCGGGATGACCGCGATACCGGACACGAGGGACGCCTGCTCGTTGAGGCCGAGGATCGATGCGCCCGCGAGGACCAGGAACGGCACGGCGCCGATAAGCCCCATCGCGGGGATGGCGCGCGGCACGAGGCGCGAGCGATACAGAACGTAGCCAAGCAGCAGCGCGTTCAGACCGGGCATGACGCCTGGTCCGAGCAGGAAGGTCACGTCGCGGACCGCGACGAGCCCCTGGCCGACAGCGACCAAGGCGGACGCGTCGGTGCCGGCAGCGGCCCCGGCTTGACGCAAGTCGACGACGGCCATCAGGCAGACGACGCCGATGACGATGACGGCTCCCTCGAAGATCCGCGTGGCGACGAAGCCGATCGATGCGGCACTGCTCTGCCGCTTGATCACCGGATACAGCGCGACGGCCGTCCCGATGCAGGCCAGGGCGGTGATGAGGTCGAACAGCGCGCCCAGCAGCACCTGGGAGTCGGCACCGGCGCTCAGGATGTAGGCCGGATCGGTGAGCACCGGGCCGTACAGGAAGACGGCCGGGATCGAGAAGATGAAGGTCATCAGGTACGCGATACCGCCCGGCGAGCGCGAGCTTACTCCATCCGTCCGTCCGAATTCCGTTCGTTCCACGCGTGCGTTGGGTGTCGTTCATCTCGGTCTCCTTGTCGGGTAAGGGTCTGCGAGAGGTCGCCTAGGCAGCGGTTGTTGGCTGAGGCCGCGTGATGGCCATGCCCTGAGGTGAGGCGGCTGGTGTTCGCGCCTTCGACCAGAGCGCGTAGCCGAGCCATGCGAGGCCGAGGCCGATCGGCACGGCCGTGAGCCGCGGCGCATCGAGTCCGATCGAGATGGGCGCCGAAGCGAGGAACCCGAATGCGAAGACAGCGGCAGCCGCGCGCGACAGCACGCGGGCACGGATCGTCGCGATCCCGAACACGATGCAGCCGCCGAGGAACAGGGCGCCGGACGCCGACCACAAGGTGGGCAGTGGTCCTAGGTCGACCTGGGTGGGCGTCCCCTCGACCATCGCGAGCACGCTTTCCACGAATGCCGGCGAGCTGCCGGTCAGCAGCGGCTCGATGAACGCTTCGACGAAGACGAACCCTGCGGTGATCAATAGGCCGAGACTCAGAGCGACATAGCCCGCGAGGCCGAGCCAGCCGGACTCTTCGACCTGCCTCGCGTAGATCCCGGTGATGCCAGCCAGGAAGAGGACGGTCATGAGGAGCGTCGCCTGGTGGATGGCAGACCACGCACCGGTCGTGACCGACGCGAGCGTGTCCGGGGGATGGATGGGCTGGATGACCACGAACAGCAGTCCGGCCGCGATGGCGGCGACGCCAGTCGAGCGGATCAGTCCAGGGGCAGTGACCTTCATGGTGTCCTCCGTTCATGTGTGATGTCGGAATCGGTCGTCGGGACGGGTTCGGAGCCGTGGTCTGAGAGTCCGAGCGGCGGTTCCGGCTCGGACTCGTTGACCGAGATCAGCGTCACGCCGATGTCGCGCAGCTTCTGGAGCAGGCCATGGAGGGCCGCCTGATCGGCCACCAGTCCGACGACGACGGTCGTGCCGTCACTCTCGTGAGTCAGGGACATCCCGCCGAGCCAATCGGCCCAGCTGCTGTCGAGGTGTCCCTTCAGGCGGATCTCGTACTGCGTCGCCTCATGGCGGCGGTCGGTCGATCCGCGGCGCTGGTCCATCTGGCTCCTTCCTCGGTCCACTTGCCGGCGATGTCGGTGAGTCCGACGGCCGGGAGTCCAAGGTGGACGGGAAGGTGAGGACGTCGCCTCCCCAATCGTGGGGAGAGCGATGGGGATCTCAGTGGTCGCCAGCTCGCGAGAGGAGGCCGAGTTCATCACCGCGCCGAACGGCGGCCCGGCGGTTGTTCACGCCGAGCTTCGCGTAGATGCTCTTCGTATGGGTACGCACCGTGCTCAGCCCCACGACCAGCTCGTCGGCAATACCGGGGCCATCAAGGTCCGAGGCGAGCAGCCGCAGGACATCAAGCTCCCGCTCGCTGAGCGGCTCCGCGAGACTCTGCGCATCGACTGACGAACGACCGCTCCGTCCGAATGCGCCGAGCAGGCGTCGAACGTACTCCGGCGTGACGCCTCGCTTGGCGGCCAGCGTGAGCATCCCTGCCATCGAGGCGCCCTCGCCGACGAACGACCGGACGTAGCCCTCCGGCTCGGCCAACGTCAGCGCCCGAACGAGCGAATCGAGCCCGGAAGCAGGGCCCCGGCGCTCGTCGTGGGCGAGGGCCTGCAGGATGAGGATCTCGATGACACTCCGCCACCGCCCGCCCGTTTCGGCTGCCACGAGCAGCCGATCGAGGAGCGCGACCGCCTGCTGGATCGAGCGTGGGTCATGGAGCCTGGTTGCCCTTGCCAGGAGCACCCTGGCGAGGGTGATGTGCTCGTACTCGCCAACGTAGGTGAGGACGTCATCCACCGACAACCCGCGCTCGCGCACCCAGGCTTCGGCATCGCGCAGATGGCCGCGCCCCGCGTGGATCCGCGCGATCTGCGCCGGGATCGGGCGGACGAGCGGGTAGTACTCGCTCACGAACACTCGCTGAGCATCAGCCAGCAAGGGAAGGGCGCCGTCGCCGTCCCCGACAGCCAGGTGAAGCTGTGCGTTGGCCACCCGCGCCCGGTAAGCGTTCTGGGCCAAGCCGGCGTTCTCTCCGAGGTCGTCACTCTGTCGCAGATGATCGGCCGCAGCTTCGAGGTCATCCCATTCGAGCGCCAACTCGGTCATGCCCACGTGCATGTCGGCCGCCCCGCGCAGGACCGTCGACCCGTCGGTCGCCATCCGCAAGCCGTGCTCGTAAGTCCGCATCGCCTCGTGCAGACGACCCTGGGCGAAGCGGATCTCCGCCAGCGGTCGGTTGCAACCGATCGCATCGACGGCGTGGCCCGCACGCTGCAAGGAGGCCATCGCCTCGGACCAGAAGCCATGGGCCGCCTCGAGGTCGCCGTTCCCCCAGTGCGCGAAGGCGAGAAACCCCGCCCCCCCGGCGCGCCCGAGCGGATCGCCATCGCCGGCCAGGGTGAAGGCTTTCAGGGCGAAGGCTTCGACGCGCTCGGGGTCGCCCTCGAGTTGCGCCTGGGCGGCTCGATACAGGGCGACCGCACTCGGCAACCGCTGGAACTCAGCTTCGTCCGCCACGACCATCGGCCCGGGCGCGATCGTCTGGTCTTCACCCTTGCCGGATGTCGGTTCCAGCCATCGCTCGGCGCCTTGCAGGAGCGCTTCGATGTCGGCGACCTCGCCATGGGCCATGAGCGTTCCGACATACCCCACGCTCAGGACCGGCCGGACCTCGAATAGCTGATCGGGAAGCACCTCGAACCACGGTCGCATCGTCGCTTCCTGGCGCGCCCGTCGGAGGCCCGGGATCGCCAGCTCGATCAGGTCCGCGGCTCGTTCGAAGTCCTCCCCCGCGAGCGCGTGACGAATGGCGTCGTGCCGCTCGCCGCTCTGCTCGTACCACCGACTGGCGCGCCGGTGGAGGTCACGGACGCGGTCGGGCTCCTCGCGCGTGATGCGTGTCCGGAGGACATCGGCGAACAGGTGGTGGTATCGGTACCACTCGCGCCGAGCGTCGAGCGGGATCAGGAAGAGATTCCGTCGATCGAGGTCCTCGAGCGCGCTCTGGCCGCCGCTCCAGTCCGGTGACCGCATCGCACAGGGCCCCGGAGAGCCGATCGAGGATGCTGGTCCATAGGAGGAATCGGCGCACGTCCGAGGGTTGTCGCTGCAGCACTTCCTCGGCGAGGTAGTCGACGACGAAGCGATCGTCTCCAGCGAAACCCGCGATGAAGTCATCGACGTCGTCGCGGCCCTGGATCGACAAGGCGGCAAGCTGGAGCGCCGCGATCCAACCTTCCGTCCGCTCCTCAAGCACGGCGATCTGGTTCGAATCGAGATCCAGATCGCCCGCCTCGTTCAGGTATGCCGCGGCCTCGTCACGGGTGAAGCGCAGATCCGCGGCTCGTATTTCGACGAGTTGCCCTTGCGCCCGGAGACGCGCCAGCGGAAGGGCCGGATCTGCGCGCGTCGTGATCGCGACGTGCGCGGACGGCGGCAAGCGCTCGAGCAGGAGCGACACCTGGTCCAGGACATCGCTCGCGTCGATCAAATGGAAGTCATCGAGCACCAACACCACGTCGGAACCGACTGAGCCAAGCTCGTTGGCGAGGGTCGTGACCACCGTCTCGATGGGCGGTGATTGCGAACCTTCCACGATCGCAATGGTCTCGTTGGCGGCCGGCACTGCCCGGCTCAACGCAGTGGCGACGCTGACCCAGAAAGTGCTGGATTCGTTGTCGGCGGGATCGAGTGACACCCAGACCGGGATCAGGTCGTCTGAAACCGAGGCCAGCCAGGCGGCAAGCAGGGTGGTCTTGCCGAACCCGGGCGGGGCGGAGATCAGGGTGAGTTTGGCTTGTGTCGCTCGACCCAACCGCTCCGAAAGCCGATCCCGGCGCACCAGGGACTCGCGCGGTCGAGGAACGTAGAACTTCGTATCGGGGAGGGTGCGGGCCACGAGTCAGGGTATCGCGGCCCACGACCTAGCGGCTCGATGGGAGGCCCACAAACAGCCGTATCGGTGGAAGGAGGGGACGCCAAGGCTCATCAGGCTGACGCGTGTCCGATTGGGCATCCCGACCTAGTGACGGCCGGCCCAGGAGTCAGACACGCGGCCTTTCGGGATCCGCGTTCTCATCCAAGACGTGGCTTCGAGTACGGACGGCATGTTCTACGTCATCACGTACAAGATCGGCGTTGATGGCGATCGCGGCCGCGGACCCCGCCCCGGCCGAGGTGATGACCTGGAAGCGGGGATCCACGACATTGCCTGCCGCCCAGACTCCGGCAGTGCTGGTTCGGCCAGTGGCATCGACGATCGGAAAGCCGGCCTCGTCGACGTCGCAGCCCAAGCCGGCCAGAAGGCCGTCGGCATGCGGGACGTTGACCGGCCGGACGAACACCGCCGTTCGAGGGATCACGCGACCATCGACCAGTTCGACACCGCTCAGTGCGTCTCCATCGACCACGAGCCGTGCGACCTCACCGTCCACGACCTGGATGCCGCGAGCCTGCAACTGCTCAAGCGCGTCGAAGCTCAGGTCGAGCGTGTGGGCGAAGAAGACGACGTCGTCCGACCACTGACGTACCAACAGCGCGTGTTGGACGGCATCGGGTCTGCTGCCGAGCACGGCGATGGGTTGGTCACGGACTTCCCAGCCGTGGCAATACGGACAGTGCAGCAGGTCCTTGCCCCATCGTTCGCGAACGCCTGGGAGGTCAGGCAGCTCGTCACGAACCCCGGTCGCTACGAGGACCCGTCGCGCCTCCAACACTCGGCCTCCGGCAAGCTCGGCGGCAAACCCTGGCTGGAGGCCGACGACCTCGCCTTCGATCAACTCGACCCCGTATCCGCTGACCTCGGAGCGTCCCGCGGCCAGGAGGTCGGCTGGCGGCATCCCATCTCGGGATA